>NZ_CAXXRO010000004.1:2705000-2710335 GCF_963675105.2 Desulfogranum marinum
AGAAGATCTTTCCCTAGTACGAGAGGACCGGGATGGACGAACCAATGGTGTACCAGTTGTTTTGCCAAAGGCATTGCTGGGTAGCTAAGTTCGGAAGGGATAACCGCTGAAAGCATCTAAGCGGGAAGCCCACTTCAAGATAAGATATCCCATGGTGTAATAACCATCTAAAGGCTCGTTGGAGACTACAACGTTGATAGGTCGGGTGTGGAAGTGTAGCAATACATGGAGCTAACCGATACTAATTAGCCGTGCGGCTTAACCATATCCTTTTGTAAACAAAGTTTACCCTGCTATTTAAATTGTTAACAGTTTTATATATTTTTCGGTGACCATAGCGAAGAGGCTCCACCCGTTCCCATTCCGAACACGGTAGTTAAGCTCTTCAGCGCCGATGGTACTGCATGGGTGACTATGTGGGAGAGTAGGTCGTCGCCGTCTCTTTTTAAAATCCCCAATACACTCATCGTGTATTGGGGATTTTTTTTTGTTTGCAGATTCAAGTAGACATATAATATCGCGGTACTCCTAAAGACAGTATTCCACTCCCTGCATCTTTTACCTTACCTTTTGGTTTGTTTCTGAATTTATTACCCTTTAGAAATCAAGATTTTTTGCATAAAAAAGTATGGCCATACAGCAAGCGAACACAAACGGTGTTCGTTTTCGATGGCCTTGCCAGCTATAGTTACTGCAAAGAAGGAATTTCCTCTACGGATAATATATTTCGATTAGAGCGTAGGGTGGATAAGCGTAGCGCATCCACCAATGATAGTCATCGGAATCAGCGTGGATGCGCTACGCTTATCCACCCTACGAAGCTGCCCAGCTATATGGTTGTGGCATGACCAAACGATTAGATTCATACTGTGGTGGTTGAGATATTTTGTATTTTCCAAAAAATATGGCTCCTGGTCAACGGCTACGAATAATTAAACAGGTAAATTTATAGGCGTTGCATGGGTAGTTCAAATTTATTGATAGTATCTAACAATATTACTGCGCCACTCATGCACGTTTTTTTTGGAGGAAGGATTTACGATCAAAGTGAAAAAATCAGGTATCCTTTCCAGTAAATTGCATGAAAAGATGACGGAAAAGAAAGTATAATTCATAAAAAAATAGCTAATAGACGAAGGCCAAAAATAAATTTCAGAGAATGTGTTTGACCTGAGAATAGCAAATACTAAAAGTTTTACTTACTGTGTGCAGAGAAGGTGGAATAGGGTGTTTCCGATATGGCATTTGGCAAGGTACCTGATAATGTATTAAGTTTCAGGTGGTTATAGGTCAACTGTTTTTGTATTCCTCAATGATGGTCTCTAAGGTTTGCATGTGTATTGAGAAAAAAGCAACTGATCGCAAAAATAGTTATTGACGACCGATTGATGATCGAGTAGTTTCCCGCCCCGTGCCTGACGAAACATGGACGGCACAGCTTGAAGTGGATTGTTAGTTGTTTAATAATTCCAACCTGTTGGCTGCTGAAACAAATTTTAAACAGCCGGAAAAAAGAGGTTGACTTCAAGAGCGCGGTAAGGTAGTTTGCCGCTCCGTTGCTTGACGAATACAATCGCCAGGCAGCATGCTGAAGGTCGTTGGCAGTGATCAACGATCACACCTTTTTAATTGTTGAAAGTTACTTTTAACAACAGTAAAAAAAAAGGTTGACGGCACGGCGGAGTTACAGTAGATTGTCGCTCCGTTGCTTGACCAACATTATTGAGCAACATGTTCTTGTTTTGACAAGAGCTTACGCAGTACATAAAGTATAACTTCTGTTATACCGAGGCCATGTACAATGGCTTTGATCTTTGACAACTGAACAGTAAACAAGCGGGCCAATTGATTTTGGTTTTTTTGAAGTAAGTAAGTCCAATCGTAAGTGATTGTGGCTAGGATATAAACTGGAGAGTTTGATTCTGGCTCAGAACGAACGCTGGCGGCGTGCTTAACACATGCAAGTCGAACGCGAACGGATTCTTCGGAATTCTAGTAGAGTGGCGCACGGGTGAGTAACGCGTAGATAACCTGTCCTTATGTCTGGGATACCCCACCGAAAGGTGGACTAATACCGGATGTTCTTGTTTTTCATAAGCGTAATAAGAAAAGGTGGCCTCTGATTTAAGCTACTGCATGAGGAGGGGTCTGCGTACCATTAGCTAGTTGGTGGGGTAAGAGCCTACCAAGGCATCGATGGTTAGCGGGTCTGAGAGGATGATCCGTCACACTGGCACTGAAACACGGGCCAGACTCCTACGGGAGGCAGCAGTGAGGAATATTGCGCAATGGGGGCAACCCTGACGCAGCGACGCCGCGTGAGTGAGGAAGGCTTTCGGGTCGTAAAGCTCTGTCAAAAGGGAAGAAATGCATAATGATTAATACTTTTTATGTTTGACGGTACCTTTAAAGGAAGCACCGGCTAACTCCGTGCCAGCAGCCGCGGTAATACGGAGGGTGCAAGCGTTGTTCGGAATTACTGGGCGTAAAGGGCACGCAGGCGGCCTGATAAGTCAGATGTGAAAGCCCACGGCTTAACCGTGGAAGTGCATTTGAAACTATTAGGCTTGAGTATCAGAGGGGAAAGTGGAATTCCTGGTGTAGAGGTGAAATTCGTAGATATCAGGAGGAATACCAGTGGCGAAGGCGACTTTCTGGCTGAATACTGACGCTGAGGTGCGAAAGCGTGGGGAGCAAACAGGATTAGATACCCTGGTAGTCCACGCCGTAAACGATGTCAACTAGGTGTAGGGGGTGTTGATCCCCTCTGTGCCGCAGCTAACGCATTAAGTTGACCGCCTGGGGAGTACGGTCGCAAGATTAAAACTCAAAGAAATTGACGGGGGCCCGCACAAGCGGTGGAGTATGTGGTTTAATTCGATGCAACGCGAAGAACCTTACCTGGTCTTGACATCCCAAGAATCTTCTAGAAATAGAAGAGTGCTTTTCGGAGAACTTGGTGACAGGTGCTGCATGGCTGTCGTCAGCTCGTGTCGTGAGATGTTGGGTTAAGTCCCGCAACGAGCGCAACCCTTGCCTTTAGTTGCTAGCAGTTCGGCTGAGCACTCTAAAGGGACTGCCGGTGTCAAACCGGAGGAAGGTGGGGATGACGTCAAGTCCTCATGGCCTTTATGACCAGGGCTACACACGTACTACAATGGCCGGTACAAAGGGCAGCGACAGGGCGACCTGAAGCGAATCCCGTAAAGCCGGTCTCAGTCCGGATTGGAGTCTGCAACTCGACTCCATGAAGTCGGAATCGCTAGTAATCGTGGATCAGCATGCCACGGTGAATACGTTCCCGGGCCTTGTACACACCGCCCGTCACACCACGGGAGTCGGTTGTACCAGAAGCAGTTGACCAAACCTTCGGGATGGAGGCTGCCAAGGTATGGCTGGTAACTGGGGTGAAGTCGTAACAAGGTAGCCCTAGGGGAACCTGGGGCTGGATCACCTCCTTTATAAGGATATGCAGCTTAGACTGCAAAGGGATCAACCCCGCTTGTTTTACTGTTCAGTTTTGAGAGATCAAGGTCATGGGCCTATAGCTCAGCTTGGTTAGAGCGCACGCCTGATAAGCGTGAGGTCGGTGGTTCAAGTCCACCTAGGCCCACCAGGTTGAGTTGATCCAGGTTTTACTCCCCTTTCTGGAGTTAGCGGAGAGCGTATTTAAACGCTTCTACGTGCTTCAGGTTTGTTTGTTGTTCTCAGATCGCTATAGGTATGCTATGCGGGCTGAGAACAACAAACAAAGATGGGGCTGTAGTAGTGTTTAAAACGGGGGTGTAGCTCAGCTGGGAGAGCGCCTGCCTTGCACGCAGGAGGTCATCGGTTCGAACCCGTTCACCTCCACCATTTAAAAGAATAAGGTTAGGTATTCGTTGCTTTGCAATGAATACCTAACTTTAAGCTTTTAATATACAATAAAAGTTTTCAGGTGCGCCGGATTTGGGCATTTCGTGTTGTTCGCCATAGTTTACTATGCGTACAACAGGAAAGGGCCGAAGGCGGTGTGCATGAAAGCCTTTTAGAAGTTTATTGATCTTTGACAATTGAATAGCAGGGTATCTAAATCGTAGACCCTTTTTTGTATGTTCACCGAGGGCCGTCAGGTCAGTGTGAGAATAAGCATGCAGGAGAGGGAGTACTACAAAAATAGCGTTTAGAGTTATAACTTAGTTTACAAAAGACTTATGGTTAAGCTACTAAGGGCTGACGGCGGATGCCTTGGCACTAGGAGGCGATGAAGGACGTGGAAAGCTGCGATAAGCTTCGGTGAGCTGCTAACAGGCTTTGACCCGGAGATTTCCGAATGGGGCAACCCGGTAGAGTTCAAACTCTATCATTTATTACTGAATACATAGGTAATAAAAGCGAACGAGGGGAAGTGAAACATCTCAGTACCCTTAGGAATAGAAATCAAACGAGATTCCGTCAGTAGCGGCGAGCGAACGCGGATTAGCCCAAACCTATGAGCTTGCTTGTAGGGGTTGTGGGGCCCCGATGTGGGATTGATGAGAGATAGCGGAATGGTATGGAAAGGCCGACCATAGACGGTGATAGTCCGGTACGCGAAATCTTGATTCACCCTAGGGTGTCCCCGAGTACCACGAGACACGTGAAACCTTGTGGGAATCTGGGAGGACCATCTTCCAAGGCTAAATACTCCCTAGTGACCGATAGTGAACCAGTACCGTGAGGGAAAGGTGAAAAGAACCCCGGGAGGGGAGTGAAATAGAAACTGAAACCGTCAGCTTACAAGCAGTTGGAGCTCAAATTTATTTGGGTGACAGCGTGCCTTTTGCATAATGAGTCAACGAGTTATCCTATGCAGCGAGGTTAAGCCGTTAGGTGTAGCCGCAGCGAAAGCGAGTCTTAAGAGGGCGTCGAGTTGCATGGGGTAGACCCGAAGCCGGGTGATCTATCCATGTCCAGGGTGAAGGTCGAGTAACATCGACTGGAGGCCCGAACCATTGTAGGTTGAAAACTGCTTGGATGAGGTGTGGATAGGAGTGAAAGGCTAATCAAACTCGGTGATAGCTGGTTTTCTCCGAAATATATTTAGGTATAGCCTCGCGAAATGACTGACGGAGGTAGAGCACTGCTTGGACTAGGGGTCCCACCGGATTACCAACTCCATGCAAACTCCGAATGCCGTCAAGTTCCATCGCGGGAGTCAGTCTGCGGGAGATAAGTTCCGTGGTCGAGAGGGAAACAACCCAGATCGTCAGCTAAGGTCCCTAAACCATGCTAAGTGGAAAAGGAGGTGAAATTGCTCAGACAACCAGGAGGTTGGCTTAGAAGCAGCAATCCTTTAAAGAAAGCGTAACAGCTC
>NZ_CAXXRO010000005.1:0-402500 GCF_963675105.2 Desulfogranum marinum
AATCGATGATATGGAAGGAGCGCAGTGGAATACCGAAGCACTGGGGGAGGAAAAGCTGGTACTTTCAGAAATTCTTCTGAAAAAGCTCTGGAAAGAATGGGCTCCGGGAGGCTTTCTGCATTATGGCCAGGGAAAATGGTACCCGGGCGAATCTCTTCCCAGATGGGCGCTGGGCTGTTACTGGCGAAAAGACGGGACACCTATCTGGAAAGATCCCAAATGGCTGGCAGACGTTTCCGTAGATTACGGGTTCGGCATTGCTGAAGCGGAAAAATTCATTAAAAAACTTACGAAAATTCTCGGGGTAAAAAGTGAGTATATCAGGGAAAGTTATGAGGATATCGCCCATTACCTCTTAAAGGAGCAGCAACTTCCTGTTAATGTTACCCCGACTGATCCAAAACTTGACGATCCTGAAGAGCGACGGCGACTGGTGCGTGCTTTTCGGCGCGGATTGGGAGCCGTTGTCGGCTATGTCCTGCCGTTGCAGTATGGATCATGGAAAAGCGGCCCCTGGACGTTTAAAAGTGAGCATATGTATCTCTTGCCTGGGGATTCTCCGGCCGGTTTGCGGTTGCCGCTCGATTCTCTGCCCTGGGTCGCAGATGAAGACCTGGAGCCTGATCATGAGGTCGATCCCATGGCAGAGAAAGAGCCGTTGCCCGATAGGAAGGCGCAGAAGGCCGCCTTGAAACGGGCTGCCAAAAAAACAGCAGGTGATGCTGATCGGTCTCAACCAGGTCCCATCGATGATCCTGAACCAGTGGTCGGAGAATCCGCCGCATGGCTGGTTCGTACGGCGCTTTGCGTACAGCCACGTGAAGGGAAAATCTACCTTTTTATACCACCCATCAACTCTCTGGAAGGCTATTTAGAGTTAATTGCATGTATAGAAAAAGCTGCGAAAATAACAAAACTCCCAGTAGTTATTGAAGGGTATGCTCCGCCTGGCGACCATCGCCTGGAGAGCTTGAAAGTAACCCCGGATCCCGGGGTCATAGAGGTCAACATACAACCGATGCACAGCTGGCGGGAGATGGTGGACTGTACGACCAGGCTGTATGAATTGGCAAGAGAGTCCCGACTCGGCACGGAAAAATTTATGGTGGACGGTCGTTACACCGGCACCGGCGGCGGCAATCATATTGTTATCGGCGGAGCTACCCCGGCAGACAGCCCTTTTTTAAGACGTCCCGACCTGCTCCGTAGTTTTATCACTTTCTGGAATAATCATCCCTCTTTGTCGTACCTTTTTTCAGGTCTCTTCATGGGACCTACCAGTCAGCAGCCTCGTATTGACGAAGCACGGCATGATAGCCTCTATGAACTGGAAATTGCCTTTGCTGAACAGGATCGGCAGACAAGCGGAGAATACCCCTGCCCACCATGGCTCGTAGACAGGCTCTATCGCAATTTGCTTGTAGACGTCTCCGGCAATACCCATCGTGCAGAATTCTGTATCGATAAACTCTATTCTCCGGATAGTGCCGGCGGACGTCTTGGTCTCCTTGAATTTCGAGCTTTCGAAATGCCGCCCCATGCGCGCATGAGCCTCGCTCAACAGTTGCTTCTCCGTATTTTTGTTAGTTGGTTTTGGCAAAAACCGTATAGGGAAAAACTGGTCCGTTGGGGCACTCGTCTTCATGATCGCTTTATGTTGCCCCAACTGGTACGAGATGATTTCACCGACGTCTTGGATATTTTATGTGATGCAGGCTATCCTGTGTCCATGGATTTTTTTCATCCCCATTTCGAGTTTCGCTTCCCCATCTATGGCAGGGTTACCTATCAGGGAATAGAGATCGAGCTACGGCAGGCTCTCGAACCCTGGCATGTGTTAGGCGAGGAAGCCGGCGGCGGAGGAACTGCCCGCTACGTTGACTCGTCAGTGGAAAGGTTGCAGGTAAAGGTCTCCGGAATGACGGGTGAACGATACATTCTTATCTGTAACGGAAGAAGGATTCCGATGAAGCCGACATTGGAGGGAGGCGTTTTTGTAGGAGGGGTTCGTTATCGGGCCTGGCAGCCACCGTCTTGCCTGCATCCGACAATAGGTATCCATGCACCGCTTTCAATAGATCTGTTCGACACCTGGTCGAATCGTGCTGTCGGCGGCTGTACATACCATGTGGGCCATCCAGGCGGTCGCAGTTATGACATATTTCCTGTCAATTCATACGAGGCTGAAGGACGGCGCAATTCACGCTTTATTCCCGGCGGGCATACGCCGGGTGAGCAGATCCCGATTCCCTCGGTAGAAACAAATGACTATCTGCCGTATACACTTGATTTGCGGACTTGAAAGGATTAGATAAGCTGAGGCAAAGTCAAACAAGGCTTTGCCTTAATCCAGGACGTAGCAAGTGATTTTATGACCGACAAAGCTTCTCGCATTTCCTCCGTTTTAACCGACGCGACCTCTTCCCTTTTTGATAGGATTTCTTGTCCGTCAGGTAGCTATTGTGAGCCGTTTTCTTCCGCAGCTACTCTGCGACCCCATTGGCAACTTCTCATACAAGCCTTTGAGGCAAGAGGAAAAGCTATGCTGGAATCAGATCATGAAAGGGGAAAGCGTATGCGCCATGAAGATGGGGCTACCATAAATCCTTTTGATGACCTGACCGAACAGACAACGGCTTGGGCTCTTGATATAATCCCGTTCCCCATTTCTGCGCAGGAATGGAGCGGCATTGAGGGTGGGTTGAAACAGCGTGCCGGTTTGCTGGAAAAAATTCTGGCAGACACCTACGGTCCGCAGGAACTGTTAAAACAAAGAAAAATAGATGCGGAATTCTATTTTTCAAATCCAAATTTTCTCCATTCCTGCCATGGTATCAGGCCTGCCGGCGATCGCTATCTCACCTTCTATGCTGCCGATTTATACAGAGATCCCCAGGGACAATTTAGAGTTCTACGAGATTATGGAGCCAATCCGGCGGGCCTTGGCTATGCGCTGGAAAACAGAATCGTCATATCGCGCCTTTTTTCAGAGCTTTATCACAAAAACCAGATACGTAGACTGGCTCCGTTTTTTCATGCTTACCATCAAGCTTTGATTCAGCGGGCTGCTCTGAGTAAGGATGATCCGGGAATCGTTTTGTTTTCACCGGGCCCGGACAGTGATTTGTATTTCGAACATGCCTTGCTCTCTCGTTACTTAGGATATCCACTGGTAGAAGGGCAGGATTTAACTGTTCGAAATGGTAAGGTTTTTCTTAAGAAAATTGCAGGGCTCGAGCCTGTGGAGGCAATATTTCGGCAGATTGATGACCATAGCAGTGATCCTTTTGCACTAAAACAGAAGGCCATTGGCGGGGTGGCAGGACTTATCCAGGCTTGCCGTGCCCAGAATATTGAGGTGGTTAATCCTGTTGGGAGCGGATTTGTAGATACACCTGCTTTGAAAACCTTGCTTCCTCATCTTTGTCGAGAAATGCTCGGGGAAGATCTCCTTTTGCCAAATCATCCTGGTTGGTGGTGCGGGAATAGCCAAGGATTGAATCATGTGGTCAATAACTTGAGCAAACTACGCATCTGCTCTGCCATGGATCAGAATGGTGTTTGTGAAAAAACGCCGGATATCTTGGAAGCTATTACGTCCTTTCCGGCTAGATATATGGCCTCCAGTCCTATTTTGCCGTCTCAGGCTCCGGCTTGGGGGAGCGGTGGCGTTACCGGTTGTTACAATGTCCTGAGAGTCTTTGTTTGCGCCACCCAAAAGGGATATGCCGTCATGCCGGGTGGATTGGCGATTACGTCTACTGATAAAAAAACGCTGGCGACCGGCCTCCCGAAACAGCAACAGAGTAAGGATATATGGGTACTTTCAGACGAACCGGTGGAACTTTTCACCATGATGGATGGCCTGACCACCATTCCTGCTTTTAAACGATCCAGCGATCTTCCAAACAGGGTTGCTGACAATTTACTCTGGCTGGGCCGTTACCTTGAGCGTGCCGAGGGAATGATACGTCTTTTACGGGCAATCTACCAGCGTCTTTCCGGGGAGGATCGGCCGGAGGATATCCCGGAGTTGCAATTTCTACTGACCATCTTGCAGGCAAAGCAGGTTATTTCGCTGCCTACTGTGACTGATGGCAGCAAAAAAATATCATTCACCGGGCTGTTCCAGCAACTGCGCAACGCGCTCTACCGGAAAGAGAGTACCGAGAGCGTTATCAATCTCCTCCAGCGGGTACAGCAGACGACTCGAAATGTCCGTGACCGGCTTTCTGTGGATACCACCCGGGTCATTAACCGATTAGAAGATTTCAAGGATTCCCCTGAACATGACCCCCTGGAAACCTTAGACCAGACATTGTTCACTTTGAGTGCTTTTAGCGGCCTGGCCATGGAAAGTATGACCCGGGGTATGGGGTGGGCGTTCATGGATATGGGGCGCCGGGTGGAGCGGGCGATGAATCAGGCGGCATTGATCCGCGTCAGTCTTCCTCTGGTTTGCGCTAATTCCCGTAATACACTTCAGGCATTGCTTGAGGTTTCCGAAAGTCTCATGACATATAGGGGGCGTTATCGCTCCTCCTTTCAATTGGCTCCTGTACTCGATCTCTTACTGTCCGATGAGTCCAACCCCAAGTCAGTTGCTTTTCAATTCAGTCAACTTGCCACGCATGTGGAAACTTTACCGCGACAGGATGAAAGGAGATTTTCCAGCAAAGAAGAACGTATAGCCCTGGAAATGCTTACAGAGGTCCGCCTACTCGACTTGACAGGGATACGCTGTGGAGAGAATAATCCGTCGATGCAATATTTGAGCGTCTTTTTAACAAAGATGGAATCGCAACTGAAAGAATTTGCCCAGGAAGTAACCATACATTATTTAACTCGAGTGCCGGCAACTCCTCATTATTCTATCCTTTCAAGTGATCGCTCAGTATGAAATACCGCGTTACCCATAATACCGGTTATAAATATTCGGCCCCGGCCTCTCTTTCACAAAATGAACTGTTTTTATTTCCCCGTAAAACAGCAACGCAAGAAGTGCTTGAGAGTAGTTTACAGATAGACCCTGTACCACAGTATCTTCACAGCAGGACCGATTATTTCGGAAATAGTGCGCATGTTTTTATGGTTCACCACCCTCACTGTGAACTTACTGTTTCAGCAACAAGCCTTGTAGAGACCGGAAAGCCGTACGTACCCGAGCCTAATAGTACCCAACCGTGGGAAGCTGTGGTTCAGCGACTTATTGATCATAAAGAGTATGATGAACTCGAGGCGTATCAGTTTACGTTTGAAAGTCCACTGATAACCCTAGGTCATTCCTCTTTAGTATATATTACTTCGTCATTTCCACCTGGTATGCCGGTACTTGCCGGTGCAAGTGATTTGGTTCGCAGAATATACACGGAATTTTCATACGATAAGACAGCAAGCAACGTTGAAACAACTGTTGAACAGGCGTTGGCAAGTCGAAAAGGTGTTTGTCAGGATTTTGCCCACGTTGCAATCAGTTGCTTGCGGACGCTCGGGCTCGCGGCAAGATACGTTAGCGGTTATCTGGAAACAATTCCGCCGCCGGGTAAACCAAAATTGGTTGGGGCAGATGCCTCCCATGCCTGGATTTCACTGTTTGTTCCAGACCATGGGTGGGTTGATCTTGACCCCACAAATAATCTGTTTGCAAACGAAACCTATGTCACCGTCGCATGGGGTCGAGACTACGGTGATGTCGCACCTGTAAAGGGGGTTGTCATGGGGGGAGGTGTGCATAAGCTGTCTGTAATGGTGGATGTGGCAAGGCAGAATTGATCTTCCTGGTTCCTCTTTTTTTCAGGGAGGGCCCACGAAAAAGGGGATTTCTGTGAGATATACATACCTATTCGATATCCTCAGTTGCTTATGGTGACCTTCCTCTGGTAGATCCGTAAAAAAAAATAGGTTGTAAGAGTGGTTTTGTGCAGAGCTTTTAGGTTTTTCCCTGTTTTTCCTTCGCACCTTTCTGAGTGCACATTTCTCTATGTTTTATAGTCGTATAGCCGAGGTCATGTAATGCACGGGGTTATTCTTTCCAGAAGTCCGGGTGGAGCATAACCAGAAAAGGAATAAGCTCAAGTCTTCCGGCAACCATATTCACAATAAAAATGATTTTACTTGGTATTGCCAGGCTGCCAAAAGTCCCCATTGGGCCAATCTCACCAAAACCCGGGCCAATATTGCCTATGGTCGCAGCTGCTCCGACAAAACCAATGGCAAGGTTCCCTTCTATCATTGTGACCATAATCGCGGAAATAGCGAGCAGGAGAATATAAAAAAGAAGAAAACTCAGCATTTGATGCTGAATGGTATTGGGTACTGATTTTTTATCTATTTTAATAGGGATAATCGCCTTTGGGTGCAGAGCCTGGACGATTTCTCGCCAGAGGTATTTTCCCATAAAAAGGATGCGGACTATTTTTATTCCGCCGCCGGCAGATCCCGCACATCCACCGGCAAACATGACTATTAACAGGAGTGCCTGGGCTGGAACTAGCCATAGGGCAAAATCAGCCGACGAAAAGCCGGTGGTGGTAATGATCGAGATGATCTGAAAAACACTGTCCCTGATGCTATCGGCAACCGGTATGTGCTGGGCAAAGAATAAAATGCCTGTAAGGGATATGGAAAGTAGCAGAATAATGGTGGCGTAAAGTCGGAACTCCTCACTTTTGAACAGCGATTGCGGCTTCAGCTGGACAATGAATCGATATTGGAGGGCAAAGTTGCTGCCGGCAAGGAACATGAAGGCGGAGATAATCCACGTTGCAGTACTGTTCTCGTAACCCATAATCGAAAGTGGATGGGGGGAGAATCCACCTGCTGCCATGGTGGTCAATCCGTTGCAGACAGCATCAAAGATCGGCATACCCGTAAAGTCGAGCAACGCGATCTCGAACATGGTTAAAAAAACATACACCAACCAGAGAGCCTTGGCTGTATGGGCAATGCGCGGGGTTATTTTTTCTTCGGTTGGCCCCGGTGCCTCAGCAAAAAATATTTGCCTTCCGGCAACTGCAAACTGAGGCAGGATCGCCACAAACAAGACAATTATCCCCATCCCGCCAAGCCATTGAGTCAGACTTCGCCAGAAGAAGAACGCCTTGGGGTAGAGTGAAAAATCTTGAAGGATGGTTGCGCCGGTGGTTGTTATTCCGGAAATCGATTCAAAGTAGGCGTCAAGCGGGTTTAACCCATAAAAAAGATAGGGAATGGCAGCGACTGCTGCGGTACTTAACCAGGTCAGGGTAACCAGAAACAACACTTCCGAACGTTTGATCCGGTCAAGATCCCGGCGGTTATTACTTTTCCTTTGGCCAAAAAGACCAAGCGCGATGCTGACCAAAGAAGCTACACAAAAAGGCAGAATAGAAGGGTAGTCGTGATCAAGCAGTGCTACTATCACCGGCACCAGTGTTATCACCCCAAAACCAATGAGGATAAGCCCAAGTGCAGGGGAAAATGTACTCGTTTTCATCTGGAAAATATGTTCTGGATTGGTTCTGTATTTTCAGGAACAGTGAAAATCTTTAATCGGTCATGGGCCTGCACCACAGTGCTGCCATTGGGAATGATAATGCCTTTACCCCGTTTAATAACTCCGATGATAGCCCCTGTAGGCAGGCCGATATCCATTATTTTTGTATCAGGAAAGGTTTCAGCTACCTTTATACGAAGGACTTCTCCCTTGCCACCACCGACCATGGCCAGAATATTAACGTCCTTGGCCTGCATATGATTGAGCAGTTCTTTCATGGCTGACTCACGCGGAGAGACCACCACATCAATCCCGACTCGTTCAAAGAGTTGTGCTTTACGGCTATTGCTGACCCTGGTGACCACCCGCTGCGCACCCAGCTGTTTGACCAGCAGTGAGCAGAGCAGGTTTTTTTCATCATTATTGGTAACACAGACCACCACATCCATGGCGCCGACGGATTCTTCTTCGAGCAGTTCCAGGTCGGTACCGTCTCCGTGGAGGACCAGGCTGCCTTTCAGGTTGTCGGCAAGAAAGATACAACGCTGTTGATCCTGCTCTATTATTTTCACCCGAATGCCGGCTTGCTCCATCTGCTGGGCGAGAAAAAAACCGACATTACCCCCGCCAATCACCGCAGCTGTAGCTATTTTGTTTTTGATTTGAAAAAGATCAGCGGCCAGCATGTCAAGTGCTCGCCCGGTTCCCATAAAAATAACTTTGTCATCGAGTTGTATCTTGGTGGTGCCTTTGGGGATAAACAAGACCTCATCACGAGTGATACCGACAATAAGGATATCTTTGGGAAAGACATTGTCGAGAATTCTGGTGTCACAAAGGGGGGAATCCTTTTTGATTCGATATTCAAATAATTTGGCCCGGCCATTGATAAAATATTCCACATCGATGGCTTCCGGTACCAGAATTATACGAAAAATATCTTCGGTCAGTAATTTCTCAGGCCAGATGACCGTATCTATGTCATATTTGGTTTGGTAACTGTACTGATCCGGTGAGATGAGATTGTGATGAATCTCACCTTTACTGACAAAGCAGACTGTTTCTATGGACGTGATTTTTTTTATTGTCCAGCAGGCAACTATATTGGCTTCATCAATAGTTGAGCAGGCAATAAAAAGATCGGCCTTGGGCTGGTTCGCTTTTTCCAGAGTAGCGATATCAGAGCCGTTCCCAGCTATGTGTCTGATGTCGAGGCTGCGAAATTTTTCCGGAAGATGAGGGCTTTCATCGATAACTGTTATATCGTGATCCAGAGAGAGCTGGGCTGCAATCATGTAGCCGACTTCTGTTGCTCCACAGATGAGAATTCGCACAATCAGGTCCTCGTAAAAAAAATGTGGATGAGAGCTCTCTGTTTTTTGCAGCAAAAGTCGGGGCTGGTGAGTATTTCCAGCCCCATGCAATTAGTTGAAAAGAGGAAGTCTACTGTACATCCACATTGTAAAAAGTATTAATATGGCCTTTAAATGGATGAAGGGGCTCTTTGTACAAAACATCTTCAATGTGATACAGCTCCTTCATTTGTGAAGAAAAATCCTTGCGAGCGATTTTATCCGTTTTCAGCGGACCGTCTGTATCGGTAAGCTCAATACTGTTGTTGTTGACAAATCGTACCTTTGCCGAGGAAGATGTTTGATACACTTCGGCCAGGATATTAGCACAAAGCATCCTCTGCTTCAACTCAGCCAGCGATGCTTCTGTTGCCTGGAACTGTTTCTTCTGCGCTGTTTGGGCTAGAAGCTCGACCGCATCATCTACCGTGAGGGAGTCCACGCAAAGCATGATGTCGTACAAGCGTGAGTCCCAGGTGTCTTTTCCATAGAGATGCAAGCTCCACTTGCGTCGTTCTTTATCATCTAACTGCAGTTTCTTCAGTGCATCGTGTGCCGAGCACTTCTCACGTGTTGTCTCCTCTTTGACCCTGTCTTCCATGTCGGCAATAATTCGGACCTTGAGCACGTGCGAGATGTTTTGCAGAAAAAAGTGGCCAGCCAGCCCGTGATACACGATATTGCCCTGGGCCATATGGGAAAGAAAGGTGGAACGGAAAAAATGAACCAACCGTTCCTGATCATGGTTGAACCACTCAAAGGCTGTTGGAGCGTCATGCATCGCTCGTAACAGTTTCTTTTCCGGAATTTTGAATTGGTCCGAGGTCTCGACCATAATTTCTCTTGAGAGACAGTCGTAGTGCAGTTTATCTGCCAGTGCCTCGGCAACTTCTTTGCCGTGACTGTATGATC
This sequence comes from Desulfogranum marinum, assembly GCF_963675105.2. NCBI lineage: Bacteria > Pseudomonadati > Thermodesulfobacteriota > Desulfobulbia > Desulfobulbales > Desulfobulbaceae > Desulfogranum > Desulfogranum marinum. Next base: position 9,739 of record NZ_CAXXRO010000005.1, read on the forward strand.
CTCTCGAAATGGTAATAATAGACATTCCTGCCTCCTTTAGCATTGCCGTACGGCAACAGCCATTTAATGAATAAAAAGCCAAATAGCTAGAAAAGGAGAAAAGAAAACTCAAGCGATAGACAAAAAGTCTATAAAGAGTAAAGAAAAGAGATACTCATTTTCTTTAGTAACGAATTTGGCCTCCTTGTACACCCGCCTTATCCTTTTTTCAATCACTTTTTTTTGGGTGTTGGTGAGCTTTGAGTTGTTTCGTGAGAGATACCACAGTGTTGCTGTGGCTACACGTTTTATTGCAGCAAAGGTAACAGGCTCAGGTGGTGTGATGGCATGTCTGATGCCATTGGTAATGAAAGGACTGCGGGCCACAGGTAAAGGGTTGCGGCACGGTTTTGTTATCGCCCTCTTGTCCTGGCCCAAGCCATTAGCCATTGCATATCCTAGCGCAATTAATGGGGCGTGGCAGTACAACGACCACTGAAATCTACCTTCAGGCTGTAAATGAAGAGAAGACGTATTCTCAATGCTTGGGAAGACGGCAATTAATATCAAAATCGCAACAATAGCAGCATAATTTCTTTCCTGTCGTATATTATTTTCATGAAAGTTGAATCTGACATAAACAAAAGTGAGTCTAACCGCTGAGATCTGGCTAAATTACACTCATTTAAGATAGCCTCAAATCGAAGAAACATCACAACCAGCCCATGCCAAAAATAGATCCTGTCAATGACATGCAGATGAGTAAAGCGCCTTCCCTTTTACGGCTGCAAAACGTATCCAAATCCTTTCAGGAAGGTAGCCGGGAACGAATTATCCTGGATTCTGTCAGCCTTACTGTCAAACCAGGTGAGATAGTTGTGCTTCTTGGCAAGAGCGGGACGGGCAAAACAACCCTGCTTAACTGCATTGGCGGCATTGATCTTCCTTCCGATGGTCAGGTTTTTATTCAAGAGACGAATGTGACACTTCTTTCAGAACAGGAGCGCACGCTGTTTCGTCGAAACCATATAGGTTTTGTTTTTCAGTTTTTCAACCTGTTGCCCACGCTTTCTGTTGAAGAAAATGTTCTGCTGCCTCTGGAATTGAAAAAGGGCAGGCTGACTCGTGAAGATCATGGCCTGGCTACGGAATTATTGGACAGCGTTGGCTTAGGGGATCGATTGAAAAGTTTTCCAGACCGACTCTCCGGAGGAGAGCAGCAACGCATTGCCATTGCCAGAGCGCTTATTCATGACCCTTTTCTGCTGCTTGCCGATGAACCCACCGGAAATCTTGATTTTGACACAGGTTTGCAGATTCTTGATCTTCTCGAACAACTCTCACGGTGCAACGGAAAAACACTGGTTATGGCCACCCATAGCCGGGAAGCAATTGGCTTTGCAGATCGCATCCTCACCGTGAAAGGAAACCAATTGATAGAAAATTCCGGAAGGTAGAACTATGGGACCAATCCTATGGAAATCTTTTTTTCGTTCCCTGTTCCATCACCCCTGGCAACTTGTTTTTTCATTAATCGGTGTCGCACTGGGAGTTGGTTTAGTTGTTTCCATTGACCTGGCCAACGACAGTGCCAAGCTCTCTTTTAAACTCTCCACAGAAAGTGCAGTGGGGCGTACCACCCATCACATAACAGGATCCGATGGTACTGTCTCGGCAGATCTTTACCGGCAATTGCGAATTGAGAAAGGAATCCGCCCGTCTGCCCCAATTGTCGAAGGGTACGCCAGTGCTGTAAATTTTCCAGGATATTCTTTTCGTATCCTGGGAATTGATCTTGTGGTTGACAGGCCTTTTAGGGCTCACCTTACCGGCATGGAGAATCTACCACTCCTTGATTTGACGGCTTTGATAAGCGACCCCGGCACCATTATTCTCTCTGAAGATATGGCCACTTCTCTGGGGCTGGCTGTTGGAAACAGTCTCCTGCTCAGGGTGGGAAGTATTACGCATAAAACAGAAATAGTCGGCTTATTGAAGCCGCAAGATCGCCTGACCAAACTGGCCCTGGCAAATTTTTGTATCACGGACATAGCCACAGCCCAGGAAATTTTCCATACAGAAGATCGTCTGCATCGGATTGATCTGATTATTGCAGACGATAAAAAGGGCACAGCACAGCTTCAGGCCATAGAAGAATTTCTTCCACAAGGTACTGAGATAATCCGTTCCAGCACCAGGGCAGAGCATATTGAGACAATGATGCGTGCATTTCAGCTCAACCTCACTGCCTTGAGTCTTTTTGCCCTGATTGTCGGCATGTTTATTATTTACAATGCCATCACTTTTTCAGTGGTTCGACGCCGACAGCTGATAGGCACTCTTCGTTGTCTAGGGGTGACCAGGTCGCAGATATTCACTCTGATCCTCACTGAGTCTATGATTGTTGGCATCATTGGGACACTTCTCGGTCTTCTTATCGGCATCCTACTAGGCAAAAACCTGGTGCATCTTGTCAGTCGAGCCATTAATGACCTGTATTTCGTCCTCTCAGTCAACAGCCTGGAGATTTCTTTTTATTCCATCTTCAAAGGGATGGGGTTGGGGCTCTGTGCCACACTCATTGCATCCCTGGGGCCGGCCCTTGAAGCAACAGCTGCATCGCCGCGCACAATCGTGACCCGATCGACAATCGAGTCACGCGTCCAGAAAATGAGTCCCAAGCTTGCACTCTCCGGTATTGGCATGGGTGTGCTGGGTGTGGTGCTGCTTTCCGTGTCGGGTAAAAATATTATACTCAGTTATTTGGGCCTGTTTATCATTATGCTTGGCTGCATCATGGTGACACCGCGGCTGATTACCTCTATCATGGGGGCTTTGCAGCCAATCGCTCTGAGAGTAGCCGGTATCCTCGGCAGTTACGCTGCGCGCAGTATCAGCACTAATTTGAGTCGAACATCAATAGCCATTGCAGCGTTGATGATTGCCCTGGCATCCACAATTGGCGTTGGCGTGATGATCGGAAGCTTCCGGACCTCGGTCATCCATTGGCTTGATACTCTACTCAAGGCTGATTTTTACGTCTCTGCGCCACGGCTGGTTGCAACAAGAGGGAGTGCGAGTCTTGATGAGGAGCTGGTAACAAGGATCAGGGCAATAGAGGGCATTTCTCATGTGGGGTCATACCAGTGGTTTGATATTGTGGGCCAGCAAGGACGCACCCCGATTGGAGTTATGGAAGTAGTTGCACCCAGCCGCAAGAATTATATCTTCAAACAGGGAAATCCAGAAACCATTTGGGATACTTTCCAACAGGGGAAAGGAGTGTTGCTGTCAGAACCATATGCCTTCAGGCATAACCTGAATGCCGGAAACAATATCTCTCTGCGTACAGAGTCGGGCATGAAGGACTTTCCGGTACTCGGTGTGTTTGTCAGTTACAACTCGGACCAGGGTGTGGTGATGATAAGTCGTACTTTATTTAAAAAGTTCTGGCATGGCAAGGGGGTATCTGCCCTCTGGCTTTACGCTGAAGAAGGAGCGGACAGTGGTGCCATAGAACAGAAAGTGAGAAATCTGATACCTCCAGGGCAGACCGTTGAGATTCGTTCGAATAAACTACTCCGCCTGGAAACCCTGCGGATATTTGATAGAACCTTTGCCATCACCGCGGTGATGCGCTTGCTTGCCATGATTGTGGCCTTTATCGGCGTAATTACTGCCTTGATGGCTCTCCAACTTGAACGGCAACGTGAATTTGGTATCCTTCGGGCCACCGGTTTCACTCCTTATCAAGTTTCAGGCCTTATCCTGGTCCAGACAGGACTCATGGGGGTCGTTGCAGGCCTGCTTGCCATACCGGTTGGACTGATCACTGCCCTGGTTATGGTTTTTGTTATCAACCGGCGTTCCTTCGGCTGGACGTTGCAGTTGGATGCCAGTCCGGAAATTTTTCTGCATGCTGTCTTGCTGGCAATTCTGGCAGCGATACTTGCCGGTGTTGTACCTGCAATAAAGATAGCTCTCAGCCCTGTATCTGCCGCCCTCCGCGATGAGTAGAGTGTATTATGCTAAAATTAGTTTATCCACAGAGGATTTTTAAATAGGCGATGTTTAAATTACGACTCATTGTCATTGCGGTGATTGTAACTATTGTCCTTGGGGCTCTGGTCTGGCCTTTTTTCCAAGATAAAGGATATGATCTCGAAGCCAAACTACCACTGACAGACGCCCTGAATACAGATGATACAGAGGGATTTGCCAGAGCCATGCAGGCTCGGCCTTTATCATTTCCAGAGGATCATGGACCCCACCAAAAGTATAGAATTGAATGGTGGTATTTCACCGGCAACCTCAAATCCGATGCCAATAACCATTATGGGTATCAACTGACCTTTTTTCGGCTTGGCCTGCGCGCACAACCTGCCCACCGAACGACCAATTGGGGAACAAACACATTGTACATGGCACACTTTGCCGTGACGGATGTTAAAGAGAAAAAATTCCATTACTTTGAGAGATTCAGCAGGGAAGCAATCGGCTTGGCCGGCTCAACGAGCAGGCCATTTCGGGTATGGCTGGAGGATTGGTATGTGCATGGTCAGGGAGAGGATGGAACACCCATGCGCCTCCATGCCAAAACAGATGGATTCCACCTCGACCTGGAATGCAGCAGCGCTAAACCGATCATACTGCATGGAGACCGAGGGTTCAGCCGGAAGGGGAGTGAACCGGGAAACGCCTCCTACTATTACTCCTTGACCCGACTGCAGGCACAAGGAAGTTTGAAAATTGACGGAAAAACCTTCCAGGTAAGCGGCACAAGCTGGATGGACAGGGAATGGAGTACCAGCGCTTTGGAAAAGGAACAGCAAGGCTGGGACTGGTTTTCTTTGCAACTCTCTGATAATCGGGAAATAATGTTCTTTCAATTACGCAGGAAAGACGGCAGCATTGATCCTCACAGTTCAGGCACTATGATTACCCCAACAGGTGAGAGCCGGCCCCTTTCCCTGGCCGATGTCAAGATTGAAGTTCTGGATCATTGGCCAAGCCCTTTGGATGGTTCCTTATATCCATCAAGCTGGCGTTTAACCATCCCAGGGGAAGATATGGAGCTTGAAATTGCACCTTTTTTAAACAATCAGGAACTGGATACCGCTGCAATCCGCTACTGGGAGGGAGCGGTGAGGGTAACTGGCCGTTCTGGTGATGCTTCTGTGAACGGGGTAGGCTATGCTGAGTTAACCGGGTATGGTGGCGACCAACCGGTTAATCTCAACTAATTTTTGCTAAAGAAAACCACGGATGACATATGTAAACGTCCGGGAAATTGGAAAAAGGATTGGGCTGGCCGTCTTGAACGCGCCACCCATATTTTAAATGTTCTTCTATGGTCTATGGAGGAGAGACGCACCCTGCAAAATGCAGGGTGCGTTGGTCTATTTATAACTTATCCTGATATGCTCCAGCTGAATAGGTCAGCTCATAACTATGTGAGTATAATTCAAGTATATTTCCGAAAGGATTCTAGCAATATACCATCCGGTATGGTTTTTCTCCGGGGTAATACTCTCTTATCGGCATCCTCTGCTTTCCACCATTTTCGACAATTTTGGCAGCAAGCCTTTCAATATCAGGATCTTGAACAGCAAAGTGGAACACCCCGTTCTTCCAGAATTCGAAGTTGTCATCGCGGAGTTCAGCATTTTTAAATTCAACCTAAATTCTGCACGTCGAATGTTAGAAAAAATAAATTCTACTTTAAAAAACAACATATTGAGCAGACAATTGATTTGAAGTTCTATTCACTGTTTGAGCGAACCTGTTTTTTCTCACCTTCAACGCCCTTCGGGATCGGCAATTTCACCAAATCTGCTACGTTACCGAAGGCTTGAAGTATTTTTATACGTCTGCGCCTCCGGTGCCTCACATCTTCGGCAGGTAGCGTAGACTCCGAAGCAGGTAAGGTAAACTCCGATAGTAAGCTACCGCAAATGGCCTGCAACAAAGAGTCTGCGGAAAAATCCGCTGACCCGGAGGGTGGGTTTTTTGATTATCGACGAAAAAACAGTCTGTTTTTTTTAGCGCTACCGTATTTTCCTTAAATATCAGAAACTTAAGTTGAAAATCAAAAAACTCATGAGAAATTCGGGTTGATCCTGCCTTGGGAGCAAGCATGGCAAAATGTTTTTTTGTTAAAATCTGTTAATCGCTGAATGGATGCTCAGCAGCCGAGATTTTCCAAACTGGAAGCATCCCCCTCTCCACAGCTATAAACAAAAACGCCCTCAGTAAAAAAATACCAGAGGGCGCGGGAGCGAGAATTATAGGGAAACCATGTTACCAGCTGTCACCTAAAACAAGGTTGAGATTCATACAACTATCTTGTTCATGTTTAGAGAGATCTTCTTTATTTTTTACCTTACGATCTTGATCAATGTAGCAGGAGTATTGTGCCCTATTTTTATCACTTACCCATACCATCTTACTAAATTGTTGAGAGATAATTTGACCTTGCATACTTTCCTCCATCTATATTCAATATTAGATTTAATATTGTGTGTTATTGATACCTTCTAAGTACAGCCATTAAGCGGCGAGAAATTTATCTTTATTTCTACTCTGCTGCTCCATCGCTTCATTAACTTACAAAGTAAGGCTGTTGATATATAATTCAACAAGAGATGAATAGTAAAAAAATAACAGTAAAAACTACTATGAGTTATATGGCAGGGAGGTAGTACGATAACAGCAGTGGAGATTTGGTGGCAACGTGGTGGCGTTTTTCATGCAGTTTTACCAAAAGATACGGGTGAAAGACGCAACTGATGAAGCGCTTATTTCCACACAGATCTTCTCAGCATTCAGACTAGGTACAGGCTGTGGTAGGATTACTCGTGGGGTATCCCCGAAATAACTCACAGCCCTGGAGCTATAGAAACGTCCACTCACGGTGACAAGAAAATGATTACCGACTCCGCGTTCAGGATTTTGCTTGACCACTACAAAAAATAAATCTGTCCCCTTTTCATTGGGCGGCATGTCGGCCTTTCTGCCGCGTAGCGGCTTCGTCCAACAAAATAATCAACCGGACGGAAAATACGTCTGTGCTAAATAGAAAAGCAAAATCTATTATTGCGGTGGTTGGCAAGCAGTTCGTCGTCGCCGGTTATCATGAACCGTTACAGGTGCTTCATGTCTGCACTGGCTCGTTTTTTCGCAAGTAAACGAAAACTACGGTAGCCTATCGATGCGGGAGATCATGAGCGTCCAAAAAGGTAAGCGACCAACGGGAGACTCCGTGGGGTGCCTGTGAGCAGTTGTCATACAGCAATATAATGTATGAGCAGCTTTGGACCCTATTTGTTTCAACCTATCTCATCCCGAAGCGACCAGACACCTTCGGATTCCAGAGTAAGAATCTGATTATGATAGGCTGCCAGCGACGGCCGATGGCCAACACTGATATAGCGGATATCAAGCGCAGCCAGGAGTTGATACAAGGCCTTTTCATTGGCAATATCAAGAGCAGAGGTCGCCTCATCAAGGATGGCAAACCCTGGTTTATTGACCAGTAACCTGGCAAAGGCCAACCGCTGTTGCTCGCCTTGGGAAAGCACCTCTTCCCAATTGATTTCCATATCCAACAAAGGTTGCCCCCCAGCACCATCCTGCATCTTGCGATAGAAATCATTCAGGTTCACCTGGGCCAACACCTTTTCAGCCTGTTCATCACTCAAATACTTCCCGGAAGGATACTGCAGTTGATCCCGCAAAGATCCCAGTACCATATAGGGTTTTTGTGGCAAAAACAGCACCTGGTCCATGGGCGGATGCTCGATAACGCCGCTGCCGGTCATCCACAGTCCGGCAATTCCCCTGAGCAACGAGCTTTTGCCAACCCCCGAATGTCCCATAATTAAAACACTTCTGCTTTCGTCAAGATCAAAGGATAAGTCACGAATCAGGGTTTGCCGATTATCAGGCGTTTTCAGGGTCAGCTGATGCAGGCGAAAAGTGTCCTGTTGCACCCGCTCAATATGCTCAGCAGAAGGACTGTCTTCCGCCATCTTGGCACCTGAGGCAGCATACAATTTTTCCTTGAAGGTCGATACACGGTTAATGCCGGCGGCAAAAGCACTGATACTGTCAAAATACTGGACGATAATGGAAAAAGCGCCGAGTACCTGGCTAAAGGCAAAGGATGCCTGAGAAATCTGCCCGAACTCAACCTTACCTGCAAAATACATGGGCGCCACAATCAGTGCTGGCAGGATAACGACCAGGTAATTATAACCGGTGGTAAAGAAATCCAGGTTCCGCTGCCAGCCGATCAGAAAATTAAAATTTTTCAGGACCTGGGAAAAGCGCTTGTGGATCTGTTCTTTTTCTCCGGTTTCCCCCTGGTAAAAGGCAATAGACTCGGCATTATCACGGATATGAATAAGCCCGTAACGGAAGTTGGCCTCTTTTCTGAGCTGATTATAATTCAACCCGACCAGCCGTTTCCCGATCAGCACCGTTATCAGGGTACCAAAAAAGGCATAGACCAGCAGGATAACGGAAAGTAGTTTGGAGATAGACCAGAGAATACCGGTAAAGGCAAAGAGGTCGATAACAGCTCCCAGAATAATCAGCAGAAAGCTTAAACTCGTGACCGTAAATTCCTTTAAATCCTCGGCAAGCCGCTGATCCGGGTTATCAATGTCCCTGTTGGCAGTTAGTCCATAATAGGCTCTGTTTTTCAGGTAATTACTAATAAAAGTCTCTGTTATCCATTCCCGCCAGAAAAGGCCCAGCTTTTTTCTGATATAGGAATACATCACCACAATGGGTGTACCGATCACAAAAACCGAGGCATAGACATAGAGAAAGCGCCAGAAGGTAGGGGCATCCTTTTGCGCCAGCGCAGTCTGAAAAAACCGGCCCACATAACTAATCACTACGTTCAAGCCGCTGACAGTAAAAGAAAGGAGCAGCAGCATCCCCAGCACGGCCCAAGGCTTGAGAAAAACGCTCAGTTTTTTCGAATATATGCCGAACACCAGCACCGGCCCGACAAAACCGGCAACCATCAGATACAAAATCCAGGAATGCAACAGTCCGCTGATCCATGGCAATAACCCCGGGGCATTTCCTGCGACAAAATCCGGTACAAATGCATGGGTAACCATTACCGTCGCGGCAATGAAGAAAAAGAGCAACGAGGCTACAAAAGCCATCAAGAGACAAAGTAAGATCAGAAAACGGGTCTTGCTTTTCAGGCCGGGTGGCAGCCAGAATTCCTGTGCAATATCCAGGTATTCCTTCCATAATTTAAAATCAAGCCGTGAAAGCCCTGACATTTCAGAGTGATCATTGTTATGTGTCATACTGCCTGTAACCTCTTCAATAATACTTTCATAGCCGGCTGTTTCCCCAACTAAAGAGAAGCAAGCTGGTAACTACATATGGATAAAATATCTCTTCAGGATACCCTTCCGGACCGCTGGAACACAACAATTAGATAAACAAAAAAAGGTTACAGTTCGGGGTAGATTGTCAGTTTGTAGATTTTCGCTGAATCGTTACCGCTAAGGTTGATTTCCCGTTGCCAGCATAACCGGCAGCTTGGAAAACTCTATGACCCGTTCAGCAACGGAACCGAGTAGGATTCTCCCTATTCCACGTTTACCAAGTTTTCCCATAACGATTAAATCTGCCTGCCAACGTTCAGCTTCCTCTAGAATGGCCTCGTGTGGTACGCCTTCCTTGATGGTCATCGCAACGGGTGTGTGTTGTCCCTTAATTTCCAAGCCCATACTTTTTAAAAATCCTCTGGCATTTTTCTCCATCTCGACCACTACCTCGTCATGACTTTTGTTGCCTAAACGCTGCAATTGCTTGACTATTGCTACATCCAGGACATGCATCAAAAGCAAAGAAGAATTATGGTAAAGTGCCAATCGTCCGGCAAGGTTGACCGCATGGAGGCTGAATTTTGATCCATCAACGGGGACCAGAATTTTGGCGAACAGTGTATGCGTCTCCTTCATCTCTTTTGTCCTCTTTTGTGATTGTGCTTCACTGGGGGGGCTGTGCCAAAATAACTGTGACATCTTGTTTGTCTTTTCGCTTCTTTTCTGCGCCGCGAAAAAACCACATTGGCAATACTCCGCGAATCTTCTCGCGCCTTGAAAATAACGGAAAAATCAGCTCGATATTGATACAATTATTTCGTTACATTCCCTTATTTCTGATTCGCCTGAGCCTGAACGAATCTTCTCTTTCTTTTTCTTCAAGGCTTATATCTATTGCTTTTATTGTTGCCTGGTATTTTGGGATATAGATATGGGAAAGCACATTGATGCGCTTCAACGTTTTTTTTAGTTCTACGATAAGCCGTTCCATGCCGACTTCCACTTCGGCCAGTTCTCCGGCCAGCTCCATTGCTCGATGAATGGCGACGGTTGTGGAGTCTATGCCTTTCCCGGTCGCATAGAAACCGTACCCTGGTTTGAGCGGTGGAATATCAATATGTACTTGAGGGAGGACGACCCCCATCAGGCTTTTTTCTCGCACCCGAAGCTGTTCTCCTGCCTGAAGTCCTAAACCGACCGATGCCACGGTTGCTTCTCCATACTGGATCACGGCTTCCTGCAACCGCTCATAGGCGACAATCAGGCGCTGATTCATCTCTTCTCGAACTTTTTCCGCCCGGACCGCAAGAGAAGAAATTTGACGAACCAGGATCTCTTTTTTTTGGTCGAGAAGATCGAGACTATCCTCGGCAAAGACCAATTCATCTTTTAGGCGAATAAGGTTGCTTTTGGTTGCCGGGATTTCGATACGTTCCATAGTTGCTTAGTCGTTTATTTGTAATCGTTCACCGCTACCCCATTTTCGCCAGCGAACCGTATAGTGCGTAGGGTGGATAAGCGCAGCGCATCCACGCAGAATCCGATGCCTAGCCTTTTAATCAATAGCATCTTCACTTGCAGATCCCTTTTTTGTACCGTACGTCTTTATTTCTTTCGGCTTTAGCCTGGTCAGTTCGTGTTCCGGGAGAAGCGCCACCAGTTGCCAGGCTAGATCGAGCGTCTCATTGATGGTTCGGTTTTCATCGTCATTTTGTTTCAGGAATTGTTGTTCAAATGCTTTGGCAAAGCTGAGATAGAGTTTGTCGGTGGCAGAAATATCTTCTTCACCAATGATAGATGCCAATCGCTCGATTTGCCTGGCTTTTGCATAGGCTGCGTACAATTGATTGGCAATATTTTGATGATCCTCCCGTGTTCTTCCCGGGCCGATACCATCACTCATGAGCCGTGAAAGAGATGGCAGCACATTAATAGGAGGGTAGATAGCCTTGCGGGCCAGGGTGCGGTCAAGAACAATTTGTCCTTCTGTGATATAGCCGGTTAAGTCTGGGATGGGGTGGGTGATGTCATCATCCGGCATGGTCAGAATTGGAATCTGGGTAACTGAACCTGGCCGGTTTTGCAGGCGACCGGCACGCTCATAGAGAGAAGCAAGGTCACTGTACAGGTAGCCTGGATAGCCTTTTCTACTGGGGATTTCTCCTTTGGAGGTTGCCACCTCTCTTAGCGCTTCACAGTAGTTTGTCATGTCGGTGAGTATTACCAGAACATGCATTCCTTGCTCAAAAGCGAGATATTCTGCTGCCGTGAGTGCAATTCGCGGCGTAATCAGCCTTTCGACTGCGGGATCATCAGCAAGATTAAGGAACATCGCTACATTCTTGAGAACACCACTTTCCTCAAAACTCTGCCGAAATCCTTCAGCTTCGTCGTGACGCACTCCCATGGCGGCAAAGATAACGGCAAAGCCTTCATCATCGGCTAGAAGCCTGGCCTGGCGAACAATTTGTGCCGCGAGATCATTGTGACTAAGACCGCTTCCGGAAAAAATGGGTAATTTTTGGCCGCGGACCAATGTGTTCATACCATCAATGGCGGAAATCCCGGTTTGAATGAATTCTTCAGGATAAGCGCGGGCTACAGGATTGATAGGCAGTCCGTTGACATCGCGGGGTGATCCTTCACTGAAAGTCGGACCACCGTCAAGGGGGGTTCCCAGGCCGTCAAAGACTCTGCCGAGCAATTCTTCACGGGACACTGCTATTTCAAAAGGATGACCAAGAAAGCGGACTCTGGCGGTAAGCTGGTTGAGCCCTGTTGTTCCTTCGAATACCTCAATGACCGCTACATCTTCACTGATAGAGAGCACCCTGCCTAGACGAACTTTGTCATCAGGAGTGACGATCTCTACCTGTTCGTCAAAACCTGCTCCTTTGACCCCTTGTACGACCAGCAGTGGACCGTTGATACGTTCAAGGCCTATATACTCCAAAATCGGACCTGCAGGACCTGTGATGTGATCAGGATTTTTCAAAAAGTCCTCCGTGTCAGCCGCAGTTATTTGTTTTCTGAAAAAACAACACTCTTTTAAAATGAGTTTTCATGATGCTGCTGTAGAAGCGTTTCTATTTCTTGATCAATCTGTTGCCTAATGGCAAGAAAAGGGGCAGATTCATCACCTTTTTGGGTAAATTTAAGCCGATGAATCTCCACCACCACCGGGAGCTCCAATGCCCTGAACAAAGGAATCCGGACGGCCACGATTTCAGCCAGGCGATCAAAAAAATACAGGATAATATCCAGAAGCAGGAATTGTTTTTGAGGGCTGGCATAGGTATCAACAGCATCAAAGGCACTTTGCTGAAGAAAATCGTTTTTCAATAATTTTGCTCCTTCGATGATGCGTTTTTGATCGTCGGGAAGGGCCTCTTCGCCTAAAAGCTTGACCGTATTTTGCAGCTTGGCGTCTTCCTGGAGTATTTGCATGGCTTTTTCCGTGAGTTCAAGCCATCCAGAGGCAACCTGTTCGCTCCACCATGGCTCGACCTTGCGGCTGTAGCCGGAATAACTCTGCAGGTAGTTGATGGCGGGAAAATAACGGGCACTGGCCATTTCCTTGTCCAACGCCCAAAAACACTGCACAAAACGCTTGGTGTGCATGGTCACCGGTTCGGAAAAATCTCCACCCGGGGGAGAGACTGCGCCGATGAGGGTGACTGATCCCTTTTTGTTGCTCAAGGTTTCCACCTGACCGGCTCGTTCATAAAAAGCAGCAAGCCGACTGGCAAGATAGGCAGGGAACCCCTCTTCAGCAGGCATTTCTTCCAGCCGGCCGGATATCTCGCGCAAGGCTTCGGCCCATCTGGAGGTTGAATCGGCCATCAACGCGACATCGTAGCCCATATCACGGTAATATTCGGCAATAGTAATTCCTGTGTAAATACTTGCCTCGCGCGCGGCGACCGGCATGTCGGAGGTGTTGGCAATCAGAATAGTTCTTTCGATGAGCGGGTGTTGACTTCGTGGGTCAAGGAGTTGCGGCAGGTCTACCAGCACGCCTGTCATTTCGTTGCCTCGTTCGCCGCAGCCGATGTAGACAATAATATCTGCATCAGTCCATTTGGTGAGTTGGTGCTGAGTTATAGTTTTTCCCGTACCAAACCCTCCTGGAATTGCTGCAGTGCCTCCTTTTACAAGGGGGAAAAACGTGTCGATAACCCGTTGACCGGTTATCAGAGGTTCAGCGGGAATGAGCCGTTTTGCATAGGGACGAGTTTTTCGTACCGGCCAGCGATGAAAGAGTTTTAATCCGTGAATGGTCCCATCAGGTGTTTTCACGTTGGCGATCACATCATCAAGGGTATATTTTCCGGCGGGAACTATCAGTTCCAATTTTCCTTCTTTGCCCGGCGGAATCAGCACTCGATGGGTAACGATTGATGACTCTGCTACCTCGCCAAGGATAGAGCCGGCGGTAACCTGATCACCTGCAGACAACAAAGGAGAAAAGGTCCAAACACGTTCCCGGTCAAGAGGATGACCTATTTTTCCCCGTTGAATAAAATCTCCCCACTGATGTTGGAGATATTGCAGGGGACGTTGTACGCCATCAAAAATAGTACCGATAAGCCCAGGACCTAATTCAACATAGAGAGGAAGTCCCAGCCCCTGTACCTTGGTACCCGGCCTTATACCGGAGGTGTTCTCAAAAACCTGCACAGTTGCCACATCATGGTCAAGACTTATGACTTCTCCCAGCAAACGCTCCTTGCCGACTTCAACCAGTTCATTCATGGACAGTGCAGAGGCCGGGCATATTTTGAGTACCGGCCCACTGATCATGGTGACAACAGGCAGCGATTCTGTGGGCGCAAGCTGTGTTGCGGTAGGTGAGTTGTTCATGGCTGCTTCACCATTTCCCGGGCAAGTAATTCTCTAAGGTGAGGTTGTGACCGGGTGAGCAGGGCGGAAAAAGAGAAGTCGACAAGCAGTCTTTTATCATAACTATATGCCAGGCAGCCCCCGGTAATCGATTTTGGCTCCGGGAGGAGGTGGACGTTTTTATTGCTCTGCTCTGAGATATACTGACGAAATGATTCGTTTATAAGGGGCTGATCACATTGCCTTACCTGAATCCAGAACTCGTTTCCAGGGAGTTCCCTGATTGCCTGTAAAACGATCGATTGCAAAAGCTCCGGATAGTGTTTTTCTTTACTTATCCGGTCAAGCTGCTGTCGGGTTTCCTGTAAAAGCTGTTGCATTATATCTTCTTTTGCATGCAGCAGCATTTGGCGGGCTTTTAATGTCGCTCCGTCCTTAAGCTTTTTGGCTTGCTGAAAAGCATCTTGTTTGAGCTTGGCAAGATGCTGTTCAAATTCACTGTTAACCTGCTGTTGTGCATCCTGAACAATACCCTGCGCCTGTTTCTCAGCTTGAGTGAGAATTTTTTGAGCTTCTGTTTGCCCTTTTTGGCGGATTGCCCGGCAAAGAAGAGCATCCCGGTCAGGTATTGTCACTTTTGCTCACCTCTTGATGGTTCCCATAAGGGAAAGTATTAATTCCCCGGCAGAAGGACGTTCCGGAGAAGAACCCGTAGTGTCTGGAATTTCAACGATTAAGGGCCTATGCATTGTATAGATAATTGTATCCACCTCTGAACGAACAAGAGCTGCATTTTTTTCAGTTATTAAAACAAGGCCGATCATCTGGTTGTCGACTGCAAATTTCAGGGCTTCCAAGATCATTTCCCTTCCCTTTACAGCGCGAGTTGTTATACCACCCAGGGAAAAGGCCAGGCATGTGGTTGGGTCGCCAATAACAATTATCTGCATTATTCGTTGATATTTAGATTTTACCTAAGATCATTATCGCAACAATAAGGCCGTAAATGGCAATTCCTTCAGCTAAACCAAGGAAAATTAAAGCTCGACCTGCCAACTCCGGTTTTTCGCTCAATGCTCCCATGGCAGATGATCCTACCAGGGCAACGGCGATTCCTGCGCCAAGAGAAGACGCGCCGACAGCTATGGCTGCTGCTATAAATCCCCACTTGATCGCTTCCGGTGAAAGGGGAGCAGCGGTCACGGTTTCCTGGGCTAAGCTTAATGTTGGTACGAGAACATAGAAGAGGCTGATCAGCCACATCCAGTACTTTTTCCATTGCATAGTTTTTCTCCTTTTTTTCCAACAGACTCCTAATTATGATGGACTCGTAAAAAGTCCATCACAAACTAAAGATGGCTACGTGCAACATCGTAGATCGGACTTTTTACGACGCCATCAATTATGATTATGGGTACTTTCCGGTGTTCTTTTTTTTTCAAACAGAGGCTGAAAAGGTTTGCCGCCACCCCTGAAAAATTTACTGAAAAATTCATAGTACTCCAATCGTACGGTTTGAATGGAAACGACCAACCCTTCCAATCCGATAATAATCACGTTGCCGATCAAGAGAGTCAGCCAGTAAAAAAAGCCATGACCATGGGCATGTTGGATCATATCTGCAAGTGTAAAAACAGCTAAAAAAAGGCCGGCATGGGCAAGTGCAAATGCCGCAATCCTCACAAAAGAGACCGTGTTGGCAAGGTAGCGCAGGAGCTCGTCCAGGACATCGATGAGCGATTCAAGAAATGTGATCCCCATGCCCTGCAGCAAAAGGGGGCCTTTTTTGTGTTGGCTCCGCCTGGTTAAGAGCAGTCTGACCGGGCGTTGGAGAATCATCAGCGTGAAGAGCAGGCCACTGCTCACTTTGGCAACGGCTATTTCAAATGGTGTGGGCGGGCCGACGAGGAAATAGCGTACGCCAAGGGCCGCCAGCAGCCAGTACAAAAGAGCACCGGCGAGTCCTGAAGCAGAGAAGAGTTCTTGGTAACGATGCTGACGGACTATATTGATTAGATTGAGAATAAGTCCAGTGCTGATCATGGCCACCCCAATTGCTGCAGCCACTGTCATAAAATAGTTTATGTTCTCCATGGGGTGCATCCATAGGGCAGGAATAATGTTTTCAAGGCCGAAGATACTGCCATACAGTAGGCCAAAAACCGAGGCCGAAAGACCGCACTCCATCAGGATGATGCCATAGTCGATGTAACGATAGATTTTTTTGAAGATGATATAGCCAAGTACGCAGAGCACCGCACCGTGACCGACGTCACCAAACATCATGCCGAACAGAAGCAGAAATGTTATTGCCAGAAAACCGGTCGGCTCTACTTCTTCATAGGTTGGGGTGCCGTAAAGAGTCGTTAACCGTTCAAAGGGTCTGATCAAAGCAGGATTATTGAACAGGATGGGGATGGAAAGGATACCGGAACGGACCTCTTTGACATGTTCCGGATCGACTTGCTCTATAATTGCCTCTCCGGCACAAGCAGCCATCACTCGCTGCTGCAACTCCTTAAAAAGCGTTTTCGGCAGCCATCCTGACAAAAGATATGTGTGATCAATCTGACCAAATTTTTCCTGTGCAAGGAGGAGTTGTCGAGCTAGCAGGAGTTCTTCCCGCAACAGCAGCAGTTTTCCCCCAAATTGAACAGCCAGCTTCTTGCATTGAGCCTCCAGGTCTGCCAATCCCTTCTCTTCTTCTTGTTTTTCGGTGCTTAGCTTTGCAAGAATAGAGGGAATAGTACCCTGCAACGATGTGCTTAATTCCAAGGGATCCCAGAAAGCACTTTTTAAGGCTCGCAGTAATATCGCTTCATCTTCTTTGAGTGCCATTGCCAACAAAATAATCCTTCCCTCCTTGTTGTTCACAGGGATCAGGCTATGTTGTATTCCGTCAAGACTGGTCTGGAGACGTTGGAAGTTTTCTTCAGGAATAAGGCCGACCTGAAAGGTGGTGTAGCGTAAAGCAAATAATCGTTCGATTTCTATTTCAAGGGGTGCTAATAACTGGAGGCGGGCAATCAGGGCTTGATGTGCCCCCAAAATGCTGTGCAGGTGTTGCTTTTTTTCAAGAGTTTCGAGAGAATCTTTTTCAATGGTGGTGCATTCTTCTTCCAAGCGAAAAATGAGTTTATCCGGGCGAGGTGTTTGGCTTATCACAGGGGGCTGACTCGAAACCTGCAGTGCTTCCAGTAGATTGTTGACTCGGATGAGTAAGGCGTCATAACGACCCAGGAGCTCAGTGTTCACATGGGCAACATATCCCATATGGCCAAGAGGCGTATCCTCCACCCGAATTAAGTGCATTAAGCGCAAGTCCCCCATGATGGCCATCACTTCTGCTATATGCTCTTCAGGTGTTTGGATAGTAACTCTAGTGAGTTTAACTGGCCGGAACATAACCGTTTTCCTGTAGCTGCCAGGACAGCCTGGCACGTGATTCTTTTATCGTAAAGTTAAGGGCCTTCATCTGCAGCAGGGTGATCAGATTGGAAAGTTCAATCTCTTTTTCCAAAAGATACGCCACGGCAATACCTATATGAAATGGCTGACCGGAAAATACACGGGCCAGGTAGTGTAAAAAATATGCTTCAAGGCTCCGGTCAATATTTCCCCAGTCTTTGATTTCGGAGAGTTGTTGGTGAAAAGAGTGGGGAAGAAGGTTGATAAACGTTGTGATATCTTGAACCCTTGCCAAACTGTTCAGGCAGGTCAGGGAAATAATGTTGCCCCCTGGGATAGTGTAGTTGACAATTTCTTCAGCAGGCAGCTGGTACTCGATTTTTAACCGTATCACCCATAGTGTATTAAGAATATCAATGTAGAGAGCGATAATGTTTTTTGAAACAGTTCGATTATAGCTCTTGCCAAGGCCGTAAATCGCTTCCCATAATAGATGAAAACAGGAAAAATCAAGGGCCATTTCCAGTGGAAAAAGTCTTCCCTGCGCGTCAAATTGGGGGAGGGCGTTTTGCAATGATCGGCCAAAGATATCCGGTGGAAGGTGGTCTATGCACTGCTGAATGGATGTACATGCCCAGAGTGTGTCCCACGGTAGCCGACTTATATGAGCAATTGGATACAATAAATGAGAGACAGCCTCTCTGGTTAAATGAGCGAACTGAGCTCTGAGGAGAATTTTCAGGTTTTCCGCTTCAAAACGTCTGAACAGGGCTAGTATTACCTCTTGCTGCTTTGCTCCACGCAATGAGCGGATAACCTTGGCATAATCAGTGAGTAACGGACGGGCAAGCTGCCGTTCAAGGAAGCGGAGTTCCGGCGCCTCCTGTTCAAACTCAGGAAGGCAGGAGCTATAGGAGGTTGTTGCCAGGTAGGAGAGACAGGCCGGCAGGTCTTTTGCGGCAAGGAGAAAATGGTGATCTTCCTGAGTAAGCTTTCTGCTGCGCAGAGCTCTTACTTTCGCATTGAGATACCCATATTTTGCTGCCGCCGGCAACATGCTCCCTCCTTGTTTTCAGGA
Source organism: Desulfogranum marinum (assembly GCF_963675105.2). NCBI lineage: Bacteria > Pseudomonadati > Thermodesulfobacteriota > Desulfobulbia > Desulfobulbales > Desulfobulbaceae > Desulfogranum > Desulfogranum marinum. Next base: position 28,405 of record NZ_CAXXRO010000005.1, read on the forward strand.
ATCATAAAGGTCTTGATTACATCACTTCTCAGTGTTGAGTATATTGTTGATGAAAGTTTCGATGATATTTTTCCTTTTCGTTTCGATCGTTTGCCGAAGTGTCTCGATATATCGCTGTGTATCCTCTACTGTGAGTTGTGCTTGATTATGCCCAGTGGTAATGATAGGTACAATTTCACGCTCCTCCGTTGCACGAATGTGCTCCTTAAGCTCAGTGAGTATATTTTGTGCCTCCTGCTTGGCCTCATGTATACGCTTGGTAGCTTTTTGTTCAGCACGTTCAACGTTTCTTCTTGCCGCTTCATCGGCAGAAAGTATCTGCTCAATCACAAAATTCATAATAGCTTAGATTGCTGGTCAACCAATGGGCATGGGTGGAACCCAAGTACCTGCCATTGATATGGCAGTAATAACGTATTTGCATTTCCTTGCCTGAGCGGCCTAACCCAGATTTTTCATCAATAAAGTTCATGAGAAATTCGGGCTAAGATAATTCGCTGTCTTGTGGTTGCTTGTTGCAACGAGCAAGTTTTGCCAGCGCCTCATCATCACACAGGCCGTGTTCTTCAGAAACCAGTATTCCGGATGTAGCATCGGCAAACCACCATCGTCTTTTTGGACGGCCGTCAATAAACAAGCGAGCACGATTACTGATAACGAGCATGCCTTGTTTCTTCGCCTGTTTACGAATTTGCTTCCCTGTTTTTTCAAAATCTTTGAAAACCTTTTTACCGGCTGCTGTAGTATTTGCGCTCATCGTTTTCTCCTCAAGTCAAAGGTGTAACAGCACATGTAGGTCCAGAATGTTATCTGTTAGATAAAAGTTTCTTCACTCACTCTAAATTATATCATAATGATTAAGATCATTGATTTTTTTTTTATAGTTCACCATCCCGATAAATATCCCACCAGTCCAGACAAAAGTCCGACCACGAAGTTGATTGTCTTCACTTTTCCGAAATCCCAACGTGATTCGGCAAGTAAAGGCAACATGCCATGACCATCCTGGACAACGGAACTTGCTAAAAAAATACTAAATGGAATGGCACCCTCAACAAAAAGGGTGAGAAACAGGAGGTGGGGGCCTGATTCCGGAATAAGCCCAACAAGACAGGCTATTAGCAAGACTACCAGCTGGTGCTCCTGCATCCAGCCTTCAAGGTGGAGATGGTTCACCAAAATATGCATGAGCAGCAGAGCCGCAAAAGTCCACATAAACACTTTTGGCAGATGGGCTTTCACAACATGGTCCCAAAGGTGCTCTTCAAGGAAATGATCAGGAACGGTTGAGACAATGAACAGCGCGATAGAAGTAAGAAGGAGCAGGGTGATTCGTATCCAGTTCCAGCTTGCAGGGCCCAATTGACCCGTCACCACCGCAAAAAGAAACATCAGTAACGTACCTGTCAGAATTCCTCGGGAAGAAGAACACCGGGTCCATTGCTCTATGATGTGACCCCGAGGGAAACAGCAGCAGGCTTCTTCCTCGTGAACGTGAAATTCAGTATGACAGATGGCGTTTTGTGATATTTTTCCGTCCAAAAAAAGATCTGTTACATAGCCGGCAGCAATACCTATAAAAAAAAGGAGGATAAAAACAAAAGGCGCCTGGTGCGGAATCATGGACAGCATAATAAATGATTCATCACCACTTGTGGCAACCATTGCCACAACCAGTGCTCCCAGGCTTATCTCCTTATGCAGGTACAACGAAACAACCGTAAAGGCCCCCAGGCATCCCGGCGTTGCTCCCAACAAGGATGCAAGCAAGTATTGGCGCCAGCGACCGCCTCGCAGCCATTGCTGCCAGACACCCTGTGATAAGACGTTCAGGTACTCAATGATCAACATCATCATGAACACAAAACCGCTTATCATAAGGGCGTGTGTGGTTATGTGTTGCAACGAAGTTATCACGTTACTGTTGATGAACTGCAATATTTTTGGCAATTTTTTGGAAAACAACACCTGTTGTGGAATGTGGTGCTGATACCATCAAGGGTACCCCGCTATCACCACCTTGTCCCAGGGCTAAATCAAGCGGAATTGTACCTATCAGTGGGATATTGGCTTCCTCGCTCAGCCGTTTCCCACCTCCTTTTCCAAAAATTTCAATTGGCTGTTCTGTGTGACCGCAGAGAAAATAAGACATGTTCTCAACCAGGCCGACAATGGAATGACCGGTTTTGTTAAACAGAGAAATGGATCGGCGAACATCAGCCAAGGCGACTTCCTGGGGTGTGGTTATCATTAAGATTGAACATTTGGGAAGAGCCTTGGCAATGGTGATTGATGGGTCTCCGGTTCCGGGGGGAAGGTCTATGACCAGGTAATCAAGTTCGCCCCATTTTACTTGATCAAGCATCTGATGGAGTATTTTTGTTACAAGTGGTCCTCGCCAGATGAATGCATCGTTTTGTCCGGCAGTCATCCCCAGCGACATGATACGCATCCCATATTTGTCTATGGGAATGATCATGTTGTTTTCCTGATCTACCGCTTCTCTAATATCAAGCATCAAGGGGACACTTGGCCCATAGACGTCAGCATCCAATAAACCGACTTTGTACCCTTTCTCAACAAGTGCCAGCGCCACGTTGACGGCAATGGTGGTTTTACCGACTCCACCCTTGCCGCTTGCCACAGCAAGGAAGTGCTTTACTTTTTCAATGCCTTTTAATGGGGCCTTGGGAAATAATCGGGCAGATTCTTCTTTGCTGAGAGCAACGACCTTTACCAGGACAGAAGAGACCTCGGGCAATGCACCTACTACCTTCTTAATTTCCCCCATGAGTATATTTTTCAAAGGAGAAGTATCACTTTTTAGGGCCAGGGTAAGACTAACGATCCCATCCTGTATTGAAACGTTGCGTATCAAGCCAAGGTCAACAAGGCTTTTTTTAAATTTTGGATGTAGAACAGGGCGTAAGGATTCTACAATGTGTTGTTCATCCATCACTTTCACTCCTTTCTTTTCCAGGGAGGGGGCCATGGAAATAGTCGGCTATCTTGAATAATTACCATTTATACTGATCACCCGGAGTCTTGGGCGTACCTCGCTATGCTGATTTTATGCTCGGTAGTAGCGTTGACGCCGATAGTAAGTAGATGCCTGTGGCAAAAATTATCGCATGCCTCGGCGTCATTGCTTACCTGCCTGCGAACTCAATTGCTGATAATTTAAGATACTCTGCCGTTTACGATGTCTTTTCAATTTGGATTTTCAAAATGTTAACGGCGTCTTCTCCCGCCACCTCCCATCCCTTGTCCTCCTCCACCGCCCATACCACGGCCCATACCTCTTCCTCCTCCTCCCTGCATACGGGGAGAAGCACCTGCTGCTGAAGAAGTTTCACTGTATGTGCCATTTTTGAATTTGACCAGAGCCTGACTCACTGTATCTTGAGAAGACACGCCCTCGAATAATTTGATATTTGTTTTTTGGAGCACACTCATGGAGTTGGGGCCCACACGGCCGGTAAGTACAGCGTCAACACTTTTATCTGTCACCAGCTGAGCAGCGCTAATTCCTGCTCCTTGTCCCTGGTTGGCAGCAGTGTTTTCAACTGCCTCAAACGTACCGGTGTCTGTATCAACAATCAAAAACCAGGGGGCACGCCCAAATCTAGCGTCTACTCTTGCTTCAAGTTCTTTTCCTGCTGCTGTTATGCAAAGCTTCATATCTTCCTCCATTCATTCTTAAAAGAGTGGATTGGTGGATAGTGCAACAAGCGATTTTGCAATATTACATATCCATTTCCTTGCTTTTTATTCAACATCTTCAGCCAGATACGAGTTCGTGTAGGCTCTTCCCCGTTCATACTCTTCATGCCAGTGGGGGCGTACTGGAAATGTCTCGTATAATTGAGTCCTATCGGCTTCCAGCAGTTGAGGTTTTTTACCCATAAAATCAGCAGCACAATAAATATGCTTCCCTGTTTTTGCAGAGAGTGCTTCAAGCCATTGAGGCCCCTGTTGATCACGCATGAGGTGATGGTCAAGAATGAGCATTTTTGAATTTTTGGCTAAATGGAGTGCATTTCTCCAGGCAATTTGGCGCAGCTCTCCAGAGAGTTTTTCAAGGTAGAGAGGTGGCCCTGCAGCTAAAATTACGTCTGCTTGCCAGCCTATGATGCAATCAATAGTGTCGGGATCCAGCAACTGAATATCTGAGCCATGGACAAAAACGCTGTGACCTAAATCAATCCGTGTCATCATAACCCTCCCCTGTTTGCTCTTTTCAACACCATGGGGAACAGCTTGAGAAAAGGTCAAGGGACCATCTGTAAGTGACTCGGCCACATGAAAATTCTTGCCAAAAAAAAATTGCAGATCTTGACCGCGCCGTTCTATTTTTCCAGGGGGTGAGTCAATTGATTTACTCCAGCAGCGGAGCTTCTGAACATTTTCAGGAAGATCCTGTAATGCCAACTGATAGCAATTGGCCTCCTTGAAAGGGATATGGTCGCCATGAAAATGACTGAATACAACATCCGTTGCTTCGACCAGATTTTCAATAATGCGTCTTCGTACCCGTTCGCCTGCTGCTACCTGGATGGGGTGAGGAAGAAGAGCGTGGCGGATATAGCCCAATGCCACACCGGGATCGATGAGAATCTTGCGGTTTTTGGTTGTGATAAAACAACTTAGGCCTCGAACCCCTAAAGATTCAGTGCCGATAATTTCAATGGATTCATTCATTGAATGTATGATCCCATCTCAATTTAAAGAGAAAAAAACCGGGCATAAAAAAAGCCGAGCTACCTAATGTTCTGGTAACTCGGCTATCTCTGAAGACCCGTAGCTTTCCGTCCCTGTCTTCCGGCAGGTTTGGCTTTATCTTCTTCCAACCATATGAATCAATGTGTACTTTTCAAGGGAACAAAGTGGTATTTGTTTGAGAAAAAACAATAAATTAGCCACTGTAAAGCCGGGAGATGGGAAAAGAGATGCAATGGATGAATAAAGTCGGTTGGTCGACCGACTTTATTAAAGGGTATGGTCAATAAAGGATGAGATCAGGCACCAGGTTTTTTAGCTGTAACAAAATAATGGTATTCCAGGAGATCGTGTTCAGTGACCAGGTGGAAATCTGCCTGTTGCAGTTGTTCGCTTACCGTCTTGGGACTGATCCGTATCGACACAGGTGGCCCCATGGGAGTTTCCTCTTTTTTCCAGTCAATAACCAGGATAGCTCCCCCGGGCTTGAGGAGACGCCGGCTTTCCTTGAGCATGGTCAGGGGTGAATCAAGCTCGTGGTGCAGGTTAATCATGTAGACAAGGTCGGCTATACCGTCGGCAAGGGGAATACTGTTTTCTTCTGAACGGATAACGCGAATTCGTCCTGCATAGCGGGTCGGTATATTGGTCTCCATCCATTCTATTAATTCCGGAGCGGTGTCACACGCATAGACGGTCGCTTTTGGAACCTTGTCGCTCAACGGCATGGCAAAGAAACCCGCACCAGCACCAATGTCGACTAAAATCTCAGGGGCGCTCAGGTTCAGCGTATCCCATATCAGGTCAGGATTCTGGAAGACCTTCCTGCCCGGATCAGTCAGCTTCTGAATTTTTTTTGGGTTGAATTTTTTTCCTGTATTCATGATGCATTATAAGCCATATTTTTTGCTGTATCCCCGAGGAGTAATCATTTTGTCATTCCAGAGAAAGGTCTGCGAGTTACCGATGATAATCGTGGTCTGCATCCCGATTTCTTTTTTCAGCATATCTTCAAGGGTGGTCAGCACCACTGATTCGTTATCCCTTGAAGCGCCCTGGACAATCCCCACCGGGGTGTTGGGATCTCGATATTCCATAAAAATTTCCTGGGCACGCACAATTTGATTGGTCCTTTTTTTGGATTTAGGATTATAGATCGCCACCACAAAATCTGCAGAGGCCGCTGCCTGGAGGCGTTTTTCAATGACCTCCCACGGCGTCATCAGGTCAGAGAGGCTGATGGCTGCAAAGTCATGCATGAGCGGCGCACCTAAAATGGCTGCGCAGCCGTTGAGCGCTGCTATGCCAGGAATGACCTCGATATTGACTGGAGAATCTACTGCCTTGGCTAGCTCAAAGGCCAGACCAGCAAGAGCATAAATGCCAGGATCTCCACCGCAGACCAGCGCCACATTTTTCCCTGTTTCTGCAAGCTCCAACGCCTTACGGCAGCGGTCGATTTCCTGCATCATCGAAGAGGAAATGACTTCTGCTTTTGCTGGGATACAATCTTTTACCAGATCCAGGTAGGTACGATAGCCGATGACGACATCAGCGGTGGTTATAGCCTTTTCAGCTCTGGGGGCCATCAGGTCATGAGCTCCTGGGCCAATGCCGACAACAAAGAGAGTTGGTTGGTTTTCTGGTGTTGAGTGCGCCATGTTGTGTCGTTATTTCCTTGTTATTGTGTTGTAAAAGGGGTGGGTATTTCTGCCACTGCCGTGGTTGCTCCTTGCCATTTCATCTTGCCGACAAGTAGCGAAGTTGCACCTGCTGCAAGCATTGCCGCTGGTTCAGCAACCGCTTTTGCACCGGTTACGCGCAGGACGGTCGGCGAAGCTGTGATTCCAGGTACGGTGTTGAGTTCCTCGCTGGTGAAAAAACGAAGGTTCAGCTGTTTGCCGGCGGCAGCTGTAAGAAGCCCTTGTTCGTCCTGCTTTAGGGTGATGGAGGCGATGAGAGCAATGGATTGCGGGGCGAGATTGTGTTTTTTGCAGGTAGCCTCTATACATTGCTCAATGAGGGCCGCAGGGGTTCCGCGTTTACAACCGATACCGAATACTAATGTTTTCGGATGAAGGAGCGCCGCGTCAGTCTGTATTTCGGCAAGGCTGGTTATGATGAGGTCTGCTGACTCCACTGTCTCTGTTTGAATCAGATCCGGAGGGAGCGGGGGTAATGGATACCGGCTATACACCTGCAGTGAGCCTGTATCAACAAGTTTTCCCATTTTTTGGGTAAAGCGTGTTTTGTTGCCGATCACCAGGTCAAGCTCCCTGCACCAGAGGTCAAGGGCTGTTTGGCCAAGGACATCAGAAGCCGTGGTTATCACTGCCTGACCGCCTGTCGCGTCTGCTACCCTCTCAGCCAGAGCATTTGCCCCGCCTAAGTGACCGGAAAGGAGCGAAACCGCAAATTTGCCCTGCTCGTCACAGACCACCACTGCCGGATCCTTGCTTTTATCCTTGAGCAGCGGGGCAACGGTACGGACGACAATACCGGTAGCCATGATGCAGATAATGCCTTCGTACCTGGTCCAGACCGTTTCCAGTGTGGTGCGCAGTTTGCCTTTGCATGGAAAAAAGTCGGCTTCCAGTTGTCCTGCAAGCTGCTCGCCGAGCAGGGTCGCACCTTTGGTAATGGCTAATATGGCATATTTCATAGCAAGGGTTGGCGAATGCTATCGGTATTCGTGTTTGAACTTGGTGTCGTAGAGCTTTGAGGCAATGGTGCTCTCCATGTCCAGGGCCGGGCCGACAATGATCATGGCTGTTTTTTTTATGCCGGATGCTTTAATTTTTTCATCAATGTTTGCCAGGGTGCCGGTCAGCTTTTTTTCTTCGGGCCAGCTTGCCTTTTCAACCACAGCCACCGGAGTTTCCGGCGTATAGCCTCCGTCAATGAGGTCGGCAGCAACTTTGTCCATCATGGAGACACTGAGGAAAATGCACATGGTAGCCTGTGCGGCTGCAAGATTACGGAGAGATTCCCTCTCCGGTACCGGGGTACGGCCTGCCTGCCGAGTGAGAATGACTGTTTGGGTTACCTCAGGCACGGTCAGTTCTTTTTTGAGGGTGGCGGCGGTGGCAAAGGCTGAGCTGACCCCGGGGACAACCTCGTAAGGTATCTCTTCCTTGTCAAGCCATTGCATCTGTTCACGAATAGCACCGTAAATGGCAGGATCGCCGGTGTGGAGGCGGACAACCTTTTGTCCTTTGCGGTAGCCTGCTATGATGTGCTTCAGGATTTGCTCAAGATCCATACCCGCACTGTCAAAACATTCACCTTGTACGCCGGTCAGCAGTTCCTTGTTTACCAGGCTGCCTGCGTAAATAATCAGGTCTGCCTGGTCAAGCAGGCGACGTCCCTTAAGGGTGATCAGCTCCGGATCTCCCGGACCGGCACCAAGGAAAACAACGGGGTGAGAAGGGGGCTGGGATATTGTAGAGTCCTGTACTGTCATTGTTCTACCTGTATGTGCTTTTTTCTTATAACCATGGTGGAAAAATAATGCAGATCTTTGCCCACGGCGGTGCGGATATCGGTGTAGACTGTTTGGCCGGGAAGACCAAAGCGTTCAAACAGCACTGCATTGTCAACCATGTCCAGCTCGGTGAGCAAGGCAACCAGGGCATCCATTTTACGATGCACCTTCATGAGCACTATGGCATCAAGGGTGGTCAGGATGTCTCTGAGCCTGTCATCGTCAAAGGCTGCCGGGACTACAGTGAGTACGTCGTTACCAAGTGCCAGCGGGGACGACAGGCCCGCGGCACAGGCGGCCATGGCTGTGATCCCCGGGACGACAGTAACCTGCACGTCAGGGCGCTTTTCCTGGATCATCGGCAGCAGATAAAAAGCGGTGGAATAGAGTGTTGGATCGCCCAAGGTGGGAAAAACGACATCTTCTCCCAGGTCAAGATACTTTATGACTTCAGCAGCGGAGACGCGCCAGGCATCAAGGAGGCGCGGGTCGAGCGTCTCTCCCATAAAAACCTTCTTCATGGCAAAATCCAGGTCAAGAATTTTTTTACCCGAAGCATCTATGAGGCCGCCGGCAATCTGCAGAGCACTAGAGCCGTTGGTGTTCTTTGATTTAGGGACGGCCCATATTGCAGTATCTTCCAAGATACGGCCTGCTTTATAGGTGATCAATTCAGGGTCGCCTGGACCGATGCCGACAAGGTAGAGTCGGCCAATCGGCTTTGTGTTTTCCGTGCTCATGAGCTGCCTGTGATTATAGTGATAGGATTAAAAATGGTTGGTTGTCGTTCGTTTTTTTCTTTTCTTGTCACCGCAATTGTAGCTGTTTCAACCAGGAGCCCATGTCGCTGGAGACAGTCAGGCGCTTGTTCAGCTGTTTTTTGAAGGACTGCATTCACAACAATTTTTCCGCCCTTGGCTAGCTTTGGTGCAGAATGAGCAATGATGGGCTCCAGATGACTGCCACTGCCGCCAATAAATATGCGGTCAGGCGAGGGGAGTTCTAGCAGGGCTTGCGGAGCTTCTCCGCAAACAAGGTGCATGTTGTAGGTGTTGAATTCCTTGATGTTGCGCCGAATGTTTTCCTGTTCTTCCGGCTTTTTCTCAATGGTATAGACGGTCAGATCCGGGTTCAGTCTGGCTGCTTCCAGGGAAATGCTGCCCGAACCGCCGCCAATGTCCCAAAAAACGCCTTGCTGCGGTAGGCAGAGTTTATGCAACGATGCTGCTCTGACCTCATTTTTGGTTATCAACCCTCGCGAATGGTGAATGTCGCCTTCATTGAGTCCAAAACAGCTTGTTTGCGATGGAATATTCTTTTGCTCAACCAGTACCATATTCAAAGGGCTGAATTTTTTCCTGCTGATAGACTCAAGGTCCCCTTCGTAGAGGGCCTCGTCTGGAAGCCCAAGGTTTTCCGCCACTCGCATCCGTAATCCATCAATCCGTTTCTGGTCCTGTGTTGCCTCCAATGCCAGTAGCAGTTGTTGTGCAATGAATGCCGGGGTGTTGGTGTTATCGGTGAAAAGAATGGCCTTAGCATGGCCGAGAATCTTTCCCGCGATGTCTCCCGCAGCTCGGCCGTGGAGACTGATCAGGGTTAGGTCATCCCAAGAGATCTTGAATCGCGCGCAGGCAAGCTGGAGAGCGGAAAGTGCGGGGTGAATACGCAGCTGAGAGGGATCGAAATGGCTGAGCAGGGTTTTTCCTATCCCGTAAAAAAGGGGGTCGCCACTGGCTAGGATCGCGACACTACCTAGGTGTAATTGTTGCGTGACCTCGTCCACCATTTGCTGGATCGGTGCGATGGGAATGATCGGCTGGGTAAGTTCACTCAGCATTTTTTGATGCCGGGCTGAAGCTACAACAGCACAGCACCCGGAGATGAGTACTTGTTGCTGCTGGTCGAGAACCGGACCGGCTATGCCTATAAGTTCAATGCGGGACATGATGTACAACTCCATTTTCCGAGGTAACCAGGTAGATGGAAACCGGTAGCTCCGACCACTCTTCAGCCTGTTGCTGCGCTTTTTTGCAGACCGCGTCTACCATGTCTTTACGCCCGGCTGCCATGAGTCGGTCGTAAATTTCCCGGGCGGTATTGGCGTTGGCCATGGCCTGCGCCTTTTCATTTTCCAGACCTAATTTTTCCAGTAGCTCTGCAGCCTGGACAGGTTCCAAGGCACCATTGCGCACATGAGTATGGGGGACCGCTAGCGCTGCTTTGAGCAGCTTGGCCCACATGGTTGACAATATAATAGCTGAAAACCCTTGGCGCTTCGCTGCTTCCAGCGCATACAGCAGGTAGTCGCCCATCATTACCTGCGATTCTTCCGGAAGATGCAGCAATTGCTGTACAGCTTTTTCCGAAGTGCGGCCGGTGGAGAGTATGACCGTCTCCAGGCCCGCTGCTCTTCCGACACTCATTGATGCCTCAATGGTATCGGTCCATGCTTTTGCTGAAATAGGACGTACAATGCCGGTTGTTCCTAAAATGGAGAGACCTCCGACGACCCCTAGTCGATGGTTCAGCGTCTTTTTAGCAAGCTCCTCTCCGTCACGGATAAAGATGGAGACTGTGAGTCGCTGCTCTTGATGTCCTGTTTCTGCAAGAGATTCGGCCACTGCTGTGTGTATCATCTCTCGTGGAACAGGATTAATGGCGGGTTCGCCGACCGAAACCGCTAAACCAGGTTTGGTTACGACGCCGACACCTTCACCGTTTATCAGGTGGATTTGTTCCTTGTGCGGGCTGTCTTTCCCGGTAAACGCAACTTCTGCCCCTATTTCCGCACCATTGGTCACGTCCGGGTCATCGCCGGCATCCTTAACCACTGAGGCCAAAACCCCTTTGCCTGTAGCCAGGCATCGGCATAAAGAAAAGCGATGTCTTGATTTATCGGGAAAGGGAATCTCAACTTCTTCCGGCGCACTGCCGGTTATAAGCTTGAGCACAGCTGCCTTGGCCGCGGCTGCTGCGCAGGCACCGGTGGTGTATCCCGAACGTAATTTTCTATTTTTTTTGTTCACAGCTCTTAGGAGGCTTTGGCAAGGCGAATAAGGGCATTGACCGAAGCTACCGCCACCGGCGTACCACCCTTCCTGCCCAGGGCAACAATATGGGCATATGGCTTTTGCGCCAACAGCTCCTTGGACTCGGCAGCATTCACGAATCCAACCGGTGCACCAATGATCAAGTCTGGAGTAAAGGTTCCTGCCTCGACGAGCTCCATTGCTTTGAGCAACGCAGTGGGTGCATTGCCTACGGCAACAATACCTATATTTTCTTCTACTGCTCTGACAATGGCTGCATCTGATCTGGTGGTCCCGTTTTCTGCTGCCATCGCTGCTGTTTCGGGTTCATTAATGTGGCAGATAACCTTGCCACCGAAGTGTGCCAGCATTGCTTTGGACACGCCACTTGCAGCCATATTCACATCCACCAGGATATTTTTCCCGGAACGAATGGCCGTAAGCCCTGCTTCAATGGCATTATTATGGAAACGCAGATTGTCGGCAAAACTGAAATCACCGGTTGCGTGGATGGTACGTTGCACAACGGCAAACTCTTCCGCTGTAAACGATGTTGGGCCGAGTTCGCTGCTGATAATGCGAAAGCTTTCGGCTTCAATATCCTGAGGGGCGATCTGAAGAATTTCTACCATGATGTATGTGTGGTCAATAGGTTCCGGCAGGTTTGTACAAAGTGCTCTGCCACTTGAGGGGTTCGCCCCCAGTGCAGATGAACGTAGCCTGCCAAGGTATTTTTATAGGTGTAACCTTCCGCTCTGCCATCATCAAGGATGTAGGCGCCGGCGGTAGTGGTATTGTTGGTGATTGCTGAATAATGAAATTCATGTCCATGAAGAACCGTATCTTGAAGGGCAAGGATAGAGTCCTTCACCAGTCGGGGCTGCCTGTAACCCAAGCGTCTCAATCTTGGTTGCATGATTGTGTCAAACTCAAAAACACCGGCCATTGGAAGAGTGATGCCTTCCTTATCGGTTATGGAGCGGGTCAGATACATAAAACCACCGCACTCAGCATAGACCGGGTAACCACGCGAACAAAATGCTTTCACGGCTGCTCGCATGGTGTGATTGTTGCTCAACTGCTCTGCATAGAGTTCAGGATACCCGCCGCCCAGGTAGAGGCCCTGGAGATTTTCCGGCAAGGTGTTGTCTGTAAGAGGGCTGAACTCGACCAGTTCCGCGCCGGCCTCGGCGAGCATGTCGAGATTGTCTTCATAATAAAAACAAAAGGCGCTGTCACGCGCTATTCCAATTCGGACAGGGGCGGTGGGATTCTGCGGCTTGAAGAGAGCCTGATTTTTGCCAGTTGGCGTTGAATCCTCCTGCTTGGCCAACATGAGGAGGTGATCCAGATCAATATGGGTTTCAATAAGTTCAATCAGCTGCTCCATACCTCCCTGCTGCAGCGGGTTCTCTTCCCCCATGTGCAGTCCGAGATGGCGTGAAGGAATCGATATTTCCTCATTGCGGGGAAGAAAGCCGATAATCGGTACCTGGCAGTATTGCTCTACGGCGTCGCTGATCATTTGGCGGTGTTTATCTGAGCCGACCCGGTTGCAGATAACCCCTGCCAATCGGACATTTTCATCCAGGGTGGCAAACCCTTTGATGATGGCAGCGACCGATTCCGCAGCAGATCGAACATCAACCACCAGGATAACCGGCAAGTTGAGCAGGGCAGCCAGCGCAGCAGCAGAACCATCGCCGCCGTCAAAGAGTCCCATGACACCTTCAACAACCGAGCAGTCTCCGTCAGCAGCGTGGCGGCGGTAGGTGGCTTGGGTAAACTCAGGACCGCACATGCGGGCATCAAGGTTCCTGGAGATCCGCCCTGTGACCATTTGGTGCAGGGTGGGGTCGATAAAGTCAGGTCCGCATTTAAATGGCTGAACCTGCATGCCCCGTTTTCGAAGGGCAGCCATAACCCCTAAGGTGACAGTGGTCTTGCCGCAACCGGAATGCGTCCCGGCAATCAGTACGGCTGGGTGGTCTTTCATGTCGATGCTCCTCGGTCGGTAGCCTCTGGATACAGTATTTCCATTATTATGGCGGCAGCATCCAACAGGCTCATGGTTGGCCGAGAAACCAATTTTTCGTCGATGAGAAAAATTTGGTTTTCGCGAACTGCTTTGATCATGGCAAACCCGGCTTCATTACGAATCTCTTCAATGGTCACTGGATTCATGCGTCCTTGCTGGGCAAGAAAGACATCGATCTGGTCTGCCTTGGCCAAAATTCGTTCTTTGCTGTATGCCGCAATATTGGTGGAGCGGACCTGTGGTGCGTCTGCTGCCATATTGATGCCTCCGGCCGTCTCCAGAACAAACATGGCCATGGATTGGGGGGCAAAGGTTTTCATGCGTTTATGAATGGCTTCGAAATAGACTCGCTTGCGCTGAGTCTCAGGAACCGCTGCAAGCTGCTGCTGAAGATCGTGTCGTCGCTGACTGAACAGGCTGATCAGTCCCATGCTTTCCTGCTCTTTGCCGGTCAGCTTGCCCAGGGTCGTCCAGTAGCTCAATAATTCATCAATCCCGGAAGGCTGCAGGGAAACTACCTGGATGTTGACCTGTTGAAGCCGTTTTATCAACTGCGGATAGCTCCTGCTGATCATTGGGCGGATAAGTACCAGGTCAGGTCGGAGGGCGATAAGACGTTCCGGGTCATCACGGAAATGTACTTTTGCCAGATTCGGCAGCTGATCGTCGCTTCTGCCGGTGGCAATAATAGCGTCTGTTGCTCCCAGGTCCATCAGGTTTCTGGTATGGGCAGGGTAGAGCGATATGATGCGTGTAAATGGTTTTTCAAAGACCAGGGTACGTTTATCGCTGTCTGTGATAACTGTAACTTCGGCCATGGAAGGAGACGTAAAGCTCGAAATGAAAACAAGGGACCAGGCGATTAAAAGAAGAGAAAGACGTTGTCCGGCTAGCATTTTTTTTCCTCCAACGGCAGGCGGAAGCTCACTTGGCGACAGCTGGTGAACTGGTTGTACACAACCTCGGATTCTACTTCGTACACATCGGCAATCACATCGGGTGTCAGAATACTGTCGGTCGTTCCCTGGTATACGATCTTGCCATGTTTAATGAAGATCAGTTCGTCGCAGAAAAAACTGGCCAGGTTGAGATCATGCATAACCGCCACCACATGGATGTCATTATTTTCATAGCGCTGCCTGATGAGGCGGAGAATTTCCAGGCTGTGGTGAATGTCGAGATTGGATGTGGCCTCGTCAAGGAGGAGCACATCCGGATTTTGCGCTAAAGTTCTGGCAAGGGCCACCCGTTGTTTTTCACCGCCTGATAGTTGCGTGATTGGACGATCAGCCATTGCACTGATGCCGGTTTCTTGCAGGGCTTTGTCAATTAAGGCAAGGTCCAGCTCGCTGGGCGTTGCAAAACGGTGCATGTGGGGGTGGAGTCCCATTTCCACCGCTTCACGGACGGTAAAACCAAAACGAACCATAAAATCCTGGGGCACGAGGCCAAGCACTCTTGCCAACTGTTTTTTGGGCCACTGGTTGAGTGGTTTTCCCTGGAAAGTTGCCGTGCCGGCGATGGGCTTTAATACACCCGCCAGGATATCAAGCAAGGTGGTCTTGCCGCTGCCGTTGGGGCCGAGAATACCGTAGCAATGACCCGGGAAAAGTTTGAGGTTGATATCTTGTAGTACTTCTGTCTTGCCGTAGCTGAACCGGATACCGGAAAGTGACCACAGGGGAGAGGATGTGTCTGTTTTAAAATCCCGCGTTACCATCCTGTTGCCTCTTCTTGAAGATGATGCAGAAAAATGGCCCTCCGAGAAGAGCTGTGAGGACACCAATAGGAACCTCTGCCGGCAGCACTGCACGGGTAATGGTATCAGCAACCAGCAGCAGCATTCCACCTGCAAAAAAGGAAAAAGGGATCAACCGTCGGTTATCGGGGCCTGTGAGGTGGCGCAGCAGGTGGGGAACTATAAGGCCTATAAAGCCAATGATGCCGGCAACCGCAACCGAAAGCGCCGTCATGAGCGTACAGCAGACTAAAAGGAAAATTCTGAGGCGGACAGTATTCACACCCAACGAAACAGAGGTTCTGTCGCCGGTTGCCATGATATTAAGGTCTCTGCCGTAAAAAAAAGCCAGGCCTGTGCCGATCAAGGCAAAGGGGAGAAGGAGAAGAATGTTGTACCAGGATACACCGGAAAGGCTGCCCATGAGCCAGAAGATGATGATGCCCACCTGTTCATCAGCCAAAAATTTAAGAAAGCCGATGGCAGCAGAAAGTATAGCCGCGACTATAACTCCGGCGAGAATGAGATTGGTTGATGACAGGCGACGGTCTCCGGAGGCCAGAAAGAGAACCAACAGCAGGGTGCCAATGCCGCCGGCAAAGGCAAAAATAGGAACCGATACAGCGGGAGGCAGAGCTAGACCGAAAATTTGCAGCACGATGACTAGGGAGGCTCCGAAAGCAGCACCTGTGGAGATGCCGAGGGTGTAGGAATCAGCCAGTGGGTTGAGAAGGATGGCTTGGAAAACCGTCCCGCTGACCCCCAGCATGCCGCCCACCAGCACTGCCGCAACAATGCGTGGCATCCGGACATCGGTGACCACCGTCACTGCCACCGGATCAATGTCCGGCAGCGGTTGCTGTAACAGTTTTGCACTTATGATTCGGACCACATCCATCACCGAAACCGATAAAAATCCCATGGTGGCGGAAACGGCAATTAAAAGAAAAAGTGCCGTGGTCAGAAAAAGAATGGGATATAATTCTTTGGTAACGATATTCATTTTACTGCAACTCGATACCGGCATTTTCTGCTGCCTGGGCAGCGTGTTGAACAAATAATCGGGCGACCGGTGTTTGTTCTCCTAACCCTTTGATCATGGGGATAACCTGGTGTCCTGCTGTGGCCAGCCGTGATTGCCACGAAGCAGGTTGTTGGCTGACCATATCCTTAAGAGCATGGCTGCCTGCAACAATCAGCAGCGGCTTGAGCAATACCTTTTGTGCACCTTGTGTTGCAAGCCCGGCAAGGACCTCATCCAGAGACGGATACCCTTCGACGGTGCCTATATGTATTGGTATTTGCGGATACATGGTCCGCATTCTCGATTCGAGTTCAAGATAGAGACCGCCGGATGGAAAAAAAGGGTTGCCGTGTCCCATATAGACCAGAGCAGCGCCGTGTTTTGCTGCTTGTTTGACATCCTCTTCCAGGGCTTTGGCAAGCTCCAGAATATCATTGCCGTAGGGGTGCGTCGGGCTATAGGTGCCAAGAATCGGTCGCCCGATAACAAGTTTTTCAAACGGCTGCCATCGGGGTTTCATGGTCCGAATTCCTGCCAGTGACTTGACATAGCTCGCCAGGTCATGGAATTCCTCGGCAGGTGCCATTTGGATCGCCTGGACTACTATGGATCTGTATCCCTGATCCTGGAGATTGGCAATGGCAGCCAGCTGGCCCTGCACGGTGAAAATTTCTTCGGGAATAAACGTATTTTTTAGTCTGTACTCGGTATCATGAGCACGTTTCCGCCAGACATTGCGAATGATGTTAGACGTAAAGGCCAGGCGAACCTGTGTGAGGGGGTAGGCTTGCCGGAAACATTCGTGAACTTTCAGCAGGCCGGGCAGGGCCGACTCCTCGGTTGTACCGAACATGGCAAGTACTATTGCATTTTTTGGGGCCATACTATTTTGCCTTTGTAACCTCTGCGCTTATGGGAAAAGGTATAGGGAGTCAGACGAGCACAAGGTCCTAGCCCGAATTTCTCATGACCTTTTTGATTTCAAACTCAATTAATTGATATTATTGCTTAAAGGCTAATTGTACAATTAACAGTCTGTTTTTCGTTTTAAATCAAAAAGTTCTCCCTTCGGGTCAATAGATTTTTCCGCAGGATCTACGTTACAAACCACTTGCGGTAGTTTACTATCGGAGTCTTCGCTTACCCGGAGTCTTCGCTTACCCGGAGTCTTCGCTTACCTACTGCGTGGTTTGTGCCTTGCCCTGCGAAAAACTTTATTGATGAGAAATCCGGGCTGGTCTTCACTGTCAATTTGTCAAAAAAAAAACCTGAATCAACTAGAGTGTTGATTCAGGTTATCCCTTTAATCCCTGAGTCGGAGGACCAACTTTTTGCCGGAAGTATGGTCATTTTTTGCAGGCAGGTTTTCTGACTCCCGGATCATTCTCCTCTCACACCTTCCCATTTGCTAAACAAACAGTGGTTTTTTGTGAGATTTGTTCCCGGTTACAGCGGCGGGCCCGTTCCGGATTGTAACCGGATTCCCTTTTTCTATTTCAGTAGAAACCTACAAAATTTTTGAGCTAACTTACCTGCAGGTCTCTGGATAGTCAAGCAGGTAATACCCGCTAGTCTAGTGAAATCCCTCTTTCGAGTGAGTCTATGGTTCCTCTCTTGAACGTGTTTTTTCAAAAAGATATAGAGAGCTGATCAATGGGCTCCTGTCCCAGGCTACCCTGCAGAATTGTTTTTTTTCGCATGTCTCACGCTTGAAAGAAAAAACTCATTTTTCAGGCTGACCTGCAGAGTTGAATGGAAAGGGGTGGCTCATGTGGTTGATTCGTATTATGTTGTCAGCTTTGTGTCCACTCTGCCGGCGAGTGGTGTTGTGCTGCATATACATTGTTCTGGATAAACAATTACATGAAATATAGTGGGGAAACATGGCTAACAAAGCGGTGTGCATAGCTGTATTGGGAACGGGATCCGACGTGGGCAAATCCATTGTTACCTCCGCCCTTTGCCGTATTTTGGTGAACAAGGGGTATCGAGTAGCACCCTTTAAGGCGCAAAATATGTCTAATAATTCAGGGGTTACTGCTGACGGGCTGGAAATGGGTCGGGCTCAGATTGTACAGGCAGAGGCAGCCAGGATAGCGCCACATGTGGATATGAACCCGGTGCTGCTAAAACCCACCAGCGATGTCGGCTCCCAGGTTGTGCTTAACGGTAAGGCTTGGATGGAGGCTTCTTCGGTCTCTTATTATGAAAAAAAAGACTATCTGTTTGCTGAGAGCTGTGCCGCCCTTGATCGTTTGCGCGACCAATACGATGTGATTGTTATGGAAGGTGCCGGATCGTGCGCAGAAGTTAACCTCATGGCCAATGATATCGTTAATTTACGTTGCGCAGCTTATGCAGACGCCCCGGTTATCCTTGTTGCTGATATTGATAGAGGTGGGGTGTTTGCCCAGATTGTCGGTACTCTAGCCTGCCTGGATGCAGCCCAGCAGGAACAGATAAAAGGATTTGTGGTCAACCGTTTTCGCGGCGATATCAAGTTGTTTCAAGACGGTATTGACTGGATAGAACAAAAAACCGGCAAACGTGTCTATGGGGTACTGCCCTGGTACAAACATTTTCATATTGAGGCAGAAGATGCGGTGGTTATTGAGAATGCGCCTTCGTATGTCCCTGCAGCCGCTGGAGACACTGCCGTTGCTGTCATCAAGTTGCCTCATATCTCCAATTTTAACGATTTTGATCCACTGATGCATATACCGGGGCTTCATTTAGCGTACTTGCAGCAGCCACAGGATTTGTCTGCCTTTAAGGCTGTGATTTTGCCTGGATCAAAAAGTACTTGTAGCGATCTTGACTGGCTGCGGGCCAGTGGCTGGCTGGATCATATCACAGTGTTTGCCGAAAACGGTGGTCATGTGTTGGGAGTGTGCGGTGGCTATCAGATGCTGGGAACCTGGGTACATGATCCAGACGGTATCGAAGGAAGGCCCGGGTCCACCGAGGGAATAGGTTTGCTCCCGGTGGAAACGACCTTAAAGGCCCCTAAAACAACCACTCTTACCGATTTTTCCTGGGCTGGGCAGCAAGGATGCGGCTACGAGATTCACATGGGACAGACCCATCTCGCCGGTGGGCAACCACTGGTGGATGTGCTGTCCAGAAATCAGGAGCAGTGTCAGGATAGAGATGGCTGTGTCAATGATAATGGAAATGTCATTGGTACCTATGTACATGGCTTTTTTGATAGCCCTTCGGTCACCCGTCATTGGTTGCGCTTGATCGGTCTTGACTGGCTGCAGCCTGAGGAGCAGTTGCACGGTCCTGCAGGCCGCGACAAAGCATATGACCAGCTTGCCGAACATGCAGCGCAACATCTCGACATTGAGGCCATTCTTGAATTGATTGACACAACCACGAGTGGAGAACAAGCATGATCCAGGGACATGGCGGAAATGTTGCCTCAGTGGCAGCCCGATTAGGGTGCAAGCCTGATGAAATTGTTGACATGAGCAGTAATATCAATCCGCTGGGGGTTGTGCCTGGTTTGCTTGAGCATTTGCACCAGCGACTGGACACCGTCATGTCACTGCCTGAGGTTGATGCCGGAGCAGCGGTTGCCGGTATTGCCGATATTCTGGGGATTGATGCAGGACGGGTACTGATGGGAACAGGCTCAACTCAATTTATCTATACTGCTAGCCCTGCCCTTGGCGCAAAAAAGGTGTTAATCGTTGGGCCGACCTATGCTGATTACACCTCCAGTTGCCGGATGCATGGTATAGTCCCTGACTATTTTTTGGCACAACCAGGGGGAGATTTTCAGGTAAACTGTGAACAACTGGCTGAAAAGGCTAGCGAGTTTGATACCGTTTTCATCTGCAACCCTAATAACCCTACAGGGGCCTTGATTCCCCATCAGGAGTTGCTTGCACTCTGTAAACGTCTCCCGCAGACGAAGTTTATCATTGATGAGTCATATCTGCCGTTTGCACCACAGCAGGTTGACCAGAGTATGACCAGCTGTGCATGTGAGAATGTGATTGTTCTTTGGTCACTTTCCAAGATTTATGGTATTCCCGGATTGCGGGCTGGTTTTCTGATTGGCAGTGCAGGTGTAGTCGAGCAGTTCAGGCGCTATATGCAGCCTTGGTGCGCAAACAGTCTGGCCCAGGAGGCAATTGGTTACCTGGCAGCAAATAAGCAGATACTTGAAGATTTTGTCAGCAAGACCAAAATGTATTTGGCCGAAGAAATGGCGACCTTTCGCAGCCAACTGGCAGGGTGTGGTGCCACGCTCTATCCCAGTGTAACCCCATATCAGTTGATCGGGTTACCTCGTGGCCATACGGCTGAGGAGGTTTGCGAACGGTTGGTAGATGATCGGCTTTTGATCAGGAATTGCAGTAATTTTCATGGGCTTGATAGTGGATATGTTCGGATATCCTTGAAAAAAGCAGAGATCAACCGAATGGCAGCTCGGCTTTTTGTTGCTGCTATCGGGAGGTGAGGCTGCTATGTCTTTTTTGTGGTTACACCTGCTGGTACTGCCGACAGCCTTTGCTCTGGACAGGTTAATAGGTGACCCTCCCTCCCTGCCACATCCTATCCGGTGGATGGGCAACGCCATCACCAGCTGTGAACCTTTTTTTCGAAACCTTTTTAAAAATGAAAAAATAGCAGGAACCTTATTCGCTTTGATTCTGATCAGCGGTTGCTGGTTGCTTTGTTTTCTTCTGCTCATGGCCATGCAGTGGATCCATCCTGCTGTTGGGTTTGTCACTGAAGTAGTTATGGTTTTTTATTGTTTTTCGTCCAAGTCACTTGCCCAGGCTGGGTTGGACATACACAAGTTGTTGGCGAGTGGTCAGGTTGACCAGGCTCGCAACGCAGTGGCAATGATTGTTGGCAGGGATGTCCAGTCGTACCAGGCAGACGATATTGCCAGGGCAACTGTGGAAACAGTGGCCGAGAATTTTGTTGATGGTTTCCTGTCTCCCCTCTTGTTTGCGGTTATTGGAGGCGGTCCCCTGGCCCTTACTTATAAGATGGTCAATACCCTGGATTCCATGGTTGGTTATAAGAATGAACGGTATCTTTATTTTGGCAGGGCTGCTGCCAGGATAGATGATGTCGCCAATTTTATTCCAGCCCGACTTTCCATCTATGTTATTGGGCTTGCCGCACAATTTTCTGTATTGAAAAGTGGCTGTCGTGCACTTGCTGTAGCACGAAAAGAAGGGCGAAATCACAGCAGTCCTAATGCAGGCCACCCAGAGGCCGCTTTTGCCGGAGCTATGGGCATCAGACTGAATGGACCTAATTATTACGGTGGCCGGCTTGTTGAAAAGCCATTTATTGGTATGCGCTTTGATCCCCCTGGTGTGGAGCATATTAAGATAGCCTGCCGGCTCATGTTACGGTCCTCGGAGATAGGATGTCTGCTTGCATGGGGATTGGGCGTGCTTTTGCAAAGTGTTTTGTAACGATGAAAAACGATATTGAGGAAAACACGGATGAAAAAAATACCCTGTGAGCTGACCCTGGGAAATGGTGGTGACGTCGTGGCAATGGTGCCACTTGAAGATGACGGAACGCTGAGAATCCCTGCTTATTCTCTTTATGGAACCTTTAAAGAAGGGGTTATCGGCTGCCGGGTCATGAGCCCGGAAGATAAAAAGCAGGTGGTACGAGAGGTATGGGAGAAAACCGACTAGGTTAACTCCTCCCACACCCACACCTATCAGGTGACATTTCTTTTAAAGTACCTGATCAGGAGAGCGCAATACCCGCAAGTTTTGTATCAAGGTATTCCTCAAGCCCTGCTCTGGCGCCTTCCCTCCCCAATCCGCTTTGTTTGATACCGCCAAAGGGCGCTGCCGCACTGGTAGGGTTTATATCATTAATGCCGACCATACCGAATTTGAGTTGTTCAAAGGTGCGTATTGCCCGGTTAATATCGTTGGTGTAGATATATGCTGCCAACCCGTAATCAGTGTCGTTAGCCATGCCGATAATGTCATCGTTATCGTCAAAAGGTATCACCGCTGCTACCGGGCCGAAGGTCTCTTCACGGTAAATCAGCATCTCCGGCGTTACTTCACTGAGCAGGGTGGGGGCATAGAAAAATCCATTCTCCAGTCCTTGTTTCAATATTCTTCTGCCTCCAACAAGGAGTTCGGCACCCTTTGCGCGTGCATCTTCTACTTGGTTGGCCACTTTGTCCAGTGCCGTTTGGTTGACCAGGGGGCCGATGGTAATGCCTTTTTTCAACCCATTTCCAGCTTGCATAGCTGTGATACGTTCACTTAGGGTCTCAAGAAAGGGAGTGAGGATACGCCGGTGGACATAAATGCGGTTTGGACAAATACATGCCTGGCCGGTATTGAGAAACTTGACCAGGGCAGCACCTTTGGCAGCATGAACAGGGTTGGCATCAGCAAAGACTATAAAGGGCGCATGCCCACCCAGTTCCATGGAAACACGCTTGAGTTGTGGCGCAGCCTCTGTGGCAAGTAGTCTGCCTACCCTGGTGGAGCCGGTAAAGGTGATTTTGCGTATAGATTGGTTGGTGCACAGCTCATGCCCCACAGGGACGGGATCAGCTGCGGTTACCAGATTCACTACTCCTGTGGGAATGCCTGCTTTTTCAAAAATTTTAAACAAGGCTATGGCGCATAACGGTGTTGCCTCTGCCGGTTTAAGTATCACCGTACATCCTGCAGCAAGAGCCGGGGCAATTTTACGGGTAATCATGGAAACAGGGTAATTCCACGGCGTGATGGCACCAACAATACCCACCGGTTGCCTCTGAACCAGAAAACGCTGGTTACTGCGCGATGAGGGGATGGTCTCGCCGTAAATCCGTTTTGCTTCTTCTGCAAACCAGAGGAGGAAATCGGCTCCATATTGCACCTCAGTGGTGGCTGCTTTGAGAGGTTTTCCTTGCTCCATGGTCATCATTTCGGCAAGCGCTTGTTTTTCCTGGAGCATTATTTGATGAGCACGGTACAGGTATGCTGAGCGTTCGTAGGCGGTTGTTGCTGACCAGGAAGAATACGCATTTTCGGCGGCTGCTATGGCCAAACGGGTCTCTTCAATCCCACCATCGGCCACCCTGGCAATGGTATTCCCGGTAGCTGGATTGATAACCGCAAAGGTTGCCTTTGTTTGTATCCATTGTCCGTTGATAAACATGTACGTCTCCTTGAGAGTCGAATTCCTTGGTATGAGACTCGATTGTTACACAGGCAGCCGAAACGTTCAGCCGGAATTTTTCATGAGCATTTAACCCGGCACCGTCTGAACTGATGAGAAATTCGGGTTAGGCTGCAAATATATGTTTTTTATGCAGAGGGCTTTGTACAAAGGGCCTGATGACTGGCTTGTTGACAACAATTTTATACCTATCATATAGTGTAACGGTCAAGGGTGGAAATCGCATAGCCCTTTTTTAGTTAGTGTTTGTGCTAGGCCGGACAGGTGAGCTACACACTCATATCTTTTTGTGTGCATTATATGGGCTGTATTATCAGTCCTTTCTTAAAGAATCGGGGATATTTATGCAGTGGCTGCGACGCTTGAGCTTTCAGGGAACAATAACTGCCAGCATAATCTTGATCATAATGCTTGTTTATTTTTCTGTCGGCGCGCTCTGGGTTGCCGATCAATTTATAAAGTTTGATGCCGAAGCCAAAGCCCGGAAAGAGGCGTATGTCCAAGAACACAAAGCTGTTGCCCGTATGGAAGTCGACAGGATCGTTGATTTTATCAACTACCAGCGAAGGCAAACCGAAAGGGAGTTGAAAGTCACTCTGCGAGCCAGGGTTGAGGAGGCTATCAATATTGCGCAGACTCTGTATGCCGGCTTTGCAGGCTCAAAAAGTGAGCAGGAGGTAAAGCTGCTTATTACCGAGGCACTGCGCAATGTTCGCTTTGATGGTGGAGCCGGTTATTTTTTTATTTATGACCTGGACGGCAATAACATACTGCTCCCCTTTTCACCTGAGCTGGAAGGGACCAACATGATTGATTTAAAGGACAGCAAAGGGGGGTATACGGTCAGGCGAGGAATTGAGTTGATCAAAACCAAAGGGGAGGGATTTTTAAATTGGTATTGGTATGAACCCGATAAGTCGGCAAAGATGAAGGAAAAGCTAGGCTTCATCAAATCTTTTGAGCCTCTTGGATGGTACATTGGGACAGGCACTTATCTTGAAAATTATACGCAAATAATTCAGCAGAGAACACTGGGCTGGATAAATCAGGTTCGATATGGCGAGGAAGGGTATATTTTTGTCTATGATTACGAGGGAACGACCCTGGCCCACTATAAACCTGAAAATATCGGAGTGAATCGCTGGACATTTATGGATTCTAACGGAACGGCGGTGCTGCAGGAATTTATCCGTATGGCCCGTAACGAGGGAAGTGGGTTTCTGGAATATGTGGGGACTATCAGACCGAGTACCGGATTGCCTGCTCCAAAGGTAGGGTATTCGCGAGGTGTGGATGGCTGGCAGTGGATGGTTGGGTCCGGGCTGTATGTGGATGCAATTAACCAAACCCTCGCTTTAAAACGAAGGGCGCTGATAGAAAAGATACAAAATCATGCTGTTATTTTCTTGTTTATATTACTTGTCAGCATGGTGCCGATTATTTTGTTATCTCGTTATTT
This sequence comes from Desulfogranum marinum, assembly GCF_963675105.2. NCBI lineage: Bacteria > Pseudomonadati > Thermodesulfobacteriota > Desulfobulbia > Desulfobulbales > Desulfobulbaceae > Desulfogranum > Desulfogranum marinum. Next base: position 53,078 of record NZ_CAXXRO010000005.1, read on the forward strand.
GACCCGAGGTATTGGTAATAATATTGTCCTGTTTACCGATTTTTTAGAACAATCATTACAAGATGTAAGGAAAATAGAGGCCCAAGATGTTCATTTCAAAGAGTTTCAAGGGCTCGTCCGAGCAGCTAACAGGATGGTGGACAGGCAGGAAAAAGCTGCAGAAGATTTGAAAAATGTGCAGGAGCAGCTTGTAAAAAGTCAAAAAATGGAGGCTCTGGGGCTCCTCGCAAGCGGTGTTGCCCATGATCTTAATAACATTCTTTCATCAATGATCGGCTATCCTGACCTTATTATGAACAGTCTGCCGCCTGATAGTCCGCAAAGTAAGCCTATTACTATAATTAAGGAGGCCGGCCTGCAAGCTGCCAATGTAGTTGAAGATTTACTGACCCTTGCCCGGAGGGGAGTTGAGCAGCGGATGGTGCTTAATTTAAATAACCTGATAGAAAAGTACCTTGGGTCCTCCGAGTATACAAAAATGTTGGAGCAGCATCCTGAAGTAGTGGTGGATGTAGAGCTGGAATCTGAGTTGATGAAAATGAAGGGAGCGCCATTACATCTGGAAAAAACGATCCTCAATCTTGTTAATAATGCCATCGAGGTTCAGCCCCAAGGAGGGCATGTTCTCATTACCACTGAAAATAAATATGTTGACCATTTTCTTGATGGCTTCCAGCAGGTTAAGGAAGGGGAATATGTGGTGCTGAGGGTCGTCGATCAGGGCGATGGGATAGCCCAGGAGGATATCGGGCATGTTTTTGAACCTTTTTTTTCAAAAAAACGGTTGGGAAAGAGTGGGACCGGGCTCGGGCTCGCCGTTGTGTGGGCAACTCTTCAGGATCACGAGGGGTTTGTTAATGTTACCAGCGAGGAGAGAAAAGGGACTACTTTTGAACTCTTTTTTCGAGCAACCCGTGAAGATATTGCACAGGAAGTGCGATTGCAGAACCAAAATGATGTTCGCGGTCACGGGGAACGGCTTCTGGTCGTTGATGATGTAGTGGAGCAGCGTGACCTGGCGGTGGCTATTCTTACCCAACTCGGGTATCAGGCCGATGCGGTTAGCAGCGGCGAAGAGGCATTGGCCTATCTTCAGCGGCAGAGAGTTGACCTGGTGGTATTGGATATGATTTTGGCTGATCCCTATATGGACGGACTGGAGACCTACAAAAGAATTGTGCAGCTCTACCCGGGGCAAAAGGCGATTATAGCCAGCGGATATGCTGAAACCGCAAGGGTGAAAGCGGCCATGATGCTTGGCGTGGGGCAGTATCTGAAAAAGCCATATACCGTTGAAAAAATAGGTTTGACAATCAAGCGGGTTTTAGCCGAGCCGAGGCGGTGACAACTGGTGGGTCATAGGGCCTGCCATTTTATTTAAATTTCGACTCTGTTTCTACCATTTCTTTTGGCAGTATACAGAGCTTGATCAGCGTTGCTGATGAGTGCTGGTCTAGCGTCTTTAACTCCCTCTATATCATCGGTGCTGCTAACACCGACACTGACTGTAATTTTAAGTTGCTGGCTGTTGATGGTGAGCTCCAGTTGTTCTATGCCACGGCGGATACGCTGGGCAAGAACCTTGGCACCGCTTTTCTTTATCTCGGGGAGTATAATGGCAAATTCTTCTCCGCCATATCTGGCAACTATGTCGCAGTGGCGAACCAATTTAGCCATTTTCAGACTGACCTGGCGGAGTACATGGTCGCCGGCAGGATGGCCGTAGGTGTCATTCACTCGTTTGAAAAAATCGACATCCAGTAGTAAAAGAGAGACAGAATGTTTGTATCGGATTGACCTCTGAATTTCTGCTTCAAGGATTTCCTGAAAATATCTGTGATTGTAGAGTCCGGTTAGATCATCACGAAAGGCGAGTTTTCGCAATTTGTCATTGGCTTCTTTCAGATTGAGAGCCAGTTGTTCTGCAGTCTGCTTGGCCTGTTTCAGCTCCAGTACAACTTGTTCATAAGAGAAATTAAGTCGTCGTAGCTCATCGTTGGCTTCCTGCATCAGCTGAGAAAAGGGTTTCATCTCTCCTGGATCCACGGCAAATAGACCCATTACTTCTCTTGCTTTTTCACCAATGGAATCAATCAACTCATCTATCTGTTCATGCTCCACCCCAAAATTTTTTGCCAGCGAGTTATGGACTTCTGCAAATTTTTTGTTTGATTGTGAACTATGGTATATTGAAGAGATCTTGTCGGATATGTTGAGTAGCTGGGCAGGCCCATGTTGGTTGTCAAAGGTTTCGCTGGTGTGATGGTACCTAATAGGATTGTAAATTGTTTCCGGCAGGTTCCAGGATTTGAGCAGGTGGGACCCAAGTTCTGTATGGTCAAATCCGAATTGATCTTTTTCTGCCTCGTAAAAGCGTTTCCCGGTGATGCGGTTTTTATCAAGCATTTCTGTGAAGGCGGGTGCATCTACCAGAAAGAAGATTAGTATACCTATATCCTGGAGTAGAGCCGTGATGAATATATCTTCGTCGGCAATGCCTGTTTTTTTTGCCAGTGTTTTTGCAGAAACCGCTGTCGAAATGGATCTTTTCCAGAAAAGGTCGAGATCAAATCCCCCCTGTGGGATGTCTTTAAAGCTGTCGACAATGACAAACGAAAGGGCAATGTTTTTGAGCGTTTGGGTGCCTAGCAGTCCTGTGGCCTGGGACAGGGAGGTGACTTGCTTGGGCAAGCTGTAAAGCGAAGAGTTGGCAATTTTCAGGACTTGAGCCGTGAGTACCGGATCGGCCATGACGATATCTGCCAGTTCTTCAAAATTTATCTCATCACTGCGAACCGCCTCAAGAATTTTCAGTGCAATTGCAGGGGGTGTAGGTAATCGGGTCGTCTGGTTTATAAACTCTTGCAAATCCGTCATCTAGTAGTCTTTCCTTAGGAAAAAAGTCGTGTTGAGCAATTGCCGGAATATCCATGCTCTATAGGGCATCTTTTGCATTTGCAGAATCTGTTTGGATTTTGGGCTTTTCAAAAACAATAAAAAAACTCAGCAGCGAAGGAATAACAAATAACGTGAACATGGTTGATATACCTAATCCCCCCAGTAGGATAGAGCCCAATCCCCTATACAGTTCACTCCCTGATCCTGTGGCGATAACCAGGGGCGACATGGCGAGTACACTGGTGGTGGCACTCATGAAAATGGGTCGTATTCTGGTTTTGACTGCATCTGAGATGGCTGTCGTCCCAGCCATGTTTTTGTAACGTATATTGTTCAACGACTGGTGCACAATGAGGATCGCATTGTTAACCACGGTGCCGATAAGGATAATGAATCCAAGCATGCTGAGCACATCCAGTGCCTGGGGTGCAACCAGAGCGTTAACAGCACGGAGCCCTATGAGCCCTCCGGCCGCGGCAAGGGGGACGGTAAAGAGGATGATCAAGGGGTAGAGAAAGTTTTCAAAAAGCGCGGCCATCAAGAGGTAGGTGATAACCAGAGCCAGTAGCATGTTCCATTGCAGTGCCTTACGGGTCTCGGTGAGTTTGTCGGCATTGCCGCCAATGGAAACCGTAACATTGTTCAGTTTGCCTGCCTTTGCCAGGGAACCCACGATGTCCTTTTCAATGATTTCCATGGCCGCCTGCAGGGCAACCTCAGGAGGGGGCGTGACCTGGAGGGTGATGGTCCGATTTCTTTCCAGGTGGTTGATTTGCGGCATTCCCTGGGTATAGAATAATTCCGCCACGTCTCCAATACGAATCAGATCACCCAAACCCGAGACAATGGTTGCGTTAAGAATGTCTTCCGGAGTGAGAAAGAGTGCTTCGTCCCCTTTGATAACCAAGTCGACTTGTTTGGTACCTTCAGGACGATATTCGTCTATTTTTCGACCATCCATGAGGATATCCACATACACGCCGAGATCTGATTCGGTTAAACCGTTGGCGCGTAACTTTTCTTTGTCGGGTATGATTTTGACCTCGGGATAACTCGTTTCAAGCGATGGAACCGGTCTGATTTGTGCCCCTTTAATATTCTGGCTGGTCATGCCGTAGACAGTTCGAGCCGCGTCAATAATAGCGTCGATGTCATTGCCCGCGATATTGACCTCTACTGTACGGCCTTTGCCTATGCCGGATTCAAAGATTCCTGCCTGGATACTCACGCCAAAGATGCCGGGTATAGATTGCATAATTCGATTGAAAAGCGGCATCATTTCACTGGCCCTGGTCTCATGCTCGCTGATCCCGCCAAAAAGGTTGATGCGGTCAGCACCTACGTAAAACATCTGTTTTATCTGTGGAACACCGTCTTTGCCGTCCTCTTTAAAGTAAGGGGCTGCTTCATTGTATATATAACGGCCCAGTTCTTTTTGTTTCGCTACAGAATAGCCCGGTGGCGGGATCAAAATGTTAAGGATCAGATTTCTGTTTCCCAGGGGAAGATATTCAGCACTGGGCAGCAGGCTTATTATCAGCACTATGGACATCGCTGTAAATGCCACCACCGAGGTGATCCGGGTAAAAACATTTTTCATGCACAGATTGGAAAAACGCATGATCCAAGCCGCAAGCCATGGGCCAACAACGGAACGCTGTAGTTTGTTTTTTTGACTCACTCCCCTGTTACGATAGAGCAGATTAATGAGGGTGGGTATCACGGAAATGGAAACAACAAGACTGAGGAGAATTGAGGAAGTGATGGCGATAGCAATATCACGAAAGAGTTGCCCTGCCTCTTCCTGGATAAAAACAACCGGCAGGAATACGGCTACCGTGGTCGCGGTCGAAGCAAAAATGGCGCCCCATACCTCTTGAGCACCTTCATAGGCAGCCTTAATGGCAGTTTTGCCCATTTGTCGATGGCGATCAATATTTTCCAAAACAACGATGGAGTTGTCCACCAACATACCGACGGCAAAAGAAATACCTGCCAGGCTGACCACATTCAGATTTCGACCTGTCAGCCAAAGGAAAACAAAGGCTCCAATGGCGGAGATAGGGATGGCCATGGCAATGGTTGCTGTGGATCTGAGACTGCGCAAAAAAAGTAAAAGTACCCCTATAGCGAGCAGACCACCGATAAGGACATTTTGCTTAACAATGGAGATAGCCCGGTTGATGTACGGTCTCTGGTCGTAGACCCAATCAATGTATAAGCCCTCCTGGTCGAGCATGGAGGTGTTGAGCCTGTTAATGACAATTTCAAGCTGATCTGTCATGTGCAGTACATTTGCGCCCTGCTCTCGACGCACTCCGACAACAATAACCTGGTCTCCGTTATGCAATACAGAGACGTCTTCCTTTTTGTGACCATTATCAACTGTTGCCACATCATGGAGGTAGACCCGGTTGACGCCGTCGTCAGCAATGACAACGTCGAGGACATCACCGGCAGTTTGAAACTGACTGACGGTTCTGATTCGGTAGTTCTTATTTTTTTATACCGAGCACGCCTGCGGCTATATTACTGTTTGCCTGTTGGATAGCCTGTACAATCTGGTTAATCGAGACATCGAAACGAGCCATTTGCTGTGGGGCCACCACAACCTCGAGTTGATTCTCAGTGCCGCCGAAGACGAACAGGGAGCCGACTCCTGGTACCCTTTCCAAGTGCTGCCGTACTGTATCTTCGAAAAAAGTACGATAGTGGTTAATGGGTTCTTTGTTATCAGGCTTGGGGCGAATGACCATCCAGATGACAGGGGAACTCTGTGCGCCGGCAGCTTCAATAACGGGCTCTTTGGCAGTCTCAGGGTAGTCGGAAACCTCGTTGAGCTTATTAGAGACCCGGAGCAGGGCATCATCAATATTGGTGCCGACCTGGAACGAAAGGGTGACTTCTCCAAATGAATTGTAGCTGGCGCTTTCCATTTTCGTCAACCCCTGCAATCCTTTCAGGGTGTCTTCTTGCTGCTCGATAATCTCCTTTTCCACTTCATAGGGCGTTGCTCCGCTCCAGCTGGTGTTGACCGTTATTTGCGGTGTCTCTACGTCTGGAGTCAGTTGGACCGGTAAAGCATTGAGACCGATGATCCCGAAAAGTATGACCAGAATAACCCCAACTGCTACTGTGACTGGTTTTTCAAGGGAGTAGCGAATGATATCCATAGCGCTTATTCCCCTATGATGGTTACAGGTTGGTCGGGGCGAAGACGCTCGTTACCTTCAATAACAACCGGCATACCCGGAGCGAGGTAGGGGTTGTCTGCTGCAACCTTATCACCAAGAAAGGTGACGATATTCACAGGAAGGATGCCGGCCTTTCCCTCTTTTACCGTGTACACAAAATCCTTGCCTTTGAATTTGATCAGGGCATCCCTGGGGATGATGCTGAGTTGCTGCTTGTTGCTGATGGGGAGATGAACCGTGGCTGATAAGTTTTCCACACTTTTTGCAATCACGGGGATGCGAATTTTAATGGAAACATTTTTTGTTTTTGTATCGGCTCGAGGATCGATGGTGTCAATGGTACCGGTCAGGGATTGAGCAAAAGCATTGATAACCACTTCCACTTCCGCACCTGGTTGAATGAATTGGAGCAGCGTTTCACCCACGGGAACTTTTACAAAAAGGGCATCAGAGGCGCCAATTACCGCAACCTGCCCACCCTGTTGTACCCAGTCACCTGAATCTACATTTTTTTCAAGGATGATACCGTCAAACGGGGCTGTAATCAGGGATTTTTTCTGTTGGAGGCGTAATCTTGCCAGAGTATGCTGTGCCGCCTGTTGTTCCATCATGGAATTATTATAGGCAAATTGGGCATCGTCGTATTTTTTTTGACTGGCTCCCCGATTTTCGAGAAGGCTCTTTTGTCGATCGTAGTTTTTTTGTGCCAGTTCGTTTTCCAGTTTTTTCTGTTTTACCCTGGTGGTACTTAACTTGATATCTTGATCAAGCAAGTCGGTATTGAGTTGTACCAAAGGCTCCCCCTTTTTGACTCTATCACCGCTCCTGACATTAATCGTTTCCACCAGCCCGGCTACCTCACTGGAAACCTTGCTCAACCTGTCGTAATACAGGATTCCCAGGAAGGGTTTATTTCTGGAAACCTGTTCTTTGGTGATGGGTGCAGTTCGCACTTTTGCCGGTGGAGGATCCTGGCAATAACCTGTGACTGCGAGAGAGGAGAAAAAGAAACAAACAAGCAAAAAAAGACGCATTGCATTTCCTTGGATAAAAGGTTTCCGATAGCACCTGTTCGATTTTGATTCACATGTGGAATCCCCGGCGGAGTGTGCCGGGTAACACTGTGCAGGTGACACCAAGATGGTATTTGCATGAAGCGGTATCGATGGCCTCATGTAAGAAAAATTAACCTATTAACAATAATGTAGCCCCGTTGTAAACTCAACTGCTTTTTCGGTAAACAGGCTTTGCAGGTAGAGAAAGGACATGGTGAAAATCACTTTACGCCAAGCGGGTCATATCTCCCCCATCCTGTTTGCTTTCAAGGGGTGGGATCCCGCCGGTTTGTGTTGGGGAGGAGTTATGGTTGACTTTTAAAAATTTATATTTACAGGGTGTTGCCCAGGATAAAATCATGCTAATTGTCAAGCTGTTGATATAGCCTGAGTGTATTTCCTGTTAATTTTAGATAATCGAGAACTCTACGTGGCGTAAAGCTGAGCTGGACGGACGACAACTTGGGATAGATCCAAAATAATTCTCTCGTGTTATTAACTAACGGGTTAATATAACCGTATCGTACCTATGAAAGAATGTTCTGGTTTAAAAGTAACTTGTTGGAGTTGTATTAAGAATAGTGCAGCATGAAATCACCCTGTTGAGGCTGACCTGACCTCGAACTAAATAGTAATAATTCAACATACCCTCAAAAAATTAAAAAAGGTGCCGCATGCGGCACCTTTTTTATTCAACGAGTCTTTCTTTGCCTCACTGGTTAACTTAACTCTGCTGCATTGATTGGTATTGTAAGGGTAAAGGTAGAACCCGTATCCGGGGAACTGGTCACATCCACTCTGCCGTTGTGAGTATGGGCTATATGTTTAACAATGGCCAGTCCCAGACCTGTTCCTCCCAAATTCCTTCCCCTTGCTTTATCGCATCGATAAAAGCGTTCGAAAAGCCGAGGAAGATGTTCTTTGGCAATTCCAGGTCCCTGATCAATAACACTGAGATTTATCATCTGTCCACCTGTCATGGTCTGACTGCTTGCGGCTCTGAGAATCACTTTTGAGTGTTCCGGGCTATAGGCCAGAGCATTCTGAAGCAGATTGATGATGGCCTGTTCGAGTAACGGGCGGTTCATGGGGACCTGGAGCTCATCATTATTTTCTATTGTAACGGTCATGTTTTTTTCATGAGCCTGGCTGTTGCACGTCTGTATGGCCGCTTCAAAAAGGGGAGTTACCGGCTGGAGCGTCAGCTCCACTCCTCCGGCTTCTTGTTTATTTTCTATCCGTGAAAGGGCCAGAAGATCATCAATAATTGAGTTGAGCCGGGAGGTCTGTTTTGCGACAATTGTCAGGAATTTAACGGCATCGTCGTGGTTTTCCAAAGCACCGTCCAACAGCGTCTCTACATAACCTTTTATTGCTGTAATTGGGGTTTTGAGTTCATGGGATACATTGGCGACAAAGTCCTGGCGGATATTTTCAAGTCGATTGAGTTTGGTGAGATCGTGCATGACCAACAGTACTCCCAAGGGATGTTGCTCGTCGCACAGTGGCACTACATGAACTTGCAGGATAAGCGGCTGGGTACCGTTAAAAAGAGTAACCTCTTCTTTGATGGTGACGTTTTCCTGTAATGCCTGCTCTATAAGGCTGAGCAATTTCTGGTTGCGGATTACTCCATGAATGGGCACTCCTTTTACCGCCTCCGAAGAGAGGGTAAACAATCCGCTTGCGGCTTTGTTCATACGGAGAATTTTCTGCTCTGCGTCAATGGCCACCACTGAGTCGGCCATACTGGCGAAAACCGCTTCTAATTCATTTCGTTGCTGGATAATAACTCGAACCCGACGGTTGATTTCCTCGGCCATCTGGTTGAGAGCTCCGGCAAGACCAGCCATTTCTACTGACATATGGTCACTGCTTATTTTTATTAAATGATCAATCCGGCCCTTGGTCAACTGTTCTGCTCCCTTTTTCATCTTTTCCAATGGGCGACTGATACGGCGTGCGCTAAAGAGGGCGAGCAAGGCGGCAATAAAAAATATGCCGATGCCTATTAATCCAATTTTAGTATAAATCGACTTGAGTTTTTCTTCGTAGGAGGTGGTGGCCACTGAAAGACGAAGAATTGCCTGTTCTCCATCTTTAAGCTGAATCGGAAGAGCGACGTAGAGCATGGACTGGCCGAGGGTTTTACTGAACCGGATGGATGTCCCTGTTTTCCCTTCCCTGGCCATTTGGATCTCCGGACGGTTGGCATGATTATCCATTTGTTTATAGTCTTCATTGGAGTCGCTTAATACCAGCCCGTCTTTGTCGATCAGGGTAATGCGGGTGGATGCCTTTCTGCCTGCGGTCCGAATAAATGAATGGAGTCGTTCCTGGGAGGTTGCTGCATACGAGGCGATGGACGACTCAATGAGCAGGGCTCTGTCTTGCAGTCCTACCTGGAGTTGTTCCAGGTAAAAATCACGACTTGTTGTTGAGATATACCAGACAACAGTAACCAGGGTAATCATGGTGGTAATGATGATTGCCGGAAATATTTGCCAAAAAAGACGTATGTTTTTCATGAATTTGGATCAGTTGAAAAGGTGAGGAGGGCTGGTTAGTGCAGCCTGTCAGGTGTATGCCGTTGATATGATATGGGATGTTCTACTCTTTAATTCTATAGCCAATGCCTCGTACGGTCTCGATATAACTGCCTGCCTGGCCAAGTTTTTTGCGCAGACCAAATATTTGCACATCCACAGCGCGAGGGGTAATCATATAGTCATAGCCGCGAACGTGATCGATAATTTGCTGCCTGGAGAAAACCCAACCCGGTCGACTCGCCAACAAGGTGAGGATTGTAAACTCGGTGATGGTTAAGTGTATTTTTACGCCTTCGATGCGAACTTCATGGCGACCAGGATGGATCTCCATGGAATGGAGAAAAATACCGTCTTTTTCATCACCTTGATCTTCTAGCTGTCGACCTGATTTTCTGCGGAGCACAGCTTCGATTCTGGCAAGCAATACCCGGGGACTGAAAGGTTTGGTAACATAATCGTCAGCACCATATTCCAGTCCTGAGACAACGTCATCCTCTTCACCTTTTGCAGTGAGCATGATGATGGGCAGAGCACGTGTCTTTTCGGTCGCTCTGACAGCACAGCATATTTCCATGCCGTCTTGTCCCGGTAACATGAGATCAAGGAGCATGGCATCGATGGATTCGTTTTCCAGGATCTGTAATGCTTCTTCCCCGGTGTCGGCACAGGTCACATTATAACCAGCCTTGATCAGGTTATAACTGACCAGCTGTTGGATGTCGGCATCATCTTCGACGATCAAAATGCGGTGTTTACTCACTTTTTATCCTCTTGTTTCCCTTAGCAAATAACAAGTACATTACCCTTTGGCCGTGCTGTTGCAAGAAAAAAGAAAAATGCTAATGTATTCCTAATCATTTCCTAACAACGAGGTAACGCCAGGTGATTTTAATATAGTCTCATTTTAATTTACTGTACCAACAGGAGGGTATCTTGGGTAGACACATGCATTTTCATCGTGAAATTGAAGGATTGAAACAGAAAATCCTTGAGCTGGGCGGCCTGGTCGAAGATAGAGTTCGAAAAGCTTGTAGTATCATTGAAAATCACGATCACGAGCAGGCTAACGCTCTTCTTAATTCAGATTGGGAAATAGATGATATGGAGATCGTGGTTGAAGAAGAGTGTTTGAAAATTTTAGCTCTGCATCAACCAGTGGCCAGAGACCTACGCTTGATTGTAGCTATCATAAAAATAAACAGTGAATTGGAAAGGATTGCCGATTATGCCGTTAACATTGCTAAAAGGGTACTAACCATAGAAAAGACGGACAATGTTAGTTTTCATTTTGACTATCAGCCCATGGCTGAAAAGGTGTTGGAAATGGTCAAGGTCGGTTTGGATGCGCTGGTGTCGGAAGATGCTGATCTTGCCCGCAAGATATTTCATATGGACGAGGAGGTCGACAGGTATCGTAACCTTGCCTATAAAGCTGTGATTGAGGAAATTGACAAGCATAGAGGGGACGGAGCCGGTTTGGTCAACATGTATCTTATTGCACGCCATCTCGAACGTATTGGTGATCGAACCAATAATATTGCCGAAGAGGTAATTTATCTGGTGGAAGGGGAAATCGTTCGCGGGGGAGGAAATCTGTAATCCCTTTTGTGCTGGAGGGGTCAGCATGGGTCAGGCAAAGAGAACCCGATGTCTGGTGCTGTTGAAAAGTGTTGTAAGCGGTGGCCATAGTACTTGTATAAGCGTGGCGTGGCGCTCCTGCTTGAATTGACATTCACAAAAAGATGGTACATTCAATGATTCCAGGCAGTATCTTGATTCAGGACAAGTCTCTGGCCGACTTTATAGCCGCATGGGATAGAGTAATGAATTTTGACGGATTTGATCTACCTTGATCCCGTCGTCAGCCTTTTCAAGGCTATTGACAGGCCGGTAAAATAAAACGGTCAACTACAAACCGGTTTCAGCAGACAGTGTAGGGTGCTGCTGAAACCGGCATTTTTTAGCAGCCACATCGAAATGCTTAACCTGGATTTCTCATCAGTTCAGGCGGCGTCAGCTTCAAAGTTTTTCATTATGCATTGTTCTTTTTTTCAGCCACTGAAGATGCAGGGTCCGAGCCTGAAATTTTGCTCTCCGTAGACGTATTTTCAACCTCAGGATTCTTTTTTTTGAATCCTCCTTTTTTAGTCTGCTTTTTTAATTCAAGACTATCTATCAGTGCGCGGTAATCTACCTGGTCTGCTTGCATCTTTGCAAAGCATGTAACTATGACTGCTATCGTATTGGGAACATAGCCTTTCTTTTTGTATGACTGGATATTTTTATCACTGACCTTTATCAGCTTGCAAAATTTAGGAAGTGTTATCTCTGCATCCAGCAGTAATTTTTTGAATTCTATAAATGTCATCTTGGAACCTTTCGAGTAAGTACCCTTTGTTTGGGTCAGTAATTATAGGGCAGTATGCTATATAGTGTTACCACGTGATGTGAAAGTACTTTACCACTGGTTGGCATTATTTTCTATCACTGCATCGGAACTTGTTTAGTTTGGGTAATGCCTGGGAAGACATGGATTTCAAAATGAATCCGCTCCTCTCCAGTCAAGTAAATCAAAGGTGGTTCAAGCTCGTTACAGAGTTTTTCTGAACCAATCTACATTATGTCATGCAAAGAGATTTCCTCTCCAAGGCAGGTTCCGGTCTCGATGGCAGAGTGAATCCACGGGTGATCGAGGGGGATTATTTTTCGCTGCCCGGCAACTTCTTTCAGGGGGACCAATTTAGTGCTTTCCCCACTGACGGCAACCATGTTGCCGTATTGTTGTTTGGCTATTGCTTCAACGGCTTTGGTACCAAGCCGCGTTGCCAAAATTCGGTCTGCAGCCGAAGGCGTTCCACCTCTTTGCAGGTGACCGAGAATGGTCAACCGACTCTCCAGTCCTGTCAGGGTTTCCAGTTTACTGGACAGGAGCAAGGTATTTTTTTTCTGGACTGCCTTAAATTGCGAAAGTGAATCCAAGACTTTTTTCAGTTTTTTTTCGTCACTGTTTTCTTTGGCTTTTTTCTTTTTTGCTTGTAACTCGGTGAAAAGTTGCTCGTCATCTTTTGCCAGAGCACCTTCTGAAACCGCCACAATGCTGAAATTTTTTCCTCTGTGTCTTCTTCTGCGAATGGCCTCTGCCACAAGGTTCACGTCATAAGGGATTTCCGGAATAAGGATAACATCAGCTCCGCTGGCCATGCCGGCGCCGAGTCCCAACCAGCCGGCTTTGTGCCCCATGATCTCGACTACAATAATACGGTGGTGGCTGTGGGCTGTTGAGTGCAACCGATCTATGGCGTCCGTTGCTATGGAAAGGGCGGTGTCAAAGCCAAAGGTGATGTCGGTCTGGGCAACATCATTGTCTATGGTTTTGGGCAGGGTAATGATGTTCATGCCGGCCTGGGCAAGGCGGAGTGCATTTTTTTGGGTACCCCCGCCACCGATACAAATGAGTCCTTCCAGATGATGACGATGGTAGTTGTCGAGCATGACTTCGGTCATGTCCTGCATCTTTGATCCTACCGGCATTTTATGTGGTTTGTCGCGACTGGTGCCCAGAATGGTACCGCCAAGGGTCAGTATACCGGAGAGCGTATCACTTTGGAGCTGTACTGTTCGGTTTTCCATGAGTCCTCGAAAACCGTCTCTAAAACCAATAACCTGCATGTTATAAGAATTGAGAGCGCTTTTGCCGATGGCACGAATTGCGGCATTCAGTCCTGGGCTGTCACCACCTGCTGTCAATACGCCTATGCATTTTCCCATTCTGTTCTCCTTTGACATCGTTATTGCTTATGCCTGAAAAGTAATTGAATACAATATTCATTATCCACGAGTTTACCAGAACTGAGCCTGGGTGCGAGGCTGATGATATTGAATTAAGGTCGTTTGTGTTCAAGATAGCGTTTTCTTGCCTGGGAGGTAGGTAGACTACAACTCATGGCATAACCCCATATTGTATTCTTACAATAAGCGCAAAAGAGATGGAGTTGCAACCGTCTTAACAGAATTCTAACAATCGCCGAATGAACAGTTAACAAAGAGGCGGTATTGTTTGGGTCTGAGATTTGAAAATCATACTTTTTTTTAGGGGCACCCATAATGTCGCCAAATCTGCTCGTTATTTTTACCCTCATATTGTCTTCCCTTGCCTATGGGGTAGGGAAGAAGAAAGCTTTTGCACTTGTACGTAAGGATGAGTCTGTAAGGTTGCACTCTCGTCCCGGTTATTACGGATTACTTACGGCGCTGTGGTGCGGGATTCCTGCACTGCTCATTTTTGGTGTGTGGCAGTTTGTAGCAGACACTGTCCTCACCAACATGGTTATGGGGGCTATTGTTGGTCATGGTGCCCCCGTAGACACTGCGCAGGTTAACCTGTTGGTTAATGATTTGCGTAACCTGGTCGCCGGAAATTACTTTTCCGCTGATGTGGATCCGCAGTTGCAGGTTGCTGCAGACAGATACATTGCCATGGAGCGTGTTGGTACGATAGCACTGGGCATTGTTATGTTTGCCTGTGCCATGATCGGCTGTTTATTTGTTTATTCGCGAATAAAGCCGGCCATGAGAGCGCGGAATCAGGTGGAAGGTATTGTAAAAATATTTCTGATTTTTTGTTCTGCAATTGCGATTCTTACCACTGTCGGCATCGTCCTGTCCGTCCTTTTTGAATCCTACCGATTTTTTCAGCAGGTGCCGGTTACTGACTTTTTGTTCGGTCTTAAATGGAGCCCGCAGATGGCTATCAGGGCCGATCAGGCAGGCAGCTCCGGTAGTTTTGGTGCGATTCCTGTGCTCGCCGGAACCTTTATGATTTCAGGGATTGCCATGGCCGTTGCCGTTCCAATTGGGCTGATGGCAGCTATATATCTTTCAGAGTATGCAGGCAATCGGTTCCGGGCAACCGTGAAGCCGCTGCTTGAAATCCTGGCCGGTGTTCCCACTGTTGTTTACGGATTTTTTGCAGCTCTTGTTGTTGCACCATTTATTCGCAATGCCGGCCTGACATTCGGCCTGTCTGTTTCCTCTGAAAGTGCCCTTGCAGCAGGCATTGTTATGGGCGTGATGATTATACCCTTTGTCTCGTCACTTTCAGATGATGTTATTAATGCCGTTCCCCAGTCGCTACGGGATGGATCGTATGGACTTGGAGCGACAAAGAGTGAAACCATTACCAATGTTATCCTGCCGGCAGCATTGCCGGGAATCGTTGGTTCCATATTGCTGGCAGTGTCCAGGGCTATTGGTGAGACCATGATTGTGGTGATGGCTGCGGGCCTTTCCGCAAATTTGACAGCCAACCCCTTACAGGCAGTAACCACTGTTACGGTGCAGATTGTCACCTTGCTTGTTGGGGATCAGGAATTTGACAGCCCAAAGACCTTGGCAGCTTTTGCCCTTGGATTATTGCTATTTGTTATCACCTTGATACTCAATGTCATCGCTCTTTATGTGGTTCGCAAATACCGCGAAGAGTACGAATAATACCACTCGTTGTTTGGATCTTAGCATGGAAAAACAAACCCCATCGACTATGGATATCGTCAATCGCGGTCTTGCCAGGCGATATCGTAAGGAAAAACAGTTTAAACTGCTTGGCCTGTCGGCAATTATAGCTAGTCTTATGTTTTTGGTCTTTCTGTTTGGTTCAATTGTCGCCAACGGATGGACTGCCTTTCGGCAAGGGGCAATATATCTCGATATTACCTTTGATGAGCAGGCGCTACAGGTGGAGAACCTGCGCAATGCCAATTACGGGAAACTCATTAAAACCTCCATGGCCGAGCTTTTTCCCGATGTAAGCGGTAGGTCGCAGACGCGTCGGTTGAACAAACTTGTCAGCTCCGGAGCCGCGTTTGAATTGCAGGACATGGTGTTAAGTGATCCCGGACTTATAGGTACGACCAAGCTGGTTCGTCTTCCGGTTGATGATGAGGTGGATATGCTGCTCAAAGGACATATTTCCCGCGACGTCCCGGAGTCGGAACGCCGTATCTCCGATGAGCAGATTGCTTGGGTGGATCAACTGGTGGAAGCAGGCCGTTTGCAGCTCGAATTTAATACCACCTTTTTTACTGCAGGCGATTCCAGAGAACCTGAACTGTCCGGTATTAAGGGGGCAATAATGGGATCTATGTTCACCTTGCTGGTCACGCTGGCCCTGTCTTTTCCTATTGGTGTGGCAGCAGCCGTATACCTGGAAGAATTCGCTCCATCTAATAAATGGACAGACTTTATTGAAGTCAATATCAATAACCTGGCTGCGGTTCCCTCTATTGTTTTCGGTCTTCTCGGCCTAGCCGTATTTCTTAATTTTTTCGGTTTACCGCGCTCTGCTCCGCTTGTTGGTGGGCTGGTACTGACGTTGATGACGCTGCCGACCATTATCATAGCCAGTCGGGCGTCGCTTAAGTCTGTCCCTCCATCCATCAGGGAAGCTGCTCTTGGGGTGGGTGCATCAAAAATGCAGGCCATCACTCATCACGTTTTACCGCTTGCTATGCCTGGCATGATGACCGGTACTATAATCGGCATGGCCCAGGCACTCGGTGAGACAGCACCCCTTTTGATGATTGGTATGGTTGCCTTTATCGTGGATGTTCCAGGTTCTTTTACTGATCCTTCCACAGTGCTGCCGGTCCAGATATATCTCTGGGCCGACTCACCGGAACGAGCTTTTGTCGAACGTACTTCCGCTGCCATCATGGTGCTGCTTACTTTCTTGATCTGCATGAACGGGGTGGCCGTATTTTTGAGAAAGAAATTTGAACGGCGCTGGTAACAGAAGGAAATGTTGTAGAAGTGTTTTTTATAGTGAAGCGGCAAGCAGTCCTTCACTGATAACAATTAACAATTGGCTTTAAACTAATTATTAGGAGAAGAGTAATGTTGAAAAAAGGGCTTATTTTTGGAGCAGTATCTTTACTGGCTGTGTCCGCTGTGAATACCTCGTCGGCAGCAGGTGGAAGAGACTACATTTCCATTGTCGGTTCATCAACTGTATACCCGTTTGCAACCACTGTGGCTGAGCAATTCGGCAAGACCACCAAGTTTAAAACTCCGAAAATTGAATCCACGGGTTCGGGCGGGGGAATGAAGTTGTTTTGTGCAGGTGTTGGTGTTGAATCCCCGGATATCACCAATGCTTCCCGTCGCATCAAGTCTTCTGAATTCAAAAAATGTCAGGATAACGGTGTAAAGGATATTGTTGAAATCAAGATCGGTTACGATGGGATTGTTGTAGCCAATTCCAAAAAAGCTGAACAACTCAAATTAAGCCGCAAGGATCTCTTCCTCGCTTTAGCCAAGGATGTACCCGATCCAAAGGGTGGAGAAAAGGTTGTGCCTAATCCTTATAAAACCTGGAAGGATGTTAACCCAGAGTTACCTGCAACAGCAATTGAAGTCCTCGGACCTCCTCCTACCTCCGGCACCCGTGATGCATTTGTAGAACTCGCCATGGAAGGTGGTTGCAAAAAATTTGATTTTATCAAGGCAATGAAGAAATCAGACAAGAATGCCTACAAAGGCATCTGTCACACTGTTCGTGAAGACGGTGCATACATTGAAGCCGGTGAAAACGATAACCTGATTGTGCAGAAGCTTGATGCCAACCCACAGAGCCTGGGCATTTTCGGATTCAGCTTTCTCGATCAGAATGGTGACAAGATACAGGGTTCCTTCGTTGATGGACAGGCGCCGACTTTTGAAAATATTGCAGATGGTAAATATCCTGTTTCGCGTCCGCTTTACTTTTACGTTAAAAAAGCACATGTTGGTGTGATTCCGGGAATTGCTGAGTTCCTTGCCGAATTTTCCAGTGATCGCGCCTGGGGCGAAGATGGCTATCTTACTGAAAAAGGTTTGATTCCTGCTCCAGCTGAGGAACGCGCTAAATTTGCAGCCGATGCAAAAGGCTTAACTCCACTGTCAATGTAATCTTCTGATTTACTCAGTTCACAGAAGAATTTTGCTGTGATGTACATGTGCCGGGAAACAATCTTTCTGTTTCCCGGTGTTTTCTCTACCCCAGGAAAATGTTATGGGAATGGATACGGTTCTGGATATGGGCGATACCTTTTTGACTGGTAAAAATACCCTTGGTGCGATCGATTCGGTTGTCGAAGAAAAAGTAGACCGCGAAGATCGAACCACTGTTGGGACACAATTTGTCGATGATGCCCGGATGACATGTCGTGATGTCAATGTATTTTATGGTGATAAGCAAGCGATCCGCAGTGTCTCCATTGATGTTGCTAATAATGAAGTACTGGCCATGATCGGCCCTTCAGGATGTGGTAAGTCGACCTTTCTCCGCTGTCTTAACAGGATGAACGACACGGTTGATATCTGTCGGGTGAAAGGTGAAATTTTGCTGGATGGTCATGACATCTATGATAAATCCGTTGATGTGGTGCCATTGCGGGCACAGGTAGGCATGGTGTTTCAAAAACCCAACCCTTTTCCGAAATCCATCTATGATAACGTGGCCTATGGTCCGAAAATTCATGGTATTGTGAATAGCAAGACTGAACTGGACGGGATTGTAGAGGATTCCCTGAAAAAGGCCGGCTTATGGAATGAGGTTAGTGATCGTCTCGATGAACCGGGCACAGGGCTTTCCGGAGGGCAGCAGCAGCGCCTTTGTATTGCAAGGGCTGTTGCCGTTCGTCCTGAGGTGATTCTCATGGATGAACCGTGCTCAGCGCTTGACCCTATTGCCACTGCAACTGTAGAGGATCTTATTACCGAACTTAAAGAACAGTATACCATCGTTATTGTGACCCATAACATGCAACAGGCAGCAAGGATTTCGCAACGGACCGCTTATTTTCACTTGGGTGACTTGGTGGAAGTGGGAGCAACTGATCGAATTTTTACCAATCCACTCCATCAGTTAACAGAAGATTATATTACCGGTCGTTTTGGTTGATTGTTAACAAAAACTGTAAACCGAAAAAAGCCGTTTCATCCCGTTGGGTTGAAACGGCTTTTTGGGTTTTGTGGGCAAACTATCGTGAATAATTGCCCTTTAGCCCGATCTCCCGGATTCATGGCTTGCCTGATATCGAACTAAACTGCTAATAAGTCAAGAAACCCTACTTTTGCTGGCTACGCTAAAAGATTGTTGGAGCAACCGGAGAAGTTTTGTGGTTCCGATCTGCTTTGGTTATCCAACCACCCCCCAGAGCTTTATACAGATTGACATAGGCGTTAAGGTATTGCTGCTGCAATTGTGATTGTTGTAAGTCTGTGGAAAAAAGAGTTCGTTCTGTATCCAGTACTTCCAGATAACTGCTCACCCCTTTATCATACCTTTCTTTGGATAAATTGGTGGCATTCTGTGAAGCTTTCAACTGACGATCGATAGCAGCTAATTCATTACGATAGGTTGCAATTTCCATCAGTGCATCATTCACTTCTCTAAAGGCAGTGAGGACAACGTTTTCGTACTGGAAAAGGGCTTGTTTCGTTTTTTGTTCCTGAATTTCCACTCGTCTTTTATTTTTGTTAAAGTCAAACAGCGGGCCCAGCAATCTTCCGCCCACTGACCACACGCCGCCATCAATGGTGATAGAGCTCAACTCGCTGCTGGCAACGCCCAAAGTGCCGGTCAGGGAAATTGCCGGCCACCGCAGTGCCTCGGCAACACCAATGTTTTCAGTTTGTGCTTTGAGCAGGTATTTGGCCTGGCTGATATCAGGACGACGCTCGAGTATGGCAGGAGGTAAACCAACCGGAATTTTTGGGGCCTGAAAATTTACACCCAGGTTCTGCTCCGGAACAATAGGACTCGGTAAGCGGCCAAGCAATATGCTCAAATTATTTTCCGTTTTTGCGATAGAGCGCTTGTAGAGCGGTATGGCCGCGGCGGCGATCTCCTTTTGGATCTGGGCCTGATTAACATCGAGCTCAGCAATAATTCCTTTATTAAATCGTTGTTGAATGATGTTAAGGCTTTCAATACGCGAGGCGAGTGTTTCTTCAGAAATATTTAAACGACGATGAAAATCCAACAGTTGATAATAGTTGGTGACCACTTCTGCAATTAAGGTCAGTTGGATAGTTTTGAGACCATATTCCGATGCCATCAATTCAGCCCGTGCAGCTTCAGTTGAACGACTGAATTTTCCCCAAAAGTCTAATTCCCAGCTCAGTGGAGCTGCAAGGTAGACGGTGGAGTTGGTGTCCTCGGATCGTGTACCACCGCTGAAATTGCCGGTTGTGGCTCCTGCATCTATATCGACGCGCGGGTATTGATCAGCGCGCACAAATCCCAGGTTGGCTCGAGCCTGCTCAATACGGCTGATAGCGATTTTAACATCGCGGTTGTTTTCCAGAGCCGTTGTCACTAAAGAATAGAGCAGTGGATCTTTAAAGAGTTCCCACCATTGAAGATCATTGATGGGGTCGGCCGGCATAATTTGGGTTCGATACGCATCAGGAGTGGCGGTAATTGGCTCTGTAAAATTTGGCCCTAACGTACAGGCCGAGAAAAAAAGTGAAAGGACTAGAGTAAAGAATGTACAACCCTTGCCTGTCTTTGTGTGTGTATTCATTGTGTTTACACCTGCTCCTTTTGCATCTCTCTTTTTTTCTCGTACCCTGCAATGTTTCCGATGAAAACGAAAAGCATAGGATAGAAAAAGACTCCCAAAGATGTTGCCAATGCCATTCCGCCAAGCAGTGCCATCCCCATAACAATGCGCGCCTCAGCCCCTGCCCCCGATGCCATCACCAGGGGAAGTACTCCCAGAATGAAGGAAAAGGCGGTCATGAGTATTGGCCTGAAACGTAACTTGGCAGCCTTGATGGCTGCGTCATACAGAGACAGTCCCTTATGAAATTCAATGTTGGCAAATTCAACGATCAGGATAGCGTTTTTAGCGGCCATGCCAATGAGCATGACCAGGGCGATTTGGGCAAAAACATTGAGCTCAAAACTGTTGCTGGTTAAACGTGCCAGGTAAAGCGCGCCAAAGGCGCCGAAAATAGCAAAAGGGGTTCCCAGTAAAATACTGAAAGGGAGTGACCAGCTTTCGTATTGGGCGGCAAGAATGAGAAAAACAAAGAGTAAGGAGAATACTAAAACCACGCTTGCCGTACCGGAAGATTTTTTCTCCTGAAAAGACATATTGCTCCAGGCATAGCCCATATCTGACGGGAGGGAATCGGCTGCAACCTCTTCAAGAGCGTTTAGCGCCTGAACAGACGTATAGCCTGGCGCCGGGCCACCGGTTAATTCGATGGCGCGATAAAGATTAAACCGATTGGTAAAATCCGGGCCTGCGATATCCTTGATAGTGACAAAGGCACTGAGGGGAACCTGCTCGCCGTTTCCGTTTTGTACAAAAAAAAGATTGATTTTGTTTTCATTAATTCTGTATTCAGGTTCTGCTTGAATGTAGGCTTTGTAAAGTCGACCAAACCTGTTGAAATCATTGACATATGAGCCACCAAGAAAGGCTCCGACCGTAGAGTAGATATCATTAAGGGATACACCCGCCTTGAGTACTTTATCGCGGTTGATTTCCATGTAGCGCTGAGGGACAGAGGCTCGGAAAGTGGTGAACATGGAGCCGATTTCAGGGCGCTTAAGTGCGGTCTGGATAAACTGAGCAGTCTGATCTGCCAGGTACTCAGGAGTGTTGCCGCCTTTATCCTGCATCATCATGGTAAAACCTGATCCATTTCCGAGGCCGGGGATGGGCGGTGGGCCAAAGGCAAAGACCTGGGCCTCGTTTACCTGGGTAAAAAAATCACGATTTAAAGCTTCGACCAGTTCATTGGCTGTTTTCTTTCGTTCGCTCCAATCTTTAAGAGAAACAAAAACAAAACCGGCATTGGACGACATGCTGCCTGAAATAAGGCTAAAACCGGTGGCTGCTGTCACAAATTCGACCTCTTCGTGCTTGCCGATGATTTCTTCAACCTTTTTTACCACCACATCAGAGCGTTGCAAAGAGGCGGCATCGGGCAATTGGACGTTCACCATCAGGTAGCCCATGTCTTCGCTGGGCATAAACCCACCGGGCAGCACTTTGCTAAGAAAGATCAAGCCACCGGTGAGTATCAGCATGAAAGTCAGCCCCATTGCGATCCTGCGGGCCACGATTTTCGTTAAGCCGGTATACCCTTTAGTGGTTTTATCAAAAACAGTGTTGAACATTCGGAAGAATGCTCCGAGCGGGCCACCGATGGGTTTTTGCTTGCGTAAAAGCAGAGCACATAAGGCCGGGCTCAGGGTCAGGGCGTTGATTGAAGAGAAGACAACCGACACAGCGACGGTGATGGCAAATTGCTGGTAGAGTTGGCCGGTGATGCCGCCCATGACAGCGACAGGGATAAAGATTGCTACCATTACCAGGGTCGTGGCAATAACCGGGGCGGTAACCTCCCTCATGGCCGCTTTGGTTGCCTCCTTAGGAGACATGCCTGCCTCGATATTCACCTGCACGGCTTCCACTACCACAATGGCGTCATCAACAACAATACCGATGGCCAGCACCAGCCCAAGAAGGGAGAGAACGTTGATGGTAAAGCCAATGATGGGGAAGGCGATAAAGGCGCCCAAAAGAGAAACAGGAATGGCGATGGTGGGAATAAGAGCCGCTCGCCAATCCTGAATAAAGATATACACAACGAGTACCACCAGGCCCAGTGCGATAAACAGCGTTTCGATAATCTCATCAATACCAGCGGTAATGGCTGTAGTGGTATCCAGAGAGATATCATAACGCATACTTTTGGGGAAAGATTTAGACATCTCAGCCATGGTCGCTTTCACTGTCTCTGCCAGGGCAACAGCATTAGAGCCTGGCGCCTGGTACAAGGCAATCATGGCGCAGGCATCGCTGTTCAAGCGAGTGAAGGCATTATAGGTCTCCACACCCAGTTCGATTCTGGCAATATGCTTGAGTTTTACCTGAGATCCTTCCGGAGTGGTCCGGATGACTATTTCTCCAAATTCTTTTTCGCTTTGCAAGCGGTCAGGCATACGAACGGTATAGGTGAACTCAGTACCTGGAGGAGCGGGCTCGGCACCGAATTTACCCCCGGGAACGACCACATTTTGTGCCTGAATGGCATCCATTATTTCTGGTACTGTTATGCCAAGGTAGGCCAACCGATCGGGTTTTATCCAGATGCGCATGGAATAGTCACTGGCCCCGATAACGTTTACCCTGCCGATACCCTTGATGCGGGAAAGAATATCTTTGATGTTGATTAGGGAGTAATTGCCAAGAAAGTTTTGATCAAAACGAGGGTCCTCTGCCGTCAGGGCGATCAGCATGAGAATGTTAGGCAGGGATTTTTCCGTGGTCACTCCCATGCGTGTGACCTCTGGCGGCAGTTTGGCAGTGGCTGCGGCAACCCTATTCTGGGTAAAGACCGTGTTCATGTCCGGATCAGTGCCCACTTCGAAAGAGACCTGGATGGTCATAGTGCCGTCATTGGCATTGGTGGATTTCATGTAGATCATGTTGTCCACACCATTAATCTGTTGCTCAAGCGGAGTGGCAACAGATTGCTCAACACTCACCGCATTAGCCCCCGTATATGTGGCTCTCACCTCCACAATGGGGGGGGTGATGTCCGGGTATTGCTCCATGGGCAAGCCACTGAGAAATACGACCCCTACGATGACCATAAAAATGGCCATTACCATGGCCACAATGGGCCTTCTTACGAAAAAATCACCCATGGCTGATCACGTCTTATCCTGCTTAGTTGATTTGACATCTGCGATGGTGGGGTTGACGGTGATGCCGTCTTTGACTTTCTGCAGCCCCTCAAAAACCACCTTTTCCCCAGGCTGGAGTCCTTCGCTTATCAGCCACATGGAGCCGACTTTGGGGCCGACCTTAATTTCCCTGGTTTCCACTTTGTTACTCTCATCAACCACAAACACGTTAAACAATCCCTGTAATTCCATGACACAACGTTGGGGAATTAAAATGGCATTGTTAACGTCCATTACTTTGGTCTTCACTATGGCAAACTGGCCTGGCCGCAGCAGTTTTTCAGGGTTAGGGAAGGATGCCTGGACCAGCATGGCGCCGGTGGTGCTATCCACCTCCCTGTCGATGAAATCGGGGCGACCTTTGTGGTTGTACACCTCACCGTTGATTAAAATCAGCTCAAGACTGTCTTCAAGGGGATCCTGTTGCTTCCCTTTTTGTTCGGCAATATGTTTAGCCAGTGTCAGGTACTGCGTCTCTGTAATGAAAAAGTTGACAAGAATTGTGTCCACTTGGGATACCGTGTTCAAGATCACCGGATTGGGGTCTTTCCCAACAAAATCTCCAACTTTGGCTTTGGTCCTGCCAATGATGCCGTCAATGGGAGAGTAGATTTTGGTATAACTCAATTCAATCTGAGCTGACCGTAAGGTGGCATTGGCAGCATCCAGGGAAGAAAGGTTTGCTTCATAAGCGGCAACGGCAGCATCCAAATCACTTTGGCTGACGGCATTTATTGCTGCAAGGGGCCTGATTCGATCCAGATCCCCTTTGGTTTTCGCCAGATTGGTCTTGACCTCGGCAACCTGACTCATCCTTGTGGCAACTTTTTCCTCAAAAGGCTGGCTTTCCAGGGTGTACAACAGTGCGCCTTTTTTTACCTCTGAGCCTTCCTGGAAATGTATACCTTCGAGAAAACCTTCCAGCCTGGCGCGGATAGCAATGTCTTTAAGTCCGGCAGTCTGGCCAACAAAATCTTGAAAGAGAGGGACTTCCTGGGCTTTGGTTTCGAAGACCGATACATCGGGGGGCGGTAGAGGAGGTGGAGTATCTTTTTGCTCACCACTACAAGCGAATAACAAGGAGGTCAAGCAGGCAATCAAACCGATGGTTTTCAATCTCATGGCACATTCTCTGCAGGGTTAAGGGTTCTTAGAGAGTAACTTTTATCGGAACGAGTCAGGAGACGGTTTTTATAAAGATAATCGTAACCATTCAGCGAATATCTAAAAACTGTCAATCCACCCCGAACTGTGCATGTTTAGCAGTGCTCCAAATATCCACAAGCTGACCGAATCAGCAGATACGCCCCGACTTCGATACATAGGTTTGCTGAACGGGCAAATAATGGAGAGATGAAATAGTGTTGATTAGTTACAGATAATCAATGTTATTTTAAATTTATAAATGATACCACATAAATAAAGGCTAAAACAAGTTTCTTGTCGTATATTGTGGGAATCTTGAACAGTAGTTTTCCTGAAGGTGAAAGGGCATAACGCCATCTGGAAGCATTTCCACAAGCCGGAATCATTGGGTGACTTTACCGGGAATTTTTAAAATGGAGTGACAGCGAGGACAAAGTAACGGCGGGTACCGTGGATGTTCAACAAGAAGCTGTGCGTTATAGGATGAGCCCGTTGATTTACTGTCTTTTCGCCCAATCTCTCGGAGTCTTCGCTTACCTGACCTTGAACGAAAGCCCTAGTAAATCAACAGACTCATAGGATCAGCACATAATTACTGTCATTTGTCATTATGTTGGAGGTGGGATGACTGAGGAAAGGAGAGTGAGCTTCCGGGTATCCTGTTGATTCTGTTGAGGGTGCTGTAAATGGTACAGAGGAATAACGTATTGTTTTTTTGGGGTCAAGCTACGATGGTACCGTTTTTGCTTTTTCTCCCTGGTGTGCGTGTGTGGTTTGCCAAAAATACCGCGAAGAGGACTATTCCGGCTCCACAGAGTTGCACCATGGTCAATGACTCGCCGAGGAGTACCCATGCACCAAAGGCAGTTACCAGCGGAATAGCGTTAATACAGACTGAGGCTTTGGCTGCAGGGATTTTGGTTAGGGCATAATTATAGCAGAGAAAGGCTCCGATAGTAGCGAAAAGGGTTAGCCCTATTACGGCGATAACAGCTTCACTGGTTACAGCCTGGGGATTGAATTTTGGTAAATCGTACACAAAGGCCGGGAAAAAGAGCATTGCTCCGAAGATAATCTGCATGCCGGTAATCTGTCTCGAAGGTATGTTCGCTCCTAAACGTCTGGTCATGATCATATAAGCCGAAGCGGAAAGGACCGCTCCAAAGATGAGAAGGTCGCCAATCAGCATGCCTCCCAGCTCCTCTTGCTCGCCGCTGCCAAACACTAAGAGCGAAACCCCGAACAGAGAGAGCATGATTCCCATAAGATTTAGTAATCTGATCCGTTCCTTGAGCAGAAGAGCTGACAGGGATAAAACCACTGCCGGTATGGTTGCAATGATCAACGAGGTTTTGGTGGCAGATGTGTACTGTAAGCCGAAGGTTTCAAAGGTGAAATAGAGTCCCGGCTGCATCACTGCAAGCAGCAGCAATAATTTCAGGTCATGTTTACTGAGCGGTTGAAAGCCGGTTCGCCGGAACAGGACAATAAAAAAAAGCGATGCCGCGAAAAAACGGAAAAAGATAAGGCAGAAAGGTGTAAAGCTCTGCAGCGCGACTTTGGTGGCCACAAAAGAGAGGCCCCAAAAGAGAACCGCCAGCATGAGGGCTATATAAGTGAGCAGAGGGCTTTCAGGTTTTGTCATTTGCAGATATCTCGCAGGGAAAAGGGCGTGTGTATTTTTTATTGATGAATACCAGTGAGCGAACTTACTCCATGTCACCTTGAAAATCCCGTTCAAATAAGGAAAAACAAGGGTACCTGGGGCGAACTGTATAATTTGGTTCCCATTTATATCTCCTTGATTGTGAATAATTTTTTTGTATGAACCACCTGCTTGATATGAACCACCAGTTTTGGTGGATATGAACCAAAAAGTGGATTTTTCATCCTTCTGTTTGACTCCCAACCTGCCCTCCTGGTGGAAACTGCCCTTGAGAGCCGGTGGCCGCTAGTGGCATTGTTTTTGCTTCGCAGGTTGGCAGGAGGAGCCTCGTTGAAAGCTCTACCTTTCCGGCCCGGACTCTTCCGGCATTGCCTCGTCAATGAAAAAATCAGGCACTGCGAGGAGAAGTATATTTGTTCATAAAAAACAGAGGAATGCCACCATGAATAGAATTGAGATTTTTCATGTTCAAGAGCGCATAGGTACTGTGGTAGATGGGTTTTGGGGACCTAAAAGCATTGCAGCCTGCCAAAATCACCTCAAAAATATGATGCCTGTCCCACATCCATTCCCGGCTGAAGGTTCATCCGGATTTCTGGATTTTTTTGGACCACATGGGGAAAAGGATGGGTACACCCCACCAAGCAAGAGAATCAAACTTCCGTTTACAATTTATTATGATCAAACTCCCGTTACCTCGTTACTGGTGCATGAAAAGTGTGCTGACAGTTTACAGCGTGTTTTTCAAAAGCTGGCAACAATTTACCCTAATGATGGGTCACGAGAGGCTGCGGGGATACTTGTTTATAATGGCGTGTATAACCCGCGGAAGAAACGGGGTAGTGCAACTTCTTGGTCTATGCATGCGTGGATGAACGCTATTGATATCAATGCCGGTAAAAATGGAAATAAAACTTCCTGGCCGGTTAATGCGAAAATGCCGATTGAAGTGATGGAGTGTTTTGCGCAAGAAGGGTGGCTGGCAGCTGGAGCGTTTTGGGGGCGGGATGCAATGCATTTCCAGGCGACCGGTCCAGTATAAAATTTTGATTACCCATGAAACTCGGCCATTTTTCCCCCGGTAGACTGATTAAATTCCTCAGTCCCGTGTCTGCTTAGATAGTGCCTGTCCACAAATAATGGCCTTTTCACCTAATTTCGGCGTTGTGCTCAAAATTTTATCCTCGGAATATTAGTTATATGCCTGTGGTAAAATTTATCGCACGCCTTGAACTTAAGCGAAAATCCTCATTCCTGGACAGACACTAGATAGATAATTGGCTAAGTATTGTGTACTGGTTCAGCGTGAATTGGAATTTTCAACCGTCTGAGTTAGTTTACTCATACGGAGGAATATTTCATGACCAAGAAACGAAAACAATACACCCCAGAAGAAAAAGTATTTATTTTAAAGCAGCATCTGGTGGACAACGTGCCGATATCAGATGTATGTGATCAACATCACCTTTCTCCAGCGGTATTTTACCGCTGGCAGAAACAGTTTTTTGAAAACGGTTCAGCGGCTTTTGTCACTAAACGAAAATCCAAAGAAAGCAGTCAAGAGCGCCGTATACGCGAGCTCGAGGAGAAGCTTGCGAACAAAAACGAAGTGGTCTCTGAACTCATGGAAGCCCATCTAAAATTAAAAAAAAATCTTGGGGAAATTTAAAAGGCAAGTGGGTTCCTCATGACATTCGAGACAATTGTGTTGATTTTGTCAAATATTGGGCTATGAAAACAGAATTATCATTCAAACTGTTTATAGCGTGGCTTGGCATATCAGCCAGTAAATTTTATAGCTGGAAAGAACGCTACGGCAAGAGTAATGAGCACAACGGCCAGGTCCCTCGCGATTTTTGGCTTGAAGAGTGGGAAAAGGCTGCTATCGTCGACTTTCATGATAAAAATCCACTTGAAGGATACCGGCGACTAACCTTTATGATGCTTGATAATGACATCGTTGCAGTTAGCCCCAGTTCTGTCTACCGGGTTCTGTCCTCAGCAGGGCTCCTTCAGCGCTGGGGCGCCAAGCCGAGCAAGAAAGGGACTGGATTTGTGCAGCCTCTCAAGCCACATGAGCATTGGCATATTGACATATCTCATATCAATATTTGCGGAACTTTTTATTATCTTTGCAGTATCTTGGATGGTTGTAGCCGTTATATTGTCCATTGGGAGATCCGGGAGACCATGACAGAGGCTGAAGTTGAAATAATTATCCAACGAGGGCGTGAACGTTTTCCTGATGTTGCTCCACGAATCATCTCAGACAATGGGCCCCAATTCATTGCCAAAGACTTCAAGGAGTTTATTCGTATCGCAGGAATGAAACATGTTCGGACCTCTCCCTACTACCCTCAAAGCAACGGTAAGATAGAGAGATGGCACAAATCATTGAAGACAGAATGTATCCGCCCAGGAGTTCTGTTATCTCTTGAAGATGCTCGAAAGGTAATTGCCGGTTTTGTTCGCCATTACAACACAGTTCGACTACACAGCGCCATCGGTTATATTACGCCGGAGGCTATGCTTGAGGGGCGGGATAAACAAATTTTAAAAGATCGAGATAGCAAGCTGGAAAACGCAAGAGCGGCTAGAAAAGCCAAGAGACGGCGACGACTAAGTTGTACCCCCGTAGCAAACGAGATTAATTTGGCAAGGCCAAGCCCTACGGGTGCTCGCAAGCTCGCAGCCTTGCCAAATTAATCTCGTTTGCTGGACCTGAAGGTGGCGATGACGGAGAGGCGTCTCCGACGGGGCTCCAACAAAAAGGCTTTTATTAGCTGGCAACAATCCGGCTATTACCAACTAACTCAACAGGCTTAAAATTCCAGTTCCAGCTGAAGCAAAACAATTGTACGTTATCAGCATTTTTTTTAAAGGGCTTCATGCATCATCAAAATATTGTCTGTCAGGAAAG
This sequence comes from Desulfogranum marinum, assembly GCF_963675105.2. NCBI lineage: Bacteria > Pseudomonadati > Thermodesulfobacteriota > Desulfobulbia > Desulfobulbales > Desulfobulbaceae > Desulfogranum > Desulfogranum marinum. The sequence continues at coordinate 82,256 of NZ_CAXXRO010000005.1, forward strand.
AATATGACCAGCATTATTGCCAAATGACGCCTCTGTGCAACCAATAAGTCGCAAAAATTGCAGTTTGGAGTTGGGGTAGCCTGTAATCTTCGTTTCTTAATCGATTGCTACTCTGGGGTTGCTTTGGTTGCCTGCTTTTTTCTGGAAATGCGCCACAAAAGATACCACAGTAGCAAGGCCTGTATTCCAAAAAACACTGAGGTCATAACATTCATCATATGGCTAACACCAAGTGCCGCATAGAGCTCGTCTGCAAAAAGGTGGCGGCTAATATTTCGAAGAATAAAGAATTCGATAAAACCGATAATAATGACTTTGTGCTTCATCGGATCGCGTGAAGCCATCCAGGCAAGATAACCAAGAACAAAAGCGAATGATCCAATTATTCTGATGAAATAAACGTTTGTTACGTTCCATTCCAGGGTGCCCCCATAATGAGCAATGGCGGCTTTTTGAAAATCAATTGAAAACATCAAGCCAAAACCAAAAATGAGATGAAAGATAGCTACGAAAACAAGAACAGCCTTGAGTTGATTAAGCGTATTCATATGGCGAGGTGAAAAGGGTATGGTGATGAGATACGTACACTCTTTTTAAAAATCCTCTGGGATTTTCCTGTTATTATTTACTTGTGTCAACAGAACAATCTTTGCTCTGTGTCAGGAGCAACGATCGGGAACCGCATCCACCTCCTACAAAGAGACATGGGGGATTCGGGTTAGAGCTGCATCCCCTTAAGCCAGGCGGCGAGGTCATGGGCAACCGTATCCGCCGCCTGGTTAAGCGCGGTAGCCCCATCCCCGGCATTGGGTGTGGAACTCGGGACTTGAGAGCGAAATTCCCTGGTCGCGATTACCGTTTTTGTTGCCGCGTTTATTAGGTAGAAACGTATACTGATAATTCCTTCTGAGATGTTGCCGTCATGTACGTGATGGCTGAAATCAGTGAGGGTACTTTCGAGCAGAAAGTCAGCTTTTGCTGCCGATGGAGGGCTGATTACAGCCCAGAAACTCCCGGTTGCTTCAAGGGCTGTTTGGAAGAGAAGGGGCAGTAACGTTACAGGTGCGTCACTCCAGCGGCTGTAGGCATAGCTGTTTTGTTCATATTGGGTAGTGACGTACACCATGTCGGTACCGGTAAACGCCCGCGATGCCCGAATTGGAGCAAGCTTGATGACGGGTCGGTTCTTTTTTTTCACTGTGGTGGAGCTGCTGCTTTTCCCAAAATCAGGCAATATGGTATAGATATCGCTTGGTGGGACCTTGTTGAAGCTGCAGCTGGCGAGGGCACAGCAAAATATTGCGAGTAAAATGTTCCTGTTTTTCATGATATTATTTTTCCCCTGGTCCAGGTTTTGGCTGACTGCGTTTAAAAAGCAGGTCGCTTGGACTGGCCTGTATGGCTTGGGTGGTGTGCTTTAGGTCTCCGGCAAGAATATCCAGATTGTATAATAGCTGATTGAGGAGCTCAAGGCTCTGTTGGACGTCCTGTCGCATGTTATGTCCAAGGTCAGCATAGTTATGTTCCAGGCTGTCTGCCATTGTTTGTATGCTTTGCGAGGCATCTGCTACTTTTGCAAAAGCCTTGGTTATCTGTTTTTCCATGACCACGCCGTTATCAACAACATCCTGTAATCCCTGCAATTGTCCCCTGATATCTTTGACAAGCAATGTTGTCTCCGCAATGATGGTGGCAATGTTCTCCAGGTTTTTTTCGCTGAGTATCCTGTCAAACTTGGCCATCGCCAAGGTCGATTGCTTTACCAGTTGTTCCAGAGAGGCATACATTTGGGTAAAGGTGGAGGGCGTTGCCGGGATGATTGGAACTCCCGTGCTTGAGGTTTTCAGCAGTGGAGCATCTTTGCTGCCGCCGCTGAGCTCTATAAATGCCAGACCTGTTATGCCAAAAGACTTTAATTGTGCGGTGGTGTCGGTTTTGATGGGGGTGCTGCGTACAATCTGTAAACGGAGTTCCACCTCTTCCGAGTTATGAGGGCTTATACCCAGTTGTTGGACTGTGCCCACATTAACGCCCTTGTATTTAACAGAGGCATCAGTGCTTAACCCTGCTACAGATTCCGACATATAAACAAGGTAGGTGTCATATTCCTGTTTGCCGCCATGTTTTCCCAGCCAGTAGGCAAAGGTTATCAGCCCTGCTGTGAGAAAGACAACGAATAGCCCAACCAGTGTATAATTAATTTTACTTTCCATCTCTGCTCCGTATTTGCCCCCGGGACCCGCCAAAGAATTGTTGTACAATAGGGTGGGAGGCGTGCAGAACTTCCTTAAGTGTGCCTTCTGCAATGACTTTTTTTTCGCCCAAAACGGCAAAACGATCAACAATGGTCCAGATAGAATCCAGATCATGGGTAACCATTACCACTGTTAACCCGAGAATGTCGCGCAGTTCAATAAGCAGATTGTCAAAGGCCTCGGCGCCGATTGGATCCAGTCCTGAAGTGGGTTCATCAAGAAACAGGAGTTGCGGGTCCATTGCCAGTGCACGTGCCAGGGCTGCCCGTTTTATCATGCCTCCGCTCAGTTCAGCAGGATAGAGCGTTGCCGCAGTAGGTGGTAGTCCAACCATTTTTATTTTCATTTGCACCAGCTCCTCAATCATATTTTCTGGGAGCTCTGTGTATTCCCGGAGCTTGATGCCGACATTTTCAGCAACAGTGAGTGACGAATAGAGGGCGCCGCCCTGGAAAAGCACTCCCCAATAGTGGCGTAGGGAGGCTGCATCGTTGCGGCTGATGCTCATAAGGTTATGGCCGAGAAGGGTGATTTCTCCGGATTCAGGGCGCAACAGCATAATCATCTGTTTGAGCAGGGTGGACTTACCCGAACCACTGCCGCCCAAAAGGCCGTATATCTCCCCCTGGCGTACGCTCAGGTTGATGCCGTCATGGATCACATTGGTGCCGAATCGGGTAACGATATTTGATACCTTAATAATTGTGTCGTTCAAATGCCGAGCTCCGTAAAGACCACCGAAAAAAGTGCATCACAAGCTATTACCAGAAAAATGGCGTTGACCACGCTGATGGTGGTGTAGCGCCCTATGCTCTCTGTGTTTTTAGAAACTTGAAAGCCGCGGAAACATCCTACCGTAGCGATAAGCCAGGCGAAAAACGGTCCTTTGCCTATGCCGACCCAGACATGCTTGACCGCCAGTACTTTCTGCAGGCGGTGTATAAATTCCGGATAGGACAGGTTGAGGTGTATATGCGAGATAAACATGCCGGCACCAATCCCGATTATGTCGGCAAAGAAAATCATCAACGGCAGGGCAATGATCAGGGCGAAAATTCGGGGAAGGACGAGAAAGCGATGAGGGTCAAACCCCATGGTCCGCATGGCATCTATCTCTTCCGTTATTTTCATCACTCCAAGCTGAGCTGTATAGGAAGAGCCGGTTCGACCTGCAACCACGATGGCTGTGATCAATGGGGAGAGTTCTCTGGTCACTGAAAGTGCTATCATGTCCACAATGAAAATATTAGCACCAAATTTTTCCAGCTGTACCGCTCCCTGATAGGCTATAACCACCCCTATGAGAAAACTGGTCAGAGCCACGATGGGCATTGCCCGGACACCAGCTTCTTCAATATTTTTTACAATAGCACCGAAACGGATGGTACGTGGGTGCACTATTGCAAGCAGCAGGTTGATGAAATTTTCTCCGGTAAAGGCTAAAAAGTCCTTCAAATCAGTCAGAAAGGCAACGAACCTTCTGCCTATCCTGTTGAAAGGCATCAGGAGACGGGAGAAAAGTGCAGGTTTGGCTTCACGATGCCCGAAAGCGTACCTACGCACCAGTTGATATATTTTTTCGTGCTCACTGGTAGCGCCCACAACGTCCACGGAGCACTGGTTTGCCTTGAGCGCATCGAAGCTGCGAATAAACAGCAGCATGCCGGCTGAATCAACGCGTCCTGTAGCAGACACATCCCACAGGATAGGGACATTGCGATATGTGCTGGTCATTTCAGTCAGCATCTCTGCCGCATCGTGGAGCGTATCAATGGTCCAGTCACCCGAGCTTTTGAGCCTAACAGTGTTATCTTCGTTCAGGTCGTGAAGTTTTTCTATTTTGGCTTGTTGTGATTGAGTGGATTGCATCAGCTTTCTACCCATGTCGTAAAAAGTAACTCTTTGCCGCTCTTGACAGGCTGCGTGCATGCTGGTGGTGTAGAACAAGGGAGGGCGTACTTGGCAGCAATTTTCGGCTGAGACGAGCAGGGAAGGTCTTCGGAGATGATGGATCGTTCAGCAGGGCCCACAAGAATAGGATGCATCCTCTGTTGCGCAAAGGAAAGATCGTCGCATTTACTTGTATGTGCACCTGTATTGGCAATCATCATGCACCTTAAGTGGTAATAGGATGGATCAAAAAAGGTAACTTATTTTGCCTTTAATATACCAATTCATAGTACCGAGAACCTAAGAGAAATTGCAAAGAAAATGAAATGTTACCCCTTATTTATTGGTTTAATTGAGTAGTTGTTCTCCTATGGTCTAGGAGTCTGTCGGACTGAACCCTTTATCCTCAACTCGTCGTTATTGCAGAAAAAATAATGCTCGCAGGTAAGGAAGCGCAGACTCCGATATTAAGTATATGGCTGTGCTTGTTTTTCCGACAATGCCTTGATTTGAAGAAAAAATTGCTCAATCCGACAGGCTACTAGGGCGTTTCTTTCAGGCATCTCTCAGGCAGATACACTTGTGAAAGGTCCTTTTTTGTTTGTAATTGACCATGCTCTATTTAAAAGGAATATCCATTTTTATTGTGGCATCAGCTGAAGTCAACTATCAGGCCGGCAGCAAACAACAAACTATATAAAAATGATAATCTGGCGGTATCGGCCAGCAACGCATTCAGTTGACCCCCCTGCTCAACTTTTATTTTTTTAGCCAACAGCCAGGCCAGAGGAACGGTAAGCAGCGGCAGGAGAATAAAGCTCTTGGCAACGCCGGTCGACACCATGAGCGGTGGAACCAGATAGCTCAGCAACAGCAACAGTTTAAATTCAATAATTGTCCGGCTACGCCCAAGAATCACAGCCAGGGTATTTTTGCCCGCTTTGCGATCGGTATCAATATCTCGTAAGTTATTGACCACCATGATCGCGGTGATCAGCAGTCCGGGGGGAACCGCTGCAACTAACGCCAGCAGACTCAGCTCGCCGCTTTGGATAAAAGATGTTCCGCACACCGCCACCAGACCAAAAAAGATAAAAACAAACAGCTCACCCAGCCCATGAGAAGCCAGAGGATAAGGGCCGCCACTATAGGCCAGCGCCGCCAGTACTGAAACTATACCAATGATCACTATCGTTACTCCGCCTACCGTAGCCAGGTAAAGAAAAAGAAAAAAAGCAAGCAGCAGGCTAAAAATCATCCCCCCCTTCACCGCAGCTGGTGAAATCAGGCCGCTTTGGGTAACCCGTACCGGCCCCAGTCGCTCCTCGGAGTCGATACTATTTTTAAAGTCAAAATAATCATTGGCCAAATTCACTCCGATCTGCAGCAGGGTAGCTCCAAGAAGACAACAAAAAGCCGGAACAAAGGCGAATTTTCCATGGCTAAAGGCCACGGCAGACCCTACCGCCACCGGCCCGACCGCTGCTGGCAGGGTTTTGGGACGAATGGCCAGTAGCCAAATCTTGAATTTTGAGAGAGTCTCTTGCATAATGGTTTCTGTGTAATGGTATGATTGCCCCCTGATTTTCATGTACCTAATGGAAATCAGGGGGCGCGTACAATTGTTATCATTGCGGTGTACTCAAATACGCTGCAACAGAAAAAAATTGCAGCAACGACGCAGATGAAAAGTTTTTAACAATCCGGCATCATTCAACAAAGCGATGTCTACTTACTTTCAGCTCTATAGCATAAATAGCAAAATAGAGCAGCACTCCCAAAAGCCCCATCCCCATGATACCAGTATACATTTCCGGATAAAGCAGCACCTGATATGTCTCAATCACTATGTAATAGCCAAGTCCATAGCTCGTCAACGACTGTTCGGCTATAAAAAGTACTGCCACCGCTGTGCCTACCGAGATCCTCAGGGCGGTCAATACCGCAGGCAGCGACGCCGGCAGATAGACATAGCGGAAAAGAGCCCGACGCCCGGCACCAAGGGATTTAACAGAAAGGAGCAACTCCTTCTTCAACCCCGAGGCCTCATCACGCACCACAACCAGTATCTGAAAAAAGATAATGATGGCAATCAGGGTGATTTTGGAAAAATCGCTGATGCCCATCAGCACATAGATAACCGGCAGAAAGATGATCTTGGGGATAGGGTAGATTATAGCGATCAATGGGCTCAGTATCCGGTCCAGTTGCGGCATCTGTCCGAGCGCCAGCCCAAGAGGTGCCGCAAATAAGGTGGCCAGACAAACCGCAGCCAGAACCCGCCCTGCAGACGCCAGAAAATGGAGGCCTAAGTCGCCGGTGATGTGGGCAAAAAAAAGCGGTACTACAACCACCGGAGAAGGAAGGATCGGACGATTGACCAAAAGGGCTGCCAGTTGCCAGAGGCAGAAAAACATCACAATGCCTATAAGGGTATCGAGCAAGGTCGCTTTTTTCTTCATTGTTGTCAGCGACTCCCTGAGTTGATTCCGGCATCCCGGGTGGTGTAACGTGCCAGAAGATCGCGCAATGCACTGCAACGTTTCAGGAACTCGGGATCGGTTCGTTTGTCGATTTCGCCCGACAGATGGTTGTCGATGATCTGTGGAAGCCGGTTGCAGCTGTTACCCAGCACCAGTATTTTTTCACCCAGCATCACAGCCTCTTCAATATCATGGGTAACGGTGAGCGATGTTAAACCAGACTCCTGGTGAAAACGGTTCATCACCTTTTGCAGTTCTTCTCTGATCGGGGCATCAAGTGCTGAAAAAGGCTCATCCATCAGCAACAGGTCGGGTCCGAGAACCAGGGTTCTGGCGATAGCCGCCCGTTGTCTCTGCCCCCTTGACAGCTGCGCGGGGTACATCGCCTTCAAGTGGGCGATCCCCAACCAGTGCAACCAGTATTCAACGCGGTCTGCATCCTTTGCCGCATCATGCACCGCATTGGCAGGGCTGTGTTTGCCATCCGGACCATAAAATTTTCGTATCTTCAGGCCCAGCCGGGTATTTTCCAAAATTGTCGCCCAAGGCAGCAGACCGTGATCCTGAAGCACCAGCCCAGTGGATGGTCTGGCTCGGATAATTTTTTCTTTACCAATACGGATTTCCCCTTCAGAGGGTTGTTGCAATCCTGCTATAAGATAGAGCAGCGTGGTCTTCCCACAGCCAGACGGGCCGATAACGCTCCAGGATTCACCTCGCTTAATGTTGAAAGAGAAATCTTCAAAGAGAAGCTTCGTACCTCCATAACCAAAAGTGAGGTTGTGGATCTTTATCACTTCGAGCTCCCTTTCATGGTGCGAGAAACTCCGAGGTAACCGAACCTTCATAGGCCAAAGGTGTGCTCAGGAGCTTTTTCTCAAGCATCCAGGCCATGACATCGTCCCACTGCGCTTTTGTCGGCACCTCTTTTCTCGGCAGAGGAGGTGCCTGATAATCGTTGGCGATGTTTTTCGGCATCCGAATTTTTTTCAACATCAACGACTGAAAAGCAGCGGGATCACTATTGAGATCTGCACACGCTCTATCCCAGGCTACCATAAATTTCTTAACGGTTTCGGCTTTTTTTACAAGCACATCATTGGTAAAGGTGACAACGCTGGCACTGACACTGCTCAAGGCCGTATCATTGACGATTTCAATGGCTCCCCCCTGGATGGCACTAGCTCCAAGAGGGTCTGGTAGCGTCACCGCCTGTAATTGTCCGGAAAGAAGCAGCTGCAGACGTTCCGGTAATACCGGAACTGATTTGTATTGAATAGCCTCAGGCCCCACGCCACCAGCTTCAAGCAGTCGAGTGCTTATATATTCTATGATGGTGTTTTTAGAAATACCAATGGAAACATCGGCCAAATCAGCAACCGTCTTCAGATGACTGCCGGGCGCCGCAAGGAGCCTGAACAGCGGCGAATCCCCTATTGGTGAACGGGCAATAGAGACAATTTTCACCCGGTTCTGCTCTCTGTTGAAATTGGCTGCGCCGGAGATTTCATTGATCATGCCATCCACTCTTTCAGCCTGCAGCAGCTGGTCACGTTCCACAGCACTCCCAACGGGCAGAGCTTCGACGAGGATTCCCTGTTCAGCAAAATGTCCCCTTTCCTGGGCAACATATACCGGCAACACGTCTGGGATCGGCAGAAGCGCGAGCCGAAGAGTGTTCTCTTCTTCAGCACCAAAAATCGTTGTCGATAGCCCCAGGCATAGAAACAGAACACTTATAAGACAGACAGCTTTAGTACTTTTCATTATAGGTATGCTCATTGATAGCGTTTCTGTACAGATACCAACTAAGAAGAATGCGTGTATAGGTGGTATCTGGATTTCATGACGGTTTGAGCCTACCACATTTTTTGAAATATGCCTAAATCAGATGCATCATGGGTAAGACTCGAAAGGAGGTGCTGCCTGGCCTCTCATTTTCAGCTCAAGAAATTTTTCAACCCTGTGAAAAAAATCTGTGCGGCTATGGCCGAAACGAAGAGGCCTGTAAGCTTGGTTAGTATGAGCAATCCCTGTTGGCCGAGAAGGCGTTCAAAGCGGCCTGCAACAAGGAGCAGGGCACCAACCGAAAAGATAGCGCAGAGCAGCGCAAAACAAGCGGTAAGTTTCTCGGAGAACGTTTCCAGACCAGCACCCATGACCAAAAGAGCACCGATTGTGCCCGGGCCAACTGTAATAGGAATCGCCAGGGGAACAACCGCCACATCTTCCTGGGATTCTTGCGGAGAAACAGTTGTTTTTCCCTGGACCATGGAAACAGCTGAGAGAAACAGTATCGCCCCAGCACCGATGCGGAAGGCATCAAGAGTGATGCCAAACAACGCGAAAATATAAGTGCCAAAAAGAAAAAGAGCAAAACAGGTCAGAGCGACCGCCATGGTCACCTTTTTGGCTATCCTGTGCCGCTCGACCTGCGATTCGTTTCTGGTGAGCGACAGAAAAGCCGACATGACGAAAAAGGGGGTAAAGATCATAAAAATCTTAAGAAAAACATTGATGAACAAGGTGAGTATCTCTGTCATGTCAATCATTTTCAAGTTCGAATGCGGATAAATGTCTTTGGGAAATATATTTGCGCTCAGGTTGCGAATTGAAGATCATACTTGATAGGAGATATTTGGGCTTTTGAAAATCAGAAATGCACAGGAAAAAGATTAACTTGAGAAATTACCGTAACGGTTTAGATTGCCAATGGCCCGGTAAGAGTAAAAATACAAAAATAGATCGAAATGGAATATCACGATAAACTTGTCGGAATAACAAAGGAATACATACTGTTTCACCATTACTACTTTCCTTTTGGATCTAAGCGGATCAATTTGGATCAAATAAAGAAAATTGAAGTGTTCGCTCCAACGCTTGGGTCTGGAAAGTACCGTATTCATGGTACTGGTGATTTTCACACCTGGTTCCCTTGTGATGTCAAGAGACCCAGCAGGGATAGGATATTTGTCATTACTCAGAAAAAAGGATGGGTTCGCATCGGTTTCACCGTTGAGCAATCAAACTTAGCCCTGCTTATTTTTGAAAAGCTAGGTTTAATTATAGACTAATTCCTTTTTGACAGGCGTAGGGTAAAAAGGACAAGCATATAGTCTATTGAAGTTAAGGAACGATCATTTCTATGCATCGTTGGCTTGTCATTTCCCAGGAGGCAAAATCCGCCAATCTGAATATCTACAGGAATTATGTTGCGAGATTCTTTTTGTTGTCTCTTTTCTTCTTTGTTTGCTTTTCTTCCTCCTTTTTCTTTGCATTTCCTTCTTTTACTTCCTCGCAAGAGGCTGACGGGAAGGTAAAGGATAGCCAAATAAGTTATGTTGCATCGAAAAGAAGAATCATTCCCAGGGTTAGCGTAACAAATTGAAATAACAAGCAAAAGCAGACATTTGGCATTCTGCTTAAAAAGTAAAATAATTTCAGACAGATAGGTCAACTCGCAACACAACAGGAACAGTCTAAAACCGATGTTCTTCCCCAAGAGCTCTTATTGCCAATGGAAACCTCTACCTGGTATTGTCGGCTACTATCATGCTATCTTGCATGTTACTCGACAAAGTTTGCATTAGTATTCAAACCGAACAATGTATCACTTTCAGGTCAAATCCACACCGCATCCTAATGAATATCATTTTGTGAAAAGAAGCGTTGTGTAAGGTTTTCAAGAAAACCATTATTACGCATATTATAAAGGCCGTTATTGAATGCTTGCAGAATCATAACGGCATCAGGATGTTTTTTTGAAACGCATAGATACAGCTTTTTCCTATCTAACGGTGGGTCGATAACGTCAATGAATTGCAAACTTTCTGGTAAGTAATTTTTTACCAAATAATATCCAACATATTTGTCAGCGACTACGAGGTCTACGCGACCCGCCATAAGCATCTTGAAATTCTGTAAATCACTGGTTGTTTTTTCTTTCTTAAGATATGTAGCCTTATCAAACTCCTCAGTATTCACATACCCCGTGACTACCGCAATCGTGTAAGGCTCCAAATCCCGAAGATTTGAGTATTCGATAACATCCTTTTTTCTTTTGAAAAGTACAAGAGGAGCAGCGGGAAATGATTCAGAAAAATAAAACTCTTCTGACCTTTGTTCTGAATAATATTCGGGAAAATATCCTGCGAAAGTGCCGTTGCTTGCGACACGAAGAGCTCTGGCCCATGGAAAGAAGGACAGCTTAACCTCATAATTTGAATTGGCAAATGCCATTTTTACAAGTTGAGCAACATATCCTTGGTCTGAGTGATTGTAAACGTACGGCGCCCACTCTAAGGTAGCGAGTTTCAACTCTGCACAAACTAATTGAATGGGGACCCCAAAAAAAAATATTAGTAGGAAAACAAATTTTCGGGTCATGTTTAGCCTACCAATAGATGTCGGTTATTATGGTCATGAAAATGAAATAACAGCTTTATTTTGGAACTCTATAATCCTACACCAATAGTTTCTATAAAAGCAGGGTGGCACATGCGCGCACATTTGTCTAATGATTACTTGGATAGATCGTGCGATTAGATAAATCGGAAATGCTCAGTATTAAGGATAGATACTTTTGGGTAGAAATGCTGAAAAATATTACTTTTCTATCGGTCATGAGGATCGGTTAATATTATCAGACAGAATCTCGAAAAAGATCCGTATTAATAGGCCTTTCTACTGCCGATTTCGGCACTAAAATTCGGTTCAATTTACCTTTGTGAGGAGTTATTTCTGAAATGGAATAAGCTCAAGTAGAGGTACTAGTTGGAGGTTCGGAGCTTCGATGTGGCAATGTTAACTTCAATGACATACTTCAGCAATCACCTTATCTTTGGTAATCTTCAGATTGAAGTTACTCAATTTTGGGTCAGTTTTTTTGAAAATGGAAAGTCTCTGCTCACTATAAAATATTAAACTGGCTGATAGTTCAAAAAAGACCACTTGGTGATATATGGGTTGTTTGGGGTCTCGCTACATATATAAGAGATCTCTTGCATTGGAGTGCATGCAGAAATTTGAGATGTCAACGTGCAATCATAACATTCGATTAGAAATCGTAAACCTGCTTAGTATTGATTGAAAATCGTGCAACGTCCTGAAAGGTAAGCTTCGAACAAGAAAACATATCAAGTTGGTCCATGTGACCAGATTCGCTATCTTCGAATAAAAATAGTGTTATAACTGTCTGTCATTCCGGCTATTTTTTCCCTCTCATCTTCTCATCGAGTATTGTTGCGGCTAGCCACAAAGGGCCTAATGTATCGATAAGTAGCATAAAAATGCCAGCCCATACCCAGGTTGTCGTCCTCCAGCATAGGAGTGCTATGATTATAGCGACCGAACCGAGCATAGGAATTCCGGATCCCATTCTCAATTCTTTGTCTGGGCCTTTTAAAAGGAAAAACAGATAAGGTCCGACAGAAGTGGTCTCGTTCTTTAGACCAACACCATGGAGTTCTAAGTTATTTTCGTAGTTCCATGTGTCCTCCCTCTTCCCCGCGGGGAAGAGGGAGTTTTTTTAGGCCGCTTTTTTTACTTCTCCCCGATATATCTCATCCGGGGTTTTGTCGTCGAGTGATTCATGGGGACGAATGGTGTTGTACCGGAGAACATAAGCTGCAATCCCCTGCGTCAATTGTTTAGGGTTCTCATATGATTTCAGGTATATATCTTCATATTTAATACTTCTCCAAAAACGCTCAATCATCACATTGTCAACCCATCTTCCCTTGCCGTCCATACTGATCGTAACGCCTGCATCCTGCAAACAGTCTATCCACTTTTCAGAGGTAAACTGGCAGCCTTGATCTGTGTTCATGATCTCCGGTGCTCCAAAATCATTTAAAGCACGTTTTAGGCACAGGATGCAAAAAGCGGTGTCCAAGGTTGTAGAAATCTCCCAGTCTATAATTCTCCTCGAATACCAATCCATTATAGCGAAAAGGTACACATAGCCTCTACGCATTGGAATATAGCTGATATCAGCACACCACACCTGATTGGGGCGAGAAATTGTAAGCCCTCGCAAACGATATGGGAAAATTCCTTCCGGTCCACCAGGAATAGTTGTTCGTTTTCTGGGGTATATAGCCTCAACCCCCATTACCCGCATCAACCGACGGACTTTTCGACGACCAATTTGTTTGCCCGTTAATCGGCGTAAATATTTGAACATCCTACGACTGCCAGCTGCCGGGTCTTCGAGGTGTAATTTGTCGATATTTTCCATCAACGCAAGATTCTCTGGAGATTCACCAGATAACTGGTAATAAACAACCGAACGTGGAATGCCCAGCAACTCACATTGACGCCGAATGCTCAGTTGACAATTCCGCTCTACGAGTTTGGCTTTTTCACGGGAATTCCCAACTGTTCGCACTTTTTTTCGAGGAAATCGACCTCCATCGTCAACTGGCCAACTTTGCGTTCGAGCTGCTGTCGCTCCTTGTCAGTCCCACCTTGTCCTTGCTTTCTTTTGCCTTCAAACAGCTCCGGCATTCGCTCAAGCAGTTCATTTTTCCATTTGCCGACCATGATCGGATGGATCTCAAACTGCTTGGCTATTTCACTCTGGGTTTTCAAGCCCTGGATAGCCTCAAATGCCACTCGGGCCTTGAATTCTGCACTGTGTTTCCGTCTTTGCTTTTTCATAATTCCTCATTCTAACATGGTTGAGGAACTACAGAAATGTTAACTTAGCTACTGGTCTGGATTGGCGGCACCACTTCTGACATAGGAAAGGTACATGTTTAAACAGCAGATAATTGAACCAAAGCTGAATAATACAATCGACAGGGTTTTCACGTTAACGCAGCCTCTTTGATGTCAGCCGGTTTCCACCAAGACAAAAAGAAACAGAACAACGAATAAAGTCGATAAAGCAAATTGAGTCAGATGAGATTTTGAGCAGTGCATGGAAGTGCCTTTTCCCAAGTTGGTTGTTTTAAGATACATGATTATTGGCATTTACATTTATTCAGCTCTTTTCCATTTCCTCCCCGAAGATAAACTCGATGCCTGAGCCGGCAGGGCAGATGACTGTCGGGAGCCACTACCCTGCTGATTCAATGCCCTCTCAGACACCAGCTGCCCCATATTGAGTACTTGGGCTGCCCGCTGGCCGTTTGCAAACGTGTAGATACCTTCACCATGCGCTTTGTTATTCTTCCAGCCACCGGTAAACTGAGAACCTCCCGGCCAGACATAGGTTCCTTGCCCGTGTTTTTGATTGTTGACCCAATCGCCGGTATAGGTCTCACCGCTACCGTAGGTGAATGTTCCCCGGCCATGCCGTTTCTGATTCTGCCAATCCCCGGAGTATTGCGCTCCGCTGTCCCAGACATAGGTGCCGTGACCATTCACGCAGTTGCCGGAAACGCAACTGGCGGCGTATGCCATGGTTGAGAGAGCCAGAAACAGCGCTGATAAAATGAGATATCTCATGAAATTGAACCTCACATTGTCTGTTGGAGATTACTATAAAATTATCATTCAGCTTTTTTCCACCGACGTTTGAAAGACGAGCCGCCGGATGCCGGCGTGCTGGTTTCAGCCGCGGAGTAGCTCTGAGCCGGAGCTTGACCTAACGATGTCCCTCCCATACCGAATTGTTCGGCACGTCGTTTCGCATCTGCTGCATGACCACTTGACAACTGCGCACAGAAAACATCGGCATTTGCCAATCCCTGCCGATTTCCCTGTAGAGAAGCGACCGTTGCCCAATAGCATGCCTTTTCAAAATTTTTGGGGACTCCCCGGCCGTTTGCATAGAGGTACGCGATGTTCGACTGGCCATCGCTGTATCCCTGCTCCGCCGATTTTTCGAAATATTTTGCCATTTGGCTGATATTCGGGGCGACCGAATCGCACCCCTGCTGGTACATCAACCCGAGTCCGAAAGAAGATTGGCCGATTTGGTCTGCCGACCGGCGGAAGTACTGTTCGGCCCGGCGACAGTCTCGAGGGACTCCATCGCCTGAGGCGAGCATTCCAGCCAAGTTACTCATGGACGAATAGTCACCCAGTTCTGCAGCCTTAGCATACCAATACGCTGCTTTTTGCAAACTTTTTGTTCCGCCGTAACCATTCTGATAGCATACGCCAATTTTGTTTTGTGCGTCTCTATGACCTTGATTTGCGGCTTTTTCAAGCCATGCGCACCCTTGCACATCATTCCCCTGTTCATGGAATTGCCGGGCACGCTCATATTGCTCTTGAGCAGTCAGCGCAAAGGCATGTACTGCTACGAACACAATTGATACTGCTATACAGACGGATGTGAGTTGTTTCACAATAATTATTGAGGTTGCTCTTGATATTTTCATCACCCTTTTCCGTAAGTTTTTGGTCTTGTTGACAGCTATATGCTGTGTGCTTGTTCTTGCAGGATTTCAACTCACTATCGTTATTTGATCTTGAGTTGACCTAAAATCATTAATCAACGGGTTTTTTCCACCTTCGCACTGGCTTGCTAGAAGTATTAGAGGGGGAGGAAACGGCCTGCGGGGCGACCGGCAACTCATTATAAATCCTTCCCTGATGAACATAAATAGCTTTGCCTATGGCAGTCTTCACTGCCCATGTGACGCCATTAAACGTAGGATATCTTGTGTCTATTCTTTCTAGGATTACTCCATTAGCACCGACTTCAGCGGCCTGTTTTTTCATTATATTAATCGCATTTTCCTGAGAGCCAGCAGCTGTCCATCCTGTGTCATCTGATGCTTCAATTAGTGCTATAACTTCATAATTTGGTGGTGCTGTTGAATACACGACCACATCTTTGGAATTTATTTGCGTACGTGCTGTACCAACTACTGTCGTATTTACCGGTTGACATCCGACGAGTAAGGAGCATAAAGTAATTCCTAGCAATATAAATGGTAGTGCTTTCAGATAGTTCTGTTTCAAGATCATCCCCCCCCCAAAAAAAAAGAATAGGTACAGTCAAAGCCTTTTATCTTCTTTTTCTCAGTGTCCATTTAATTCTTTTTCTGCCGGACTTACTTACGTTTACTCCAGTCATTGTCATGGTATTATAGTATACAGTAAGCGCAGTACAGTCCCTTTCTTGTGACGTAAAAATACAAAAATTCACCTGGCTTCCATTTACTGATCCATCGACCATTATTGATTGACCGTTACCGGAAGTTACATCGAACTGTCCACGGAGTGAGTTGTTTTCATGAGTTAATTTTACAACTCCTTTGTGTCCATCGAAATTAAGGAATCTCGTCTTGGAACCGTCCATACTTTTCCAGTATGTCGGATTAAATTCTTTCCAATACATATCCCAAGAACCGGTCAGTGGGCCTTGCTTCTGTGAGGGCTGTGACTGTGGTTGACGTGATGGTCGATTATTTGTCATTCCTGCAACAATACCAGCAGCCTGGTCATACCAGTCACAATGTCTTGCCCCTTGAATCAAACCCCTTACAGTATTGGCATCATTTTTCCTTAAGGCATCGTTAACCATCAACCGCATTTGTTCACAGCTTTTACAAACTTTAGTGCCATTACCATACGTAATTTCAAGCATGCCTTCATCACAGTAACAATTATAACGATCACCATTTATTACGGCATGACTCCCTTGCATCTGTTGATTGCACTTCTGATTCAGCTCTGCTTGAAGTTGTGCCTGTCCGATTTGCTGAGCTGCTTGCTTACTCCAACCACATTCTGATGCCAAATCAAGTAAGGAATCAGCATATTGATGATCGCCCTGTCCGCGAGCGACCTTGTAATCAGCGTAGAGTGTGTCACATGGTACACATTGGTTTGATCCACTTCCATCACTTAATTTGACGGTATTTTGAGGGCATTTTTGGGCATTTTGTAAGGCTTCCTTTCCGTAGCCAACCCAGCCGCAATCCGATGATAGATCGAGTAATTCTTCCGCATATAGAAAATCACCCTGACTAAGTGTTGCCTGAAAATCCTGCTTCAGTGTTTCGCAAGAAACACATTGATTATTGCCGTGTTCATCACTGAGTTTAATACTACCTGGTGGACACCCTTTGACCTTTTTAAGCTTTGACCAACCATTAGTTACCCAGTAACCACAACCGTCTGCAAACTCTAAGATTGTCTCTGCGTACTCCAAGTCACCCTCAGCGAGGATGGCATTAAAGTCACGCTCCAGATCACTACAGGAAACACAAGCATTGTGATTATTCTGATCGCTCAACTTTACTGTCCCTGCAGGACATCGACACGTTTCAACTCCTCTGGATCGAACCACCACACTGCCAGGCAGGCTCTGCTTACACTGCTTTTGAGCTTTGTCCTGTGATATTTTATCTTCAGCGTTGCTTGACCAACTACATTGTGCCGCTAAAGATGCCAGGGTATTTGCATATTCATAATTATTTTCATCTAGTGTATTTTCAAAATCAACCTCAAGTTGACTACATGGAACACATTGCGCATTATCATCTTCATCAAGGAGATAAACCGTATTCATGTCTGGACAAATTTCCCTCTCTGTCAGACTTGTTTTATCATTTCGTTTTTGGACCCAATCACAATGAAAAGATTCTTTTAAAATTTCCAAGGCATTTTCCGTTCGCTTAGCCCTTAATGCATTATCAAAATTTTGTTTTAGCACGCTGCAACGAACGCACTTATTATTATACTTTATTGCGTCACCAAGACATTTACAGCGAAATGAAGCGGTTGTTGAAAGAAGCAAATTCCCTTTGTTATCAACAGCAGGGACACTTCCAGGCAATCTCTCTTTACAGTATTTTTCTGCTTCTTGTTTTTTGTCTGGCTTATTAGAAGCGTCTTGCTCCTCCCCGCTTTCCTCTTTGTCTAAAAATTTCCTATCAAAAGCTGCCAATGCAGCGGCAATACAAGTATTTATCTTGCCCTGATACAAATCAATATAAGTGATATCCGTCTGCTTCTTTTGCAGTTCGCTGAGATCAGTTAACATCGCAATGCTATCAACAGCATTCTTAGTATAGTTGCATTTAGCACTCGCTCTCTTGTATCTTTTCTTTAAGTCTTGAGTATCTGACAACGTCCACTCATCATCCTCTTCCTCATCATTTTTTGATCGACTGGTCGAGGAATCGAGGATATCTGGAAAAAGCTCTTGAATTGTGTGTGTAAGTGAGTGTCGACCACGTAATTGCTCCCTCTCTTGAGTAACAAGGAGTTGAATGACCTCGTCACAGGAAGCAAGATGTTGTTGTCTTTTCCTAGCTTTTGTAAGTAACGATTGGCCTTTACTCCCCCACTTGAATATATTTGACTCAGATGAAAATAAAGAAAATAGAGAGTCAGATAAACCGCCTTCATTTAAAATGTCGTTAATTTCTATGTAGTTCTTATTAATCGAAAGGCTTAGGTTCACCGCTTTAGTACGATTACTTTCCATCCTTTTTTCTGCATCCTGATACTGTTTTTCCGCCTTTTCCCATTTAGTTATAAGGTCGAAAGCCTCCCGAGCTTCATGTAATTTTTCCTCGAGATTCTCTTTTACGTTACTCCCTTTCCCTCGATATTTTTTATCAAACCGTGATATACGAAAAGATAATGAACCTAACTGTTCTGCGATATCCTGCTCCAGCTGCCTTTTTGATCTCACTAGTTGTTCAGCGGATTTTCCAAGCTTAATGGCATTGTTGAGCGCCTGTCTTGCTTTGCTCTTTTCTCGACTTTTTGAAACAAGACTTGCCTCAGCACAGACTTCTGTTACAGCTTGTTTCAATTCTTCCCACGACTGAGCAGACTTGTTCAGTAAAGCTTTCAGTTTATCTAGATCGTTGTTAATCGATTGACTTTCAGTATTAATTTCCTGGCACTGCTCTAGGTTGTTTAGATTCTTTTCGAGATCATCTATGGCCCACTCATTTTCATTTTTAGAACGTGTTGCGTCGTTTTTTCTTTCCTGCTGTTTAGCGTAACTTTCACAAGATGGTTGGCGTTTATCATCATCAATTTCAATTTTATCAAGGAGTATACCTGCTTTTTCAAGTGCTGCTTCGTAACGTTTCTTTAGTTCTTTATCATTTTCTATTTCTTCATCTCTTTGCTTAGTAATTTTTTCTACTTCTTCACCTACAAGTTCATTTAATTTCCCCTTAACTTTGTCATAAAAGCCGTTCAAGTCATTTTTGAATTTACTGCCCGACTTTTCAAGATTTTTAGCCAATTCTGCTTGATTTTTTTGTATATCTTTCTCAAGAGAATATTTCATAAATTGATACAAATTATCATTGTAAATGCCAGAATTATAACACTTCTCAAAAAGGGCTTTGATGTCACTATCTGGCATATCTCCTAAGACAAAAGTGGTTCTCCATCCTGTGGTGTTTGCTTTTTTATCATAAATGATTGTTTCCCAAGCTGAGTATGGATTAGCACCACTTTCTCTAGCCTCATAATAAGGAGAATAAATTTCATGAAATGTCTTCTCTTTATATCTTCTTGTTTCGACATCAATAAAAATCATTTCAGCTTGTATGGCCAAGATATATAAATCTGCAGGAGTAAACCCAAGTGTCTTTCCCCCACCGATAACCCAGTTAAAAGCCCCTTTGGCAGCATCTGCTGCAAACGCATTTAAATCATCTCGCAGGTTACTTTTTATTTCTACCCAAACAACATCCTTAACATCACCCCAGTTGTTTTTTTCGTCCATCATGGCTAGGGCTACATTTTTAACACTGCTCTTTTTGCTGTAGATATATTTAAAAGTATCTTGGCCCAGCCCTTCATCAAAAGTGCCGGCCCATGCTGAGGCTATACTATCTACACCAAAGGTAAGCGATTGTGTTATGATTGGGTCATAATACCCGCCACTTAAAGCACCCAGACTGGTTGCCAGATCAGGGATATGAGTAACCATTGCATCTGCATAACCTTTTAGGCCCGAATCTGATTCAATCATTCCAGGCAAATGACCTTTTAATTTCTGCAGCACGGCCTGCTGCTGATCACCACTCAACTCATCAAAAAGGCTTGCATGTACGCTAGGAGTACAAAAGAAAAAAAATCCTATAATCAAAAATGAGGCGATCGTTTTCATGTGGCCACTTTAGGGAAAAGGAATCAAAAAATTAATACTATGTTAATTTTACGAGTTTGATTGGTTCTTGTCGATTTTAATTACCGAAACTCAATTTCGGCTTATTTTTAGCAATCAAACACTGTCTAACAACAAGCATATAATTCGCGACGAGGCCGTGTTTTTGAGCAGTTCAATATTGTGAAGCTCGCGCAGAATTGATGTGTTTATCATATGGTAAAATAGGGATGCATTTACTGCCGTTGGTAGAGACTAAAATTGGCAAGGTCAATCACTTCAAAAAGCAGGATTTTTACGCAAACTTCCTGTATCTACCAAGCAAAAGGCTCCCGCCAAATTATAAAAATAAGATTTTTCGCTGAATTGCAAGAGTTAAGCTTACCCAAGGTATACCCTGTACCCAGACACACGGTTAGCTCCAAATCTTACCATCGAAAACGATATTTTGGGGATTGAGACTATCCATGAGAAGGTACAGGGACGCACGACATAACAATTGCAGAGACTAGTAATGGCAATGTTAACCATTTAAGCAATTCCCCAGTTTTGCACTATTACTGTGAAGTTTCTCATGGTCTGCTGTTTTAGCAGCTTGACCTTACCCCACTTCCTTCTAATCAATCCTTCCTGTACCCTCTACCAGCACCATCCTCCCCTGTGTAGATGACGGGTTTCTCCCGTATAGGGGAGTGCGGCGAGTACTCGCCTTATGAGTATTGGTATTCAATGAACAATAGAACAGAGAATAAAGAGAGGACACCGAGTAACATTCATTATCAGGGCATACAGGAAGAGGCGAAAAACTGGCGAATTAATTCGCTATATCGAAAAGGTTAGAGGCTGCTATTTAGCAAATATAAATTTGATAATAAAAGAAGGTGGTGGTGCAGCCTTAAACTTTTGATTTTATATAACAATTATGCGTCCATATTGTGGTACGGGTTCGTTGTAACCGTTCACCGGGAAGGGTACATTACACTTCCTCCCAGAAAGAAACCTTTTAGCGGTGGTCGGTAAGCCAAACAGGCAAAAACAGAACAACTCGACATCGATCAGACCCCTGTTATCTCTATAGTTAAAAAGCTCAAGCCCGTTGAGTTTCGCCAGGTCAGAAAGACCAAGCATGAAAAGCTCTTTAACAGCCTGATTGGGCAATACCATTATCTCGGTTACACCCAACCGGTTGGAGAACATCTAAAATACCAGGTTTTCGCAGAAGAACGTCCCATTGCCTGCTTTATCTTTTCGTCCGCGCCCTATAGCATTCTACATCGAGATCGATTTATCGGTTGGTCCCCTGATGCCTTAGAGAAAAACCGCCACCTACTTGCCTATAATTCCCGCTTTCTCCTGTTGCCTTGGGTTAAGGTTCCACACTTGGCATCACACCTTCTGGGTAGATGCGCCAAAACCATTTCGGCGGACTGGCAAGCATATTACAATCATCCTCTTTTCTGGTTGGAGACCTTTGTTGATACGGACAGATTAAAGGGCACCTGCTATAAAGCTGCGAACTGGCATTTCCTTGGCAATATATCAGGCCGGGGTAAATATAACAAAACTCAGAAGCAGCTTACCTCTATAAAAGCCATGTACGGCCTTCCCCTGGTCGGTGATTTCCGTGAAAGGCTGTGTCGTGGATAGAGCAGATGCTAAGGCAATCCACGAGGCCGGCAAAGAGGCTGTGATTATCACCTTGAGTCAACAGTGCCAGCGAATCAAAAAACTAGAGGAACTTGTTACCTCTTTCCGCTAGGATTCGACCAACTCTTCCAAGCCGCCTTCTTCAGATGGGCCTGGAGCAAAGAAAAAGACCAAAAAAAGAAAATCCGGAAAAAAGCAAGGTGGTAAACCCGACCACAAAGGTAAGAAGTGCAACTCGCTGCCCACCGAGCAAATGGATAAAATCCATGACTGCTATCCGGATCAATGCGAGGAATGCAGCGACCACTTCGCTGATGATCAAAAAAAGCCCACAGATAAACCAGCCAGGTATCAGTGGTTTGAGTTGCCGGTCATTAAGATGATAATGGAAGAGTTTCGATGCCACACCCTTACTTGCAGATGCGGTCATCGACCCACAGCATCTCTGCCAAAGCATGCTGCCATTGCATACCTCAACGTAGAACATCGAGTGACTAAGCGAGGCATTACCGACATCGTTAAAAATTTCTTCAACCTTTATATGGCTCTCGGTTCGACCTGCAACATCGCTTGTCGAGTCTCGGAGGCCTGCCAACCTGTTGCTGAGCAGATCAGAAGTTATGTCGCCAATACGTTTAATTTTAACATCGACGAGACCAGCTGGAAGAATAAAGCCAAACGCATTTACCTTTGGAGCTTCGTTGGGACAGTATGTGTATTTTTTCATATCGACAATTCAAGAGGATCAAAAGTCTTGAAGAAGATACTCGGCCCTCTCTTTGATGGTATCATCGGCAGTGACGATTACTCCGCTTACAGTGCATACCATAAAAATGGAAAACGCCAACTATGCTGGGCTCATCTCATAAGAAAGTTCAAGGCTCTCAAACAGAACCGAGGCAGTCCGGATTCCTATATTTTTTCTAAAAATATGCATAAGGAAAGCGGCAGACTTTTCACATACCGGCATGCTTACCTGGAGACTGATGATTGTTCGCGTGAGCGACTTTACCAAGCAACAACTCTTATCCGGGCAA
This sequence comes from Desulfogranum marinum, assembly GCF_963675105.2. Taxonomy (NCBI): domain Bacteria; kingdom Pseudomonadati; phylum Thermodesulfobacteriota; class Desulfobulbia; order Desulfobulbales; family Desulfobulbaceae; genus Desulfogranum; species Desulfogranum marinum. Next base: position 104,613 of record NZ_CAXXRO010000005.1, read on the forward strand.
GAATGAAAAAATATTGCAAACAATACTGTGACAGCGAGGATAAAGCTGGCAGGACCAGAGCGCGCAGGACCCTGAAAAAATGGCCCCATTTATTTGCTTTCTCTTTCTTCCAGGCAGAAGGTGTGGTGAACGATTACGCCGATTCGAACTTTCCTTGAATATTCGGGTAGTTTGTATATGATTAGCACTAGAGATTCAATAGTTTTTGCTCATATCACTACTGGTCACATGTATAAACGGCTTTGCGATAAATGAATTATACAGAAGGTAGTAGGAAAGAGAGCTCTTATTGGGGCGAGTATTCCAGTTGTGAAGAGTTGTTGATGCAGATATCCGCACTGTTTATTAACCTGCCACTAGACTCTATTGATCACTTTATTGAGGAAGCCCTGCGTCGTATATGCGAATGCCTTGATCTTGACCTATCGGTATTATGGCAATGGTCTGGTCATCATCCAAAGCTGATGACAATAACCCATTACCACGCTCCACCGGATTTTTCCATCCCGCCTGAAAACATAGATGGCGCAAACACACACCCCTATATCTACGAAAAGCTGGTAAGCGGAGAGAGTCTTGCCTTCTCAAACTCCGATCTCCCGAGCGATGCACATATTGATGTGGCCACAAGGAAAAGATATGGGGTGGAATCTTCTATCGCTATTCCTTTGGCCACAGGTGGAGAGCCATTGTTTGGCATTCTTTCCTTTGATACCCTCAACAGATCACGGTCATGGAATGATAAAGAAGTGAAGCTGCTCAAGCTGGCAGCGGAAATCCTGGCCAGTGCAATAGCCAGAAAAAATGCTGAGCAGGCGCTTGTTGAAAGCAAGGAACGCATGAGTCTTGCCGCAGAATCAGCCGGCGCTGGGTTATGGGAAATCAATCTTCAATCAAAAGAATTCTGGACAACCGAAAAAGCACGTGAATTATATGGCTATTCTGCCGATGAACGGATCACACTATCCCGCTTCGAACAATCAGTTTGTAAGCAAGACCTGAAGCAAGTAAGGCGTGCGATAACCGAAGCACTAACCAGTAATAAACAGTTTCTGATCGAATATCGCATCACTGATCCGCAAGGTGAGCCGAAGTGGATATGTACCAGAGGGCGGCCGTATTTTCATGGAGACGGGTCACCGGACCGAGTCACAGGTTTTTCCGTTGATATCAGTGAAAAAAAACGGCTGGAGGAGGCTCTATACGCCAAACTGGAAGAGGTGGAACACCTTAAGCAACAGATTGAACAGGAGAATTTCTATCTAAGGGAAGAACTTCGCACAGAGCAGGGATTTGAACAAATCATTGGTTCCAGCAAGGAGTTCTCAGCTGTTATGACTTCGGCTAATCAGGTTGCGCCAACTGAGGCAACGGTTCTCCTTTTAGGGGAAACCGGAACTGGTAAGGGTGTTGTGGCTGATGCCATTCACAGAATGAGTGATCGTAAGAAGCAACCCTTTGTAACGGTTAACTGTGCCGCACTTCCGCATAACCTCATCGAAAGTGAACTTTTCGGCCGCAAGAAAGGAGCGTTTACCGGAGCACATGCGGACCAGGCTGGCCGTTTCCAGGTAGCCAACCATGGAACCATATTTCTCGATGAAATAGGTGAGATGCCATTGGAAATGCAGGCCAAGCTGCTGCGAGTCCTCCAGGAGGGTGAATTTGAACGGCTCGGAAGTTCAGCGACGGTTCAGGTCGACGTGCGGATCATTGCGGCAACGGGCAGGGATCTGAAAAAAGATGTTCAGGATGGTCGTTTCAGAGAAGACCTTTTCTATCGCTTAAATGTTTTTCCCATATCGATTCCCCCCCTACGAAAGAGAATAAGCGATATCCCTCTCCTGATACAGCACTTCGTTAACAAATATTCCGCTAAAATGGGAAAACAGATCGACCGGATCCCCAATCGCATCCTTACAAAGATGACGTCTTACTCATGGCCTGGCAATGTAAGGGAATTGGAGCATCTGGTTGAGCGCAGTGTTATCCTTAGCAGCGGCAACATACTTGCCTTAAATGATCAGCTCTTCGATACCACAACCGATGATTCAGGCAGCGCTCGTGTAATGGACCTGCAAACCAATGAGAAGGACCATATAATCAAAGTTCTCAGTCTCACCCAGTGGAAGATTGAAGGCCCTGGAGGTGCAGCCGCTATTCTTGATATTCATCCCAGCACGCTTCGTTTCCGATTGAAAAAATTTGGCATCCAACGGCCCTACTGAAATTGCCACCTCAACATTTTGAGGGTACGCCCTTTCTCTTTTTCTCGAGTTCGAGTAAGAAATACCAAAGCAAAAAGACCTGTTATGCGGTTAACTATTGTAAAGTGCGTTTTGCACAATGACTAAATATCGTTAACCTGAGGCGCATCTGACATTTTTCCCCAGATATGGGGTTGATATCGGGGGCTGCGTTTACCTTTGATGAAAATTGTAAATGCGACCAACAGATTGGATCAAATGAGTTTTTTTTTATAGCCTTAAGATTTAACCGGCAAGGGGCTTATGACATTGCGTACAAAAAATGATCAGGATACAGCATGTGAAGCAAACTGTGGGTTTGAAAAACTACTTATGCAGGTATCTGCTCTTTTTGTTAACCTGCCTTTGGATTCGATTGATGCGGTGATAGAGGATACTCAGAAACGGATATGCAAGTACCTCGATATTGACCTTTCAGCTCTTTGGCAGTGGTCAGACAAAGATACACATATAATGACCTTAACCCACCTGTATAGCCCAGAGGAAGGGCCAACCCGCCCTATCGATATTGATGCTTGCGTATCCTTTCCCTGGGTTTACGGCAAGATGTTGGAAAGGGAAACCTTGGCCATTAGCAATGATGATCTTCCTGAGGAGGCGAGTATAGATAAAACTACTCGGCAAGGACTTGGTGTCGTGTCCTCAGTGGTTTTGCCTCTTGCAACCGGTGATACGCCTGTTCTTGGAGTTATTTCCTTTGACTTGCTCAGTAGGCGAAGATTCTGGACCGATTACGAGGTAAAGCGCCTTAAACTGGTGGCAGAGATATTCGCCAATGTCCTTGTTAGAAAGAATGCAGAAAAAAAACTGATTGAATCTGAAGCAAGACTCTCTTTGGCTGCTGAGTCTGCCGGACATGGAATGTGGGAGCTTGATTATCAAAAAGGTAGCTTTTGGGCAACAAAGCAGGCTCGGAAACTGTTCGATTATAGTCCTGATGAAAACGTTACAATGGATTTGTTTGAACAATCCATAGTCGATGAAGACCTGGAAAAGGTCAGAGCAGCATTAACCGCTTCATTGGCTGAAAACCATAAACTGCAGGTCGAATACCGTATTCTTGATAAAAAGGGCCGAGCCAAATGGATAGTCTCAAAAGGCCGTCCCTTTTACCATGCGGATGGTACCCCCTCCCGAATGCTTGGTATTTCAGTTGATATAAGTGACAGGAAACAATTGGAGGAGGCCCTGCATCAAAAACTTGCAGAAGTTGAGCAACTCAAGCAGCAGATCGAGCAGGAAAATTTGTATTTGCGTGAAGACCTGCAGACGGAAAAAGGGTTTGAACAAATTGTAGGAAGCAGCAAGCAATTTAAATCCGTGCTTGCTTCGTGTAAGCAGGTTGCACCGACAGCAGCCACTGTTTTGTTGCTTGGAGAAACCGGCACAGGAAAAGGCGTGATGGCTAATGCGATCCATAAAATGAGCGACCGAAAACAGCAACCGTTTGTAACGGTGAACTGTGCAGCACTTCCACATAACCTTATTGAGAGTGAACTATTTGGGCGCGATAAAGGAGCATTCACTGGAGCACATGCTGCCCAGGCCGGTAGGTTCCAGGTGGCCAACCATGGGACGCTTTTTTTGGATGAAATCGGTGAGATGCCATTGGAAATGCAGGCAAAACTCCTGCGAGTGCTCCAGGATGGTGAATTTGAGCGCCTAGGCAGCCCTGTAACCGTCAAAGTAGACGTACGGGTTATTGCAGCAACCGGAAGAGATCTTAAGAAAGACGTACAGGATGGCCGTTTTCGGGAAGATCTTTTTTATCGTCTCAATGTATTCCCTATCACCATTCCCTCTTTAAGAGAAAGAATTGAAGATGTTTTGCCCCTGACGCAATTTTTTATTGAGAAGTATTCTCGCAAGATGGGGAAACAAATAGATAAATTGCCCACCAAAGCCCTCAATTTACTGAGGGCCTATGCATGGCCGGGAAATGTCAGGGAACTGCAACACTTGATAGAGCGATGTGCCATTATTACGACCGGTAATTCACTTTGTATCAACAAGCAACTGATCAATATTGACTGCGACAGTGCTCTAGATAAAAAACTTAAAGATATCAAAACGATAGAAAGGGAGCACATTGTAAAGGTGCTTCACGCCACGGACTGGAAAATAGAAGGTGCAAATGGTGCTGCCGCTGTCCTTGATCTCCATCCTAGTACACTTCGATTCAGACTGAAAAAGCTCAGTATTAAGCGTCCTGTTTGATCCTTCCCTCAGCAATTTGAGGTTTCCTCCTCTCCTCTGCAGTACCTCTTTAATTTCGTTAAGTTGTATAATGCTAATATTACAGATAGTTGCGTTGTTTGTTGCGCAAGTTTTTTGCTGGCCCACTCCTTGCTAATGAATGGATAGTTAGTTTTATGCCCTCCTTGACGGTAGGGAAAACTTATTCAGCAGCTTTGGAGGGAGTACGTTGAACGGGTTTCAACGAGTGTGCCACTCGGAACAAAGTTTATGGCTCAATAATGTGACCCGTCGATCGCTTCAGGACGGGGGGCTACGCAGACACCTGAAGGTTTGGTCTATAACCGGAGTAGCCATCAATCCATCGACGGTTTTAGAAAGCCTGAATTCAAATCATCTATACGCAAGCGATATCGAAAGAAATCTCGGTGACGGAGTGTATGGAGAGGCACTGGCCCGTGAACTTATAGTTGAAGATGTCCGCTTTGCTGCAGACCAGCTTCGGCATGTGTATGAACGTACCAGTGGAGTGGATGGCTGGGTAACATTGCCGATTTGGCCGTTATCGGTAGATAATATCGAGATGCTGCCGAAAGTGGTCGCTGAAATGTATAGTCAGTTAAAAAGACCTAATGTTTTAATTACCATCCCAGGATGTGACCACATGTTGGCGGCCATTGAGGAAATCACCTCTGCCGGCATTCCACTTAATACCGGACCCGTTTTCACGCCACACCACCTCATAAAAGTTACAGAGGCCTACCTCAAAGGAATTGAAAAACGGATTGCTCAGGGATTGGTCCCTTCCGTCTGCTTTGTCTCAGGTTGCATTACCAAAACGGTTACCGCCTGCAGAGAGGAGTTGGTTGAAGAACAGGCAATCCATGCAACCATTTTGCTTTCAAAAGAGATGTACAAAGTTCTACGCAGGATCCATGCCTCGCAGCGATGGGAACGGGCATACATAAAAGGTGTACGTCCTCTGCGGTTAGTATGGAGCGCGCAGGATGGTGTGCTTGAAAACGGAGTAGAGGAGATGATTTTCAGTCAACTCATTGCCCCTTTTGCGATTATGTCTCTTTCTGAAGAGGGGATGCAGCGATATCTCAACATTAATGAACCACTGCAGCTCGTTACAGACGATGATCAAACATTGAAGAGTCGGGTGGAAGCGATCTTAAATAAAAAATCAGAAAATCTGCAGGAAGGTGAGGTCGGCCGAAGAGTAAGAAAATGGATCGATTTCCTGGACACTGTTGCACGAAAAAGTGCTGAAGTCATGCAGATGAAAAAAGAATTTTAACAGGAGGCAAGAGATGAAGGTGAAAGCCATCAGGCGTACTCTAGACCGTTGCGTCATGCTGTTTTTTGCAATTATTCTGAGTGTGACCACTGCACATTCAATGGGGGTTAAAGAAGCCGTTAGCACAGCGATGGATGCATACATATATGGGTACCCTTTAATTACCTTTGACATGGTACGAAAGCAGGAAACCAATGTAGCCGTAGCCGATGGTGAGCATGCACCTGTCGGGCAGCTGATCAAAATGCGTAAATATATCGACGTAGATAATCACTGCTGTGCCGCTCCAAATCAAGACACTTTGTATACTATTGCCTGGCTGGATGTGGAAAAAGAGCCCTACGTTCTCACCCTACCGGATATGGGTAATCGCTACTATATCATGCCGCTGCTGGACGGATACTCAGAAGTTTTTAAAGTCGTCAGCTCAATCCATTCAAAAAATGAACAAAAAAAATACGTTATAACGGGTCCGGGATGGGAAGGAACGATCCCGGATGGATTTACCCAGGTAAAATCACCTACGGCCATGATCTGGCTATGCGGCCGAGTGTATTGTACCGGCACTGATGAGGATTATGCAGCGGTAGCCAAGCTGCAAGATGATATCCTTTTGCTCCCCTTAAGTGCCTACGGCAGCACTTATACGCCTTCCAAGGGAGATGTTGATCCTTCTTTTGACATGGAAACCTCTGTCCGAAAGCAGGTCCATGCCATGGATATCAACACCTATTTTGACACTCTTGCCTACCTTATGAAAACCAACCCCCCCAAGGCTGAAGATGCGGAAATGGTCAAGCGCATGGCAAAAATAGGGCTGGTACCTGGGCAGGACTTTGACAAGGAAAAGCTCGGTTTTATAGACAGTTCTCTCCTGAATACCGTTCCCAAACTGGCCCAGCTTGAGATGGCACTTCACCTTAAAAAACAAAAACAGATCAATGGCTGGCTGTATTTTACCAAAGGTGTCGGTAATTACGGAACCGATTATCTGATGCGTGGCGCAGCCAACCTCTTGGGTCCTGGTTTTAACCGACCAGAAGATGCTATCTATCCGCTGTCGTCCAAAGATATGGATGGCGATAAATATGATGGCTCAAAACATGACTATGTAATCCACTTTGACAAGGGCGGCTTACCTCCGGTGGATGGCTTCTGGTCCCTGACTATGTACGACAAAGAGCTCTTTCTCGTTCCCAACAAGATCAACCGCTACAACATTAGCCAGGACGACCCGTTTATTACCAACCCGGACGGTTCCGTGGATATTTATATTCAAACCAAATCTCCGGGTAAGGGCAAGGATGTCAACTGGCTGCCAGCACCCAAGGGAAAATTTACCCTAATACTGCGTGTCTATGGGCCATCGAAATCATCTCCATCCATACTCGACGGCTCATGGGAACCGCCGCCTGTTAAACGGGTTGATTAACCAGAATAGAAAAGTAGCAGGAGAGTGCCACTCAATTTAAATAGAGGAGAAAAACCATGCAAACCGCCATTATTAAAAAAATACAAAAAGCTATAGCACTTTCGGCCTGCTTAAGCACTTCAATGTTTGCCGGTTCTGTGACCGCAGAAGAATTGACCGTCGAAAAAAATATGAAGGAATCGCAAAAGAGTCACATCATACCAGGAAAAAAATTGACTGCAAAAGGCCCCAATTATCAATTTTGTGAAGTGGCCACCATCGTCGGCACAACCAAGGAAAATGCGGTCGCAAACTTCTACAATCCCACCGGGATAGATCACTGTACGGCTGAAGATTTCGGAAAGATCGTGGCCATGAAAGACCAGATTATTAAAGAAACCGGGGCAATGGATGTTTTCCTCAATCCGAGCCGCCACTGGACCTGGGATGAATTTGAAGTCTATGAGGTCGGTGAAGAAAAGCAGTTTGGACCGGTGAAAATGGTCTGGATGGGAGTTATTCCCTACATCGCGATGACCGAAGCGGTTGGTCATAGTTCCTATAACCCGGGACAGATTCACCGTAACAATAGCTTTGTGTATAATAAAGGCACTATGGTTTATATAATTGATATTCCAAAAAAAGACGGTGGTGGGGTCATGGTTATGCAATCATGGACCCCATATGTAAACAAGGGGGAGACAGCAGAAAATCTGAAAGATCTTGGCAGTCAGTTCAAAAAGCTGCCAGCAGGATGGAAGTTCCGAACCAAAGTGCTGGACCGCAAGTTGATAGTCTCTCCTCCGGCTCCCGATTACCTCGCCTGGGTAACCATGGACGAATTTCAAAATACCTACCAAGTCTGTGGGCGCGACAATGCATGTAATTATACACCATAAAGTACAAGAACCGGGCAGCACTGAGGAAAAAATGGACAATAAAAAGCCCTCTGAAAAGAGCCGGCTGGGGCGTTATGTCCTCCAACCTTGCCCCAACTATGGAGCAGACTACATGACCAGAACAGGACTTGCGTTGGTTGGCTTCGGGGCGATATGGAAACAGCATAGAGCGCTACAATATATACTCCAGGATGCCGCTTACCTTTAATCTGGATGGCTCTTGGATATTCATATCCCATAATTATCACCACCTGGTCCGGAGAGGGAGGCTAACTGGCTCCAGGCTCCCTATCCTTCAAGGCGTATTAAAACTTTTAAAAAGGGAGAGACTGAAAAGAACATTTTTACATGAGGCAGACATTGAACTCATCAATCTATAAAAAAGGAGAAGAAAATGAAAAGAAGAGACAATAAACAGAATCTATTGTCAAAAGCAGTGGCGAGTGCCTTTCTCGTTGCATCCCTGGCAGGATCTGTAATGTCTGCCAATGCAACAGAAGATACAATCGTTCCTTTACCCAAGGATGACGTTGATATCAAGCTCCTGAGATATGAAGGCACCCTCGCCAACCGATACACAGAAATTTTTCTGATCGGCGGCAATGCAACCACCAAGGAACTTAAAGGTGGTGTTTATCAAACCATTGGCCTCAACGACCCAAAAGAAACAGGAGATACTGCCCCTGCAGAGATCCTGGATAAGATGGATATGAAAGCCCTTGCCCAGGAATATAATCTTCTTGGTGCCTACAAAAATGGGCCAAGGCAGTGGACCCTGGACTGGGTAGAAGTCAAGGTGGGTAAACAGCGTAACTTTCAAGGGCTCGATGCACGGTGGGTGATGTGGCTCGATGTACCGGAACACCTAGGTGGCAGTCAGGACAAAATGTCCTACCGGCCAATTACAGGTAAACGGGATACCCATTTCGGCATCAATAAGGGAACGCGGGTTTACCTACTTGATGATCCTGAAGGTAATACGTACTGCATGAAGTCAATGAGCCAGATACTTGACCCTGATCAGAGTTACGAAAGCCTTAAGGATCTGGGGAGTAAGTTAAAATTGGCCGAAGGTTGGAAATTCAGGACCAAAATTCTTGAGCAGGACCTTATTCTCACTCCGAACAACGGGAAGTGTTTGATCTGCCAGGATGACTTCGGCAACACCTATGATCGCACCGGTGGTCCATATAGTAATTACAAGCCTTAAATATTGAAAATGGCTTGAGAGCTTGAAAGGGGGGTGACAGGAGGGGTTCTTATTAGTGGCGGCTCAGGCTTATCCTGAAAAATGGTAATGGAGTGGTCATGAAGCTGAAGCCCGCTCAAACGGGGTCTGTCTTACCCTTGCCGGAGAGGGACTCAACATTGCGCTGCAAATATATTGAAGGAAACAGCTCTTCCATCTCCCGTCAAGTATCGGCCAGCAACTGTCGATGGTGCAGGTATCCAGACAATTGCGGTAAAAAAGGGACATGAAATGATACAAACTCGAAAACGAATCGCTGGCACTGGGGTCGCAATGATGGCAGCATGCCTGCTGCCTTTTTCCCTAGCACAGGCAGATGAGCAAAAAGCGGAAATCGCCAAACAGTTGGCCAACCCTATTGCCAACCTGATAAGCGTCCCCCTGCAACTCAATTACGATGAAAACTTTGGTCCTCATGATGAGGGAGACCAGTGGCTGCTCAACATCCAGCCAGTCATTCCGTTTTCCATAAGTGATGACTGGAATATCATCACCCGTACGATTTTACCGTTTGTGGATAAAAGCGATATTCCTGTCCAAGGAAGTAGTGCATCAGGCCTTGGTGATATCGTTGCCAGTCAGTTTTTTTCTCCTTCTGCAACGGTTAACGGCTGGACCTGGGGCGTTGGACCAGTCTGGCTGTTGCCTACAGCCTCGGATGAAATACTTGGCGGAGAAAAATGGGGTCTCGGCCCGACCGGTGTCGCTCTGCGGCAGCACGGTCCATGGACGTATGGAATCCTGGCCAACCATATTTGGTCTTTTGCCGGAGATGACGACAGGGAGGATATCAGCTCAACGTACATGCAGCCATTTATGTCCTATGTCACCAAAACCCATACAACCCTGGCCTTGAGCACCGAGTCAACCTATGACTGGGAAAATGAAGAGTGGTCGGTGCCAGTGATATTCACGTTGGCACAAATGCTTAGAATCGGGCAGTTGCCGGTACAAATATCACTGGCGGCACGCTATTGGGCGGACAGCCCCGAAAATGGACCGGAGGATTGGGGGGTACGCTTCCAGTTTACCTTTGTTTTCCCAAAGTAGAAATATGCTAAGCAACTGCGATAAATCTGGTTGCCAGATAATTGTTCGGAAATATTCATGGCCTATTTAAGAGGCCACTAAAAAAGGAGAATAAGAATGAAAAAGGTATTTAGTGTCGCAGCGGTTTCAGTAATGCTTTTAACCGGAAGTACGTGTCTGGCAGCAAATGACGGTTCCGTCTACGTCAAAGGTGCGGTGAAATATGTTATGCCAAGCGATCCAAAGGTTGAAGGTTTGGTAGATGTCGAGAGTGACAACGGCTATGGCTTTGGCGGCGCTGTTGGGATGCAATTCCTAGAGCAGTTCAGGTTGGAAGCTGAAATCGCTACTCAGAAGACTGACGTTGACGCACTGCAGTTTGCGGGTCAGACAACAGGAGTTGGTTCAGGTGATGTAAGGATAACTACCTATATGGTTAATGGTTATTTCGACATCCCTATTAACAATGGGTTCGGTCTTTACCTCACCGGCGGTCTCGGCCTCGGTACAACGACACTCAGCCTCTATGACATAGACGGCGATGACAGTGGCTTTGCCTGGAAGGTGGGAGCAGGGATGTTCTATGCCTTTGACAGTAACCTGTTCTTGGATCTTGGCTGGGAATATGTATCCCTTGATGATGCGGATTTCGATGTCAATGTAGAAGACATCTATACTAATAATATTTCTGCTGCCCTCAGATATCATTTTTAGCGACATTTGAGCTGTCTGGAGAATAACTCCGGTGTGGGTTCACCGCACCGGAGCATGAAGAAATCAGATGCTTACCGACCATTACAGCTAACCGACATTACAAGGAAAAGATGTCTACAGAAAAATCAAACTGGAGGTTTCGGCATGAGATATATGAAGTATTTGGTTGCCGCAGCAGTATCTTTGTTGGTGGTAGCCGCAGTAGGAGGAAATTGCTGGTCCCAGGCACCCGACACCCAACTCAGAATTAATCCCACTGCAACGGGAATTTTGAAGCGGATGGCGGACTTCATCGGTAATGCAAAGCAATTTCGCGTAACAACCGAAAACACTCTGGAGTACAAGCTTGATTCCGGACACCGGGTAGATATTGACGTTTCCGCAGATGTTATTGTCAGCCGCCCAAATAAATTACGGGCAGAGCGACGTGGTAAACTGGTTGACCAGGTATTCTATTACGATGGAAAAAATCTTACCTTGTATCATCCGGAGACCGAATTCTACGCAACAGAGCCTGTACCGGACAACTATCTCGAATTATTCAGACACATGGCTGAAAATTTTAGATTTGCCGTCCCGGTATCTGATCTGATCCTTAAAGATGCCTATTCCCTGCTCATGGAAGAAGTTGATCTGGCAGTATTTCTAGGAAGAAGCACCATCAACGGCGTTCTTTGCGACCAGCTTCTCTTCAGCCGACCTGGTGTGGATTTTCAAGTATGGGTTGCAGTCGGGGACAAGCCCTTTCCCTATAAATATGTTGTCACCGATACATCGTCTACCGATCTATTGAGCATTAGAACGACTATGCGGGACTGGAATTTCAACCCAGAGGTTAAAGCAACCGACTTTACCTTTACCCCGCCTGAAGGTGCTGAAAAAATTGAATTCCTCTTGTTTTAATTCTACACCCAGGAGCAGCAAATGAAAGCATTTATTCGAGGCGTTATCCCAACGCTACTTCTTATAACGACGTGCATGGTCGATATCCCCATCTTTCCATTGGACCTTGTTCCCGAAGCTCAAGCTATTTTTGGTGTACGTCGAAGGACAGCTGTGGTCGCCTATTCGGCAGGCAAGTCTTCAGGAGCTGCAGCGGCATCTGCGTCGCAGCAACAGGCAGCGGCAGCTCAACAGCAGGCAGCGATGGCCGAGCAGGAAGCAGCAGCGGCAAAACAGCAAGCGGCCATTGCGCAGCAACAAGCCACAGGAGTACAAGCAACTTCCGGTGCTCCACTTGGTACGGTCATAGAAGTTCTACCATCAGGGTGCGTCCCCGTAACCGTGGGCAAAACGCAGTATCAAAAATGCGACTCCACCTTTTACCGAGCAGCTTTCATGGGCAACAAGCTGGTCTATGTTGCCGTAGAGAACCCTCTCCAATAATTCTTTGCACAGGATCTGGTCCATGGATACAAGAAAAGCGCTGCCTGTGCTTTTGCTCTTTGCCTTTATGTTGGGTATGATCTCTTTTCCTGCTTATGCCCATGCAAACGAAGACACTGCCAAGCAAATCGTCAGAGAAATGTCTCAATACGTCGGCTCTCAAAAGACAATTGCCTTGTCTTTTGAGAGCAGCATCGAAATAATCACCCCACAACTAGAAAAAATCCAATTCACCAATTCCGGTGATGCGTTGTTGCAACGACCGAACAAACTGCGTGCCCATCGATGGGGTGGGTATGCTGATGTGTACATGTATTTTGATGGGATTACCGTCAGTGTGTATGGCGAACACATCAACAAGTATGCCAGGTTTGATGCTCCCGGTAGTGTAGATGACTTGATCCATCTACTGCGGGAAGGGCATGGCATTTCACTTCCTGGCTCTGACCTTTTACTGGGTGACTCTTTTCCTCTCCTTATGGCCGATGTCATTGAAGCCAAATACATAGGCAGGGGAGTCATAAACGGTGTGGAATGTGAACACCTGGCGTTTCGCAACTTTGAAACGGACTGGCAGCTGTGGGTAGAGGCAGGGGAAAAACCTATTCCCCGGAAAATGGTCGTCACCAGTAAGACAATGAACAGTGCCCCGCAGTACTCCATCACCATCAAAGACTGGAAAACCAACGTTGACCCAACAACCGAAGACTTCGTGTTCATCCCGCCAATTGATGCAAAAAAGATCAAGGAAACGGAACTGATAGAGTTTGATGAACTCCCCCCGGAAGTGCAAGGAGATGAAAATCAATGAAATCGGTTATTAAAAAAATACTACTAGGGGTTGCGCTACTTGCCATAGTTATCGCATGGAACGGAAAATTTGAAATCCCACCGCAAGGATCACTCTGCTCCATTGCGGAAGCTGTCGTGGGCAGGCCCGCCACGCCCATCAGTTATGCTGGCGTTGCCCGGCGTACCCCTATTGGCCCAGGGGGCAATACTCGCTATAACCGTGGCGGCCCTGTTAACAGGGTAGGAAGACGGTAATATTCCTTGTGCCGCGCCTGGTCAACCACTATGCCGTGGATGACCTATACTACTTATTCAACCTGGAACTCTCTCAATTAAAAGGAGTAAACGATGAAAAAAAATACACTCTTTGCACTTGCGACAATACTTTTCCTGGTACCGTCAGTATTTGCATCCGAAAGCCCGGCGGAACAAGAAATTAAAGCCGCGCTAGATCGTTTTGGAGAAGGATGCCAGGCAGAATTGAATAGTTACTGCAAAGATGTCACACCTGGGGAAAATCGTATCCTCGCTTGCCTGTATGCTTTTAGCGATAAACTTTCTCCGCGTTGTGAAATGGCCCTCTACGACTCTATTGGCCAACTCAACCGGACCGTCACTAACCTTGCGTACACTACCCACGAATGCGATGCAGATTTGACCAATAATTGTTCAAATATTCAACCGGGTGAAGGTCGATTGCTCGAATGTCTAAAGAAAAATAAAACCAATGTAAGCAAACGTTGCCTTGACGCACTCAAGGACGTAGGTTGGGTGAAGTAAGTAGAGACCACATAAAAAAAGTACCCTGTAGTGACACAACTGATTCAACTTGAAATGGAGAGCAAGATGAGACCGTTTGGCTGGTTACCTGGTAAAACCGCGTGCGCGATACTGGCGAGTTTGCTGCCTTTTGCCTGTTGCGTGAACAATGCAAGCGCTGCTGACACAGATACCTGGGTACACGAGGTAGGAATCTACGGGTGGTTTGCCGGGATTGACGGAACTGTACATTACCCAGGTGGTCCCGGCTCTGGGGCAGATTTTTCCTATGAGGCATCAGACATCCTCGAAAACCTAGAAATGATACTTATGGCCGGTGTTGAGTCAAAGTATAACAGATGGTCCATCATCGCTGATATTGTCTATATGGATGTCGGCGATGACACCAACCAGACATTTTATACAGGCTCAGGCGAACCAGTAACCGGCTCCGTCAACCTGGACCTTAGTTCCTGGATATTGACCGGTGCAGCCGGCTATGCAGTCGTAAACGGGGAGCAAGGTTCACTCTCCCTGATTGGCGGGGTTCGCTACCTTACCGTGGACGTCGACACTTCGCTCGGCTTCAACGGTCCGTTGCCGGTATCTCACCCTCCGAACAGCGTGTCAGAATCAGAGGGTGTGCTAGATGGGATAGTTGGAATTAGAGGTCGTATTCAATTAAATGAAAACTGGTATATTCCTTATCATGCCGATATTGGTGCAGGTGGATCTGACCTTACCTGGCAGCTGTTTGCGGGGGTCGGTTACCGGTTCAGTTGGGGTGATATACGTTTTGGCTACAGACACTTGGATTATGACCTGGATGACAGCAATGTGATGCAGGAAATGATATTGAGTGGTCCTGTACTAGGCGTAGGGTTCAGGTTTTGAGACCCTTTGCAAGATAGATCTCCAGGTCGTTAAGATAACAATTATCAACGAACTGATAGTTAAACCTCTGGCAGGCAAGCCCAGCCTAAAAATAATAAATGGTATTCGGTGAAGTGAGAACTGACAACAATAAAAAATATGTTTACAAGCGCATTTTGTAAATGCATAGCTACAACGCTAGAGGTAAGAAATAATGGAAAAACAACTCATAGCTTGCCATGCATGCGATTTACTTCATCGCATTGGAGATGTCCCTCTTGGAGGATCAGCCTGCTGTTCACGTTGTGGCACTCCTCTTTATCGGCCAAAGCGGGACAGTATCAACCGCTCGCTTGCCTTTGCCGTGGCTGGGGTGATTTTTTATGTGATCGCCAATACCCATCCGTTTCTAGGGTTTAGAATAGGCTCGCAACTCAGGGAAACAACACTTGCCACCGGGATTTTTCAACTGTACCAACAAGACATGTTCATCATCGCCAGTTTGGTTCTGTTTACCGTTGTTATCGTGCCGGCGTTTCACTTACTTGCCATGGTATATATCCTGGCACCATTAAGCGTAAACCAGACACCGCCTTTCCTTGCTCCTGTCTTTCGTCTGTATTTCATGCTCAAGCCCTGGGGAATGCTGGAGATTTTTCTGTTAGGTATATTGGTGTCTGCAATCAAGCTGATTAAAATGGCGACGATTATTCCAGGAGTAGCACTGTATGCTTTTTTTGCTCTTATTTTCGTTTTTTCTGCGATGACAGTGACCTTAGATGCTCACGTGATATGGAAAAAGATCAAGTATTAGTGAACATGCAATCAACGACGGCAAAACAGGCGGGGTTGGCATCCTGTCACCGCTGCCACTTGCTGAGTAAACTTTCCAGCAATAAGAGCATATGTCCTCGTTGCAGGGCCGTTATACATAGCCGTAAGCCAGATAGTATTGCCCGGACGTGGGCTCTTATTATTACAGCTTTTATCTTCTATATTCCTGCGAACATTTTACCAGTTACGTATACATCTTCTATTGGAATGGTACAGCCTGATACCATCATGAGTGGAGTGATTTATTTCATTCATTCCGGGAGCTGGCCTATTGCTCTCATTATTTTTATAGCCAGTGTTTTTGTCCCCTTACTTAAGTTGATTATTCTTATTGTATTGTTGCTCTCTGTACAGTTGCGTTGGAAATGGCGCCCTGTAGACCGTACCCGTTTATACCATCTGACAGAAGCGGTAGGTCGATGGTCAATGCTTGATATCTTTGTAATCACCATTTTAGTTGCCCTGGTGCATATGGGAGCACTTGCTAATATTGCAGCTGGTTTGGGGGCGCTTTTTTTTGCCATGGTTGTAGTCATTACCATGCTTGCAGCTGAATCTTTTGACTCCCGGCTTATTTGGGATAACATTGAGAATACAGATGATTGAGAAAACTGATGATGTTTCACCTGGCCCTCCAACTACCGACCCAATTATCAAGCCGCGTCGTTCTATTTCAATCGTTTGGTTAGTCCCTGTCGTTGCATTGCTGGTTGGTGGCTGGCTCGCTTATAAAGCGATAACAGAGAAAGGGCCTGTGATAACCATTAAATTTGCCACTGCAGATGGTCTTGAAGCAGGCAAAACCAAGGTGAAGTATAAATCTGTTGATGTTGGCGTTGTTGAATCCATAGATATAGGTGAAAACTTTTCCCAGGTTATATTGCGGGTACAACTGAACAAAGGGGCGGAGCCATACCTGACCGATCAAACAAAATTCTGGGTGGTACGGGCACGCATATCAGCCACCGAGGTGAGCGGATTAAGCACGCTTCTCGGAGGAGCCTATATCGGTGTTGAACCGTCTGACAAGGGAAAACCCCTACGGGATTTTGTAGGACTTGAAGCAATTCCCCTTGTAACCAGTGCCAGTAAGGGCAAGAGGTTTAAACTGGTTGGGCCACGACTTGGTTCCCTTAACCCCGGCTCTCCAATATATTTTCGCCAGGTAAAAGTTGGCCAGGTCGTGGATTACAGGTTGGAGGAAAAGGGTGACAATGTAGGGGTAAATATATTTATAGAGAATCCATATGATCAATTCGTTCTTGAAAACACACGTTTTTGGTTAGCGAGTGGTCTTGATATGCAGTTAACTGCCAACGGAATACGTGTGGATACGGATTCCGTTGTGTCGCTTATGATTGGCGGCTTGGCATTTGAGAACTTTTCTCATACCCACCAGGAAACATCCGCTTCTGAAAATATGGAGTTTAAGCTGTATGAAACACGTGAAGAGGCCCAAGATGATCAATATACATTGAGAGAACAATACTACTTGGAATTTTTTGAGTCCATTCGCGGCCTATCCATTGGAGCGCCTGTCGAATTTCGTGGTATTCAGATAGGTACAGTCACGGATATTGAGTTGAAAATTACTGAAAATAAAATGAATTTTTCAACAATGGTAGGTGTCACTATTGAACGCGAACGTCTTGGCATTACTGAGCGTGATAACCTCACCCCAGATATTCAGATCAAAAAGATGATCAAAGACGGCCTACGAGTCCAGCTCAACACAGGCAATCTGTTGACAGGGCAATTGTTTGTAGATGTGAATTATTATCCTGATGCCCCCCTGGTTGAAGAGACAGTGTACAAAGACCTCCTGGTCATCCCTAGTATTCCTTCTTCAACCCAGGCTGTTATAGCAGGGGTGACTAATTTGATCAAAAGGATTGATACGTTACCCATAGAGGAGATCGGACAAAGTCTGCAAGGTTCCCTGTCAGGCATTGAAAAACTGGTCAATAGTCCTGACGTGCAGCAATCTATGCAATCCTTGCAAGAAATTTTAGCTGACTTGGAATTAACAACAAAAAATCTTAACGCAGACACCATGCCGGAAGTCACAGCTACTCTGGAAGAATTGCACGACCTTATCAAAGAGGTGAAAGGCTCGGTAAGTACGGACTCCCCCTTACAGGAAAATTTACTGCGGTCGCTTCAGGAAATCGGCAAAGCTGCTCGATCAATTAACAATCTTGCCGATATGTTGGACCGGCACCCGGAAGCTTTGATTCAAGGAAAAAAACTTGAGGATTAATAATGATTACATCTGCTAAATATTCCCTGTTATTCCTGTTGCTCCTATCCGTAGCAGTATGTGGTTGCAGTTTAAAGACTCCCAAGGCGGTGTATTATACTCTCAACCCCATCGAGAACATCTCCACCCAAACAATGTCGTCATCACCTCCCTCGCTTGCCATTGGAATTGGTCCCGTTAAATTTCCAAGTGAGCTTGATCGTCCTTCAATTGTTACACGCACTGGTCAAAGCCGTCTGGTTATAGACGAATTTCATAGATGGGGCGGATCACTGGAGAAAAATTTTCTCCGCGTGATGGCAGATAATCTGAGCCGTTTGTTGAATACCGATCAGGTAATGATTCGTCCTTGGGAGCATTATTTCCAGCCCGAGATTCGCATTATCATTGACATACGTCAGTTTGATGGCCGACTAGATCAATATGCCGTACTTGAAACGACTTGGGTGATTCACAGAGAAGGCGAAGAAAAAGGGACTGTCGTTCATCGAAGCTCTCTTCGTGAACCGGTTGCAGTGGGAGGATATGATGCACTGGTAGCAGCCCAGAGTCGCTTGATTGGTAAGCTGTCCGAGCATATAGCGAAAGTTATTGTGGAAATCTGAGTGTGGTTTGGTGAGACTTTGCGGGTAATGTTGGGAATGGTTACCTGGCGTACTTACGGTCCATCAATGAGAATATGTCTTACTGGCCCCAATCAAAAGAGGTACATTAGGCATCAATAAGCCAAGGAGATGAAGCAGATTAATAATCAAGTTTACCTTTACTTTTCTCAAAATTTTTGGCTACGGGATTTCCCTTGCTTCCCCACTTCTCATTTTTCTGCAGTTACCAATTTCACTAAGGAAAGTGCTGGTCTGGAAGTTCTTGGAGCCACCGGAGTCATACAGGAGTACACTCCTCAGACCTCACTCCTTGCTTATTACCGCCTCAACCGCCTCCAAATACTTCGTTTCCGTCGATGCTTTGATGATTTTCTTAAGTTGCTTCTTTTTTTCCGGGAAAGAGTCGATAAAGTACGGCCATACCTGTTTCATGCGACCGAGGAGGTGGCCCGGGCCACTCAGGTTCTCTTTCATGGCAGCGTAGAGTTCGTCGTGGAATAAGGTCAGTCTTTTTTGTTTTTGCTCTTCGGGAATTTTGATTCCCTTTATTTTTTCCGGGAGCAGCGGGTCGGCGACCAAGCCTCTGCCGATCATCCAGCGATCGATCCCAGGCAGTTTTTCCTGCAGTTCGGTAAATGATTCGAGAGAGACGATATCGCCGTTGTAGACGAGTGTGTGCCCGGTATGATCCATGCGTGAGCTGAAATGTTCCGGGGACGCTTTTCCTTTGTATAGCTGGGTTCCCAGGCGGGGATGGATGATAATCTCTGCAAGCGGGTATTTGTTCAACCGGGGCAGCAGTTCCATGGATTCTTCGTAGTCTCGGTAACCAAGCCTCATTTTGATCGATAGACGAGGTTTCAGCCGGGGCATTACCTTCTCCAGCAAAGACTCGATTTCATCAGGATACGGCAGCAGGCCCGAGCCTCTTTTCTTTTTTGCCACCATCGGTGCCGGGCAGCCGAGATTCCAGTTTACTTCGTCGTATCCCAGGTCGTGAATTCGGGCCGCTACAGCCAGAAAATCGTCTGCGCTGCTGTTCAGAAGCTGAGGAATCAGTTTCAGCCCGGAAACGTTTGCTTCGGGTATGATATCTTTGAGCAATTTTTTTGACTGGATCGCTTGGTGATGGGGGATGATGAACGGCGCAAGTGCGGCGTCCACGCCAGAAAAATGGCGTGTGTATACTCGTCTGAACAACGCGTCGGTGATTCCCCTGAGCGGGGCCATGTAAATAAAAGGACTGTTCGGTGCAGGAGTTGACATAAGGGCTGGCTGTAGCTTATTGGTTGGTGGAAAAGTTTCAGCAAAAAACAGGCATTGAAATATACATGAGCCAGTTGATTTACTGCCTTTTCGTCCAATCTCTTCGTTATGTTAAAAAAATAATCCTCGCAGGGAAGCGAAGACTCCGGTAGCCACTCTATGCGGGTAATAGTGATCGTTCAAAAATGGGTGTTGGGATCAAGATTATGCAAGAACACAGGCATCGAAAAGGAGGTAATTGCCAAATTACCTCCTCTGAACCTTACTCTCTCCTGGCAGCTATTTATAAGTAACGCGTCTGATATTAGCCTTATCCCGTTGTACAGTGCGAAAATATTTAACTGCCGGTTTTCCAAATAGCATCACGTACCCAATCTGGTGATCCTCAGGGATACCTATTTTTTTCTGCATTTCCGGAACAATATCGGTAATAGCCCATTTTGCCAAGCCATCCCAAAGGGTACCAATATTCATGCTGGCTGCCAGCAGTTCGAAATAGCTGAAGGCAATAATTGGATCTGCCCCCGGGGCAGGGCCGGTTTTAGGAACTGATATGATCAGCATGTGGGGCGCTTTTCTAAAAAGCACATCCTTTCCCTTATCCCAGGCTCGGACAATACCTGCAAAAAACTCCAAACCTTTGGGAAGCGTTTCGGTGTCTGCTTTTTTCCGTATTCCGGCGATGGTTTCGTTGGCAATTTTTTCCATCACCGCCTTTTCCTCAACCACTGTGAGGAGGCACTCGCGCCTGTTGACGCCTGTAGGAGCATGGGCGATAGTGGCCATCATCGTATCAATTACGCTGCTTTCCAGCGGAGTCGATTTGTATCTGCGAACAGAGCGTCTTCCCCTGATAAGTATATCCATTTGTTCAGGTGTCGGCAGTTGCCCCTTGAGAGGGAGGGAATCCTGCGGATCAAAGCCGAGGATCGACAGCGCTCCTGTGGGGCAGACTGCCAGACAGTGCTGACACTGGATACACTGGTCGGCTTTGTCAGCTATGACCGCTGGAAAGTCAGGGGAAAGTTCCAAAATTTCATAGGGGCAATCTTTGACGCAGGCACTGCACTGGATGCAGGCTTCCTGATCTATAATCAGCTGTAGATCCATTTTTGAACCTCTTTTTTTCATCTTTTTATTAACAATGATGATTATTTCTATCCGTTTATGTTACTATAGCCGGATATTATGAAGTAACCCAATAAATTACCATGACCATGGATATTAAAACTGCCTTACATGATGTGCAGCAATTCAAGGGTGGTGTTATCGATACTTCAACCTTGATCTATCTTGAGCGACTTGGGCTTCTGAACCGCCTGGCATCCGTCTACCGGTTGTTGGTTGTTCCCCAGGTGCTGCAGGAGTTTGGTCGTTCCCTCCCCGTACAGGTCATTTACGTGGAATCGCCTCCGGGTGCTGCAGATCAGGTTCTTTGTCCTGTTGCATCCGACCGTCGACTGGCAGTTCTTTCTGATGATAAACATGTATTGGCTCTCGCCCGATCAGCAGGTTTGGTATATTTCAATACCCTGATGCTGCTTCTGCTTATGCTATATAATGATCAACTTACGGTCGTACAGTATAGGGCATTTTTTCACGATTTATTGACTTTTGCACGATATAGTCATGCTGTCCGCGCTTTTGGCGATCAGCTATTAGAGCATATTCTGAGTGAGAAGAAACGATTAACATGCCGGAAAACTTTCCTGTTGCAGCGCGAAAGCTAATAGAGGGATGTTTCCGAATATAGAGGAAGGGAGCAGAAAGGCAGTCTGTTTATATGCATTTGGAGCACTGCTAAACAGGTACAGGTCGAGGTTAAGGCGAGGTTTTTTGTTATTCGCTGAAGAGTTACTATCGGATTTGAAAACTTTTGTGGAAAAGGTAGGAAAATATGACTGAGAGCAGGAAAAGCAAACCACGTTTCAATCGGCGAAGGTTTCTGCAGATAGTCGCGGTGGCAGGTGCCGGTGCCGGGCTGTATCAATTCGGTATTCGTCCGACCAGGGCTATCCCTCATATCGTACGGGAGTCCCGCAAAATGATGGGTACCCAAATTAACCTTATCGTTTGCGGACCTGAC
Source organism: Desulfogranum marinum (assembly GCF_963675105.2). Taxonomy (NCBI): domain Bacteria; kingdom Pseudomonadati; phylum Thermodesulfobacteriota; class Desulfobulbia; order Desulfobulbales; family Desulfobulbaceae; genus Desulfogranum; species Desulfogranum marinum. Next base: position 126,542 of record NZ_CAXXRO010000005.1, read on the forward strand.
CAGGATGCCTGTTTGCAAGGGGTTGAGGCAACCCTGCACAAGATGGGTGAGGTCGAGCAACTGTTGAGCAGGCACCTGAAGGAGAGCGAATTGTCGCGGCTTAACCGCTATGGAGTCGTGAACAATCCCTCGCATGCATTGCAATCTATTCTTTCCTTGGCACGAGATGTGAGCATGGCGACGGACGGTGCCTTTGATATCACCGTTCTGCCCCTGCTTGATCTCTATGCCACCGATGCGTTGCCAACAGAAGAACAGCTGAACACTGCTCGCGGTCTGGTGGATTTTCAAGCAATTGAGTGGACCGGTGATAGGGCGGCCTTTCGTCAATCAGGCATGTCGATCACGGTTGATGGGATAGGAAAAGGATACATCGTTGACCAGGGTGTGGCTGTTTTGCAGGAGCTTGGTTTTCATAATGTCTATGTTGAGGCCGGCGGTGACCTGATGGTATCCGGAGCCAAGCCTCAGGGCAAGCCGTGGCGTATCGGCGTTCGCAATCCTCGCCCTCAAAATGTTGAAGAAATGATGGTCATGGAGGTGAGTCGGCCTACCGCCATAGCAACTTCAGGTGATTATATGCAATGGTTTACAGAGGATATGCGGCATCATCATATCATAGACCCGCGAACCGGTATGTCGCCTCCTGAACTTGCAAGTGCTACCGTCACCGCTCCATCCGTTGCCATGGCCGATGGCCTCGCTACTGCGGCCATGGTGCAAGGGCCGGAAAAGGCTTTAGCAACGCTGGAAACGATGGAGCATTGTGAAGGGTTACTCATAGATAAGGACCTGCGCCAATATCGTACCAGTGGATTTGAGGTATGATATGAAGACATTCACCATTAAACAGGGGGTGGACCTACCTCTGAAAGGTTTGCCCCAGCAGCAGATCAGGCAGGGGGCTGCTGTCCGTCATGTGGCCCTTGTGGGGGATGACTACCTCGGACTCAAACCCACCATGCTGGTTAAGGAAGGGGAGCAGGTTAAACTGGGGCAGCCGGTATTTGTTGATAAAAAAAATCCAGGCTTTCAGTTTACAGCCCCAGGCAGTGGCACGGTAAAAGCAATTCATAGAGGGGCGAAGCGAAAATTTGAATCGCTGGTTATAAGCCTGGAAGGTGAAGAGGCGGTGTCTTTTGCCCAAGCCACTGAGGTACCGGTTGAACAGCAGGAGGCTGAGGTTATTCGCGGCCTGTTGCAGGAATCGGGATTGTGGACGGCTCTGAGAACTCGTCCTTTTGGTCGTATACCGGCAGCGGAAAGTGTGCCGTCCTCACTTTTTATTACGGCCATGGATACCAATCCTCTGGCTGCTGACCCGGCAATCATCATTGCAGCAGATAAAGCATGTTTTGAGCTGGGCTTGAGAGTGCTACAAAAAATGTTGGAGGTACCGCTTCATCTCTGTGTCTCTCCCAATGCTACTGATGTGGCAGCAACTGATGTGGCTGGAGTTACCACATGGGCATTTGACGGTCCTCATCCGGCTGGCCTGCCATCCACTCATATTCATTTCATTGACCCGGTCCATGCTCAAAAACAGGTTTGGCACATTGATTGTCAGGATGTTATCCGGATTGGCTACCTGTTTACCCATGGCTGTTTGTCAACCAATACGGTGGTTGCTTTCAGCGGCGAGGGCTTCACGGCTCCGGCATTGGTGCAAACGCATCTAGGAGCTTCCCTGGATGAGATTTGCAGTGATGAACGTGTGGCAGCCGATGGATATAGACTTTTGTCCGGCGGCGTCTTGGATGGGCGAGCTGTGGGCGAGTTTACCGGATACCTTGGCAGGTATCACCGACAGGTTTCAACTCTGCGGGAAGGCAGTGGCAGGTCACTTTTTGGATGGTTGAGTCCGGGTAAGGACCGTTTTACAGCCACCGGCCTTTTTTTATCTGCCTTTGCAAAACAGAAAAGCCGCTTCTCTTTTCTTACTGCTGTCTGGGGAGGGCACCGGGCCATATATCCACTTTCGGTATATGAAAAAGTTATGCCCCTGGATATCATACCACTTCCTTTATTGAAAAGTCTGGCAGTGGGTGATGCGGAAAAAGCCGCTGAGCTGGGCTGTCTGGAGCTGGTGGAAGAAGACCTTGCGCTTTGTTCCTTTGTTTGTCCAGGTAAAAATGAATTTGGCCCTATGCTGCGTGCGGTCCTTGGTACGCTTGAGCAGGAAGGGTAGGGCGGGCGATAGATGCATGGGAGGAAATTTTCATTCATTTATAGCCATTAGACGTGCACCGGGCCGAATTTCAGCCATGTTGCATGATTCAATCAGCAATTACAGCCACCTTAAAACGACATGAGCTTTCTTAGCGATCAGTTTGCAAAATTAGCCCCTCAGTTTGAAAAGGGTGGCCCCTTGGAGCGATGGTATCCGCTCTATGAGGCAACCGATTCTTTTTTGTTTCACAGCAACCGAATAACCAGGGTTGCGCCGCACATTCGTGACGCTGTCGATTATAAGCGGATCATGATCATTGTTATTTTTTCCCTTATTCCCTGTGTGATCATGGCACTGTGGAATACCGGATACCAGGCAAACAGTGGCTTGGAGCAGCTGGGAATATCTTCGCCAGGAGGTTGGCGGGGAGATATTATGGCCCTTGTTGGCTGTGATCCATCAAGCATGCTGAGCAATTTTCTCCATGGTGCCTTGTATTTTCTTCCCATTTACCTGGTAACGGTCATCGTCGGCAGTGTCTGGGAAGTCCTGTTTAACATTATTCGCGGCCATGAAATGTCTGAGGCCTTTCTGGTTACCAGTCTCCTGTTTCCTTTGACCTTGCCGCCGACGGTTCCACTATGGCAGGTTGCGCTGGGGATCAGTTTTGGGGTTATTTTTGCCAAAGAGGTTTTTGGGGGAGTTGGTCGAAATTTTATGAATCCGGCTTTGGCCTCTCGCGCTTTTATTTTCTTTGCTTACCCAGCCAGAATGAGCGGGGATAAGGTCTGGACAGCTGTGGACGGATTCACTGGCGCCACTCCTATCGGTATGGTCGCGGGCAGTGAGCCTGGACAAGCTATGGCCACTTTAGACTATAGCTGGGGGCAGGCTTTTATCGGATCAATCCCCGGTTCCATGGGGGAAACCTCCACTCTTGCCTGCCTGTTTGCAGTTGTCCTGCTGCTTGTTACCGGTGTCGCCTCGTGGAGGATCATGCTCTCAATGGTCCTGGGTGGGCTCTTTATGGCCACTGTATTTTATGTGGTGCCTGGAGCTGAGAATCCGTTGCGGGAGATACCGCCTCACTGGCATTTGGTAATGGGAGGCTTTGCTTTTGGGCTTACCTTTATGGCGACAGATCCAGTCTCTGCCGCGCAGACACGGCTCGGCATGTGGATTTACGGTGGCTTTATCGGCGTGCTGGCCATTGCCATCAGGGTGGCTAATCCAGCCTATCCGGAAGGGGTCATGCTGGCGATTTTACTGGGCAATATTCTGGCACCGCTGCTTGATTATTTTGTGGTGCAGGCCAATATTAAACGAAGGATAATGCGTCATGGCTGAAGAATCTGCTTTAAAACCGTTTTATTCGGTACTGGTGCTGGCCTTTGCCTGCTCTTTGTTGGTGGCAGGGGCTGCTGTTGGATTGCGTCCGCTGCAGGAGTCAAATCGTCAGCTGGATCAGAAAAAGAATATTTTACGGGCGGCCGGGATTTTCAAAGATGATGTTTCGGTGGCTGATCAGTTTAAGGTTGTTGAAACCCGTTTGGTGGAGCTTGCAACCGGTAGCTTTGTTGCCGAGGAACAGCTTTCTCCTGAGGAGTTCAACCAGACCAAGGCTGCCTTTAGCGATGAACTCGGCAGACCGCTTGCAAAAGAAGAGGATCTTGCCCGTCTTTCCCGGTTGGAAAAGTATTCGTTGGTGTACCTGATCGCCGGGGATGATAATACGATAGAGCAGGTTATTCTCCCTGTTCGCGGCAAGGGGTTATGGTCTACTATGTTTGCCTACGTTGCCTTGGATGCAGATTTGAACACCATTCGCGGGGTCAGTTTTTATGCCCATGGCGAAACGCCGGGTTTGGGCGGTGAAGTGGAAAATGCAAACTGGCAAAAAGGGTGGCAGGGCAAGAAGGTGTATGATCAGGATCGAGCAGTTCGCCTGCAAGTGGTCAAGGGCAGTGCCGAGAAAAGTGGTGAGCAGGCAGCTTATGAAATCGACGGTTTGTCTGGAGCCACAATGACCGCCAACGGGGTGAGCGATTTAATGCAGTTCTGGTTCGGTGACCATGGCTTTAAACCATTTATTGAGCGGATCAAAAAAGAGGGAGGTTTCAATGGATGACCGGAAAAGAGATTTACTCCTACGTTCGATCATTGAGCGCAATCCCATAGCGCTGCTTGTCTTGGGGATATGTTCAGCCCTGGCTGTCACATCCCAGATGACCACTGCTTTTGTGATGTTTATCTGTGTGACCTTGGTGGTGGCTTTTTCCAGCTTGACTATTTCCATCGTCCGGTATCAGATCCCCAATTCTGTTCGCATTGGCATCCAGATAACAGTGATTGCCACCCTGGTCATCCTGGTTGATCAATTCCTCAAGGCTTTTTACTTTGATCTTTCCAAGCAGCTCTCGATCTATGTCGGTCTTATTATAACCAACTGCATTGTCATGGGGCGGGCCGAAGGCTTTGCCATGAGCAATCCGCCGGTGAACAGCTTTCTTGATGGCATCGGTAACGGGCTTGGCTACGGATTTGTGCTTATGTTTGTTGCTTTTATCAGGGAGTTGTTTGGTTCTGGAAGCCTTTTCGGGTGGGAAATTTTCCAGCTGACAACCAATGGTGGCTGGTACGAGCGAAATGGATTTTTGTTGCTTCCAGTGAGTGCCTTTTTTCTGATTGCCATCCTTATCTGGTTTCTGCGTACCATAGATCCCGTTCAGCAGGAGAAAGCGTAATGGCGCACTATTTTGATATCATTTTTCGATCTCTTTTTATTGAGAACCTGCCGCTGAGCTTTTTTCTAGGCATGTGCACTTTTTTGGCGATTTCCAAGAAAGTGAAAAGTGCCGTTGGCCTGGGGGCTGCGGTACTGGTTTTGATGCTGATCACCGTCCCTATTAACAACCTGCTTTTAAATAAGGTACTTAAGGCCGGAGCTCTTGCCTGGGCCGGGCAACCGAATATAGATCTGACCTTTCTCGGGCTGTTGACCTACATCGGTATTATTGCTGCTATTGTCCAAATCTTAGAGATGGTGCTTGATCGTTTTATTCCGGCTCTCTACAATACCTTGGGTATTTTTCTGCCATTGTTGACAGTGAACTGCGCCATCCTTGGCGGTACCTTGTTTATGGTTGAACGTGATTTGGCCTTTGGCGAGAGTGTTGCCTACGGGTTTGGTGCCGGCGGTGGGTTTTTTCTCGCGGTGGTACTTCTTGCAGGCATCAGGGAAAAACTGGAATATGCTGACCCGCCGGCAGGATTGCGTGGCCTGGGAGTGACCTTTATCAGTGCTGGATTGATCGCTCTCGCCTTTATGGGTCTTGCCGGATTTTAATGGTGGTCAAAAGATGTATACTCGATGTTGTTTTGCTGGTTCGACCGCTACCTTTTTGGAGACAGTGCTATGAATGAAATTATTTTTGGGGTGCTCTGTTTTGTGACTATTCAGTTTATTTTGGTCAGCCTCATTGTCGCTGCGAAAAAGGTCTTGTTGCCCGGTGGCGAGATATCGATCCTTATCAATGATGAAAAGGAACTGGAGGTGCAACCCGGGGGGAAGCTGCTGACCACTTTGGCAGCCAATGATATTTTTCTTTCTTCAGCTTGTGGCGGCGGTGGAAGTTGCGGTCAGTGTCGCTGTGTGGTTGAAGATGGCGGCGGAGCAATTTTGCCTACTGAGCTTTCTGCAATTAAGCCCTATGAAGCAAAAGCTGGTTATCGTCTCTCCTGCCAGGTGCCTGTAAAGCGGGACTTGAAGATAAAGGTTCCGGCAGAGATGCTTGAGACCAGAAAATGGGAGTGTACGGTCCGTTCCAACAGGAACGTAGCCACTTTTATCAAAGAACTGGTACTGGATTTGCCGCCGGGTGAAGAAGTAAATTTTAAGGCGGGTGGATACATACAGATCGAGGTTCCCTCCCATGCGTTGAATTACAAGAGTTTTGATATTGATGAAAAATTTCTTGGTGATTGGACCAAGTTCAAGATGTTCCAGTATCAGTCGCATGTCCATACACCTGTTACCAGGGCCTACTCCATGGCAAACTATCCAGGAGAAAAAGGAATCATTAAGCTCAATGTACGAATTGCCAGCCCGCCACCGCGAGGACCTTTAGGTATTCCGCCGGGGCAGGCTTCCTCCTACATTTTTAATTTAAAAGAAGGCGATAAGGTGACCATTGCCGGTCCTTTTGGTGAATTTTTTATCAAAGAAAGTGATGCGGAGATGATTTATATCGGCGGTGGTGCCGGGATGGCTCCTTTGCGAAGTCATATCTTTGAACTGTTTAAAGGACGAAAAACCAAACGAAAGGTTGCATACTGGTATGGGGGACGCAGTCGCCAAGAAGTTTTTTATGATGATGAGTTTGAGCAGCTTGCCGAGGAGTTCCCTAATTTTGAATTTCATGTGGCGTTGTCCGAGCCCCAACCGGAAGATGAGTGGACAGGTAAGGTCGGATTCATTCATCAAGTACTGTATGATGAATATCTCGGAAAGCATCCAGCTCCTGAAGACGTGGAGTATTACCTGTGCGGGCCGCCTATGATGATTTCCGCCGTACTGGACATGCTCGATAACCTGGGCGTAGAACCAAGTAATATTCATTTTGATGACTTTGGCGGGTAGGTCCCATGGGTGAATTTTTTCTAATTTTCAGCATTACTTTTATTGGATTTGTGGGGTTTGCTTGGTTGGTCATGTCCGGTCGAAAAAAAAAGACCAAGAGACAGCAGGAGCTTGGTGAAACGTGTCATTCCGGCGGGGGAGGCACGTGCAGCAGTTGTAGCGGTGAGTCAATAAGGGGGACACCTGCAACGAAGTTACAGACGAAAATCGGACCGATGTCTAGCTGAGAGCAGCAACACAATAATAATCATCCCGTTTGCTGGATTGTTTGGGTGAGCAATCACTCCATTAGCTGACACAGCAGTCACACGCCAAGATGATGGCAGAAGTAACGTGCTGTGCCTGCTTGTCGTTTAAGGAACGTTACTTCTTTTCAACGGGAAATCCTTTTTCCTTCCACATATTCCAACCACCTTTTAGAGCAAATACTTTAGAGTAGTTGTTGTCTATCATTTTTTGTGCCAACCTGGCACTTGTCGCTTCACTTGGTCAGCTGCAGTAGAGAACAATAGTCGCATTTTTGGAGTATTGTGCTTTCCACTGTTGATAGTCTTCGGATGCAGCACGAATTGCTCCCTGAATTTTTTCGGTGCTATCTTTCCAGGCACCTGCAGCGCGGGCGTCAAGGACAATTACGCCCGGCGAACCTAGCATTGCCTGCAGTTTTTCTGCCTCCATTTTTGGAACTGCAGAAGTGGCCCAAACCGCAGTTATAGGCATTAATATCATGATGGTGAGCATCAGTAATTTTTTCAACATGCTTCTCTTCTCCCAATAGTTGGAATTTGTCTTATACTTTTTACACGGTAATGCTTGAGTGATTTCTCGGCAAGGAAAGAGAGGGAAAAGGCCAAAAAGAGGGTAACTGTTAAGCCGCTCCATATTTGTTTGTACGCATATGGAAAACTATTGAACGGTTATTAACTCAGCATAAGGGGAAGGTATTGCCGATTGCAGGATTTAGGTTAACTGTTTTTAATTTTTGTCGTTAAGGTAAAATCGCGTGTAACGAACAGGTAAAAAACGATACTTTATATGGCCGACCCGATCCCGTAACGAGTTATACTCAAATTAACAGGTAAAGGTGAGAGAAGCAGGCTTATGAGTTTGACAATGGAAAATATATTCAAACCTGGTGAAAATTGCAGATATCTTAAAAAGGCGCATCGGGCTTCCTTTTTGATTGATGGCGAAAACTATTTTCGTGCTGTGTATGAAGCCATGGAAAAGGCTGAACATTCGATCATGATTGTTGGATGGGATCTGCACAGCGAATTACGTTTGCTTCGCAATGGTGAAAAAAAGGCATCACCCGAGACATTGGGAGAATTCCTTGACTATCTGGCTAGCAAGAAAGGGGAACTTGATATCTATCTGCTGAGCTGGGACTTTGCCATGATTTACGCAATGGAACGTGAGTTTTTTCCGCGATACAAATTAAAGTGGAGAACCCATAAAAATATTCATTTCTGCCTTGATGGTGAGCATCCTGTCGGCGCATCACAGCATCAGAAAATCGTGGTTGTCGATGATTTCGTTGCCTTTTCAGGAGGTTTTGATCTATCAAAATGGCGCTGGGACACCTCCGAGCATCGACCGGATGATAAGTTACGAATCGATCCGGATGGAAATACGTATCCCCCGTTTCACGATGTACAGATGCTCGTTGATGGTGAAGCTGCAACGGCATTGGGGCAAATAGTACGTGAACGATGGCAAAGGGCGTGTGAAGACCAACCGAAAAAAGGTGAGCCCAGGAGGAATGGGGACCCTTGGCCGGAGAGTGTTACTCCTGACTTAAGCAATGTTACTGTGGCCATTTCTCGTACTTTACCGCAACATAATGGCCATGAAGAGATCAGAGAAGTTGAAAGGCTCTATTGCGATACGATCGCCAAAGCCGGCAAATACATTTACATAGAAAACCAGTACCTGAGCTCATATCGTGTCTGTGAGGCATTGGAGAAAAAGCTCGCTGAGGAGGACGGTCCGGAGATTATAGCTGTTTTACCATTGCAGACCGGCGGTTGGCTGGAGCAGCATACCATGGATGTTTTACGAGGACGTATTCTGCGGGTATTGCGGCAGGCTGACAGGCATGACCGACTACGTGTATACTATCCAAGAATCAGTAAAAAAGCAGATGTGTCCCTGATGGTGCACGCTAAAATAATGGTTATTGACGATTGTTTTGTCCGCATCGGCTCCTCAAATCTCAGTAACAGATCATTGGGATTGGATTCTGAGTGCGATCTTGCCATCGCAGCAGAGCCAAATTCTGCTCCAGCGCAGGCTATCATAACGTTTCGGAATACCTTGCTGGCCGAACATCTTGGGGTTGTGCCCGAACAAGTGAAAGAGGCTGTTTCTCGGAAGAAATCGCTTATTTCAGCAGTGGAATCACTGTCCGGCAATGATCGGAGTTTATGCACTTTAGAAGGTAAGATAGACAAAGACCTCGACCGGATAGTCCCTGAATCAGAGCTTCTTGATCCTGAAAAGCCCATTGAACCTGAAGAATTTTTGGATTACCTCGTTCGCCCGGAACAGCAACTTCCGGCCTATCGCCATTTCCTCAAGATACTGGTGATGATCCTGGTAGTGTTGGGGCTTGTGGCACTGTGGCGTTGGACTTCTTTGGAAAATTATCTCAACGTCGAATCCGTTACAGATTATGCCCGCTTGATAAAAGAGTATCCTTTCAGTCCGTTGCTTGTCCCTGCATCTTATATACTGCTTAGTCTTCTTTCGTTTCCTGTTACGTTGATGATTATGGCAACTATTGTTGTTTACGGCCCATGGTTTGGTGGGGTGTATGCATTAGTGGGGGTACTTCTCAGTGCCATGACAATGTTTTTTTTAGGAAATCTTCTAGGAAAAGAATTTGTTGCCCGTTTTTCCGGAAGCCTGATAAACAGAATTAATCAGCGTCTTAAAGAGTCGGGACTCATGGCCATTATCGCTTTTCGGATAATACCCGTAGCACCATTTTCCATAATCAACCTCATTGCAGGAGTCTCAGCTATACGCGTGAAAGATTTTTTCTGGGGTACATTTATTGGTATTCTTCCAGGGATTGTCGCGATTGCAATGGTGGCCGATCGGTTCTCCAAATCTTTGCAGCAACCTGACATGACAAGCTATACAGCACTTTTTGCGGCAGTTGTTGTTGCTATTGGCGGGCTGGCCTTTTTTAAAAATTGGATCAAAAAGAGGCGCAGCCGGAAAAGAAAAAACAACGGTTCATAATGAACTTTCGAATTGCAACTTATAATGTTCATCGATGCGTGGGGCGGGACGGAGTAGAAAATATAGATAGAATAGTGGCAGTTCTTAAAGGACTAAATGCTGATATTGTTGCCCTACAAGAGGTCACTTCCAGTAACAAGCAATCATCTAGTATGTTAGCCCGATTGGCCTTGGAAACCGAGATGGAAGCTATTGAGGGATTCACGCTTACCACTTCAGGTACTCGATACGGAAATGCCATTTTAACCGGATTGCCAATCTCTACAGTCAACCGCATCAATATCAGTGTCACGGGCAAAGAACCGCGTGGTGTTATTGAGATTGTTCTTCATGTTCCGGATATCGAGACCTCCATTACGATCTGGGCAACGCACCTCGGCCTTGGTATTGCTGAACGATACTTTCAAATTAACCAATTGTTACGGGTTATCGGCACCAAGAATGCCGATGTCTCTGTATTGTTAGGCGATTTTAATGAATGGCTGGTGTGGGGACGTTCAATGCGAGCGGTGCAAATGGTTTTTACTCAATCGTCTTCACCTGCGACATTTCCAGCATGGATCCCACTGCTTAAGCTCGACAGGATCTGGGTTAAGCCGATTGGTGCGCTTAGCGCATTGAGACCCTATAAGACACGGCTAAGCAGAACGGCTTCTGACCATTTACCATTAATTGCTGATATTACAATTTGATTTCAGATTTTTTTTAAAAGAAGGGAATTCCGTCTATACCAAGGAAGAATGATGCTTTACCTCTACCCCGAACTGTACCTGTTCAGCAGTGCTCCGAATGTTCACAAGCTGACAGGTTAGTAGATAAGCTCCGACTTCGATATATCGGTATGCTGGGTGGGCAGATCCTGGAGAGTTGGGTGCTGCTTAACAGTTAGGTTGCGTTTTACGATTTTTTGGCAATTGCTGGTATTATATGACCCTTTGGTCATGGTGCATTACCGGCCATACGTGAAAATCTTTATTTCTTTTATACCCAACCCCTACAGCTCCTTTATGAAGATACAAGACATACGACCAATCAGTTTCAAAACCACTAGTTGTCGATGTCCAATATGCCTCTTGCGGATTATCAAAAAAATGACGGCGCGGTAAGGCTGGAGAATGCTGAGAAGCATCTACCAGACTCTCCATTTCATTGATAGTCGGTAGGCGAAATGGTTGACGAGTTTTAGCCGCATAGGATTTAACAGCATATAAAGCTTCTTCCCAAGAAACAGGTCCATCCGTCAGGTTTCCATCAGGGTGCCAGATCAGTCCAGTGAGTTGGTCCAGTACTCCTTGTGCGTCAATAACAAACCGAGGGGCCGGCCATTCTGCTCCACAGCGAAAGAATCCATCTTGTCCTGTTTCATTACATAGAGATGCCTGCCCGTTTTTATCAAAACAAGATTCTTGGCCGGTTCGAGGTAAAATGTTGCTGGTACCGCAAACCGGTAGTAGCCAGTAACTTTCATTCTTGTTGCCATAAAACATTCTCCCCCCTTCCATATGGATATACCAGGCATAATTCGTGTTCATGGCAGAGGTAGTGGATGTCCAATACCATCCTATGGCAACATTATGAAAAAGATGGTCTTGGGGAAGAGCAGGATTACTTCTGCTATGATCAATCAAACTTCTCAACTCTCTTCGGTTCGGTAATCGCCAACTCTTCTTACCAAAAAGTTGTTGTTCGTTGAGCTCGTTTATCCATTGCAAGGCTTCGAACCAACCCATTGGATATTCAGTAAGGGATGCATTGCGCGGCCAAATGAGTTGGGTCGCTCGATCTTTAATGATATTTTGATCAATTAGTTCAAAACGGGGATCAGGCCAGGAAAAGGCAATTTCATATTCAGATTTTTGTCCCAATTCGCAACAATCGACCCGCTGTCCTAGACTATTAAAACAATCTTTTTGCCCGGTCCACAATACGTGACTAAATGGCATAGGTGTATCCCCATTGATGGCTGATTAATTTGGAAAGTGATGCTGTTCAGCAGTGCTTCAAATGTTCACAAGCTGACCGATTAGCAGATAAGCTCCGACCTCGATATATCGGAATGCTGGGCCCGCAGATCTTGGAGAGTTGGGGCTACTGTTGAATAGTTACGTTTTTTCAGGTTAGGCCGCAGCTTTAGCCGGAACTATCAAAACAGGCACTGTCGACTTGCGCACGGTTTTTTCAGCTACCGAACCAATCATAAAATGAGTCAACCCGGATCGGCCATGGGTAGCCATTACGATCAGATCGATCTTACTCTTTACGGCAAAGTCATTGATAGCATCAGCAGCTAATCCAACCTCAATATGAGTGCTTACTTCAACGGTGCTTGGAACAGTTTTTTCCACTATCTGGGACAATTCCTGTTCAGCATCTTTAACCAGCTTTTCTTCATACATCGGCACATTAAAACCGTTAAGTGAGGTTGAGCCATAGCCTGATCCAATGACTATCGGAACCGGCTGGACTACCTGCAAAACATGTAATGCTGCACCAAATTTCTCGGCAATCTCGACGCCAACGCTTAATGCAGATTCTGAATGTTGACTACCGTCACTCGGACATAATATGGATGATACTGGAAACATACCTGCCTCCTTGGTAAATAATTAATATAAATAAATATTCTACTCGCCCTCTCTTGAGATGAAAATGGACTCTAACCGGACTATGATGCTGCAGGAGGCCCACCTTTCTTTCTCAACATAGTGCAGAGGGATGACCTACTCCTTTCGCCGGCCAAGCTGTATCACCTGTCAACATTTAAACACGATGCTTCATTTGCCCTCCGCTATTTTTAGAAAAAGTGGAGTAAATCCGATTGTAACAGAGGAATATGACCGACGGTTGCGTAATGGAAATCGGCAAAGAATCTGCAAGGTTCCAGCATGAAGCTCATTGCAAAAAAATGTACTAAAATACACGTTTTTGTTTGAGCCGTTTTGGGCTGTAAGAATTATTGCGGGTATATGGCTAATTGTCATTGTTCCAGCTGGACAGATGCAGTGTGATCAAGGGTATTGCGCAGTTTTCAAACAGACCATGTTTGAACTCGGTCCCTGTCAGGAGTGATACCGGCTGTGGCCCAAAGCATTCTTTTTATGCGACGCAAGAGGCACAGCCATAAACTTACTATCGGAGTTTACGCTTCCCTGCGAGTATTGTTTTTTCGGCAATAACGTCGAGCTGGAGAGAAAGGGTTCAGGCCGACAGACTCCTGGAAACATGCCAATCTCTGAAAGAACAAACATATTTGTGAAATTATTGATCCTTACCAACTCGTTATTTTTGCCTCTCGTTTTATAAAGCCCTCGTGGCCGATCGCATCTTGCAACAGCGATATTAAGTGTTGCCAGCTTCCAAAACAGGATCAACGGTTTTTGATTTTATCAGCAATATATTTTCCAAGTTGCGATAAATCATCTGTTTCGTCTGCAAGCCCTGCGAGTGGAATCTCTGCTCTAGCCGCGTTCTTATGCCCTCCAGCAGAACCCAGCTTACCGAACAGCCGTTGTGCAAGTTTGCCCGCATCAAGTCGAAAACCGGTATTTCTCAGAATTATAATTAATTTTTTACCGTAAACACCGGACACGATGCACCAGGTCGCCTCTGCCATCTTTAGAAAAAAATCGGCAAGAATCACCAGAGAATCGGCATCCTTTACTTCACCCATATGGATATAGGCCGTATCACCTATAAATTGCAACTCTTCGAAAGCTTTGCGGAATGCGTCCAGGTTTTTCTTGTTGATTTCAGATGATTCAATTTTTTTTATAATATTAATATTAACGTGAGGATAAAGGTACCGAAACGCCTTGACATCATCGTAAGTTGACGTTCTGGCAAAGTTATCTGTGTCTGTCTTAATGCCGTAAAATAGAGCAGTGGCTAATTTGGTCGAAGGAGTAATCCCCGCCGCTCTAAGGTATTCCGTCATAATGGAAGAAACCGCGCCATATTCCTCGCGGATATCCTTGAAAGGAGCTTTCAGAGTTGGATCAGGCGTGTGATGATCGATTATGATCCTGAAATTGGTATTGCTTAAAGATTTATGATGATGGGGCTGTGAATCAACCATGGCCCATGTCGTCACCTCACTGGTGTCTGCCTTTGTAATGTAAGGGAGGGTGATCTTTAACTCTCTGATCATGGCCAGATTATCCGAACGTTTAATAGCATTAACCCGGCAGATAAGAGTTTTCTTTACTTTTCTCCAGAACAATCTTTTTAAAGCCAGAGCACTGGCGATGGCATCAGGGTCTGCAACAATAAGAATACAAACCACATCATTGGTGGAGATACTATTGAGAAGACTTTCATAACGGCCTTTGTGGGTGGCTGCTTGGACTGGAGGAGGCATAGACTTGTTTCCAGGTAGTGATGCTTCTGTAGCTGCTGGTAGAGCTCAGCTGGAATATGTTTAATTATATAGAAAAGTTGGGTCGTTGTCACCGTTGCAGAAAATAAAGAGGGGTTGAATGGTTGTATTTTTGTAATGAATAGAGACTGCTAGCTGAGTCTACGCTTACCCGGAGTTTACGCTTCCATTCATTACCAAAAAAAATGAACCTGACGCCGCCTGAACTGATGAGAACTCCAGGTTAACGATGGTGAATCTTAATCATGTCCAGCAACCCCTTATTACCTCTTTATACGATTTTTCAGGTTGGGGCATTCAGAAAAATCAATTGACCCACTTCCTTGTTTGCATCTGTCGGCGATAAAAGGTGCTCTATCTTTTGCAAAATAGTTAATGATCGCGAGGGAGAACAACTTCTATTTATATTTAGCGAACTTCAAAAAAATGCAGTCCTGCCCTCCATGCAATGGGCAGACCGGAAACGGCTGAGACAGAGTACGCTTTGGTGGTGCGAGCCCTTATTTGTTCCTGTTTGCACAATAAATGAAAAAGAACAAGGGGCGGAGCGTTGTGTAAGGCGGGTTGTATAATAGGAGCTCTGCCGACAGCTTTGTCTACAAATAAGCTGCCGGCAGAGGGGGGAACATCGTTATGCTACTTGGGTAAAGACCTGCTGTTTTGCTCCGCAAACCGGGCATTTTTCAGGGGCTGCACCAAGTTCAATATAGCCGCATATGGGGCAAAGATAAAAGTCTGTGACATCCATATCAACTCCGTTTTTTACTGCTTCGAGTGCCTTGGAGTAAATCTGGGCATGGACTTCTTCTGCATCCACTGCGAATTTAAACATTGTCTTGGCTCTGTGCCCCTCAGCGACTGCCTGGTCAACCATGGGGGGATACATATTGGAGAACTCAAAGGTTTCTCCGTCAATGGCAGCCTGCAGGTTTTCGGCTGTAGTAGCAATTCCATCTAGTGCCTTTAAGTGACCCTCTGCATGAATTCGCTCTGCCTCAGCAGTGGTACGGAACAGCTTTGCAATGTTAACGAAACCATCTTTTTCTGCTTTCTTGGCAAAAGCCCGGTACTTCTGGTTAGCCTGACTTTCACCGGCAAAAGCTTCTTTCAGATTGTCATTTGTTGTAGCCATTTTTTACTCCTTTAAAATGATTGAATATACTTATCTGTAGTTTGTTATGTGCTGATGGCGTTGTAAAAAGTCCGATCTACGGTGTTGCAGGTTTTTCCCGAGGCTTTGACATACCATATGTATAGTCAAAGCCTCGGGAAAAACACTGCGCCTTGTATATCGAACTTTTGTACTTAGCCATCTTTAGTGTGTGATGGACTTTTTATAAGTCCATCATTTGCTTGGTTAATCAAATTACGAAGATGAATAACGTATCCGAAAAAAGTTTGCAATAGTTTTGGGAATAAAAATCACTTAGGATCCATTACTATTAATATCAACTGCTCTTTTTAACACCGAATACAAGTTTACCACCCATGTGGCCGGCTATGCCCACCGCTGCCAGAAGGAGCAAGGCAAGGAAAATAAACATCATCCTCCCAGAAGAAGGCGTAGCCATCACTTCCGGTTGTACCAGTCGCCAGATAACGAGCAGGGTAAGCAGAACGGTAGCAGCGATGGAAGCACCAATCTTGAGCTTAAAGAGCGACGTCATTGCACCTTTGTATTTTTTTTGCCAGGTGACGTACCCGGTGTACAGGACCACCGGCATGTTGAGGAGTACAAAAACAAGACTGTAAAAGGCCGCCGTCTCAAATGAAATGAGGCCGAAAACAGGAGTAAGTATGAGCAGTATGAAGGCGAAGGGGATTATTCCATTGGGGGTATGGACTGTAATCGGATGGAGATGAAACTGCAGGATAAGTGCAGTAGCTTTTTCGAGAAGCGTTTCTGGAACCGGGTTTTCTTCATCCTGTCCTTTTTCTGCTGTATCCTCTTCGGGCGTTTCAGGTGCAGCCTTTTCTGTGACCTCGATAAACGCACTGCTGTCTGCTCCGCATACAGGGCATTCGTCTGGGGGATTTTCACCTTCATGGATGTATCCGCAAATTGTGCATTCCCATTTTTTCATGTTTTTCCTCCTTGTTAGTAAAAGAACGTAGGTTTTCCTTCATTGTATATGGTGTAAAAGGGTTGTTTCGGTATGCCGATACATACCAGGCGGGCGTATTGTGATAGCTAAACAAGATAGAATGACGTAATAAAACAGAAGGCCTATGGAGAATCGAGTAGAGAAGGAAGAAGAGCGCAGGCTCAAGAGCTGGAAGAGGACTGGACCAACTGATTGTATGCGATAGTGGGAGGTACGCATTCTTTTCCTCTGGGAGTGAGTGTCAAAAAAAGACAGTCCTTGTTTTGATTATTCTTTGTGGCCTCTTCGCAGAAATGGAACAATTATCTGCAGGTCGAAGAGAGAATGATCAAAAAGAAGATATTAATAATTACGGTTTGATCGTAGCATACTTGTCGCCCTCCGGCCAATAAATATCAATTAAGCCGGCAAGGTAGGCTGCAGAATCCGTTTCAAAAAGGTAATGCCCGTATATGAATACGAAAGAAAGCTCAACTGGTGGTGTTTTTTCGGCGCTCACGCCTGATGCCATTCTTAACCTTGCCGAAAAAGAGCTTGGTATATATCTCTCTAATTTGTGCCGCCCATTGAATAGTTATATCAACCGGGTATATGAATTAGAAGATGAAGACGGCAATGGGATTATCATTAAATTTTTTCGGCCTGGACGCTGGAGTAAAGAGGCATTGCTGGAGGAACACCAATTCCTCCACCAACTGGCAAAGGATGAGATCCCCGTGATTACACCACTTCCATTGCAGAAGGGTGGTACGCTCGGTTGCTACGAAAACATTTTTTTCACCCTTTTTCCCAAAAAAGGGGGACGTTATGTTGACGAACTCAATGATGGGCAGTGGCTTGAACTCGGTCGGTTATTGGGTCGTACCCATGTGGTTGGTGCCGCAGGATCATTTGCCCATCGACCGACGATCAGGCCGGATCAAAGCACGCAGGCTCATCTCCGCTACATCCTTGAAAGCGGCCTCCTTACCGAGGAGTTGGCCGCTGATTATGAAGCAGTCGTACAAAGGTTTATCAGGGAAGCGAGCCCTCTGTTTGAAGATACCGACATGATTCGCATCCATGGCGACTGTCATTCCGGTAACCTCATTTATCGACCAGGAGAATCTTTTTACCTGATCGATTTGGATGATATTGCTACAGGGCCGCCGGTGCAGGATTTCTGGATGCTGCTTCCAGGTACCTTGGACTCAGCCTTTGTCGAGATTGATCTTTTTCTTGAAGGGTATGAAACTTTCCGCAGTTTTGATAACAGAAGCCTTGCCCTGATGGAGCCTCTCCGTGCAATGCGCTTTGTCCACTATACAGCCTGGTGTGCCTATCAGGTTAAAGAAGACGGGCATTCCGTAGTCGTACCTGATTTTGGTTCAGCTGCTTACTGGCAGCAGGAAATAGCTGATCTTGAAGATCAGCTTGAGCGTATGCAGGAACCGGTAAACATACCGGGCAATAGCTGGTGAGCGATAGTCGCCAAGAGAGTGTGAGTAAGGCTCCATTCGAATGATGTAAAATAGATTACTTTTCAGCGATCGTTTCCTGAATCCATGCCAGCGCAGCTGCCACTTTTGGAAAACCTATAGTGGAGATAAGTAGAAGCAGGCTGTGTTGTATTTCTGCCACAGATGCGCCTGCTGCAAGAGCACGGCGGGTATGGGAGTGCACTGCTCCTGTTGATTGAGTTGCCGCTGCAACTCCTAACTGGATCAATTCCGTCGTTTTTTTATCCAGTGGCCCTGCCGTCCGCACTGTAGAGCCAAGGTTTTCCACTGCTGCCATAACTTCAGGGAAATTGTTGATCAAGCTTTGGTAGTGATTGTTAAATTTTTCGTTTGCCATAAAAAAGGTCTCCCTGTTTGTTATTTTTAAGGGTCGCTAAGGTCTTCTTGTATAGTGTATATCCTGTCGGCCTGGAGGCAACCCTTTTCGTAGGACACCTGTGGTCGGGTGAGGGGCATGAAATGCCCATGGCCGGATTCACTTATTGTTTAACCGCAGGAAAATTTCCCTCCCTATCCATGCATCGGTTGCCGCATATTGAATTTGTCCCGGCGAGAGGTCCTTCTTGGCCCAGTTGCTGGTGGTGATTTTTTTTGATTTTGGAATGCGGATCCCCATGGTGGCCGCTGCAAGACCTCTCAATCCAAAATGCTGTATGCTGAGGGTCTTGCCAAGTTTTGCCAGGTCAATAAATCCTGCAGGAGAAAAGTGGGTGACTTTTTGCAGCCCCTGCACGTCATCGGTTATTGCGACTCCAACCTTGGAAATTGTTCTGTTGCTGAGCAATGCAGTGATAGATTCAGGTAGGCCGATCTGCTTGAGTTGAAAGAGAAAAACCTCTTTTTCTGTAGCCAGCTGGAGCAGAGCGGGTAGATACTGCTGTCCTTTACGAAAGGCTGGTCTGGTCTCCGTGTCAAAACCAAGGACATGGTTTTTTTTCAATATCGATATGGCGTGTTGTAATTGCTCTTTGCACGAGATGAGGTGAGTTGGGCCGTGCCATTTTTTTATGGGCAGGGCGTTAATTTCTTCTCTGGACATGCGTGAGGTTATTATCGGTTGAGCTGTAAGCGATTGGCTCGTAGTAGAATGTTTGGATTGCATAGTGTGAAGATGTGTTTGCTATTTGGTTGGTGATGTGAGCAGTTATAGATTTTAGGGGGAATAAATCAGGAAGTTATCCCCCCCATGAGTATTTACGGCGATTGTTTTGCGGGAAGCGATATTTTTTGGACGGCGATCAATGAGATGCCGCTCATCATGGCACCGATGACAAACGGAATCCGATAGTCTACCATCCAGATGAGACCGCCAAGCACAGGTATGACAACCGCTGCAATGTGGTTAATTGTAACGCCGACAGCCATGCTGGGGGCGATATCCTGAGGGTCTCCAATTTTTTGGAAATAGGTCTTGATAGCCATGGAAAAGTTAAACAGGACATGATCTAAAATATACATACACATCACGATCAGTTTTGACTCGGTAAAACCATAGGCAAGAAAGACGAAAATCAAGCCGGTGTATTCGATGGTGAGTATTTTTCGCTCACCATAGCGCACGATAGCTTTGCCTAGCACAGGATTGAGGAAGTAGTTGATGATGTTGTTAACGATGAACAGTAAGATTACCTCTTGCACCGAAAAAGAAAAAATTTTGACCAGTAGAAAAACCGAAAAAGCAATAAAAATCTGCCTGCGAGCGCCTGCCATAAAGGTGAGGAAATAGTAAAGGGCGTAGCGACGACGGAATATCATCTTTTTGTGTTGCGGCACTATGTTGGCGTGGGTGGGGTTTTGGAACAACGCCCACACTCCTGCAGCCGTAACTGTAGAACCAAGTATGAGATATATCCATCGGTAATCAATAAGTTTGCCGAGACAGAGGATAAGACCACTGGTGAGGATGGCCGCAGCTGCAGACAGGCTGCGCAAACGGCCTAATATCAGCGGAGAGGTAGACCGGTTGAAATACTGGAGCACCAGTGATTGGTTCATGGTCTCATAGTAATGAAAGCCAAAGCTCATCAGCAGGGTCGTGGTCAGTAAACCGAAAAATGTCGGGAAAAAACCGGTTGCAGCCGTACCTGCTCCAAGAAGGATAATGGACAGTGCTGCAATTTTATGTTCCTGCAAAAGAAGCATGACATAGATTGCCAGTAGGGCAAGAAAGCCCGGTATTTCACGTACCGATTGAATGGCACCGACTTGTTTTCCATCAAGGGCAGCCACTTCTACGGCGAAGTTGTTAAATAGAACCATCCACGTCTGCAATCCAACCACTGAACATATAGTCAGGGTAACCAGGAAGCGGAGCATGGGCCTTTGTTCGTTGTTTACCATTGTATTACCTTTCTCCGGCCTGACAGTCATTCGTCAGGCGCTGTTTCGGCAAAGAATAGACACCACTGAGATGAAATAATCACCCACTCTTTTATTCTTTTTCAAGAAGGGGGAGCTGTTTGAGATGGTATAAGAGTATACCGATGAGCCTGTATGCTGCATGATTATTCTATACACCGTTGCTGAGATTATCTGCATTCAAGACTGTGGAGACTATGGGAATGAAAAGCGTTTTTTAGGATATGGTAAAAGGAGCGAGGGAAGCTTCTGTCTAAATAGAGGGGGCAGGTGTCCCGATTTGATCGTTTTGCGCTACCGGCGTTTGCTTCCATTCCGGTTTTGTAGGCAGGTTGGGGAAGTGCCCGTTGCCTCCCTGTGAAGGTATTTTTTTATAACTTACTAGAACTATTATCTTTTCATTTCGTATACGTTTATGACAGATACTGAGCATGATGGTTCGGACAAGCTGACAGCAGGCCGGCTGAGATCATATTTACAATTTTTACGAACCAATCAAAAATTTCGACGCTTCTGGCTTGCGACTATTGTTAGTCAGGTCGGAGATTGGTTTAATTACATCGCCATCTTTGTTGTGTTGACGGATTTGACCGGATCTGGTGAGGCCATTAGCTGGTTTTTAGTTGCCAAGTTTTTGCCGACAACGCTTTTGGGACCTTTTGCCGGGGTGGTTGCCGACCATTTCAATCGCAAGAAAATTATGATAATCTGCGATGTGCTTCGGGCTTTGGTGGTTTCGGGGTATTTGCTGGCAGGACTCGATTCTCAGGTCTGGTTGATTTATATGTTGGCATTTTTACAGGAGTCGGCTTGGACGTTTAATCATCCTGCACGTCAGGCTTCCATTCCCGATCTGTGCAGTAAGGAGGAGTTGAAGGTAGCTAATGCCCTTTTCGGCGCCTCCTGGTCGGTTAACCTGGCCTTGGGCGCTGCACTTGGCGGGTTTGTGACAGCCTGGTTCGGTTGGAAGGCTGCTATACTTATTGATGTGGGTACTTTTTTGGGCTCAGCACTTCTTGTTAGTACGGTGGTGCTGAGGTTGCGACCACGGAAAAAAAAGGAATTTTCCTTGTCCAGGCTTACCGGGGTGCCCGCATTTTTGGAAGGTTTGCAGTACGTGCGGAGTAATTCACGGGTTGCGGCGCTTTTGTTGGTGAAAAGTGGCTGGGCACTGTCCGGAGGCATATTGGTTATGCTAACGGTTTTTGGTGAACATGTCTTTTCTGATGGTGGCCGCGGCGGTTTGAGTGGCGTACTCTACTCCATGCGCGGCATTGGGGCTGCCATCGGTCCGTTTCTTGCGTGGCGTTGGTTTGGGGCTGATTCTTCAGGTATGCGCCGGGCTATTGGAGTGGCTTTTGCCATCTCTGCCGTCGCTTACCTGCTGTTCAGTCAGGCTCCTAATATTTTTATTGCCGGCATTTTTGTTCTGTTTGGGCATATTGGTGGTGCCATCCAGTGGGTTTTTAGCTCCACACTTCTTCATTTGCGGGTTGAAGAACAGTTTCGGGGCAGGGTTTTTGCGGTGGAGATGGCGCTTTTGACATTGATTATGAGTCTGTCAACCCTGGCCACTGGACAGGCACTGGATGCTGGTTTTTCTCCCAGAAGTATTGTCGTAGTGCTCGCTTTGTTGTTTATGGTGCCCGGTAGTCTTTGGTGGCTGTACCTGATTCGGTTAGATAAAAAAAATAAGCAACCAGTATAGAAAAGTTGTCTTATATATTTGCTATGTGCATTTTAGCCTTGTCGGCTGTTGTTTTTTTATCTGCTGAAATCTAAAAGTGCTTGCAAGACAAGTCTTTTCGGGCAAACTGCAGAAACGTTGGCGATCACCTCGTTGTTTTGGTATAATTGTTATGAAATAAGATAGTTCCGGACTACTGGCGGTAAACAGGAGAGCCTGGTTTGTAAGATGCTAAATCAATGGTTCCCAATGGAAGAATGAGGTGAAAAGAGCTTGCCCGGCATGAACAGGGGGCAGGTAGTATCCTCATATATTCAAAATAATACTTTCCGGTCAGCGTATCCACTATGCCACGTTTTTTACAGATAAGTAAAAAAGACTTGTTTATTCTCCTGTTTATAGGGGTGTGGTTTGGGGTACTGGTCTTTGTTTACCTGTATATGCTGCCTCTGCTTATTGTAGATCACTCGCTTGTTTCCCTTACCTTATCGCTGTTTACAGCCACAGTTGTTTCTCTTTTTTTCTTTTTTGGACCGATTTTTTTTCTGAAAGTAGAGCTTGACCGGTTGTTGAGCAGTGGGCTGACTTTTGGGATACTTCTGGGGATGCTTTACGGCTTATATGCCTGCCTGTTGGCGTTGTTGGATTATCTTTCTCCCAATTCCCGTGACGCCCCCACCGAATTTTTATTGCTCGTTATTCTTGGTTGCGCTCTTGTCTACAGCCCTTTAAGGCGATTGGTGCAGTATAGTGTGGACCGGCTCATTTTCGGGAGCAGGCCGGATTACCAGAATCTACTTTGTGAGGTGAGCGGGAGAATTGCCACTACTTTGCAGCTGCCCGATTTGGTCGATATCCTTGTTAATGAATTGCCCAAAGGGCTACAGGTTACCGGTATAGGTTTGATGATCATGGAGGAAAAGCGCAGCCGCCTGTACCCGGAGAACCTGCGTTTTGGATCCAGTCTCTGGTCGAAAAGTCGTTTGATTACTTTGCTGCGGCAAGGACAGCAATCTTTCTCTTGTAAACGAATGGTGGGTGATTCTGTTTTGAGCGCGGAACTGCTGGAGATTAAAAAGGCTGGATTTGCATTGGTGTATGGTCTGCAAGGGGGATCGCTTTTTGCGGGAATGCTGCTGATTGGTCCCAGGAAAGATGGTACCTCTTATACAAGTCGTGATTTTCAGGCATTCAGCATCCTGGGGAGTCAAGTGTCCACGGCCATCGAAAATGCCCTGAACTTTGAGTCGCTTGCTGGGAGCAATGACCAGTTACAAGCAACATTTCATAAGTTGGTGCAGGCTGAAAAAATGGCTGCCCTTGGTGAAATGACAGCCATGTTGGCCCATGAGTTGATTAATCCACTGGGAATTATCAGGAGTTCCGCCCAGTACCTCTTGAGTGAACAGCGAAGTGCTGAGGTCCAGGAAAATTTGCTGCAGTATGTGATTGAAGAGGTGGATAGCTTAAATCTGATCATCAATAATCTTCTCGGCCTTGCCCGTCATAAACCGCCTAAGTTCAGAAAAGTTGATCTACAGTTTGAGATTAAGGATTTTGTGGATAAATGGGTGGAGTGTGAAGAACACTCGGAGGGTGTAAAGATCAATGTCAACCTGCCGGATACGTTGCCGGTGCTTTATGCAGATTTTAAACAACTCCGGCAGGTATTGTTTAATTGCGTGGCAAACAGTGAAGAGGCAATGGAAGCGGTTGGAACCATAACCATTTCCATTCGAGAGATAGAACAGCAACGGATCGAAATAGTAGTTGAGGATACCGGACCAGGTGTTGCTGAAGATGATTTAAAGCTTGTTTTTAAAAAATTTTTTACTACCAAAGAAAAGGGAGTAGGGCTCGGTCTCCCTGTTTGCAGGCAAGTCGTGCGTGCCCACAACGGGAGCATCAAGCTTGTCAACAACCAAGAAGGAGGGGCAAGGGTTATTATCAGGTTGCCTTTGAGGCCGCTGGTAACTGTGGGTAAAAATTAGATTGAAACTCCAGAATTGTTTCCAGGATAATTGCATATGAAAAGTCGGGTACTCATAATTGAAGACGAAGAACGCATGCGTCATTTGCTGACCTTAGTCCTTTCTGAAGAAGGGTATGAGGTTCAGGCTGCTGAAGACGGAGTAAAGGGGATGCTTTTGTGGCGTGATATGGAGCCCCATGCTGTGTTGACCGATTTGAAAATGGCGCGGGCTGATGGTATGGAAGTTTTGGATTTTCGAAACCGCAGGTACCAGAATGTTCCGCTGATTATTCTCACCGCTTTTGGGACTATTCAGAGTGCCGTTACGGCGATGAAACAGGGGGCATATGATTATTTGACCAAACCGATTGATAATATGGAGGTTGTGCGTGTCGTAGCGCGAGCCATCGCGGATACCCGAAAGGAAGTTGGTGTCTCGCGTGGGGTTCAGGGAGAGGCAAAGATGGTAGGATCCTCTCAGGTTATGCATAAGTTGTATGAGGATATTAAGCTTATCGGCTCTACCAAAATGTCAGTATTGATTACCGGCGAGTCAGGAACGGGCAAAGAACTGATTGCGCAATCGATTCATGCTCATTCCCCACGAGCAGCTAAACCCTTTATACGGGTTAATTGTGCGGCCATTCCCCACGATCTGCTTGAAAGTGAATTATTCGGACATGTCAGGGGAGCTTTTACCGGAGCAGTCGGCAACAGGGAGGGTGCATTTGTGGAGGCAGATAAAGGCACCATTTTTCTTGATGAAATTGGTGACCTCCCTCTTGATCTGCAACCGAAAATTTTGCATGCGGTTGAGGATAAGTTGGTCTCTCCTGTGGGATCCTCAAAATCTCGTTTGGTAGATGTCAAGATCATTGCCGCGACCAATCGTAATCTTGATCAAATGGTCCACAACAGGCAGTTTAGAAGTGATCTCTATCACCGTCTTAACATGTATCCTCTCCGTGTACCGCCACTCAGGCAGCGAGGGGTTGATTTGGATGAGCTGGTCGATTATTTTGTTGCATTATTTTGTAGGGAGCAAAATAAACCGCCATTGGTTTTGGCAGACGGGGTCTTGCAGCTTTTGCAGAGTTATCATTGGCCGGGTAATGTACGGGAGCTGAAAAATGTGTTGGAAAGGGTCGTGCTTGTCTGCCGGCATGGTGAGATAACAGAGGATTTGCTGCCGGAGAAAATACGCTCGGAATACATTGTTCCGCAGAGCCGTTCCAATGATTATCTGGACCTGTCTTCACAGGAAAGAAATCTTATTTTAGCAGCCCTGGAACAGAGTGGATGGAATCAATCCAAGGCGGCAAGAAAGCTTGGTATAACCAGGAATACCCTTCGCTACCGCATGAAAAAATACGCAATTAACCGTACAATGTAATTCTTCTCATATTCACATTTTGTAGCTTGCCTTTGCTGGGGCAGCTACTCTCTTTATGCCCGTCCTCACAGGGACGTTCTCCTCTGTTTGTTGCAGACCGGGGTACTTTTTTTCACTTTCTCCCCTTTGTTATCGTTACCGCTTTTTCTCTCTTTGTCATTAATACTCCTGTTCATCATTGCCCATTGTCGGGCAAAAAAAAAACCATCGCGATTGCTGGTGGTCGAAATGCACCACCATGGGTGGTGTATATGCACCACTTTTAGAACCTACTTTCACGGGCTGTGCCCCTAAAGAGCAGAAGAAGGACCGTTTACGCGGTATCGGGTTTTGCCGTGTAAATGGTATGACAATTGCGTGTTATCTGCTGGGAGTCCTGCGAATGAGTAGAGTAAACAATCAATTTTGTCATCACCATTTTTATTGCCTGGAATAGGGAGAAACCCCAATGAGTAGGAAAAAAAATGAAAACGCTCCATTAGCTTCCCTGCTTGCCGACGAAGAAGTCGTTTCTGAACTACAAGATAAGGTAGAATTGCTGCAGGGGATGCTCGAGGATTTGATGGAGTCTCCAACCTTCCGTGCAGGCATGGACGTGCTGCTGCAGGCAAGCGATCGTGAAAGAATCGATTTACTGCTTGATGGAAAGGAAGGGGTTCCCACAGGGTTTGCCTCTCCTGAAGCGATTGTGCTTGCTACGGGGCGGCCTGCCTTGCTTATTCGGGACGGGCAATGGGAAGAACCAGAGCTGCAGGTGATAAAAAAAAGAATAGAACCGGCAACAGGGTATCTGCGGCAGGCTATCCCTAAAGTAGGGCGTGTGGAGTTGGTGAATGATCCTACACTGGAATATGTCGGGACCGGGTGGATGATAGAGGAAGACGTGATGATCACCAACCGACATGTTGCAAACGTTTTTGCTTATCATGCAAACAATCAAATTGTCCTCCGTACCACGCCTTTCGGCGTTCAGCTTGGGGTGCAGGTAGATTTTAACGAAGAGTACGCATCCCCTAATCCAGCTTTTGAAGTTGAGGTTGTTGCTGTTGTTTTTATTGAAAAAGAAGGTCCTGAAAGGCCGGATATGGCTTTGATTCGACTTGAAAAGGTTGAGGGCTTGCCGCAACCGATCGAACTGTCATCCCTGCATTTGCAACGAAACGATGATGTTGCTGTTATCGGTTATCCCGCTAAGGATGGGGGAAGAAATGATCCGTTTATCATGCAGCGCATTTTTAAAAATATCTACAATGTTAAACGGCTAAGTCCGGGGCGTGTGACCGGTGTTCGCGAAGATCGGTTTATCTTGACCCATGACTGTACCACTTTGGGGGGCAATTCAGGTTCGGTGGTGGTCAATCTTAAAGATGGGAAAGCTGCAGGGCTCCATTTTGCAGGCTCCTATAAAGAGAATAATTTTGCTGTCACCAGCGAAACGATTAAGAGCAAGCTCGCAGATCTTTATGGCCGCAGCGTAATTCAACTATCGGTTTCAGGGACTGAAGAGAGGAAACCGACTCTGGCAGACCTGGAAATCCGCAAAGGGTATGACCCTTTGTTTTTAGGAGAGACCGTTGACTTTCCTGAGGTAGATCCAGCTGTTGTTGCCCCGGTAAACAACAGAGAGGATGGATACCTGCATTATCTGCATTTTTCGGTGGTGATGCATAAGAGCCGTCGCCTGGCACTGTTTACTGCGTGCAATATTGATGGCCGTAAGTTGTACAAGATACCACGCCGCCGCGACAGATGGGGACTGGACCCGCGTATGGAGGAAATATATCAAGTAGGCAATGAACTATACAAAAACAATCCATTGGATCGAGGTCACATGGTACGACGACTTGATCCTGCATGGGGGGATACGAGAGAAGAGGCCGCTCAAGCGGCAGATGATACGTTTTTCTATACCAATGCTCATCCGCAACATGCGCAGCTTAACCAGAGAAGTTGGTTGGACCTGGAGGAATATATTCTTGATAATGCGGCCACCCATGATCTGAAAGTAAGTGTTTTTACAGGCCCTGTTTTCGGGCTTTGCGATCGCGAATATCGGGATGTGCTTATTCCACAGGAGTATTGGAAGGTCGTTGTTTGCATAAATGCCTTCACTGGTCAGCTCTCGGCAACGGCGTATCTTTTGAGCCAATCCGGATTTATGGAAGATCTGGAGTTTGTTTTTGGTGCGTACCAAACCTATCAGGTCCCGGTTCAACTGGTAGAAAACAGGGTAGGGGTTGGTTTTGGACAGCTTGCCATGCATGATCCTTTAGGCATGGTTGAACACCGAGGACATCGGGTAGTAAACGGACCTGATGATATTACCATTTAAATGAACAGGTAGGGAGGAGATTGTAGGTCGAGTAGTCCCTTCGTCCGGATTATTGATCAAAAATTCCGGGGTAGGTTGGGGTCCTAGTGCATTAATTTTTTTTCTTGGGGGAGCAAAACCCCTTTGAATACGAGCTTATATACTTCTTGGAGGTAGAGTTATGCCGCGTCAATATACTATTTTACGTGATATGAGCGGGACAAGTTTGGGCGCTCCATTTGAGATAGCCACTTCTACTCGGGGATTTGAGCCTCTGCAGGATTTTCATCCGGTTTTAGAAACCCAGGAGCTTCGATCCGCCGAAGTTGTCGATTTCGCCAATGACCCACAGGTGCATGCAATGGCACCGGTTATGCCTACCCGGCTGATTGCTCCGGTTGTGATGGCAGAGCCGCAAGAAGACAAACCCGCCTGGGGAATCAGTGCTGTAGGAGCCGATGGGTCTGCCTATACAGGAAAAGGTGTTCTTGTTTCTGTGTTGGATACTGGAATTGACAGCAATCATACTGCCTTTGCAGGCGTTAACTTGGTTGAAAAGGATTTCAGCGGTGACGGTAACGGCGATGTACAGGGCCATGGTACCCATTGTGCCGGTACCGTCTTTGGCCGAACCGTTGCAAATACAAGAATTGGGGTTGCTCCCGGCATTGACCAGGCCCTGATCGGCAAGGTTTTGGGCAATGACGGGCGCGGAGACTCGCAGATGCTTTTTCAAGGGATGCAATGGGCAGCAAATCATGGCGCATCCGTGATTTCCATGTCACTGGGTTTTGATTTTCCCGGATGGGTTGACGATATGGTGAACAATCAAGGTTTACCGGCTGATTTTGCGACGTCAAGGGCATTGGAAGGGTATCGGGCCAACTTGAGAATGTTTGACGCGGTAATGCTGATGATCAGACGCCAGGCTGCTTTTGGTGCTGGAACAATCGTAGTGGCAGCGGCAGGTAATGAGAGCAAACGCAATACAAATCCTGACTATAAGATCGGGGTTTCGATTCCTGCGGCAGCAGAAGGGGTCATGGCTGTGGGCGCTTTGGAACAAGGGAGCAATGGCTTGGGAGTTGCCTACTTTTCCAACACATTCCCACAGATTGCCGCACCTGGTGTAGGCATTGTGTCCGCTAAAACAGGAGGCGGTTTGACTCCTTTAAATGGAACCAGTATGGCATGTCCACATGTTGCTGGGCTGGCAGCTCTTTGGTGGGAGGCTATTCGCAGCCAACCGTTGCCGGCCAAGGCAAGTGTAATCACCAGCCGCCTTTTGGCAGCCGCAGTAACCGCTCCCCTTGCTTCCGGGGTGGATGTTGCCGACCGTGGTGTCGGGTTAGCGCAAGCTCCTTGAGGATGATGGGAACAAAAGATGCGGAGATGCTATTATTGAAGGCATCATCGAATTTTCACGCTATTCGACATACCCTCTGCCTGTGGTTACGTTTCGCCGTTTTTTAGCAGATGATGGACTTTCGCAAGGCCATCATCGTTGAAAAGGAGATGAGCATGTTTGTTTTTAAACTAAGGAGACGCACATGTCGCTTGAGTTGGCTGATTATTATCTTGGTGGTCTTTTTGCATGTTGCTGTTGCAGCATTTGCTGCGGAGTTGCTACCGTTTCCCACACCTAACAGGGCAACCCAGTATCAACAGGTTGTTCCCCAATCAAGGGCGTCTCAAACAGAGCAGAAAATACGCCGGTTTAAAAGAGATATACGCACTTCTTCCTGCGCAGAGCTAAAGAGAATGCAGGCCACATTGCAAAGAGAGTATGAAACGGCAGGAACGACAGAGGATAAAAACTATTACAGCCGTTTTCTGAATGCATTAAATCAACAGATGAGATCCAGCCAGTGCCGGTGAGGGTGGATACGGGAGGCGTGTATGCGTATGCTGTTGGTCCTTACAATTATCAGTGTAACTGTTTGTGCCTGGTTGGGAATTTTGCCTTACACTGCCGTAAAGGCTTACGGAGAGGAAACTGTGCCCTCTAGTGACCAAGCCATCGAAGACATTATTTCGGGAGCACCTTCTCGGCAATTATCTGCACCTCTTCCGACCCAGGAGGAGTCTGCCCTTGACATTGCCTTTTATACCAAGGATGCCGAATTTCGAATGTTACAGGAAAAGCATCGGATATGGCTGCTGGGGGGTATCGTCGTCTCTACTCCGTTGATGTTGGCGCTGGTTTTATTCTGTCTAAAAAAAATACCCAACTGTTCCAGTGAGTCGCTGGTAAATGCGGTGGGACTTATCCTGGTAATCGAGGGAACCATTTTCATGGCTGTGTCGGCCCTGACAACAGAACAGTTGACTGCGCCCATCGGCCTGCTCGGTGCTGTTGCAGGCTATTTGTTTGGTTCGGCTAGACGAAGGTCGGAGCAGCCTTGATTGTTTATAGGTTTGTTGCACGGGAACTGTTGGGTCGTGCTTCACTCATAGGCGGTCAGAATATTTTGCATACCGAGGTTTCGAAGTCGGGGCTTATTTGCCAAATGGACCTGTTTAAGCTCTATAGAGCCCTGCAGAGCAGGTACAGTTTGTACAAACTGGTAAAAATCTTTGATTCGGCACAATAGGCAAAATAGTTACGTTGCAGGTTCATTTATTGACCTTATTCATGGGGAAGTGTGATGGACAAGATACTTATTGGCATTGTAAAAAATGGCGTTTTTGAACTTGTATATCCGGAAGGCCGTCCTTTTTCTTCTTTCCGGCTGACTTCAACCCGCATGCAGGACAGTGTCCCTCCGGAAAACGGAGAATTGAACCTGGTCGAGTACGAAGAAAATGCTATTGCCGTTTCCGGAAATGCCAACAGAGAGTGGATTTATTCGGCCAGTATTGTGGATACAGGTGACCCGATTGTTACAGCTCTTGTTCGTAAGGTGTTTGCCGCCTGACTGCTGTTTAGAATCCTTTAGGTATGTATGCCGCCTATCGTGGTACATGGTGATGCAGCATTTTTGACGGCGTACATCCAGAATGTTTTCTATTTTGGGGAAGAGAGGGACAGACATGGTGCAAAATAAAAAAATGGAAGGCAACTTTGCTCTACTCCCGGCAGGCCGACAGTAAGACTGTTTTTAACCTGTGAGCAATTGAAACTGCATTTGGCCGGTGTCTAGAAAAATGAACTAACAGCTGGTTACTCGGTGGATGTACCGGGCAAACCAGCGTGTACAAAACACCCATAAAAGGAGCAGAATGATGGAAATGTTAAGACGAGTAATCCTTACAGCCGTTGGTTTTCTTTTTTTATCGGCATGTTGCGCTTCTCCAATGCTTGCTGCCGATGATTTCAGTAAACCCGAAGAATTGGTAGCAAAGGCAACTGCTGTTTACAAGAGTTTTTTGGGTGACCCTAACATGGAATGGTTTAGAAAAAATGTCAAAAAGGCAAAAGGCGTCTTCATTGTGCCACAGATGCTTAAAGCCGGATTCTTCATCGGCGGTTCAGGAGGAAGCGGTGCGCTGCTCGCACAGGATTCGAAAACAGGCAAGTGGAGCTATCCCGCATTCTACACGATGGGATCGATCTCTTTTGGCCTGCAGGTTGGTGCAGATGCATCTGAAATTATACTGATGGTGATGAGCGATAAAGGGCTGCAAGCTATGTTGTCAACTGAATTCAAGCTTGGTGGGGACGCCACTGTCGCTGCTGGCCCGGTCGGGGCTACCAACAAGGCCCAAACAGCTGATATCCTCGCTTTTGGGCGATCAAAAGGTGCCTTTATCGGGCTGAGTGTCGAAGGCGCGGTAATCGCTCCAAGAGAGAAATGGAATACAGAGTATTACGGCAAGCCGGTGCGTCCTGTGGATATACTTGTCCAGCAGAATGTAGAAAATTCGGGAGCAGACTCGTTACGTCAGGCACTTCCATAGAAAAGGAAATAAGTTTTTTACCTCCTTCAGCAGTGCGTTTTTGTCGTACTGCTGAAGGGGCCGTACTATCCACTTTATGAATTTTTAGTTCTCGCTCACTTATTTTGCCTCAGGTTGCTCATAGGTCGTCGGACCATTTACCCAGGACGTGGTTTTTAGCCATTCCTGCGGATAACCAACCTTATGATTTAATTCTCCAGGATAATTCATCCCGCCATCAGCATATTTTACGATGAGCATATCAGCAAAATTCTGCCAGGTCTCAAAGACATTTTGCGCAGTATTGACACTGAACTCAGTAAGATAGGCAGTGGCAGCCGCTGGGTTTTGTTTAAACAGGGAAAGAGCCTCTTTGTCTGCTTGAGCGACTGCTTGAAAATGTTCTTTTTCTAGCGGATCACGCACATCAACGATGTCCTGGTGTACACCCGAATAATTAATGGCAGCCCAATTCTCGACAAAGTTAAACGCCCAGAAGGCAGAATCTCTGGTGTAGTATCTTGGGTCAGCTGTGGAATACGGTTCTGCAATTTTTGTCGTTCCCACGTAGAGAGGCGTATAGGCTGTTTCCGAAGGTTTTGACAGCCCAAACCAGAGCAGCCCGCCAATGGCATCCGGCAACCATGATCGGCCTTCACAGATAAAGGAATAGGTGCAGTAATAGACAGATAATGGCCGTTGCCATGCCCCGTCATGGTGTGCTTTCGGATCTGCCACGTCGCCTGCTGATTCATAGGGGCCAAGATAGCGGTATGGTACTCCGAAAGGACCGGCAGCAACGCCTTTGGTCATATCGAACTCTGTTCCTTCATAATGGTCGCGAAGCAGGTGCAGTACTTCGTGGCGGGTTACTTTGTGATCCGGGGTGATGGTGAATGGGTAGTCTCTTGTATATCCATCTTTAACCCATGGGCTGAGATGTAACGAGGGCGCAAGCTTGTCCATTACACGCCATACCCTGCGTAAAGAGTAGTATGGGTGATTGTATTCGCCAAGGCTCACTGCGCGGAGCCAGTCCAATTGGCCATCTTCCGGTTTCCACCAGCCTTTAGCTTGGGCGACCTTATGCAGATTGGGACTAAATAATTGATCAGGATTATTGGGGTCAACCTCACGGATGCGTAGTTCATTCGCACTCACCACCATTTCGCCATCGGGTATTCTTTGCGCTACCCACAACCCGCCAAAGCTGTCGTCGCCGGGAACCATTTCAATCAACCACCCCTCTTTGGGATCAGCAACAGGCAATGTTTCACCAGTTCCATGAAAACCATAGGTGTCGATTAAGTGCCCTATCAGTTCAACTGCTTCACGGGCAGTTTTGCATCTCTCTAAAGCTACACGAGCGAGTTCGGCACTGTAAAAGAGGTGCTTGGGAGAGGGCTTTACATTTCCCATTTTGGTACCATTGGTACACTCACCAAACATCAGCTGATGTTCGTTCATGATACCGTAGTTGCCGTCAAAATAGGCGTATGTGTGTGCAACCTGGGGGATAAAGCCGACAGGCTTTGATTGTGGGACGCGTGTGTTGATGTATCCAGGCCCGCGGTCACTGCCGGTATAGCGACGATAGACAAAGCTGCCGTATTCAGGTAATTCCCCTATGGATGTTGCGTCAAAGTAAACCGGGCGGGTGGAGCCTGGCTGATGGTCTGCAGCCGGGACGTAAACAAGGCGGGGATCGTTAAGGTGACCATCATCACTATGGCCGACATACATGGCCCCGCTTTCTGTGGCTCCAGGGGTAATAATAAAGGTGGTACAAGCCAATGCCTGAGAAGTAAAGAGTAGACCAGTGACCAGGGTTGTGGCGATGTGCCATTTTTTCACACTGTTTTTCTTCATACAGATTCCTTATTATTATTTTCAAAAAAGGCTGTTGCCAGTCCACCTAAAGAAGTTTCACGATAAAGCGAAAGTATATCGTGGCCTGTCTTACGCATGGTTTCCACAACCTTGTCAAAACTGATTAAATGCCGTCCATCTGTGAGCAGCGCATATTCGGCGCAGGCCATGGCCCTCACCGCAGCAAAGGCATTACGCTCGATACATGGGACTTGCACGAGCCCCAGCACGGGATCACACGTTAAACCCAGATGATGCTCCAATGCCATCTCGGCCGCATATTCAATCTGATGTGATGAGCCCCCCATGAGTTGTGCCGCCGCACCGGCAGCCATTGCACAGGCCACTCCAACCTCTCCTTGGCAACCTACCTCTGCACCGGAAATGGAACCATTTTCCTTTACCAGGTTGCCGATCAGGCCGGCTGTTGCCAGAGCGTTAATAATTGATCTGTCACTATGTCTTTTTTCATAGGAAGAGTAATACAGTACACTTGGTACGATACCCGATGATCCGCAGGTAGGTGCGGTCACCACATACCCTCCGTCGGCATTTTCTTCAGCAACAGCCAAGGCATATCCGGAGAGTAAGCCTGTGCGAGCTTCACTTTCTTTCAGCCTTCTTGCCTTTACCATGACATCCCGAGCCTTTCTGGGCAGGTGAAGTCCACCATGGAGAACACCATCTTTATTTAACCCTCTATCTATGGAAATTTTCATTTTTTCCCATATGTCGGCCAGGTAGGTGTTGATAAAGTCAGGTTCTTCTGAGTCTTCCACCAGCTGCCAAAGAGGCCTGCCGGAATCGATTGCCCATTGCAGTACATCCTGCATGGAGGATTGAGTATACATTTGAGGGTGCTCACTTTCACTGCCTTCTTGTTCACGCAGTTCACCGCCCCCGATGGAAAAAGTCGTCCATTCCTGGGAGCATTGGCCGGCACTATCCAGTGCCTCGAATTTCATTCCATTTGGATGAAAGCTTAATGGCTCGTTGTGCCAGATGATCTCACACGGTGCCGGGGAGAGCCCCTGCATAACGGCCTGATCCGTTAAGTGCCCTTTCCCTGTCAGGCTTAAGCTGCCGTAGAGGGTGACTCGGTAAGCGGCAGCATCAGGTGTTCTCAATTTAAAGATATCAGCAGCATTTCGTGGGCCGATGGTATGGCTTGAAGAAGGTCCCATGCCGTAACGATATAAATATCGGAGCGATTGCATATTAGTTCCTTGGTTGAGGTGGGGTGGTGTCGAAATCTACCTGGTGGTATTCCACATGTGGCTGCAGCTGCAGCATGCCTACTTCCTGCATCACTTCAACCACCAGTACTGATCCTGCAAAAAGCAGGGTCACTGCAGCTGCAATTTTTATCCCCTTGCCAAGTGATTTGTTCATAAGCGTAATGCCCGCTGGAAGGATGCCGAAAAGAGTTATAATCCCAATGCCTCCAACCACATTCAATGCTTTAAGGAAAATGTCAGGATAAAAAATGGCGGTGAATAATGGTGGGGCAAAGGTAAGAAAAACAACAAGCGGGCGCGGCGTCGGTAATTTGGAACCAAGAAGCAGGTCTTTGATAAAATTCATCAATCCCACACCATTGGCAAGAAAGGATGTGCAAATGGCCACTATGGCAAACAGGGAGGCAACAAGTGTAAAGACCACCGAGTTCAACTGAATACCCATGGGGACGGTTGCAGGTATATTGGATTGATATGATTGTAAA
This sequence comes from Desulfogranum marinum, assembly GCF_963675105.2. Lineage (NCBI taxonomy): Bacteria > Pseudomonadati > Thermodesulfobacteriota > Desulfobulbia > Desulfobulbales > Desulfobulbaceae > Desulfogranum > Desulfogranum marinum. The sequence goes on from NZ_CAXXRO010000005.1 coordinate 161,771, forward strand.
ATTGAATTTTCACCGGTGAGAGGTAACACCCCAATCCCCACAGCTACCCATGTCATGTTCATGACAAATGCCAGCAGCATGCCAAGCATAACAGAGCGCTTAAAAGCGGCCACATCATACTGGAGCTCAGCTACCACCACCGGGATAATATTGTGAAAATGAAAAGCGGTAACAATGATGGGTAAAGTAGCGGGCAGGAAGTCCCAGTCCTGGTAGCTCAATTGAACAGGTTTGACATGACTGCTGCCGATAAACGTTAGGATCGCAAAAGCAGCACCAAGAAAAATAATGAATACTGTGTTGAGTTTTTGAATAAATTTTAAATTGATACAGGTTATGACAATCAAAAATCCCGCAAAACATAAAAAGAGCGGCAGGTTCTCGTCATTGATTCCTACCATTGAGCTAAGAACCTTAGCGCCTCCTGTAAAGTACGCTGTTAACAGTCCGTACAGGATGACAATATTTGCGGCAACAGCAACCCATTTGCCAATGTTGCCGAAATATTTTTGGTAAAGAGAGGGGTAATCAAAAGATGCCTGTTCCCGGTTAAGCTGCACTTGATTGCCAAGGATTAGAGCGGTGAAGAACATCATTGCGCCGCCTGCAACCATGGCAATCAAAGAAGGGAAAAATCCGGCTAGACCGGTATTAATAGGTAGTCCTAGAATACCGGCGCCAATAAGGTTACCTGTGATCATGCATGCTGTTATCAATACAATTTGCCAGTTTGTTTTGCTTTTGCTCATGCTCCCTCTTGAAAATGAAAAAATAAAAGTTGTGGTCTCACCTCTATAAGAAAAGGCGGTCGATTTGCTGCAGGCGCAACCTGTTGCCGGCAATAGGACGTATTTTGTCGGCGAGCAAAAGCACTTGTTCGAGTATTGTATATGTGCTCGAGTTAATTGGTCAAATTTGTTTGGGGATTATTTTATTTTTTTTTTTAGGGAAAATCAATAACGACAGAAAAGACTGTGGACTAACAGCGAAAGGCCGAAGCGAGAGGAAAAGATACTTTTTTTAAGAAAAGTGAGTTGGCTGTTACACACGGGCAGGCAACACTCTTCAATTATGTGTATTTAACCCGAATTTACCATGAGGGTTTTATGAAAAAACGAGTGATTTCAAGTTTGTTCAAACTCTGTTACGCATGGTCGTGTGAGAAAACATGAGTTTGAACCGTGATAATTAGCAGGAAACTTTAGTTTTCTTAATTTGTTGGAGAAAATTACAATTATAGTGAAATATTCTGAGCTCTTACAAGGCTAGTGTCAAGTGAAAAATAAATGGAAATATAATAGAATCTAATGGGTGGAAGAGCTCCAGCCCTGTGGTTATTCTGTTGACTCATGTCTCCTCAGGTCATAGACTTCAATATGAGCCGATTTCTGCTATTTGTCGTCCGTGAAAGTAGCTCGTCGGCAGGCTCTTAAGGGTTATATGGTTTGCAGGTAAATGTTTTTTTTGATTGGGTCTCGTCTCTTGGTTACTTCAACCAACGCCTCACTGATTATGCGTAATAGTCATGCTCTTCGTTGATTGATCGAGAGAAGATTTCAAGCTTGGAGGGGGAAAGTTTTGTGAAGACCGCATATTGGTTACAAGGAGGGGGGTGTGGAGGAGACACCTTTTCCTTTTTAAGTAGTGAATTCCCAAACGTTGTAGAATTATTGCATTCATTGAACATTAAATTACTCTGGCACCCTTCATTTTCTCATGTATCACCAACTGAGCATGATCAATTATTTACACGTATTTTGACAGGTGAGCAGCCTTTGGATATTCTGTTGGTGGAAGGTTCAATTATCTGTGGACCGGCAGGAACGGGAATGTTCCATACCAAAAACGGTCAACCCAAAAAAGAAATTGTCTTCAGCCTCGCATCAATGGCTCAAAATGTTCTGGCTGTTGGTACATGTGCCTCATTTGGAGGATTCGGATCAGATACCGTCATCGAGGCCAAGGGGTTACAGTTTACTAAACGGGAAAAGGGGGGATTTCTTGGTGTTGACTTTACCGCTCAATCGGGTCAACAGGTTATTAACCTTGCAGGCTGTCCCTGCCATCATGACGTAATTACCGGAGCCATTGCATCGGTTGCTAATGGTATTCAGCTGGAACTTGATAAATATCAGCGTCCGCTTGAATGGTACGGTACAACTGTGCACCAGGGCTGTACCCGTAATGAGTATCATGAATACAGGGTCGAAGAATCTGATTTTGGAGAGATGGGCTGTCTGTTCTTTCATATGGGTTGCGCTGGGCCGCTGGTGCCCGGCCCTTGTAATAAATTACTCTGGAACCAACAATCCTCAAAACCCAGGGCAGGGGTTCCTTGTTTCGGCTGTACGGATCCTGAATTCCCTAAAGCTTCACCTTTCTTCGAAACTCCCAATATTGAAGGCATTCCACTCTCGCTTCCCATGGGAGTAAACCGCGCTCATTACATGGTGTATAAAGGTATGGCCGCTGCTGCAGCACCTGAGCACCTTCAGAAAAGAACCTCGAAAGTATAACTTGATCAAGGCAGAGGAAGGTATGACAAAGATATCAAAGAGAATCAATCTGCCCATCAACAGAGCGGAAGGTGATCTCGAAATTCAGGTAGAGATCAAAGATGACACGATCGTTGACGCCTGGAGTGCAGGAACCATGTATCGTGGATTCGAAGCAATGATGATTGGAAGGGGAGCACGTGATGGCTTAGTGGTCACTCCCCGTGTCTGCGGCATCTGCAGCCTCACTCATCTTACCGCAGCGGTTGAGGCTCTGGATGAAATTACCGGGATTGCACCTCCTGACAATGCTCGACGTCTTCGTAATCTTGCTTTGATGGTTGAATCCATCCAAAGCGATATTCGACAGGCTGTGCTGATGTTCATGGCAGATTTTGCTAATCATGATGCCTACCAACACCATCCATTAGGTGATGATGCACGTCGCAGATATAATCCATTGGAGGGTGAAAGTGCCATTCAAGTCATCCGGGAAACCAAACGATTACTGCAAATAGTCGCCATTATCGGTGGACAGTGGCCGCATACCTCGTTCATGGTTCCCGGTGGAGTTACCTCGATCCCTGAAATTGCCAAGATTCAGCAATGTAAATTAATTTTCGAGCGATTTTGTCAATGGTACGAACGGAGTATTCTCGGTTGCAGTGTTGAACGCTGGAATCGAATCAAAAGCATCAACGACCTTGAGGCCTGGCTTGATGAAAGTTCGTCGCATCGAGAAAGTGAAGTTGGCTTTTTTATGTGTTTTTCTCGACAGGTAGGTCTTGATGCACTTGGGAAAGGTCCCTGTCGATTTCTTTCCTACGGCAACTATACCCTTCCTGATGAAACAACAGTAAAAGGAGTTGGAGGCAGACTGTTTCGAGCAGGTTTTTCCACCGGTGTTGAAGTGGAACCGTTTGATTCCTCAATAATTACGGAAGATACCTCTCATGCATGGTTTGAAAAAACAGACAAGGCGTTGCACCCTTTTGCAGGTGAGACAAAGCCATACGCCTCTGGCCATAGCGGCCGGCAGTATTCATGGATCAAGGCTCCCCGGTATGGAGGCCAGACCGTAGAAACAGGGCCCTTGGCAGAGATGATTATCAACGGGCACCCCCTTTTTCAGGAGATGGTCAAAGATAAAGGCCCCTCTGTCTTTGCCCGAGAACTTGCACGTCTTGTTCGTCCTGTTTCACTTCTTGGAGCTATGCGTATATGGCTGGAAGAGCTTTTGGAAAAGAGAAATGAGACCTTTTATTTTCCGGTTGGAACCATTCCGGACGGTGAAGGTGCCGGGTTGATACAGGCAGCCCGAGGTGCTCTCGGCCACTGGGTAAAGGTAAAGAACAATAAAATTGCCCATTATCAAATTATTACCCCAACTGCCTGGAACGGCTCTCCGCGCGATAGTTTTGGGGTACGTGGGGCGTGGGAAGAGGCTCTGGTCGGGACGACGATTAAAGACATACACAATCCTGTTGAAGCTGGTCATGTGGTCCGATCTTTTGACCCATGCCTTGTTTGTGCCGTCCACTGTATTCAAAAAGGTAGAAAAAAAGGATTTCTTACGGTTGGAGTGTAGGCTGTGAAGCGCTGTATAATTTGTATCGGCAACCGGTTCATAGCTGATGATTCTGCAGGTCTCGCTGTTTATGATAAACTATGTGAGATGCAACCGTTTGGAGCCGAAATTGAACTCGTTGAAGGGGGGGTATCCGGTCTTAATCTTTTATCTTTTTTAGAAAATGGGGGACGGGTTGTTTTTGTCGATGCGGTGCGGCGAATGGCCGACCCTGGTGAGGTGGTAGTACTGTCAGCAAAGGATATCGTTTCCACGCTTTCGCAAGACCATTTCGGGCATGAGGCGGGGGTTCCTTATTTATTATCAGTACTTCCCAAGGTCTGCGAGGGAGAATTACCAGAAGAAATACTGCTTGTCGGCATTGAAGGTGGGTATACCTTACAAACGATCGAGACTGCAGCTGATTTGAGCCTTACTCTAGCGCTCAAAGGCATGAAGGACTTGGCATGACGGGAAAAAGTAAAAAAGAACTGCAGATGGAAATCGACATGCTGCGGAGTGAACTTAAAGTAGCGAGGGAAGCCGCTGAAATAACCTCTGAATTTGTTGTTAAACAATTTGAGCAAACCGAACGTATGTTGCATCGTGCGCAAATGGCGGATGCCGAACGGCAGGCCGTACTTGATGCTGCGACCCAACTCTCCATCATCGCCACTAACCTTGATGGAACCATTCAGCTGTTTAGTAAAGGCGCCGCAACGCTTTTGGGATACCATCCTGATGAAATGGTCGGTAAGCATAATATTCTTTCCCTTCATCTTTCCGAAGAACTTGATCATTACGGCAAAGAGATGAGTGCTCTCCCCGAATCGGACCTTCATAACATGAAGGTCTTTGATCAGTTCGTTAAGCAAAAGCATAGTAGGGCACGTGAATGGATTTACGTGTGCAAAGACGGCCACCATCTACCTGTAAGTCTTTCAATCACCAGTCTTTCCGATCCGGGGGGAGGAAGCAAAGTCGGTTATCTGTTTACAGCCATGGATATGACCCTGCAAAAACAGATGGAAAGAGAGTTAATACACTCAAAGGAACTCGCTGAATCAGCCAATACATCGAAAGGTGATTTTTTGGCGCGAATGAGCCATGAAATTCGGACTCCAATGAATGGTATCATCGGTATGACCTCTTTATTGCAGAAGACACCGTTGATTCCAAAACAATCTGACTATGTCGATAAAGTACTGCTTTCCGCAAACACGCTGCTCAATCTTATAAATGACATCCTTGATTTTTCTAAGATCGATGCCGGCAAGCTCCATCTTGAAGAGGTTCCCTTTAGCTTGGAAGATGTTCTTGGTAACATCGCAAATGTGGTCGGCATGCAGGCTGAGGAAAAAGGGCTTGAATTCCTCTTTCACGTGGATCCCCAAATAAATTACTGCCTTATAGGCGACCCTTTACGATTGGGCCAGGTATTGATGAACCTGGCAGGCAATGCCGTAAAATTCACAGAACAAGGAGAAATCGTAATCTCCGTTCTGTTGGAGGACCTTCAAAAGGATGAATTGACACTTCAATTTTCCGTTCGTGATACAGGTATCGGTTTGCAAAAGGACCAAGTTCCCGGGCTTTTTTCTGCGTTCAGCCAGGCTGATGATTCGATTACCAGGAAATACGGCGGCACTGGGCTTGGCCTTGCCATCTGTAAACAACTGGCAGAGATGATGGGAGGACGGATATGGGCGGTAAGCGAACCTGGACAAGGCTCGGATTTCTTTTTTACAACCAAGCTTCGTATCTCTGCCAAGAAGAAAAACCAACGTTCGAGAAGAGGGAAACTGCCTGAAGGGCTGCGGGCTCTTGTAGTCGATGACAATAAGACGGCACGAGATGTTCTCGTCTCTATACTCACCTCACTAAACATAACCGTCGACACCGCTGTTGATGGCCAATCGGCAATTAAACTTCTTAATGAGGCCATGGAACAAGGAGTGGCGTACGATGTGGTTCTACTTGACTGGATAATGCCGGGGATAGACGGCATCGAAACGGCAAGAAGAATTAAATCCCATACATCCCATGCGAAAATTCCTGCAATGTTGATGGTGACGGCCAATGGCAGGGAAGAGGCGTATGTAGAGGCCGCCAACGTTGGCATGGATGCGTTCTTGTTAAAGCCCGTATATGCCTCCGTCATCTATGACACATTACTCGAAAATCTCGGTACTGGAACTATTTCAGGGACGAGGAAGATCAAGGATACAAAACAGGATGTAGATTTAGAGAAAATTCAGGGAGCACACATTCTGCTTGTTGACGATAATAGTATTAATCGTCAGGTTGCGACGGAATTCCTCGAAGATGTGGGGATAACGGTTAAAACCGCAGCAAATGGGAAAGAATGCCTTGCTGCTCTTAGTCGCGAACAATTTGACCTTGTGTTAATGGATATTCAGATGCCGGATATGGATGGTCTTGAAGCAACCAGAAGGATCCGTCAGGAGAGTCGATACATGGACTTGCCGATTATTGCCATGACTGCTCACGCCATGTCCGGTGATCGCGAAAAAAGTATCGCCGCCGGGATGAATGAACATATAACCAAGCCAATTGATCCGGATATACTGTATCGGGCACTGCGGCAATGGATACCCGCAAAACAACTCGATCAGCAGGATAGCCGGATTATTGTTCCTCTTGCTCCTGCCGAAGAGAATCACCTTGATGCGCTACCTATCATGCCTGGTATTAATCAGGAACAAGCATTGAAGGTGTTAAACGGTAAGTACCAGCTGTTTCTTACTATGCTTTATGACTTCCAGAAAAGCTACAGTACCCTGCCTACGCTCCTGCGAGAGTTTTCCAGAACCAACCGATGGGATCGTATACAAGAGTATGCACACACTGTTAAAGGGGTGTCTGGATATATTGGAGCTGCCTCATTATTGAAAAAAGCAGAGGCCGTGGAACATGCTTTGAAAAAAGGGCAAAGTGAAGAGGCAGCGGTTCTGCTTATACCTTTTATCGACGAGGCAGATAGAGTTCTTTCCTCTCTCAGCCTCCTTCCAGCAAAGGAAGAATGCGCTGTTTCGCAACCTGATGAGGTTGTCCCCGTTGAGCAGGCCGATATGCAGCAACAGGGAAAACTCTTACAACAACTCATCAATCACCTGCAACAAGGTGAGGTGGCGGCTGAAGAACAATTTGGGGAAATTAAAAAAGGATTGTCCGGTCGTGGGATGGATAAACAGCTACAAGCTCTCGCTCAACTGATTGAGGACATTGAATATGAGCAAGCCGCTGAATCGGCAAGAGAGCTCTTAACGCTAATTCAGTAAAAGAGTCGTAACGATTATGGCGCAAGGTGATAAAAAAGAACGTATTCTGATTGTCGATGATGAAAAAATGAACCTGAAAGTGCTGGCTGATCTGCTTAAGGAAGATTATTCCCTTGTACTCGCCAGAAGTGGTTCTCAGGCATTGAAACATGCACAAAGTGACAGTCCACCTGACTTAATTTTACTCGATGTCGTTATGCCTGAAATGGGAGGCTACGAGGTCATCAAAAATCTGAAAAACAACGACCGTACGAAAAAAATCCCTGTTATCTTCGTCACTTCTCTTAATTCAATAGAAGATGAAGAACAAGGGCTCAGGCTTGGGGCTGTAGACTATATCGCAAAACCCTTTTCTCCACCGATCGTGAAAATGCGTGTTCGAAATCATTTACGTATTGTTCATCAATATAATTTGTTGGATCAACTGGCTTATCTCGACGGCCTAACGGAAATCCCCAATCGCCGCCGATTTGGAATAGTTTTCGATAATGAATGGTCACGTGCAATTCGTAATAAAACGCCTCTTTCCCTGGCCATGTTGGATGTGGATTATTTTAAACAGTATAATGATAACTATGGACATGCAATGGGAGACATTGCTTTGCAAGATATAGCAAAATCTTTGCAAACATCCCTTTTGCGTCCTGCTGATTTTATTGCTAGATACGGTGGCGAAGAGTTTGTAATGATACTCCCAGAGACAGATCTTGACAGCGCAAAGGTCGTTGCTGAGCGATGCCTCTACCAGGTCACAGCTCTTAAAATTCCCCATGAGTACTCCCCTGTGGCCGATTATTTATCCATTAGTATAGGGGTGGTCACGATAAATAAACATGATGATCTCTTTCGGGATGACCTTCTGTCGATAGCAGATAAGTATCTCTATACAGCAAAACAGAATGGCAGGAATCGTGTCTACGCCAGTTCCAACTGAAAGAAAAGAATTATGCTCGATAAGTATCAGCGCTGTTCAACAAGCCCCATTTCCATGTAATGGGACAACTTTTTGCAAAGATCATCCACAGCGGCGTTTAGAATAGCTGCTCCTGTTTCCCGGTCAGCCAGCCAGGGGGCAGAGTCCATCCGTCCATCCGGGTAGGTCGTTTTCATCTCTGCGGCAGTCATGGGCCAGTATGTGTCCTGTACATCTACTTTTCCAGGGCTGGTTTCTTTATGGGTAAATGCTTCAGGCCGCATATGCATGGTTAACGAAATCTCAGAAGGGGTTGCGTGCCTCCCTTCCTTGTGATCAAAGCATTTGCTGTTAAACCGTTTCACTCCTGTGCACTCGTACCAGGAAAAGATTTCCAATATGCCCGGAATATTCTCCATTTTACTTTGCTGAAAAGCTGTTCGCAGGGCATGCCGATTCCCACCGTGGCCATTGATAAAAAAAATGCGCCTGAATCCGTGGCCGGCAAACGAGCGAATAAGGTCGCAACAGACGGCAATCATGGTCTTTGGACTGAAGGTGGCGCTTCCTGCAAATTGCATATGGTGGGGCGAAATACCGTAGTTCACGGTTGGCGCCACCATAATGCCTAACTTTTCGCCTGCAGATCTGGCCACTGCCTCAGCGGCAATAAAATCAGTCCCTATCAAGCCGTAAGGGCTGTGTTGCTCAACCGCACCGATGGGAATGAGCAGGGTGTCGTTTTTTTGCAGGTACGCCTCAACTTCAGGAAAAGAGCATTCTTCAAGCAGCACTTGTCGCCTCCATTATGGGGATTGTATTGTGGGGTAGAAACGTTGATGAGCTGTCCCCTGAATTCCCCCTGATCAACCTATAACAGGTAACCTCACCTTCATCTCAAGCTGTAACTGTTATGCAGTGCTCCCTTTTCCTGCTTGAGCATCCGCAGAGTAAGCGCTGATACCATAGAGCATTGCTGAGCAGTTACCAGATTTTTTAATATTCCCACAGGTTGGCGGCAATTGTAAACCGTATAGTGTTTATTGATGGTTGCTTTCTTTCATCTGGTTGCAGAAAATGACTTTATTTTTTGTATTAAAATTTTATAATTACGAAGATTGTGATAAGAATTCTCGTTTTTTTTAGGGAGAATAAAATTACTGCTTCCGCAGGAGTTACTGATTTGAAACCTACAAATATCAAAGATATTGAATATTTTCACAAGGTCATAGATTGCCAGTGGGCCTGTCCCGCGCATACGCCGGTACCGGAATATATACGGTTGATCAATGAAAAACGTTATGACGAAGCCTACATGATCAATTGGGTTTCCAACGTGTTTCCAGGTATTTTGGGGCGTGTTTGCGATCGTCCCTGCGAGCCGGCTTGCAGGAGAGGGCGTGTCGAGGATGACGCTGTTGCTATCTGTAGGTTGAAACGGGTTGCTGCTGATAATAGAAAAGAAAATATTGAAACATTTTTCCCTCCGATTCCTGATCGGAAAAATGGGAAAAGAATTGCACTCATCGGTGGCGGTCCGGCCTCGTTGACTGTTGCCCGCGATCTGTTGCCCCTTGGGTACGAAGTGGATCTATACGATGATCAGTCCACCGGGGGGGGCTTCATGCGTAGTCAGGTCCCTTCCTTTCGCTTACCGGAACGTGTTTTGAACGAAGAGGTCGGCTACATCCTCGACATGGGGGTAACCACTCATTTTAATCATTATGTGAGCAGCATGCGAGATATGCTGGCTAAAGACTATGATGCCGTTTTTGTCGGGACCGGAGCACCCAAGGGGAGAGATCTTCCTGATCTACCCGGCAGGAAAGACGGGGATGCCTCTATCCATGTAGGTATTGACTGGCTTGCCTCCGTTGTTTTTCGGCATGTAGAATCCATCGGGAAGAAAGTGCTGGTTTTGGGCGGCGGCAACACGGCCATGGATTGCTGCCGTACGGCCAGAAGGCTTGGCGGCGAGGATGTTCGGATTGTTGTTCGCAGTCCTAAAGCGGAAATGAAGGCCTCTCCCTGGGAAATAGAGGATGCAGAGCGGGAAGACATTCCCATTTATGAGAATCATGTTCCTGTTGATTTTGTTGTTGAGCAAGGCAAGCTTGTCGGCATGCATTTTGAGAGGGTTGAAGCCCGCTACGACGACCAGGGCAAACGAACCCTGGTGCCCACTGGTGAACCTCTTGTGTTTATGGAGTGCGACGAAGTATTGATCGCCGTGGGGCAGCTCAATGCATTTCCATGGATTGAGGAGGATGTTGGCATCGAATTTGATGAATGGGGCCTGCCTGTCTTAAAAGAAGGTACCTTCCAATCCAGTCTTGAGCATGTGTTTTTTGGCGGTGATGCCGCCTTTGGCCCGAAAAATATAATTACGGCTGTTGCCCATGGGCATGAGGCCGCAATTTCCATAGATCTTTTTTGCCGCGGAGAGTCCCTTGCTGTACGGCCACTGCCCAAAGTGCATCTGGAGGGGCAGAAGATGGGTGTTCACGACTGGCTGTATCATAATCAGATAGATGATGAGCACAGGCAGGCAGTCCCAATGATGGACAAGGCCAAGAGCTTAAAAGACAGATTGCTTGAAGTAGAATTGGGTTTTGATCAGGTTGTTGGTCATACGGAAACCCTGCGCTGTCTCAATTGCGACGTGCAGACCGTCTTTCGTTTTGAAGAGTGTATCGAGTGCGATGCCTGCGTTGATTCGTGTCCGGAACGGTGCATTAACTTTGTTGATAATGGAACAGAGGAAGAGTTGCGCATCCGGCTCCTCGCACCTGCAAAGCAGCTTGACCAGGACCTCTACGTTTCAGATGTACTGCCTACGGGCAGGGTAATGGTCAAAGATGAAAATGTCTGTCTTCATTGCGGCATCTGCGCTGAAAGATGCCCAACCTCGGCCTGGGAAATGCAGAAATACACCTACAAAATACCACTTGCGGGTCATAAATGAAAAATATTGAATCTACCAACGATTTTGTCATTCGATTTGCCAATGTTAACGGTTCCGGTTCTGCCAGTGCTAATAATCTCTTTGCCAAGGCTGTTTTTCGAATGGGGGTTCCTGTCAGTCCCAAGAATATTTTTCCTTCTAATATTCAAGGGCTGCCAACCTGGTATGAAGTGAGAATCAATGAGCAGGGCTATCTCGGCCGGCATGGTGATGTGGATATGGTCGTTGCGATGAATGGGCAGACCATGAAGAAGGATTATGAAGGTTTGCTTTCGGGGGGGTATTTCTTCTACGATTCGTCGCGCAAGTTGTCCGAGGAGTATGGGCGGGATGATGTCGCATTGATCGGCATCCCTTTGACCAAACTCTGTAATGATGCCTTTGAAAATCCCAAGATGCGGGGACTGCTGAAAAATATAATTTACGTCGGTGCTCTTGCCTTTTTGCTGGATATGGAATTTGAGGTGCTTACCTCTTCTGTTGAAAAGCAGTACCGTAAAAAATCAAAACTTATTCCTCCCAACCTGAAGGCATTGGAACTGGGCTATGCGTATGCCGGGGAAAACTATAGAGGTGTCTGTAAACTTGCCATTTCCAGACGGGATAAGGTAGGGGACGCCGTTATCATGGATGGCAATGCTGCAACCGGTCTTGGTGCGCTCTATGGCGGGGCAACCGTGGTTGGTTGGTATCCGATTACTCCATCCACCTCTGTTATTGAATCTTTTGGTCGTTATGCGGAACGTTTTCGAAAGGACACCGAAACAGGAGAGCTCAAAGCCGCCATTGTTCAGGCAGAAGATGAACTGGCAGCTCTTGGTATTGTTATTGGTGCCTCGTGGAACGGCGCCAGGGCATTTACCGCCACCAGCGGCCCCGGGGTATCACTCATGAGTGAGTTCCTAGGTCTTGCCTATTTTGCGGAAATTCCTGCTGTGCTGGTTAATGTACAGCGTACAGGACCTTCAACGGGAATGCCTACCCGAACCCAGCAGGGAGATATTTTGGCGTGTGGATATGCTTCTCATGGTGACACCAAGCAAGTTTTGCTTTTTCCCTGTAACCCAAAAGAGTGTTTTGATATGACCGCAGATGCCTTTGATCTTGCAGAGCGTTTGCAGACGCCGGTCATTGTGATGAGTGATTTGGATTTAGGGATGAATGACCACATGAGTCCGCCCCTTGATTGGGATGACAGTCGTGCCTACGACCGGGGAAAAGTGCTCGATAAAGATCAGCTGGAAGAACTGGGCGATAGCTGGGGCAGGTATCTTGACGTAGACGGCGACGGCATCGGATACCGGACCTATCCCGGCACCCATCCTACCAAAGGATCTTATTTTACTCGCGGCACATCCCATGATGAGTATTCCAAATATACTGAAGAGAGCGATGCCTACGAGCACAACATGCAACGTTTACTGCAGAAGTGGGAAACGGCCAAGGAACTGGTGCCGGTTCCTGAAGTAATGGTTGGCAATGCACCTGCTACCGCCGGCATGATATATTATGGGACCAGTACGGATGCGGCTCTGGAAGCTGTGGACCAGCTCAGAGAGCAGGGAATAACGATCAACACACTTCGCATAAAGGCGTTTCCTTTTCAGCAGGATGTCGAAAATTTTATTCGGCAACACGACCTGGTATATGTGGTCGAACAAAATAGAGATGGTCAGATGAAGACGTTACTCATCAACGAGTTGGATGTACAGCCCGATCAACTTGTGTCCGTTTTGCACTATGATGGGATGCCTATTACGGCTCGAATAATTTCCAGTGCTATTACTGCATCTATTGCACACAAAGGAGGGAAAGCATGACATTCTTTCGACCCAGTTTCCGACACCCGGACCTGCCTCCCAATGACGCTGGTTATTACCTCAAGGATTACGAGGGTGGAATCTCAACCCTGTGTGCCGGTTGCGGCCATGATTCCACCAACGCTGCCATTATTCAGGCGTGTTTTGAACTGTCGATCCCCCCACATAAAATAGCGAAAATTTCCGGTATCGGCTGTTCCTCTAAAAGTCCTGCCTATCTGCTTGGCAAGGCGCACGGCTTTAACTCGGTGCATGGGCGCATGCCGTCCATCGTCACCGGAGCCAACATGGCGAACCGGGATTTACTCTACCTGGGCATATCCGGTGATGGTGATACTGCCTCCATTGGAATGGGGCAGTTTGCTCACGCTGTTCGGCGAAATCTGAACATGGTCTATGTTATGATGAATAATGGCTGTTACGGGTTAACCAAAGGCCAGTATTCGGCAACTGCAGATAAAGGCTCGGTAGGGAAAAAGGGCGAACCCAACATGCTGGAATCCATTGATCTTTGCGAGATTGCCATTCAACTGGGTGCAGGGTTTGTCGGGCGCAGTTTTTCCGGAGATAAGAGGCAGCTTGTTCCCATGTTGAAAGCTGCCATGTCGCATACAGGTATGGCTTTTATTGATGTTATTTCTCCCTGTGTCACTTTCAATAATACGCCTGGTTCGACTAAAAGCTATCACTGGGTGCGTGAGCATAGTGAGGCCACCAATACGTTTGACTATGTACCGTTTAAGCAGGAGATAACTACCGATTATGAGGACGGGACAACTGAGAGCGTGGTACTTCATGACAACAGTGTCATCCAGCTCCATAAAAAAGATAGCTCCATCCATGTAACAGACAGACGTCAGGCAGTGGATGCCCTGGAGGAACACAAGGAAAAAGGGCTTATACTGACCGGGGTTCTGTATATTGATCCCGACAGTGAGGATACCCATCGTATAATAAACACAAGCCGGCAGCCATTGAACACGCTTGGCAAAAAGGATCTTTGCCCGGGAAACGAGGCGCTGCAGTCGATCAACGAAAGTATGCGCTGAGGTGTCTATAGCAGGAAAAAGAAAGCCCATCACCGGTCATGAAAAAATCATAATCGGTGATGGGCTGTGCAAGACTGCTTAGAGTAGAGCCTTTTACCTGCTTAGAGAAAGAGGTAGGTAGCTGCGAGACCGGTAATGGACATGGTGATGGTGTAAGGAAGGGCCAGGTATACCATGCGGCCATAAGACAACCTGATCACAGGAGCAAGTGCAGAGGTAAGCAGGAACAAGAATGCTGCCTGTCCGTTAGGGGTTGCCACACTTGGGATGTTGGTACCGGTGTTAATGGCAACAGCGAGCTTGTCGAGCTGATGCATCAATGCTTGGGCCTGTTCTGCTGCAGCCTGGGGAAGGGTAGCCAACACTTCGCTGCGGGGATGATGCGGATCTGTGAGCTTATCCATAAGCTCAGCACCGGTCATGCCGATATTTGGCAGGGCATCCAGGGCATGGACAAAGTGGGTTTTGGTTTCCCCGATGTAGACCGTTGCCACAAAGACGTTGTCAGAGATCATGGAGAGCACACCGTTGGCAACATAGTAAGCTGCCAGCTGTGCGTGTCCTTGAAGGCTGAGCACGTATTCAATGACCGGTGTAAAGAGGTGCTGGTCATGGATAACCGCCACAATGGCAAAAAAGACGACCAACAAAGCGGTAAAAGGCAGGGCTTCTTCAAAAGCTTTGCCCAGTTGATGTTCTTCAACCACTCCATTAAGAGAGGTGAGGATAACGATAACCGACAGACCGATGATTCCCACTGCCGCAAGGTGCATGGCCAGGGCAACGATCAGCCAAACACCGGTCAGGGCCTGGATGACCAGTTTTGCACGACCAAGATGACCTCGTTTGGCCTCCATCTGGATTTCTGTTTCCAAGAGATGGGAGCGAATGTTACCAGGCATCTCAACCCCGTAACTGAACCACTTCTTTTTTTCCAGCATATAGCATGTCAAAAGTCCTATTACCAGAACCGGCATGGAGACGGGTGCAACTTTGATGAAAAAGGGAAGGAAGTGCCAGCCCATTTCACTGGCAATAAGCAGGTTTTGCGGTTCGCCCACCAGGGTGCACACTCCACCCAGCGCGGTACCGACAGCCCCGTGCATCATGAGGTTACGGAGGAAACCGCGGAATTGTTTGAGTTCCTCACGTTCGGTTTCCTTTACGGCCAGGTCGCTTGTCAGGTCATGACTTGTCTGCGGATCTTTACCAGAGGCATAGCGGTGGTATACATTGTAGAAACCATAGGCAACAGCAATGATTACCGCTGTAACGGTCAGTGCATCAAGGAAGGCGGAGAGAAAGGCACCGGCAAAACAAAAAAGCAATGCAATGGTGGCCTTGGACTGCACTTTAACCAGGATACGGGTGAACGTGAACTGGAGGAAGTCCTTCATGAAGTAGATGCCGGCCACCATGAAGATCAGCAGCAGGATAACCTCAAAATTATTTAATGCTTCATGAAAAACCGTTTCGGGGCTGGTCATCCCGATAAAAACGGCCTCAATGGCGAGAAGTCCACCGGCAGGTAGCGGATAGCACTTGAGAGCCATTGCAAGGGTGAATATAAACTCAGCAATCAGTACCCATCCGGCAATAAACGGACCTGAGGTCTTGAGGATAATAGGGTTTATAATCAGGAAAAGTAGAATTAAGAATTTGTACCACTTGGGGGCATTTCCCAAAAAATTTCGGGCAAATGCCTGGGGCATGGATTTGGGCATGGGGTAATCTCCTATACGTTAAGTATACACGTTCTAAAGCACACTTCGTTGCACTCACAGACTGGATTGCAAAAGAAATCCGTCAGTACAAAGATTTTGGTGCAGACCTTATGGAAGTTGTAGCCAGTGTGGTCAGCCTGCATAGATTTGTTGGTGAGGACATGGCAAAAGCGGTCCACGGCAAGGCATCCCGTACAGATTGGCAGACATAAAATGGTAGTATCTACCATTTCTTTTTTAAGGGTGTCAAGGAAGACTGCCTGAATCAGATACGGAGAAAACTAGGGCAGCAAGAAGGGGCTCCCGCAGACTGGAAAAGTATGCTATACGGCTGGTGGAATTGCAAAATAATTCCGCGTGTGCGACGCTTGAAAAATAAATATAAATTAGATGGTTAAGGGCTTTTTTGCTCCTGAATAAAAATGTCAGGATAGATAGTGTCTATGT
Source organism: Desulfogranum marinum (assembly GCF_963675105.2). Lineage (NCBI taxonomy): Bacteria > Pseudomonadati > Thermodesulfobacteriota > Desulfobulbia > Desulfobulbales > Desulfobulbaceae > Desulfogranum > Desulfogranum marinum. The sequence goes on from NZ_CAXXRO010000005.1 coordinate 178,053, forward strand.
CTATTGTGAATGATTATCACTTAATGATTTTTGTTTATAAAATATTGATACTTTTGATCAGTATTTCTTATGCTGAATGACGGGTGACACATCATTAACAGATGGTAAGGTGGGCACAAGTGTACTGTGCTGGTAAACGTAACCCAAGGTCAAGGGAGTGAGGGATGAAAATTCTGTTTTCAATAGCAGCATTATTAGGTTGCATGGCTGTAGTCCTGGGAGCATGGAGCGGCCATGCAGGATTGCGTATATTGAGCCCGGAACAGATTGCATTGGTACAAAAGGGACTCCGTTATCAGATGCACCATGCATTAGCCCTTTTTGCAGTTTGCTGGGCAATGGGGCAGTGGCCCCAGGCAACAACAGCCATAACCGTGGCGGGAATATTGCTTGCTGTGGGGGTGATTCTTTTTAGTGGCTCTTTGTATGTGCTTGCATTCGACCTCTTTAACCCCGGCTATGTGACCCCTGTGGGCGGAGCAATGATGATTGCCGGCTGGTTGTGGCTTGCCGTTGCTGTATGGCGAGGGTAGCTAAAACAGAAAATCTCGCCACCTGATGAGTTGTGGATTTGCTTACTTTTCGATTGCTGTTACTTGCCACTGAATTTGTTCCCCTGCCAGAAATGGCCGCACAGACCCGTATGACAGCGGAACTGTCCATGCTTCATCGTGGATGTGGACCTTTTTGGGATTTGGGGTAATGCCGTAAAAACGTTGTGCATTATTGGTGACAAAATCAGGTAGCACGTCAAGTTTATCTTGTGCGGCAAACAGTTCCACCAGTTTAGGCAGGGCAACCGGTGCGGAGAAAACACCGGCAGCGCATCCGCAGCATTCTTTGGCATGGGTGGGGTGGGGGGCAGAGTCGGAGCCAAACAAGATCCGCGGGTGTCCGCTGAAAACAGCTGCTCGCAGCGCCTGCAGATCGTGCGGTGTTTTTGCTATGGGTTTACAGAAGAGGTGGGGCTGCATCAGGCCGCCCACCACATCATCCAAGGTGAGCATAAGGTGGTGGAGGGTGACTGTTGCCGCTACATTGGGAAATTCGTCGAGAATGTCCAGAGTGTCTGCGGTGGTGATATGTTCCATGATAATGGCAAGTCGGGGGAAGCTTTCGGCAAGCCACCTGTAGATTGCCAAAAACTCCCGCTCTCTTTCCATGACAAAACCGTTGGATTCGCCGTGAACCAACAGAGGGATCTGCAATTCTTCCATGAGGGCCACTGTTTCGCCGATGGACTCAAAATCAGCGACCCCTGCCTCGCTTTGGGTGGTAATCCCTGCCGGGTACAGTTTGATGCCGATAATGTGCTCTCGAGCAGCTTCCAGTTCCGCTTTGGTGTAGGGGCGGAAAAAAAGCGTCATGTACGGGGTAAAGCTGTCGTCAGCGGCGGCCTCGACGATTGCACGCCTGTAGGCAAGCAGTTTCTGCTGTGAGTCTACAGGGCTTTGCAGATTAGGCATGACAACCGCGCCGGCAAAATGGGCTGCACTCAATGGGGCCACAAGCTGCAGCATTTGCGCCTCGCGGAGGTGAAGGTGCATGTCCAGGGGGGCATTAATGGTCAATTGCATGGCGTTTTTTGGTCTGGTTAGAATGTGAGCTGTAAGTTCTGTTGCGGTTATTTTTTGGACGGCAGGATATCAGTAATAGAGCCATCGACAATCTCCGCGGCAAAGGCCAATGTCTCAGCAAGGGTGGGATGGGCATGAACGGTTTTACTGATGTCTTCGGCATCAGCACCCATCTCCAGTGCCAGCACTGCTTCGTGGATGATCTCCCCTGCATTCACACCGCATATCCCTGCCCCGATAATGCGTCCGTTTTGTTGGTCAAAAAGAACTTTGCTTACTCCGGCTGAGGCGCCTGCACTCAGCGCACGTCCGCTGGCTCCCCACGGGAATTTCCCCTTATTGTATGCAATTTTTTGTGCTTTGGCCTCTTTCTCGGTTAACCCGGCCCAGGCAACCTCAGGGTTGGTGTATGCCACCGATGGAATGGTCAAAGGGGTGAAAGCAGCCTTATGACCGGCAATAACTTCTGCCGCAACCTTCCCCTGGTGAGTCGCCTTATGGGCAAGCATGGGGTCGCCAACAACATCACCTATAGCGTAAATGTGGGGGGTTACAGTTTGCTGCTGATCGTTTACAGCGATAATTCCGTTTTTTCCTGGAGTGATAGCAAGGGCTTCCAGGCCTATCCCATTGGTGTTGGGACGTCTGCCCACCGCTACCAGGACTGCGTCAAATGTTTCTTTTTCCGGAGCCTTGGCTCCTGCAAAGGAAACCTTAATGCCGCTGTCGTCAGCTGTGACGCTGTTGACCTTGGTTTTTGTGAAAATCGTGTATCGTTTTTTCAGTTTGAGAAACAAGGGCTGGATGACGTCCTTATCTGCCGGTGGAATAATGTGATCAAGCATTTCCACGATGGTGATGGATGAACCAAGAGCACTGTATATCTGCGCCATTTCCAGGCCGATAATGCCGCCGCCGATAATGAGGAGCCGTTTGGGGATGGTCCTAAGGGCCAACGCGTCGGAAGAATCCCATATCCGGTCATCGTCGGGGAGGTCGGGCAGCATCGCAGGGGCGGAACCGGTGGCGATGACAGCATCTTTAAAGGTGATACGCGTTGGTTCCTCACCGTTGACAGTGATCGTGGTTTTGTCTGCAAAAACGCCCTCGCCCTGTATTCGCTGAATATTGCGGGCTTTGCATAATCCGTCAAGACCGCCTGTTAACTGCTCAATAATTTTTGTTTTATGGTTGCGAAAGACTTCCAGATCAATGCTGGGCTTTGCATAAGTGATGCCCAGTGTTGCTGCTTCGGCAGCTTCTTCGATAACTGTCGCTCCATGGAGCAAGGTCTTGGATGGAATGCAGCCAACGTTAAGGCAAACACCGCCAAGACGGCTTTCTTTTTCCACCAGGCAGACGGATAAACCGAGATCAGCAGCCCTGAAAGCTGCGGTGTAACCACCAGGACCACCGCCGAGAACAACAACATCGGTTTGGATTTCGGTACTCATGGGCAACTCCTTACAAATGTAAATTTAGAGAAGTGTTTTCTTCAAATCAGCTATATACGCTGCCAAAGTAACGCAAAAGCGGGCGGCCATGGCCCCGTCAATAATCCGGTGGTCATAGGAAACGCTGAAAGGCAGCATCAGACGTGGCATAAATTGCTCCCCATCCCACACCGGCTGCATTTTGCTTCTCGCAAGTCCGAGTATGGCGGTTTGCGGTCCGTTGACAATGGGCGTGAAATTGGTGCCGCCAATCCCGCCCAGGCTGGAAATGGTAAAAGAAGCGCCTTGGAGATTGTTGATGCTGAGTTTGCCTTCGCGGGCAGCCTGGCTGAGTGTTGAAAGTTCAACCGCAATATCGGTGATCCCTTTTTGATCACAGTTTTTAATGACCGGTACCACCAGTCCTTGAGGGGTGTCAACGGCAACACCGATATTATAATACTTTTTGATGATTATTTTTTCGTCAGGCACCAGCGAGCTGTTAAAAACCGGGTACTGTTTCAAGGCAGCGATCACTGCTTTGATAATAAGCGGCAACGGGCTGACGCGGACCTGCTCTTGGGGCAGCTCGCTGTTGAGTTGTTTGCGGAACTGCTCCAGTTCCGTGATGTCGGCTTCGTCAAAGTGGGTCACATGGGGGATGTTGAGCCAGCTTTTATGGAGATGCGGGCCGGACACCTTCTGGATTCTTCCGAGGGGCATTTCTTCTATGGGGCCATGGGCGGAAAAATCCTCCAAGGCAATTTCTGGAAGCACCTTGTCCGTTTTTCCGGGAGCTGTTGCCTTTTGGTTTTGTTGGTGGAGAAGGTGTTTGACCAGGGTTTGCACGTCTTCTTTTAAAATGCGGCCTTTGGGCCCTGTTGCCGTAACCAGAGCAAGGTCGACCTCCAGTTCACGCGCATAGCTGCGAACAGAAGGTGTAGCATGGTACTCTCCACCCTGCTGTGGTTGTTGGTCCATAACCGGGGGTGGTGACGCCGGCTGGTCGTCTGCAGGAAAAGGGCGACCCTCCTGTACCGGTGGCGGTGTGGTATCCTGCGGCTGCTCCGGCTCTGTAGTTTGCGTGTCAGGTTCCTGTTCCTGGACACTTTCTTGTTCCGCATCGGTCTGGATAGAGGCGATAGGAGCACCGCTTTGTACAGTCTGTCCTTCTTGCACCAACAGTTCCGAGACGGTCCCAGCAAAAGGAGACGGTATATCCATCACTGCTTTATCACTTTCCAGGGCTATGATCGAATCGTCCACTTGGATTATGTCGCCGGGTTGGACAAATACTTCGACAACGGTGATTTCCTGAACATCTCCAAAATCAGGAACTGTCATAGTTTCAATAGCCATATTGTTTGCTCCTGTTATTGGTTGTGAGAGTGGGGAGTTTCGGTGGCAATATTATATGCCTTCAGGGCTTCTGTAACTTTTTCAATGGGCAGGTCTCCTTGATCGGCAAGCGCTTTAAGAGCGGCAATGGTGATGTGGTACCTGTCGACTTTAAAAAAGTCCCGCAATGCTTCACGAGAATCACTGCGGCCAAAGCCGTCGGTCCCGAGAATTGTAAGTGGATTAGGGAGCAGGCGGCGTATTTGTTCCGGATAAGCCTGCACATAATCTGTGCTGATTACAGCAGGTCCGGGGTGATCAGCCATGACTTGGGTGACATAGGGAATTTTTGCCTGTTGGTCAGGATGCTGCCTGTTCCAGCATTCTGTTTCCATGCCGTCGCGATGTAACTGGTTTATCCCCAGTACAGACCATACGTCAGCGGCAACATCAAAATCCTTTGCCAGGAGTTCTGCTGCGGCAATCACTTCGCGGAAGATGGCGCCGCTGCCCATGAGCTGCACCTTGAGCGTGCTCTTTTCGCCACGTTGGAAGAGGTACATCCCCTTACATATTCCCTGTTCGCTTCCTTCCGGCAACGCAGGCTGTGGGTAGTTTTCATTGAGGAGTGTTATGTAGTAGTAAATGTCCTCGCCGTCTTTATACATTCTCTGTATCCCGTTTTGAATGAGAACGACCAGCTCATAGGCAAAGGTCGGATCGTAGGCTTGGCATGTTGGGATAGTAGAGGCGTAGAGCAGGCCCTGGCCGTCTTGGTGCTGCAGACCTTCTCCATTAAGGGTGGTTCGGCCAGCTGTGGCTCCCATGAGAAAGCCTTTTGCCCTGGCATCGGCAGCAGCCCAGAGCTGGTCGCCGATTCGTTGAAATCCAAACATGGAGTAAAATGTGTAAAACGGTATCATGGGCACGCCGTAGTTGGTGTGTGCCGTTGCTGCTGCCATCCAGGAGGAGATGGCCCCTGCCTCGGTAATCCCCTCTTCAAGGATTTGCCCCTGGGGATCTTCCCTGTACCACGCCACTGATTCGGAGTCCTGCGGTTCATAGAGTTGACCGGTAGGAGCATAAATGCCTAGTTGCCTGAACAGCCCTTCCATTCCAAAAGTGCGTGCCTCATCGGGTATGATGGGTACCACATTTTTGCCAATATTTTGGTCCTTGACCAGTGCTCCTAGCAGGCGCACAAATGCCATGGTGGTAGAGAGTTGTCGTTCTTTTGAAGAGGTGAGCAGGGTTTGAAACTGTTCCAGGAGCGGGGTTGATAATGGTATGTGTTTCGTTTCCCGATAGGGGACCGGTCCTCCGAGTTTTTCTCGTTGCGTCTGGAGAAATTGTTCTTCGAGACTCCCTTGGGGCGGTTTTATAAACGGCAGTGCCGTGAGCTGGTCATCCTCCAGGGGGACATGAAAGCGGTCGCGAAATGCCTTGAGCGATTCCACATCCATTTTTTTCACATTATGGGCGACCATCACAGATTCGCCGGCCTGGCCCATGCCGAATCCTTTGATGGTTTTAATCAGGATAACGGTGGGCTTTCCCTGATAGGCAGCGGCAGCGGTAAAGGCTGCGTAGACCTTTCGTGGGTCATGCCCACCACGGGTCATCTGCCAGAGTTCATTGTCGGATATATCTTCAACAAGTTTTGCCAGCTCCGGGTCGTCACCAAATATTTTTTCCCTCAGGTAGGCCGGACCGCGAGCTCGTATTGTCTGAAAATCGCCGTCTACCATGGAGCCGAATTTTTGCAGGAGCCTGCCTTCGGTATCGCGTTCTAGGACTTTATCCCACTCCGTGCCCCACAGCACTTTGATCACATGCCAGCCGGCGCCACGGAATTTTCCTTCCAATTCCTGGATGATTTTTCCATTGCCACGCACCGGGCCGTCAAGGCGCTGCAGGTTGCAGTTGACAACAAAGATCAGGTTGTCGAGCTGTTCTCGCGATGCCAGCGAAAGTGCGCCCAGAGATTCCGGCTCATCAGATTCTCCGTCACCCATGAAAACCCAAACCTTTCTGTCCCCGGCAGGTTTCAAGCCGCGGCTGTCCATATATTTCATGAAGCGTGCCTGGTAAACGGCAGCCATTGGACCTAACCCCATGGAAACAGTAGGGAATTGCCAGAAATCAGGCATCAGCCATGGGTGAGGGTAAGAAGAAAGACCATGACCACCTACTTCCTGGCGAAAATTAACCAGATGTTGTTCGTCCAGCCTGCCTTCGACAAAAGCACGTGCGTACACGCCTGGAGAGCTGTGCCCTTGGAAATAGACCATGTCTGCCCCTGACTCGGCATGGGGGCCGCGAAAAAACCAGTTAAATCCTACCTCGAAAATAGCAGAAACCGATGTGTAGGTTGCAATATGACCGCCCAGGGCCTTGCCGTCTTTGTTGGCCCTTGCCACCATGGCCATGGCGTTCCAGCGGACATAGGCGGCAACGTTGCGAGCAATAAACGACTCTTCCGGGATCGGTGTTTCCTGCTCAGGAGAGATAGTGTTGCAGTAGGGTGTAAGTATGCCGGGGGAGGTGGATACGCCTTTTTCCCTGGCACGGTCGGTGAGAGTCCGGAGGAGGTAGTCAGCTTTCTCTTTGCCCTCTGTCCTGATGACTCCATCAAGTGATTGGAGCCAGTCTGTGGTTTCCGTTGGATCCGGGTCATTATAATAATAACTCATGCCACGCCTCCTGATCTTTTATTTTAGGTACTTTGAAAAAGCGTATCTTTCTATCTCCACCCGGCAAGTGTCGACTCCGAGTCTATGCAATTTTTTGCCACAGGCATATGGCTCATCTCAAAGTCTACGCTTGCCTTCCGGGGTAAAATATTAAATATAATCTAAATTCTGCACGTCGAATGTTAGAAAAAATAAATTCTACTTTAAAAAACAACATATTGAGCAGACAATTGATTTGAAGTTCTCTTCACTGTTTTGAGTGAACCTCTTTTTTCTCACCTTCAACGCCCTTTGGGATCGGCAATTTCACCAAATCTGCTACGTTACCGAAGGCTTGAAGTATTTTTATATGTCTGCGGGTCCGGTGCCTCACATCTTCGGCAGGTAGCGTAGACTCCGAAATTTCCAATTGCAGGATTTAGGTATAATGATAGTTGCCGGGCTCATTGCTCTCATATACCAATCCCTTTGTACATTAATTACAACAAAAACAGGCCCGCAAGAATAATAAACGGATAACCGATTGCTTTCCTAGTAAAAAAATACGAAAAGAAGATGGCAGAAACTGCTTGGTTGTACTGGATACCGATTTGCCTTCAACGACCTTTCGCATCTGTACTCTTTACGGTGGCCTTTAAACTGATTTACAAGGCTGATTGCATTGTGATGCATATCTAACTTCTCAGGAGGATAACGTAATGACACCGGAAATACTGCTGGTTTTCGGCATTCTTGTTGTTGTAATCGTGGTACTTGTTACCGAGGTTATGCCGCTTGAAGTCCTCTCTATGCTGGTTTTAGGGGTATTGGCCATTACCGGACTGGTGACGCCGACAGAGGCACTGGCAGGATTTAGTAACCCGGCGGTGGTAACCATTTGGGCCGTGTTTATCCTCAGTGGCGGACTCACCCGAACCGGTATTGCCAACATTATTGGGCGAAATATGCTGAAGCTGTCGGGAACAGGTGATGCAAGGATGATTATGCTCATCATGGTAATTGCCGGTGGGTTGTCTGCCTTTATGAACAATGTGGCAGTAGCAGCGTTGATGTTGCCGGTGGTTATGGATATTGCAAGAAAAACCGGTAAGTCACCTTCGATTTTATTGATGCCCTTGGCCTATGGTTCCCTGCTTGGTGGTCTCACCACCATGATTGGGACACCACCCAATATTCTGGTCAGCGAAGCATTGCGCACCCATGGCCTTACACCATTTGGTCTCTTTGATTTTTCGCCGGTAGGCCTGATCGTTATGGTCGTGGGCATGCTTTTTATAACCTTTGTCGGAACACGATTTCTGCCAAAGCATCCCCCGTTTGAACCTGAGCGGAAAGGCGAAAAGCAGGTTATCAGTCAGTATCGTATTCAGGAACGGTTGTTCAGAATCCACATTCCCAAACAGTCGGCCCTTGCCGGCCATACGCTTGCCTCAAGTCACCTCGGTTCCAGGCTGGGTCTCAATGTAATTGCCATCAACCGGGGGCGAAAGATCTCTCTTGCGCCGAATTCAACGGATACAATTCTGCCGGATGATGAACTTATTGTAGAAGGTCGTCTTGATCGGATTCAGGAAATGAATAACTGGGGGCAGCTGCTGTCGGAAAGCGTTGTTCCTGAAGAAAACGCACTGCTCGGATTTGGTATGCAGGTGGCAGAGGTCCGGCTGTCTGATGATAGCCCATGGCTCGGCAAAAGCCTTTCCGAATTGGGTTTTCGTAACCAGTACGGCTTGAATGTGTTGGAAATTTTGCGACTCGGTCGGCAGATAAACATGAATGTTAAGTCCCGGAAACTGATTGACGGGGATGTGCTGGTCCTGCACGGGCCAATGGCCAGCATCAAACAACTGGCGGAAACAGACGGCATCATGCCACCGGTTGTGCTCAATGCCGAGGAGGTAAAGGAAAAGTATGAAAAGGAAAAGAAAATCCGTCTTTTCAGCATTCCCGATACCTCCAGGTTGCTCGGCATGACGGTGACGGAGAGTTGTCTTGGCGATGCTCTTGATGTCCAGATTCTTGAAGTTATAAGAAAAGATGGTAGCGCAGTGGTCCCTGCCTCAGATTTGGTGTTTGAGCCGGGAGACAGGCTTGTGGTTGCCGGGATGTCGGATCTGGTCGGAGTTCTGCTCATGCAGGGGCTGGAGGCGGTTTTCGATAAAGATCAAGCAGTGGTGGAAGATACATCAATTCTCCAAAGTGATACAGTGGGCTTTGTGGAAGTCATCCTTTCCCCGCATTCCGTTCTGGTTGGTCAGACACTGCAGGAGATTCGTTTTCGTGAAAAATTCGGGCTTAACGTCTTGGCCTTTCTGCGAAAGGGCAAGGTGATACGTACCGGACTGCGTGATCTGCAAATACAACTCGGGGATGCCCTCCTGCTGTATGGACAATGGAAAAAACTGGCTGTCTTGGGGCGAGAGCCCGATTTCGTAGTGCTCACCGAAAAAATGCAGGAAGTTGCCCGGGAAGAGAAAGCCAAAACTGCGCTGACTATTATGGCGATTGTGCTGTTGCCGGTCATTTTCGGTTGGGTACCAATTTATATTGCTGTGGTCATTGGCGCCGCGTTTATGGTCTTGACCAATTGTCTGACCATGGAGGAGGCTTATCTCTATATCGAGTGGAAAGCCGTATTTCTGATTGCAGGCATGCTACCGCTTGGAGTAGCGCTGGATAAAACCGGTGCCGCGTTAATGGTTGCCGAAAAGGTGATAACCATCCTGGGGCCATTGGGGCCGTATGGGGTTTTGTTTGGGCTGCTCAGTATTACTTTTATGGGTACCAGTATCATACCGACCGCAGCTCTGGTGGTGCTCATGGTTCCTATCGCTCTTCAGACTTCTGCTGGTCTTGGCATATCTCCCTACCCTTTGATGATGGGTATTGCGATGGCTGCTTCTTCAAGTTTTACCTCACCCATTTCGCATCCAGCTAATGTACTGGTCATGGGACCGGGGGGCTATAAATTCATGGACTATGTTAAGGTCGGATTGCCCCTTACTCTAGTAATACTGGCATTACTGATGGTCATTATTCCCATTTTTTGGCCATTGGTTGGTTAAATCAGGGTAGCTCCACAGAATCATCGTTTGCCTCTGTGCGTATCGGGCAGGACAAGAGAGCCTGTAATTATGGTGCGCGTTTTGTTCAGGCATTCATCCGGATTTTTCATCTGTCAAGGCGGTTTCAGATGCAAAGGCGTTCGGGTAATCCAGTGGTAAAAAATGAGGAAAGTGCTGTTTAAAGGCTATTTTCAGCATTTGTGTTGTCGCCTCGAGGAGACGCGGGGCTATGCCTTGCTTACCCAGAAGGTAATAGTACTTTGTGGTATAGGTTGCTGTGCCAAATGTACTTTTTTTGTTATTTTGCTGTTGGGTGGATAGGTCCTGTTTATTTATCTGATTTTAAACGGTTTTGCTTGAGCTCTTGAATAAATTTTATTGGCAGCGCGATAAGCGGGATGGTTTACGTATTGATTCCTAAGGTGTTGAATGTGCGTGATGTGCAAAATATCAAAAAAGCAGTTGCCTGTGATTGATTTTTCTTATATATGAACAGTAATAACGTTTGTGTCAGGAGTGGGCGTTTAATACCAGTGATGTACTCCGGACATCTTTTCCCCCAAGCGCTCCTGTCATTTTTTTCATGTATCCGGAAAGTGAACCGAATAGAGAGAGGGCTGTCGCAGGTTTTTCATTTTTAAAATTATAGAGGTGCCTCGAAAAGTACTTTTTGAAGGTGACCTGGAGAGTAGGACGTAATATCACAAGCAGGTATTCTCGCGCGTGATCGTATGCTGTGACAGCAAGGCTTGTCCAATTACCAGTTTGTCAAGGTGTCAACACCTGTACACAAACCAAGGAGGTTAGCTGATGAAGTCAAAGGTAGCGAGCAGTCACGATAAGCAGTTGGGCGGTGTTACGCGAAGAGATTTTGTAAAGTTCTGCACTGGGGTGGCGGCAAGCATGGGCCTCCCCTTGACTGTTGCTCCGAAAATGGCAGAGGCAGTCACTTCTCCACAAAGACCCCCGGTTATATGGCTCTCCGGTCAGGAGTGCACCGGTTGTGTGGAATCACTTTTACGTACCCATCACCCTGCAATTGACAGCCTTATTTTTGATCTTATCTCCCTCGAGTATTCTGAAACACTCAATGCCGGTGCCGGACATCAGGCAGAACACCACCGAGAACTTTCCATTGAGGCCAATAAGGGAAAATTTATTCTGGTTGTTGATGGCGCCATTCCGGTAAAGGATGGCGGTGTATATTGTCAGATAGCCGGTAAACCCGTGCTTGATATTCTCAACGAAACCGCACCCCACGCTGCTGCGGTTATTGCCATTGGCTCCTGCGCTGCCTGGGGCGGCGTACCTGCAGCAGAACCCAACCCGACCGGAGCAACCCCGGTACATGAAATACTCAAGGATAAAGGGATTCCGGTGGTCAATATCCCAGGCTGCCCTCCTAATCCGTATAATTTTCTTTCCACTGTCATCCATTTTGTCACCTTCAATAAGCTGCCGGCTTTAGATGACAAGATGCGTCCCAAATTTGCATATTCCAGGCTTATTCATGAGAACTGTGAGCGGCGTCCACATTTTGATGCCGGACGGTTTGCAGAAGAGTTCGGCGATGAAGGCCATCGTAAAGGGTACTGTCTATATAAACTTGGATGCAAGGGACCCGAGACCTATAACAACTGCTCGACCCTCCATTTCGGAGATGTGGCCACCACCGGTTGCTGGCCGGTAGGTACAGGCGCACCCTGCTTTGGCTGCTCAGAAGCCGGGGTCGGATTTGACAGTCCGTTATTTTCCAAAGCCAGAGTAAGTTTTCCCACGCCTCCGGCCCAAGCTCCTGAAGCGTTGCCGGAGAAGGGCAGTGGTGCCAAGAGTTTTGCCTATGGTGTTGCCGGAGCCGCAGTCGGTGCGACGGCTGTAGCGCTTGCAAATACACGTGGCAAGGACGAAGACTGAAATCGTAAAGGGGGAGCGTGAAAACCATGGCTATAAATAGACGGGATTTTCTCAAATTTTCAGCCGGCACCGGTTTGGTGCTGGCAACGGATGCCAAGGTGTCCGCAGCCAGGGAGAAGAAGGAGCTTTCTCCGGATGCGGTGGGTATCCTTTATGATGCCACCCTGTGCATTGGCTGCATGTCGTGCATGGTCAACTGTAAAAAGGCCAATGCCGAACCGGGCGGGGCCTTATACCACAAAGAAACTGCGGGGCAGATACCTTACGAGTACGAAGGCGAGGAACAAAAATATGACGCCCCAACTTCACTCTCAGACAAGACCTTGTGCCTGATAAAGGCATATCGTGGAAAATCGGAAAAAGAAGAAGGTGCGGGGGAGTTTTCCTTTATAAAGCAACACTGTCTCCATTGTGTTGATCCTGCATGCGTATCTGCCTGTCCTGTGCAAGCACTGAAAAAACAGCCGGGAACCGGCATTGTTACCTATGATAAAAACAGGTGTTTCGGCTGTCGGTACTGCCAGGTCGCCTGTCCGTTCGGCATACCCATGTATGAGTGGGAAAAATCCTCTCCATCAGTGGTCAAATGCCAGTTGTGCAACCATAGAATCGCCCAGGGCGGTTACTCTGCCTGCTGCGAGGCCTGTCCGACAGGAGCTTCTCTGTTTGGAAAGGTCACCGATCTCCAAGAGGAAGCCAAGCGGCGATTAAACCTGAAAGCAGGCGATACATATGCTTATCCGGTAAATCATATCGAGCATGGGAAAACAACAGAGCAGGTCGTGCCTGAATATGTGGACCATGTCTATGGATTGGAAGAGGCCGGCGGTACCCAGTATATGTTCCTCGCCGGTGTGGATTTCGATAAACTCGGTTTTAATCCGAAAATAACCAACCAGGTATACCCTGATTTAACCTGGGAGTATGTCTCTCATGTACCTCAATTGATAGGTACCCTTCTGGTAGCCGGGACAGTGACTCGACTTGTCACTCAGCGGATGGAGAAGAAAAATAAGGACAATGAGTCAGGCGAATAGTCCAGGGGATTTGTTGAGTTTATTCCACTATATCACGAGTTGCGAAATCCTGTAGCGGGAAGCACGTAAAGGAGAAAGAGAATGGCGAAAAAAATTACAATAGATCCGGTCACCAGAATCGAGGGGCACCTGCGTATTGATTGCGAAGTGGATAATGGCAAGGTGACCAATGCCTGGTCTTCCGGACAGATGTGGCGAGGTATCGAAGTTATCCTCAAAGGCCGGGATCCACGTGATGCCTGGGCCTATACCCAGCGTATATGCGGCGTATGTACCACTGTGCATGCCATAGCCTCGGTAAGGGCGGTTGAGGATGCACTTGATCTGGAAATTCCAGTCAATGCGCAACTGATACGTAATCTGATCATTGCCGGCCATGGCATTCATGATCATATTGTTCATTTTTACCAGCTTTGTGCCTTGGATTGGGTGGATATCGTTTCCGCTACCAAGGCTGATGCACGTTCGGCATCGGCTCTGGGGCAAAAGCTGTCCGGTTGGAGACGCAATGGGTATCAGGAAATTAAAGCGGTACAGGATCGGCTGAAAAAATTTATCAGTTCCGGTCAGCTCGGTATCTTTGCCAGCGGTTACTGGGGGCATCCGGCAATGAAATTGTCGCCGGAGGTAAATCTGCTGGCAGCAACGCATTATCTGCAGGCGCTTGAGTATCAACGCAAAATTAATCAGGTTGTTGCCATTCTCGGCAGTAAAACACCTCATGTGCAAACCCTTGCCGTGGGCGGAGTAACCAATGCTATTAATCCGGATAGCCCTTCGACCCTGACCATTGAGAAGCTTTTTAATGTGAAAACGCTGATAGACGAAGTCGGAGATTTTATAAAACAGGCAATGCTCACCGATGTGGCTGCAATCGGTGCCAATTATGCCGACTGGACCACGTATGGAGCAGGGGTCCTCAATTATCTGTCCGTGCCTGATATGCCGATGGATTCCAAAGGGACCGAGTATCAGCTTGCCGGTGGTTACATCCCCAACGGTGATATCAGTCAGTTTGCACCCATAGCTTCGCAGACGGATCCTGTGCTGTACGACAACATCAAGGAAAGCATTAAGCATGCCTGGTATGATGGCGATTGGGATCGTTCCCCTTATGATGGCGAGACCGAACCAAACTATACGGGGTATGATTATGAAGATAAATATTCCTGGGTCAAGTCGCCGACCTTTAGGGGAGAGCCTGCCCAGGTAGGACCGCTGCCCCATGTGGTGGCCATGTATCTTGCCGGTCATGCCGGTACCAAGGAGTATGTTGATTCCACTCTGGCAACGGTTAGTAGCCTGGCTGGCACCACGGTGGGCATAGAGGCATTACATTCGACCATTGGCCGTATCGCAGCCCGTGTCATTCGTTGTGCAGTACTGTATGACACCATGAGTGTTTCATGGCAGGCCCTGATCGATAATATCGGCAAGGGTGAAATGGATACCTTTAACGCTCCTGTCTTTCCGTCCGGTGAGCAACGCGGGGTAGGTTTTCATGAAGCACCTCGGGGAATGCTGTCCCATTGGATCGTTATCGAAAATGGAAAAATTAAAAATTATCAGGCAGTTGTACCTTCAACATGGAATGCAGGGCCACGAAACGGTCAGGATGCCTTAGGTCCCTATGAGGCCTCTTTAGTAGGTAATCCCATTGCTGATGCAGAGCTACCGCTGGAAGTTCTGCGAACAGTGCACTCCTTTGATCCCTGCCTGGCCTGCGCTATCCATCTGGTTGATAATAAGAGAACGCCGATCGGCAAAGTCAAGGTTCTGTAGCACGGGAGAAAACTATTGAATGCACTTGTGTTAGGTATCGGCAACCTGCTGATTGGGGATGAAGGTGTTGGCTGTAAAGCCGTCGAGGAGTTGAACCGGCGTTACCAGCTGCCGCCTGGACTGGAATGCATGGATGGAGGTACAGCAGGATTCGAGTTGCTGTCTTTGATGGATGGTAAGGACTTGGTGATCCTGATTGATGCCTTGCGTAATGACATGGAGCCCGGCACCAGCGTTCTGGTTGCAGGCGAGGATGTGCCGCAGGTCTTTTTGACTTCCATCTCGCCCCATCAGTTAGGTATTTCCGATGTACTGGCCGCGGCGCAGCTTACTGACACCCTGCCCGGAGAATTATTCTTATACGGTATTGAGCCCAAAAATTTGGATGTGGGAATAGGGCTTACCCCGGAAGTTGAGGCGGGTATGGAAAAAGTTATCAGCGCTGTTGTCGAGCAACTTCGTAACTTTGGATATGAGGTGAAGAGTAATGGAATCAAATCCGAACATTAAAACCTGGACACCGGCAACAATGGTCATGGTTGTACTGATTATTGTCGGGATTTCGGTTGGCCTATATCGCATGATATACGGCTTGGGGGCAACCACCAATCTTAATGACGCATACCCCTGGGGCTTTTGGCTCGGCCTTGACGTCCTCGGCGGTGTAGCAATGGCGGCAGGCGGTTTTATCATTGCCTGCGCTGTATACCTCTTTAATTGGAAAAAATATCGACCTATTGTGAGGCCGGCGATCCTGACCGCTTTTTTAGGGTACTTGATGGCTGTACTGGCATTGTTTCTTGATATCGGCCACCCGTTTCGTTTGTGGCATCCTTCCATTATGTGGCAGTATCAGTCGGTGATGTGGGTTGTGGCCATGCACGTCATTTTTTATACCACGACCTTGGCATTGGAGTTCAGTCCCATGCTTTTCGAGCGGCTGGGGTGGGAAAAGGCGCGAAGGGCAGTCGGTAAAATAATGGTGGGCGCGGTAATTTTCGGGGTCATGTTGTCTACCCTGCATCAGTCGTCACTCGGCGCCGTCTTTTTGATATCCCCTTCCAAGATGTCACCGCTGTGGTGGGATACCAAGCTGCCGTTTCATTTCCTGGTTTCCGCGGTTGCCATGGGATTGGCCATGGTCAGCTTTGAGACAGCCTTGAGCAAGAAGTTCCTCCATCATGAGGTGGATAAAGAAATTTTCACAGGTCTGGCCAGAGGGCTGTTGATAGTGCTTGGCTTTTATCTGCTGTTAAAACTGTACCAACTGTTTACCGTTGCCAGTCCTGCCATGGCGTTTGACGGCTCGGTGGAAGGAAACATGTATCTTTTGGAGATGTTCCTGGGTGTTATTCTGCCGGTAGCCATTCTAGCGGTGAAAAAATACCGCAATGACCTTAAGGTTATATTTGCGGTCAATATCATCGTTATCATCGGGGTTATCCTGAACAGGATGAACGTGTGCCTGTTTAGCCAGGAAAGCTATGGTGCCTGGCGTGGCTTGGGGTATTCGCCCTCATGGAAAGAATTTTTGGTTTCTTTAGGGGTCATTTCCATTGGTGTGTTTTTGTATAAGATGTCGGCAAAGCATTTGCCTCTTTTTTCCCATTGAAAAAAGAGTAATTAATGTGTTGTAAATAAAACTACATTTTTTAGTAGCCCCATATCCGATTTTCTAGTGTGATATGGGGCATTTTTTTAACCAAGAAGACAACAGAGAAAGGAACAAATGAGACGAAGAAGAGTCTTGAAATTTTTTGTCGACGGTCTTTCATGGAAAAGTATTGCGCTTATCGGATGGGTATTAGTAACATCAACCAGTAGTCCGGCAGTGGAGTGCAGGCCACTTATTGAGCAGAAATGTGCAAGCTGCCACTTCGTTACCCATGTCTGTCCTGATCTTGCAAAGAAAAAGGGGACCTGGACCTGGAAGCGAACCATACAGTCAATGATAGAGCATGGGACGGAATTAACCGATGCCCAGGCCAAGCAGCTGGTTGGCTGTTTGAGTAAGCCGGATCAGAAAGTGCTTGATA
Source organism: Desulfogranum marinum (assembly GCF_963675105.2). Taxonomy (NCBI): domain Bacteria; kingdom Pseudomonadati; phylum Thermodesulfobacteriota; class Desulfobulbia; order Desulfobulbales; family Desulfobulbaceae; genus Desulfogranum; species Desulfogranum marinum. The sequence goes on from NZ_CAXXRO010000005.1 coordinate 194,928, forward strand.
TCTGTGCTCAAAAATAAAAAGAACGGTTTGCCCTGAGTGGTGAGCAGGAAAGGATTGTGAAGGTATGCCGATAAAAATGTTAGCAGTGGAACTCTATAAGAGCCAGCAGAAAGTACATGCTTTGCGTGATAAGCTGGAGGTCGCTACCGGCCTGGAGGCGGATCGATTACGGCGAGAACTGGCAGTGGCAGAGAAAGAGTGTGAACAGCTTCGACGCAGGATTGATGCGCGCAAGGATCTTTATCGGTGATGCTCTAGCAGGAGAAGGAACAGGATACGCCCCGTTTTAAACGGGGAAGGGAAACCGGACAGTAAAACAGGCTGCCCGGTTTTTTTGTTGCTGGGGGCGGTTATGCGGCTTTTTGTTCCAGGTGACTCGCGTCTTTTGAGCTGGTTTCCTGTAACTCGAGATATTCGTCAAAGCTCATCATTACATCGGTAAAGCCATCCGGGCTGATTTCAATGAGCCGATTTGCCACTGTGGAGACAAACTGGTGGTCATGTGAAGCAAAAAGCACAATCTCCGGATAAGCAATGAGTCCGTTGTTGAGAGAGGTAATCGATTCAAGATCAAGATGGTTGGTGGGCTCATCAAGAATGAGCGCGTTGGCCTTGGCAAGCATCATTTTGGAAAGCATACATCGAACTCGTTCCCCACCGGAGAGAACAGCTGTCTGCTTGGTAGCTTCTTCTCCTGAAAAAAGCATTTTGCCAAGGAATCCGCGAATAAACCCTTCATCAGCCTCGCTTGGGGCAAATTGACGTAACCAGCCGATAAGGTCAAGGCCTTTGTCCTCAAAGTATGTATTGTTTTCCTTGGGAAAATAGGCATTGTTGATGGTGATTCCCCAGCGGAAGCTACCGGCATCTGCTTCCATTTCACCGGCAAGGATCTTGAAAAGTGTCGTTTTCGCAAGGCTGTTGGTGCCCATAAAGGCGATTTTGTCCCCTTTGTTCACGGTAAAGCTGAGATCCTTGAACATGGTTTCGCCTTCGATTGTTTTGGTCAGTCCGTCAACTTCAAGGATAACGTCTCCACTGGGGCGTTCCGGTGCAAAAACAATGTAGGGGTACTTTCTTGAAGAAATCGGCATTTCTTCAATGGTGAGTTTGTCGAGTAATTTCTTGCGCGAAGTTGCCTGTTTTGCCTTTGATGCGTTTGAGCTGAAACGCCTGATAAACTCTTTGAGTTCATCAGCTTTGGCCTTGGCTTTTTTGCTTTCGGTTTCTTTTTGCCGAAAATGCAGCTGACTTGCCTGGTACCAGAAATCGTAATTTCCTACATACACCTGAATTTTCCCATAATCAATGTCTGCCATGTGGGTGCAGACTTGATTGAGAAAATGACGGTCATGGGAAACGATAATAACAGTGTTGTGGAAGCGGGAAAGAAAGTGTTCCAGCCACTGGATTGATTGTATGTCGAGCTGGTTGGTCGGTTCATCAAGCAGCAGGATGTCTGGGTTGCCGAAAAGCGCTTGGGCTAAAAGGACCCGGACCTTTTCTGCGCCATCCAGTTCTTTCATGTGCTTGTGCAGCAATTCTTCGGTAATACCAAGTCCATTGAGCAACACCGCTGCTTCGGTTTCCGCTTCGTATCCGCCCAGTTCGCCGAATTTAATCTCCAGCTCGCCGGAACGAATGCCATCCTCCTCGCTGAAGTCCGGCTTAGCATAGAGTGCATCTCTCTCTGTCATGACCTTGTACAGTTTTAGATGGCCCATAATGACTGTATGTAAAACAGTATATTCATCAAAGGCAAACTGGTCCTGGTTGAGAATGGCAACACGCTGTCCCGGCCCTTTGCTTATCTCGCCATGGTCTGGGTCTATTTTTCCGGAAAGAATCTTAAGAAAGGTGGATTTGCCTGCACCGTTTGCCCCAATCAGACCATAGCAGTTTCCTGGGGTAAACTTAATGTTGACATCTTTGAATATGACCCTTTTTCCGTAGGAAAGAGCGATGTTGGATGCTGTGATCATTTACGTTCTCATAAAAAAAAGCCATTGGGAAAACTCCCATGGCCGTCATTGTATAAAAAAGAAAAGGCCCCGCTAAAAGCGGAGCCTTTGTTGCTTAGATGCAGCTAGCTTTTACAGCTGAACAACATTTGCTGCAGAAGGTCCTTTGGGACCATCAACAATATCAAAGCTAACGCGTGCATTTTCTTCAAGAGATTTGAATCCTTGAGCCTGGATTGCAGAGTGGTGAACGAATACGTCCTTACCGCCATCTTGCTCAATAAAACCAAAACCTTTTGCATCGTTAAACCATTTTACTGTTCCTTCAGCCATCTTGTGTACTCCTGTGTGGTGGCTCCATCTGGAGCCGCTTTGTAATAAAGTCAAACCACCTTTTGATGGCTTAACGGATTATCTGGAAATTCCAGATAAAATTTATGAAGAAGTGTTTATCCCAAAATCAAAAGAAACACTCTTACTTCTTCTATTTTTATGTTGAGAAGGGTGACTTTTTTGTCGGGGAGCACCTGTCTTTTTTATCGGTGCTGCCGTTTTCCTACTCTCTTTATACCTTTCTTGCACCTTAATTATTTGGTCAAGAGGGCGTAAATTCATTTTTTTTCCAAGGATACGCTCAATTTGTGAGATCATTCCCTGGTCGCCACGATCAGCAAAAGTAACAGCCTGGCCACTTTGCTTTGCTCGGCCCGTTCTACCGGTCCGATGTGTATATGTTTCAGCAGTATCCGGCACGTCGTAATTAATGACATGAGAGATGTTGGAAACATCAATGCCCCTAGCTGCAATATCGGTTGCGACAAGAACGCTGAATGTACCGTCACGGAATCCTTCCATGGCTATCTTGCGTTTCTGCTGCGACAGATTGCCTTGCAGTGCAACGGCTTTGTGTCCCGATCTTTCCAGTTGCTGAGCCAGACTTCTTGCCTTGTGCTTAGTACGGGTAAAAACAACCGTGCTGGTCATTTCTTTTTCCTGCAACATCTGCTTGAGCAAGGGCGTCTTGTGTTCCCTGGCAACCCGAATAAGCGTGTGCGATATGGTCGGGGCAGGTGCGGTATGATTGATTTGCAGTGTGCACGGTTCTGTTAATATTTCTTCTGCAAGGTGCCGAATCGGTTTAGGCATGGTAGCTGAAAAAACCAGCGATTGCCTTTCTTGCGGTAGTTGTTTAACAATTCGACGAATATCCGGTAGAAAACCTTTATCAAACATATGGTCGGCTTCGTCAAGGACAAAAGTCTCGACATGCCTGAGGGTAATGTCTTTTTCCGTCAGAATATCAAGCAGACGGCCAGGGCAGGCGACGATTATCTCGGCCCCGGAGCGAATTGCTTTCAGTTGTGGTTGTTTTCCCACACCACCATAGACAACTGCACTTTTGATACCGGTGTTCGCAGCCAATGTAATAACGTTTTGGTGTATTTGCTCTGCCAGTTCTCTTGTGGGAGCGACAATAAGTGCCCGTACCGTTTTCCGTTTTCCTGTGAGCAGGTGTTGTACTATGGGCAGGACAAATGCAGCGGTTTTTCCCGTGCCTGTCTGGGCAAGGCCTAAAACGTCTTGACCGGCAAGGATGGGCGGAATGGCTTTTAGCTGAATAGGGGTGGGTTGTGTATAGCCGCAGGATGCGATGTTGGTGTTGATTTTTTGGTGTAACTGGAAATCCTTAAAACTCATTAAAACTCCGTTGTAATTTGTATCTCGAGACCGAATCTATGGTTTTTTGATGATACAAAATGATAGCGTTGGCTTTCTTCAAATCAAGTATAAAAATAAACCTGATAGGGTGCTGATTACCATTGCATATCGGGGCTAACGGGTATCAACACTGTATATTTTTTTTCTCCTGGTAAGTAAGCAGTACGAACTTCTATGGATGGCACGAACAACGCTAGATAACAACGAGGCTGCGAGGAAAACATAAATGGACTTAACTCTTCTACTTTGTAGGAACGATAGGCGCTATTATACACGGTTGTTTTTTTAATGCAATAGAAAAATGGTAATTAATCTCGATAAAAGTGCTGGCGGTGTTGAAATGAGAAACTTCCATACTCTAGATACATTTAGCCACGGAGCTTTTTTTTAATATCAATGATGGGCGTGCCGTCAAGAATATCGAGCCCTGCTACGTCTATATGCGTGCCACGGACAGCCAGTACTTTTAATTCAGATATGGCAATGGGGTTGGGACGTACCGGGCTTCGGGTGGCAAAAACCCCGTGCAGCCCCCGCGACCTGTCTCCACGTGGGTAAACCTGCAACGTGTCCCGATTGGACTTATGAAGCCAGAACAGGACAACTATGATCTGTCCGGGGGTGACCCCTTCGAGGCCGGCCTTGTACTGGGGGTAAATCTCTAGGGTACCGACGTGATCGGACTCGTCAAAATTTTTCGGCGCATCGCGGCGGCTTTGAATATCTCCATGTAAGATGCCTATAAAGTTCAGCTGGGCCTGGAATGTCTTCATCTGTCTTTCCATTTTTGTTACCGGGTAACCAATCAAGGGTGCCGGTTATTATACTATATCATGTGTGTCCAAAGTGTAAGCCTTCCACATGTGCTTCAGATTTGCGCAGTTGTGAAGGACCGCTATAGTCCATTTATGAGTCTGTTGATTTAATAGAATTTTCGTTCAAGGTCGAGGCATGCTGTAAAAGTAACCACAGGCATATAATAGATATTCCGAGGAATATTTTTTCAGCATAACAAAGAGATTGGGCGAAAAGACAGTAAGTCAACAGGCTCATCTATGCGGTCATCCGCAACCGCATGAAAATGGGGAGCCTGTGACGGTTTACGTTACCTTTGTTTTCGGTCTTTGGAGATCACCAGCAGGTAGTCTCCCTGCTCAATCACATACTCAGCATCCGGATTGGAAATAAAGGTGCCTCCACGGCCCTTCTGAATGCCGAATACAGTGGTGTTTTGTTCTTTCTTCATTTTCACAAATGCGTCAATAAAGAGTTCCCCTGTCATCTCTTCGGGAGCAGGCATGGAATAGAGTTCATTGCCGTATCTGCTGCTGAGTAATTCGGAAATAATGTTGCTGATGCCGTGATCACTGGCTGCGCTGGCGATCAGGTGGCTGTTTAATTCACTGCTGACGATTATCTCGTCTGCGTGGGCCCGTTGGCAGTGGTGTTTGTTGGCCTTGTCCACCAGCTCCACTACGCTGTACGCATCGGGATTCATACTTTCAACCGTCAAAGCGGTCAGCACCACTTTTGCATCCCTTGCTGTGACTTCTACCGCGTCATCGCCGAGGATAACCACTGTGGCTGCCGTTTCCAGGTTAGCCTTTTCCAGGGTGTCCTCGTTAACTACCCCTCTGACAAAAAGCATATCAGGATCACTGACCGGCTTTTCTTCAATGTCTGCAATCAGGACAATGGGTTTGGTGGCTGTTTGCGGATCTGAGCGCAGTTCATTGATGATGGATTTTGCCCGGTGGTTCCATTCGCAGATAATTATATGATCGCTCACGCTGTAGTCGCCCATTCCTTTGTGCTCCCTAAGTCGTATACTTATTAACATGGTTGCCAGGCTCGCGCTGAGGATACCCAGCAGCCCGATACCGAAAAACATGATGATGATTGCGAGAACTCTGCCTTCAAAAGTACTGGGTGAGATGTCGCCATACCCTACGGTCGTCAGGGTGACAACACTCCACCATAGGCCGCTGGCAAAGGAAACGCCCGGTTCAAAAGAGGCGATTAAAAACCCGCTGCATATAATTATGACCAGGATAACGGCCAGCAGTTTAAGCAGGTTCTCTCTTAAGAGAAACCTGTAAAACTTGAGCAGCTTTTTGCCCATTGTCAAAGTCCTTGATTGTTGGTTGTTGGAAAATAGACGCTGGTGATTGTTTACCAGAAATCGCTGGATGCAATTTCTTGGTCGTATTTGCGCAGATTCTCAAGCCACTCTTCTTTGCTTTCTTTTATTTCTTGCAGCATGTCTAGATACTCGTCGGGTTCTATACGACCCTTCTCTTCCAAAAAGCCGTAGAATTTTTTCAGGCTTGTAATGTTTTCCTTGATAGAGGCGGCAGAAGCCCACATGGCCTTGCGGATAAACCAGCTGCTGAAAAAATAATTCAACAGGATGACGCCGTCTTCAGGTGGTTCTGCGTCTTCGTATAACAGGAAGTCATTGATGTAAAAATCAATGTTGGAAACATGCTTGTCGATCGTTTTTTGGGATAACTTTTTCGCCTTCAAGTCTTCTCGGAAGGCATCCAGCAAAAGTTGGTTTTCAGCACGAATTTTTTCGCATTCCGCTTCGTAGGTTTCGTAATCCATTACTCTATCCGCTGTGTTGTTTTTGTTGGATTGTTTCCGGCCCCAATACCTCTCTTTGCTTGGTGACACGTTGCCGTGGAGGTTTCGAAAGAACGGTAATGAAAAACACCGATCATACTGTGAAAAAATGTATCTACCAATAAAAAAGGCGGAGCAAATGGTGGTATGTGTTCTGGGCACAGCGTGTTCGCTTTTTGTGAACAGCCCTTTTGTCAACTTCTCAGAAAGTGAGAGAGCTTGGCTGCACGAATGGATTTAGTCTTGTACGTAGGTTTTTTTATCAAGTGTTTGTCTACTGTATAGGTCAGGTTACCAATATGTCAGAGAAAAGATAAGATCAACCACTAGGTTTTTAGAAACAACTTTTTTTCCGGAAAACAACTCTTGATATGTAGGGGACGCCTGGATCGATGGAAATAAGGGATTAACAGGAAACACCTCAACTTTTAGAAAGTCACAAGATCCGTTACCTTCGATTTGGCAATATCAAACGCATAGTGCAGTTAATGGAGGTACGGATTAAGACTCGGCTCATTTCCGACTTCCAGAAGGTACCTCGGGGTGCTCTTTGGTTATGTAACGGTTGCAGTTGCTCCATTCTAACCGTTTTCAGCAGTGGCAGGATCGATAACCCTCACAGGAATAATCAGAATATAAGTTTTTGCTAAACCATCTGATATTGCCAAGTGAAGTATTTCCATTGAGTCGGTCATTTGCTTAGCAAACTTTGATTGGCTGTAAAGCAGTTATCTATCTGGTGACTTACTCATACCGCAAGGCATCAATAGGATTAAGGTTGGCGGCTTTGCGAGCAGGATAAAAACCGAAGAAGACGCCGACGGCACCGGTGAACAGAACGGCAACGGAAACGATGGCAGGGTTAATCACCGTACTGACTCCCAGAAAGGTACCGATGCCGGAAGCGGCGACTAAACCGGATAAAATACCTAGCAATCCACCGATGAGACTGAGGATTGCGGCCTCAACAAGAAATTGTGCCAGTATATCGGACGGTCGTGCACCGACGGCCAACCGGATGCCGATCTCGCGGGTTCGCTCGGTTACCGAGACCAGCATGATATTCATAATGCCGATTCCTCCAACGAGTAAGGAAACACCCGCAACTGAGCTTAGAAGCATGGTGAGGGTACCGGTCACGCTGGTTGCGATTTCGATAATTTCCGTCTGATCCCGGACCAGGAAATCATCCTCTTCATCCGCACTCAATCGATGTTCACTGCGTAACAGGGCTTTCAACTGATCTTTCGCTGCATCCATCCGGTCTCCACTTACGGCACTGGCAGAGATATCGTTGACGAATTTCCCATCACTTAAACGAAACAGAACCGTGGTGTCAGGGGCCAGAATGATATCGTCCTGATCGTTCCCCATGGATGATTGTCCCTTCTCGGCCAACACCCCGATCACCCGGAACGGGACATTTCTGATACGCATGCGTTCCCCTACGGGATCCCGGTCCGGAAAAAGCTCATCGGCAACCGTTTTGCCGAGTACCGCAACCTTCGCTCGTGTTGTACTGTCTCGTTCCGTAAAAAAAGAACCGCTAGCAATCTGGTAATTACGAATAGACAGATACTCCGGGCCGACACCGGTTATGGTCGTGTTCCAGTTATTGCTCCCTGCGATCACCTGCCCATTTGCACGGACTTCTGCGGAGACCCAGCGCAGCAGGGTGCCGTTCTTCTTCAACCTCTTCACATCATCCATGGAAAGGCTGGGGCGGGTCCCGGCACCGCCGCGAACCCCTCCCGACTGCATACTACCGGGCCGGACCATGAGCAAGTTTGTACCCAACGCCGCTACATCACTCTCGATATCCTTTTGCGACCCTTCGCCCAAGGCGACCATGGTGATAACCGAACCGACGCCGATTATAATGCCGAGCATGGTGAGCAGACTGCGCATCTTGTTGCGGGCAATGGATTTCAAGGCAACCAAAATTAACTTGCTAAGCTTCATACGGTTGCCCCCCGGTATTGTGCTTGAAGATCCGCGGCTGCATCTCGGGGCTGTTCAACCCTTTCATCCTTAAGGAGTTGCCCGTCACGCAATTCCACCAGCCGCCCGACGTACTGGGCGACTTCCGGTTCATGGGTCACCATGACCAGGGTCATCCCTTCTCTGTTCAACTGCTGAAAGAGGGTCAGCACTTCCAGGGTGGTACGGCTATCGAGATTACCGGTCGGCTCATCAGCAAAAATGAGTGAAGGCTGCGTCACCAAGGCTCGTGCAATGGCGACCCGCTGCTGCTGTCCTCCCGAGAGTTGACTCGGTTCATGATCCAGCCGTTTGCCGAGTCCCACACGCTCAAGAGCCGCTATCGAACTCTTGCGGGGTTCCAGTTTTTTGCGGTGACGATCGTAGAGGAGAGGCAATTCTACATTTTCCAGTGCCGAGGTACGGGGAAGGAGATTAAAGCCCTGAAACACAAAACCGATTTTCGTATTTCGCAGATCTGCGAGTTGCCTGCCGTCCAGGTCTTCAACCTGGACACCCTCAAAGGAGTAACTCCCGCTCGTTGGTGTATCGAGACAACCGAGAATATTCATAAGGGTCGACTTTCCACTACCGGAACTCCCCATAACCGCAATGAATTCACCCTTGGAGATGGTCAGGGAGACACCTCCCAGGGCCTCAACCCTAACATCACCCATGGTGAAAATTTTACGAATGTCTCTGAGTATGATCTGTGGAGAACTCATGGCCGTGGTCCCGGTCCTTGCCCGGGTCCTGGTCCCTGGCCCATGGTTTTACCGAGGAGGCTTGAGAGTGAAAAGCCTTCTTCCCCCGCCTTTTCTCCGCTTTTTTCAAAGCCGATGGCCACTTGCATTCCATCTACAATATCTTTTCCGGTTACAACCGTTACCAGGCCGTCACTCCTACCGATTTCAACCTGCATTCCTTCGAGTTTTCCTTCGTTATCCAGGCAAAACAGTTGATTACCATTCTCTTTATTACCCATCTTGAATTGTAATGCGGCGACCGGCACGAAAAGAACGTCTTCGGCGTCATGGACAATAAAATCAACTGTTGCGGTCATGCCGGGGAGGAGTAGTCCGGCCTCGTTTGCCGCCTCGACAATGACGGTGTAGGTCACGACATTATCAACGGTTTCCGGTTGCAGACGTATCTGGCGAACAGTGCCGGTAAATGTTTCCTCAGCATAGCTCTGTACGGAAAATCGCACCTGCTGCCCTTTTTGAATCCGGCCGATATCCGTTTCGTCGACATTGGTTTCAATCTGCATATGGGAGAGATCCCTGGCAACCAGAAACAGGGTCGGGGTACTGAGGCTTGCGGCAACGGTCTGTCCGGCATCTACACTACGATCAATAACGGTTCCCTCGATGGGGGAGCTGATGACCGTATGCTCCAGATCAATCTCCGCCTGCTCAAGCGTGGCCTGTGCCGACAACAGAGAGGCCTTCAGGGTAGCAACTTCGGTCTCAACGGGAAGGAATTCCTGTTCGGAGAGAAATCCCTTCTCATAGAGCGGTTTGTTTCGCGTATACTCATCTTCCGCCTGTTTCAATTCCGCCCGGGCCCTGAGTAGACCGGCTTTTGCATTTTTAATCGCCACCTTGAAAAGGGACTGGTCGAGCACCGCCAGTATGTCACCCTCTTTGACCGTATCGTTATAGTCGACCATCAGCTTGTCGATTGTCCCGGAGACCTGGGTGCCGACCTCAACGGTTTCCACTGCAGCCAGGGTCCCCGTACTGGAGACGACCAGCTCAAAATTTCCCCGGCTTACTTCGGCATATTTCAGCGCTGTCCTCTGCTTTGGAACATTCTGGTGTGCCAGGACGTACCAACCGAAAAACAGGATGGAAAAAACAGCGAAGACAATGACGCTTCTTTTTCTCGGGCTTAGTCTACTCTTTCTTTTCATTTGATTTCCTCCGGCAACAAGGTTGCAAGCATCCGGCCCAGTTCCCCAAGGGAGTAGGCAACCGTCATCTCCCGGGTTACCAGATCGTATTTTGCCTCTACTTGATCAAAAATCGCCGTTATATATTGTGTTCGGGTCTGGATCAGCTCCACCAGGGTTGAGGCACCAACCCGGTATCGTTCCTCATACGACTCAAGAGCCCTTTTTGCATAGGTCAGTTTACTTTCGACAACGTCGATCTTTTGCCGGGCCTGTTTGAGGTCCTGGACAGCCTGGGCTACTTCAAGGCCGATCTGCAATTCTTTTTCCTGAAGTGTCAGCTTTTCATTGCGTTTCTCGATTTGTGCCAGGACCGTGTTGTTACGGGTCTCAAATCGGTCAAAGAGCGGCAAGGATACGGTGACGCCGACGGTAGAACCGAGATTTTCATCCATAAAATCATCCCAGTAGCCGCTGTAGTCGGTGGCCATGGCAGCGACAAGATCAACCGTCGGGTATTTACCGGCTTTTGCTTCACGTATCTGTTGTTCCGCTGCATCTACCTGGTGTTTCCGGGCTTTGATGTCGGATCGATTTTCCAGGGCAAGACGGGTCAGACGGTCGATTTCTTCATCGGGCAATTCAAGGGAGAGTTTGGTCAATTCCGGCAAGGCCGGGGTGTACCTGTCTGTAGGGACCATCCCCATGGTTTGCATGAGTGTCAATTTGCTGCTTGTTAGGTTGTGTTGTGCCTCCAGCAGATCCTGTTCCGCCTGTTTGGTCTCAGCCTGTTGCTGATAGAGATCGCTGACCGGAAGTTTACCGGCTTCATGAAATGCCCTGATCTTCCCAAGAAGTTTCTTGTTTTCCTCCAGGTTCATCTCCCGGGCACCGATAAACTCCTGGTTGGTAAGCACTTCGATAAACAAGGAAACAGTCTCGAACATCAGGGTCTGCTCTTCCCGGGACAGGTTTTCCTGTTCTGCTTTTACAAGCAGTTCAGAATTTTGCAGTGCTGCCGTATCTGCAAATCCTCTGAACAGATTGACGGAGGAAGACAATTCGACGTTCATATCGAGATCTTCAGACCCGGTGGTTTTCAGGGAAAGATCCGGGTAAAAATCGGCCTGTCGCTGGGAGACGATTACCTCCGCACTCTTCACCGTATTTATCTGTTGATGCAGGGCTGGATTGTTTTTCAAAGCGATGAGTACGGCCTGTTCCAGGGAAAGGGCCGGATTTGTTTCTTGAGAGTCCTTGGCCGGTGCGGAAAACGGTAATGCCAGCAACAGAAATAGTATTATTGAAGGAATTTGAAGTTGTATATTCATAACGAATCAGAACAGAAAATCCGTATTTTTGATTTCCGGCATGGCAATGTTTTTTGAGTACAGGAATGCCCCCTTACACGTGAATTCATCGAGATTCCTGAGCGATGTGAGTTGTTTTTTCTGGGCGTCATTCAAGCTTTTATAGACATCGGCAAAATGCGTGGCGTAATAATAGGAAATCTCACCGTCCAGCTCACCGTACCTCCCGGACATAGCCAGGACGGCTTCTTTGTCGATGGAGTCGGATTTCATCGCCTGTCGCAGTTTTTCAGCAATTTCCCGTCTGGTTGCGACAATTTCATGAAGTGCTGTTTTTTGGATGCTGACCAGGCTTGTAATCAACTCACGTTGTGATTCATTCAGGATCTTCAGGAACGCTTCCCCGCTGTTACCGGTAACCGTTGTGCTAATGGAATAATCAGGGTTCCCCATGGCCGGAATATCCTTCATGTAAAAAGCACCGAAATACATACCGTGGCGTTCGGGGCAGAAGTAGGTATCCGCCTCTATCGAACCGGCATACCAGCTGAAAAGCTCGCTTGCATAAGTCATGATTGCAACATGCTCTTCCCTGGAGTAGCTCTTTTTGTCCACCTGATCCGGAAGTTTTTTCCAGGACAAAGAGTTGCCGCCAGCCATTGTATCCAAATAGGCCCGTTGCTCTTTATTAAGAGAACGGATTATGGAACCGAGCACCTCTGCTCTTTGCAAACTCAGTTTGCCGTCAAGTTGATACAACTCTTTTGAGTACTTGATCACAGCCTGTTTGTTGAGGCCGGTGCTGCCGGTTGGAATATCTCCTCCTAATTGCCGCCGGAACGCCTTCATCAGGGGAAAACGCCTGTAGCCGAATTCCTTGATCTGCTCCACCTGTTTTTGAGCCAGGGAGATCAGCACAGCCTTCTGAACATCGCTTAGGATAGACAGCACATTGTTCGCGCTACGGGGAACAAAATCAGTATTATGTCCCATCTTCCCGGTGTCGGTATCACGGAGGTACTGGTAGCCGAAAAAGTCGGAAACCTTGCCCGGAGGTAAAAAAGAGTCGCCACAGAGGTCACCGGTCATATAGGCAAGGGCGGCAAAGGCAATGGTTGTGAGTTGGGCTCGATCCGATATCGCCTGCTCCACACTGTAACCACCGTGTTTGCCGTTTCCCTTGGGAAACTTGGGGTCATGTTGTTGATCCCGGTGCTCAGCATGGTCCCTGGTCTCATTAATATCCAGAAAGCCATCGTTGTTTCGGTCCAAATCATCCCATTTCGTCTTGAGATCACCGGTTACCTCTTCCGGGCTCAGTAGGCAGGCGAGCTGCTTGTGAAGCGTGTAACACCTCCCTGAAAATGACTCACCAACGTAACAGGCAGCCTTTTCATGCAGTCCCTGACAAGCTGAAACAATTTCTGACGGCAACCCTTGATTATCACGACGTTTTGGGCTCTTTCTGCTTACTCCACTGAACTTCGCGTTACAGGCATCACGGCAGTAGTGACGGTCTCCGCATGCCAACTCGTCTGAACCGTCGCAGTACTCTTTGCATGCCTGTTCGCTTCCCAGGTTCAAAGCGGTGGAATAGTCACCGTCTTCTCCAAGTACGGAAGGAGCATCAATAGGAACCTTGCCGGAATCCTGACCGAAATCGTAGTCGGCACAGATATCCCGACAGCTCCTTCGTGTCGGGCCATTGGTCTCCAGGCAATCGCAACAGGTTTTACATTGGCTTTCATTGCGTGCCGTTTCCGGGCATTGCGAGGATTCAGAAGCCTCCCCACATTGCAGCAAGGCTCCCCAGATAATGGTCAGGGCAAAAGCTAACATGATACTTCTCGGTTTATGGATCATGGTTCCTACTCCTTTTTTAGAACCGGTAGTTCGACATCGATTGCTTCATTTGTTTCCATGATAGAACATGAAGATGAAACCAAGATGAAATGGGAGGATTATTTGAAATGTCATCTTCCGTTCATATTGATATGGTACGTTGTTGAAAAGAATGAACGATGAAGAGGAGGTTTCAACGTGAGGATTCTCGTTATAGATGACGACCTGAGATTGTGTGATACCCTGAAAAGGGGGTTGGAAGAAAACAGCTATGCCGTGGACTGCGTCCATGACGGCGAAGAAGGACTGTTTCATGCCGGGGTTACACCCTATGACCTGATTATTCTCGATGTGATGATGCCGAAAAAAGACGGCTGGGCTGTCTGCGAAGAACTTCGTTCTCAGAAAATCACCACTCCCATCCTCATGCTGACTGCCAAAGACGAAGTTGAGGACAGGGTCCGCGGCCTGGATACCGGGGCAGATGATTACCTTGTAAAACCATTTTCATTTGCCGAGCTTCTGGCCCGCGTTCGTGCGCTGCTGAGAAGAGAGAGCACGGAGAAATCTTCTACGCTCACCGTGGGGGAACTGCAACTGGATACGGTGAAAAGGGAGGTGCATTGGAAAGAGAGCCCGGTCACGCTTACCAGCAAGGAATATGCGGTTCTTGAATACCTTATGCGCAGGCCGGGAGCGGTGATCTCGCGCGCCATGATTGAGGAGCATGCCTGGAACTATGATTTCGATTCCATGTCAAATCTGGTGGATGTTTATATCAAAAGACTCAGGAACAAGATCGATCCGGAATACGGGAAACAGATCATCGTCACTATTCGCGGGGCGGGATACAAGATCCAAGCGTTATGAAATTTTATAAAAGCATCAGTTTTACATTCAGTGTCCGGTATCTTGCGCTTCTGGGGACGTTGCTCCTTGTATTGGGGTGTAGCGTCTACTTCACTCTCTCGAAAAGATTGTACAACAACCTGGATACTACCCTACGTGAACGGGCGGAACAGGTCGTGCGTTTTAGGGATGTGATGGAGATTGTCGCCAAGGGCTCATTTGAAGAAGAGCCTGGTGAGATTCTCTCCTTTTATTATTATACCAATGACAAAAAACTGAAGGATCTCACCCTTAAGGAGCGAAGGATTTCAGTTTCTCCCGAACAGGTTGACCAGATCCTGGCCGGTGGAGAAAGTGACTTTTCTTTTGCAGTAACACCGGATGGTAAAATATTGAGACTCTATTCAACCCTCTATTCTTCTGAACATGCAAAAGATGGTACCGGACCGGTACCAAAGGTTGAACCAGGTGACAAAAGGATTACTGTCGAACGAGCCGTTCTCGTCATCGGACGTACCACGAAAAATATCGAACGAACACTGGACCAGCTCTTCCAGACTCTTGTACTGGTATTGCCCCTGACACTCGTCCTCATGGGATGTTGCGGCATTTTTTTCCTGCGGATAATTTTGCGACCCGTGCAGGATATTTCTGATACGGCCCAGGATATAGGAGCCAAAGATCTCAGCAGACGGATCCCAATTACCACCCATGATGAGCTGGGAAATCTTGCCGAAACCATCAATCATATGATGGAAAGGCTGGAAAAAGCGTTTCGTCGCCAGAAAGAATTAACCGGCGATGCCTCCCATGAATTACGTGCTCCCCTTGCCGTGATCCAGGCCGAAGCGACCCTTTCCTTACAGCAGGAACGAGAACCGTCCTCATACCAAAAATCTCTGGAAATTATCGCCGGGGAATCGGATCATATGGCCGGTATCATCAGTCAATTGTTGTTTCTGGCACGTGCTGATTCAGGAAACGAGATGGCCGAAATAACGGAGGTAGATCTGGTTCCTTTCATTAGGGAACTCTCTGATTATATTGAGCCGTTGTTTCAAGAAAAACAGCAGACAATAACGGTACATCAGACGGGTTCGGTAATCGTGAAAGCAGATTGCAGTCTGTTACGAACAGTCATGTTGAACCTGTTGCGTAACGCCACGCAATATACTTCTGAAAAGGGCAATATTTCCTTATCTATTACGACAGAGAACTCAATGGCACGAATCTCCGTTTCCGACAACGGTATCGGAATTTCAGAAGAAGCCCTGCCACACATCTTCAATCGCTTCTACCGTGTGGATAAGGCACGATCGAGAGAATCAGGGGGAAGTGGTTTAGGGTTGGCCATCTGTAAACATATTGTTGAATTGCACCAGGGACAGATCAGCGTAACCAGCAAGGTCGATAAAGGAACAACTTTTTTGGTTTCTCTGCCAATTGCATGAAAGGATTGGCATATCTAAGTTATAATTTTTGAACAACTGTTGCGATACACATTTCTACTGCTACTCGAAAGTTCAGCCGTCTTCATAACCTAACATCAAACGGGCAATCTAAAACCTAATACTATCCATGAGCACCAAAACATGAAGGTATTTTTATCTAGAGTTGAGGTGCCTGTGGGGCTGCGGATAATACCTTCAATTTGATTACCAAGGTTCGCCTTGCCAAGGTTAACCATTTAAGCAAATCCTGAATTTTACACTATTCCTGTTAGGGTTTCTGCACAGGCTATGTGACAAAATCCCCCCAGTCAAAGTCAAACCCTTTCTACTATATGTAGACCTCTCCTCTTGTCTTCAGGGACGAGCGCAGTTTTGATCTCCCCGGAGTCGTTGAAATGCAAAGCATTGTCTCTGGATAGAAAAAAAGTGTTTACGTTGTGGGTGAGGTCGCCACTTGTGATATAAATTCAATCTCTTAAGCGATTTTTCTCTCATTCGTTTAGTGCAATTTTTTTCCGGTAACCTGAGAAGTTAGGCGTAGTTTCTGATGTGCAGGTAACTTCCTGCAACGACTGCAAAGAAAGAAGAACAGAGTGCAAGGCAAAGGGGTGATTTTGTTTTCACGATGCGTGGCTAGTTCTGAGCCTACCTTTTTTACTGTTTGTGAATTGCGTTTCAAATAAACGCTTTATGGCGTACTGGCGGTTTCGGTATACCGGGAAGTTAATAGGTTTATAGTTGTTTGAGATTGAGGTGTTGCAAATATTGCAACTACTGCCCTGCTTTGTAGGCCTATAAGTGCGTATAGCCAGTTGTCCGGTATTTCCGGATAACTGATGTGGCCTTTGTTTGGCTTGTATCCGTTTGGTTTGGGTGGTCAACATTTGCTTATTTGGTTTCAATTTTGTGAATGGTATTTCTAGGAAAGAGACCTTGTTTGGAATAGCAATATGCAAAACATGCATATTGCTTTAGTTCAGGTGCAAGGGCAATTGGGGTAGCGTGAAATTAAATTCACGGCGGTTACTTTCACACTGCCCCCCCCCCCTGACCCCTTTTCTTTTTTTATCTCGTAAGGTGTTTTCAGCCATTTGTAGAGGCTGAAGTTTGTTAGGTGGGTGGCACTACGCTCTCTCCTGCAATGGGTAGGGGTGTACGAAAGCGTAATTTAAAATAGTCTTTTATTACGTTTTTGAGAGGTTTTTCCAGAATAAGCCACCATTTGCAATTTTTAATCATATTGCTTCAGGTCATAATTTCGTTCTCTTTTCAATATAATAAACCAGTATAATAGAGAGTTGCGCCCTTTTATTCATGTTACGGCTTTGTCGGTGGTTGTTACCCTTCAGTATTGTTCGTTTTTGTAAGTTTTAGGCATGTCGCTTGCTGTCTATTAACCTTGGGTTGATGGTATTCGTATTTGAAGCTAATGCGAGTAGGCTTTGCATGGAACCGAGGTGACCGGAATAGAAATGAATGATTTATCGATGCTGAACTCTCTGTGGGTTGTAATTGCGGCGACCCTCGTCTTCTTGATGCAGCCCGGTTTCATGTGTTTGGAGTCAGGCCTTACAAGGTCTAAAAACTCCATTAATGTAGCTGTAAAAAATCTCACCGATTTCATCGTTTCAGTCCTCACTTTCTGGTGTTTGGGGTATGGTATGATGTTCGGCCTCTCTCATGCCGGGGTATTAGGCACATCAGAGTTTTTTGTCAGTTTTGAAACCAACGAGACATCTGCCACCTTCTTTTTCTTCCAGGCAATGTTTTGTGGTACAGCAACCACTATATTTTCCGGTGCCGTTGCTGAGCGCATGAAATTTTCATCCTATCTTTTGATCGTCGTCCTCCTCTCCACACTGGTGTATCCAATTTTTGGCCATTGGGCCTGGAGCGGCTTGGAGAGTGGTAATCCCACTGGTTGGCTTGGAAAATTGGGCTTTGTAGACTTTGCAGGGTCTACGGTTGTTCATAGTATTGGCGGCTGGGTTGCCCTGGCGACTCTTATCATTATCGGCCCCCGAGCCCACAGGTTCAGTGAGGAGAATGCATTTTTTGGTTTCAATGGAAGTAATCTCCCTCTTTCCGTTCTTGGTACCTGTCTCCTCTGGATAGGCTGGATAGGTTTTAACGGTGGGTCTACCCTTATAATGAACGAGAGCGTTCCGAAAATTATCGTCTACACCGTGCTTGCAGGAGCTGCCGGTGCATTGAGCAACCTTTTGATAGGCTACATTCTAACCAAAGTCCCCAGGGTTACCTTCCTGATTAATGGGTCTCTAGGTGGGCTGGTCGCCATTACCGCCTGTTGTCACTGTGTAGGAGCTCCGAGCGCTGTCTTGATAGGAGGCATAGGCGGCCTTATCTGTTTTGCTGTTGAGATAGCTCTCATTAAGCTGGAGATTGATGATGCTGTCGGAGCCGTACCTGTGCATCTTGGTTGCGGCATATGGGGTACGATTGCAGTGGCAGTGTTTGGTGATCCTGAATTAATCGGCACCGGCCTTGGTTTCTGGAACCAGTTGCTGGTTCAGCTTTTGGGTATCGGCACAGCCTTTGTCATGGCATTTGTGATACCTCTTTTTTTGATTGGCAGGATAAATAAGTTTTTTCCCCTTCGTGTTTCCAAGGAGGATGAACATAATGGCCTTAATTTTTCCGAACACGGTGCTACCACTGAGCTTGTCGATTTATGCCGGGCAATGGATGCGCAGGCGCAAACCAAAGATATTTCGATACGGATGCCTGTAGAGCCTTTTACAGAGGTGGGCATGATTGCCGCGAGGCATAATCAGGTGATGGAATCTCTTGAAGCAGCTCTGTCCCATACAGATGCGGTGGTCTCTCTGGCCAAGGACGCCATTGTTACCTTTGTTAATGGCAGCCTTGAGGTAATTAATATCAATCCAAGCGGCAGGGTGATGTTCGGATTGAGCGGTGGAGCCTTACAGGAGCCTTTTCGCCTCAGCGATTTTTTTGAACCCTCGGATTTTGACAGTATAAAGTTTCCGCTTTGGCAAGGGAAAACAATTGAAACTGTCGGCAAGAAGAGATGTGGAACCCTCTTCCCGATGCAGGCTGTAATCACCGAGGCAGGTCACGGAGATAATAGCTTTTGTATAGGGACATTTAGAGATATAACAGAGCTCAAAGAAAGGGAACGATCTCTTAAGCAATCTGAACTACGATATCGAGAGTTATTTGAGAATATCGGAGTCGCAACGTTGATGATAGACTCTGATACAACCTTGGTAATGGTCAACAGAGAGGCTGAGGAGTTGTTCGGGTATAGTCGTGAGGCAATGGAGCAAAAAAAAATGAGTTTTATGGAGCTCCTTCCGGCCGATGAGAAGGATCGCCTCTATAATTTTCATGTCAAACGCAGGGCAAACCCAAGTCAGGTCCCTTCAGCTTATGACAGCAAAGTCCTGGACAGGTACGGGAACGTAAAACCTGTCTATCTCAACATCTCTCGAATAGCTGGCTCCGATCATACCGTAGCTACGGTCATGGATCTTTCTGAGTTGCGGCGGGCACAGGATGGTTTCAATAAGCAAAAGGCTTATTTTCAGCAGCTTTTTGAAGGAACGGCTCAGGCGATTGTCGCTCTTGATACAAGGCAGCGGGTAGTTAGTCTTAATCAGGGATTTGAGAAACTTTTTGGGTATTCAGAGGATGAACTGAAAGGACAAACTCTAGCTGAATTTATAGTTCCCGGCGAGTACGATGATGAATTTTTCACCATGGAAAAGGCTATTCGCAGTGGCGAACTGGTGAAAAAAGAAACAATGAGAAGGACGAGTACGGGAACGTTAATCCCTGTATCGGTTTTGAGTTTTCCTGTAAAAATAAAAGACCAGCTCGAAGGTTTTTTTTATATATATGAAGATATTACTGAGCGTAAAGAGTTCGAAAATCAACTTTTTAAACAAGCCTTCTATGACGGGTTAACCAAGATTCCGAACCGCATTTTATTTTTTGAGCGTGTAGAAAGAGCCCTGGAGAGGAGAAAACGAAAAAGCGATTATAATTATGCGGTGATGCTCCTTGATCTTGATCGTTTTAAATGGGTCAATGACAGCTTAGGACACCTTGCCGGCGATGACCTTTTGCAGCGCATTGCAAAACGTTTTCTGTCATGTGTGAGAACGGGAGATACTGTCGCCCGTTTGGGCGGTGATGAGTTTGCAGTTCTTCTGGAGGATTATGGTAAATCGTCTAAGGTGATCGAAATCGCCAATCGACTGCAGCAGGAAGCTCAGCGCCCTCTTCTTATTGGTAACACCGATGTGCATGTGAGCGCGAGCATTGGCATTATATTAAATACCGGCAATTATCTCACCACGGAAGCGATTTTAAGAGACGCAGATATTGCAATGTATCGAGCCAAAGAGCTCGGCAAGGCGCGATTTCAAATTTTTAATCGCAAGCTCCATGAGCTCGCTTCGCAGGCACTCCAACTGGAAAATGAGCTTCGGGAGGGAATCCACTCAAATGAACTGCTTCTTTTTTATCAGCCGATTATAGACATACAGACCAGATCGCTTGTAGCGTTTGAAGCCCTTGTCAGGTGGGACCACCCACGGCTGGGAATAGTTTCGCCCAACACTTTTATACCTATCGCCGAGGAAACCGGCCTTATCATCGGATTGGGAGAGTGGGTTCTTCGGGAAGCGTGCAAGCAGATGCAGCGATGGCGGGCAATCCATCCAAAGATGGCTGGTATTAAGATAAACGTCAATCTTTCCGCTAAACAATTTTTGCAAAAGGATCTAGGTCAATTCGTACGTAACACTCTTGAAAAAACAGGACTTGATCCCAGTCTGCTCAAATTGGAAATTACAGAGAGTGCTATAATGGAAGGCGGCAACAAAACAGTTGATCTCTTGGGCGACCTGCAGAAGATTGGGATCAAGTTGGCTATTGATGATTTCGGAACCGGCTATTCCTCCCTTTCTTCTTTGCAGCAATTTCCTATTAACGATCTTAAGATCGATCGTTCTTTCGTCAAGGAATTGGCAGCGCAGGAAGAATCAAAGGAAATAGTGAGGACAATTATCGCTCTGGCTCATACATTGAATCTGGGGTTGGTAGCAGAAGGCGTGGAAACCGAGGAACAGTTCAATATACTAAAAGAGCTTAAATGTGATTGCGCTCAAGGGTATCTTTTCTCAAAGCCGTTGCCGGTGGGTAATGTAGAAGGTGTGTTGGATAAATATATCCCTTGAATAAAAAATAAAATAGGGGATGCAAAATAGGGTGCAAAATAGGGGACAGACCACATTTAAAGGCTTTTGGCCTTTAAATGTGGTCTGTCCCCTGTTTTATTTTCTGTGCTCCTCCAGCATATGGATGTATGTATCGTGTCCTGTGGTCAAGGCCTTTTCAAATTCGAAGTCTGCAGTGAGTGTTGAGCCTATAGGGCCATTGCAGAGTATAGATTCCAGGCACATTCTGGTGGCTGGTGGCAAAATGGTGTAATTGTTTTTCCACCAGAGTACGCCTTGGTAGATATGTTTAAAAAAGCTGCACGGGAGCAAGGCGTCAACCGCGCATTGGGTCATCATCATGAAGCCATGGATATCGTAGGCGTTGGAATTCATGTAGCTGTCGCTGCAATCTTCCTGGCAAAGGTTGCCCTTGTCTTTGGCTAGGTAATAACACATTGGTTCGCTCTGGTATTCAAAGGGCATGAACATCTGGCATGCTGTGGGTTTGTATTCATGGATGATGCACCTGTCTTTGATCAGAAACGGGCAATATTGTGTGGCGGCATGCAGGGCTGTATATTGCTCGGTGAGGGTGATCATGTCCCTGCTCAGGAGATAAACCATCAATGATTCAACTGCGGTCAGGTCCAATGTTACTGAGGATTTGCAGCAGATGTGGCAATTATCGGGGCATTGGATAGGCGGCGATTTCATCTCGGGGAGAAGGAATCTTTCGGCGGAAATTTCTTTTTTTACAATTAATGCCTGGCAGAGTGCGCCTGTAAGCAGTGATTCTCGTTGGGTGCTGGACAGCTTTGCTGGAGAGTTAATTGTGACCGCCTGGTTGAGGTTATGTTCGATGTAGTGTTGGTCCCATATGCGCTGTTTCCACTATAGCGCGGTTTGTACTCCTTTGACACTCTTTTGCGGCAATAAAAAAGGGAGGACCGGGGCGCGCCGGTCCTCCCTTTGAAAAGCTATCTGCTAGAAGGGGGAGTTATTAGATAGCTTCTGGTCCGCTTTCTCCTGTTCGGACGCGCAGGATGTCTTCCACGGGTAAGACAAAAATCTTGCCGTCGCCTATTTTGCCGGTGAGGGCGGCTTCGCGGATAACAGAGACCGCTTTTTCTGCCAGGTCGTCGTCAATGACGATTTCGACTTTTGTTTTGGGGTTGAAGTCAACTTTGTATTCAGCCCCGCGGTAAACCTCTTTGTGGCCCTTTTGTCGGCCGTAGCCTTTGACATCGGTAACCGTCATTCCGGCGATACCTATTTCGGTAAGTGCTTCTTTTACTTCATCAAGCTTGAATGGCTTGATGATGGCTTCTATCTTTTTCACAGTTGAGTCCTCCGCTTCTGTTATTTTCTAGTAAATTCCGGGTACGCTTCAAGCCCGCATTCTGAAATGTCTACGCCTTCCAGTTCTTCCTCTTCGCCGACTCGGATGCCCATGGTCAGTTTGATGATGAGCCATACGATGAATGAGGTGGTGAAGACCCAGGCAAAGATAACGCCGGCGCCGATCAGCTGAGCGACTAAAGAACCTTCGGGGTTGGTGAAGGCGACTGCAATCAATCCAAAGAGGCCGACTACGCCATGGACGGAGATGGCACCAACCGGGTCGTCGATTTTGAGCTTGTCGATGAAGACGATGGAAAATACAACGATGATTCCGGCAATCGCTCCTACTATAGTTGATACAAGTGGTGATGGGGTAAGGGGTTCTGCTGTTATGGCAACGAGGCCGGCAAGGGCACCGTTTAATGCCATGGTCAAATCAGCCTTGCCGAACCATGCCTGGGAGAGCAGGAGTGCTGCAACCAGGCCGGCTGCTGCTGCTGCGTTGGTGTTGACAAAGATCATGGCTACAGCATTTGCTTCTTCAATGTTGGAGATTTTTAATTCTGAACCGCCGTTGAACCCGAACCAGCCTAACCAAAGGATAAAGCAGCCCAGTGTTGCCAGTGGCAGGTTGCTGCCGGGAATGGCGTTTACACGACCATCTGTGTATTTTCCTTTACGTGCACCAAGGAGCAAGACACCGGCGAGAGCAGCAGAAGCGCCTGTGAGGTGAACAACACCGGAACCGGCAAAGTCAAGGAAGCCAAGACCATCGAGAAAACCACCGCCCCATTTCCAGTACCCTTCGACGGGATAGATAAAGCCGGTCATGACTACGGCAAAGGCAAGAAACGCCCACAGTTTCATACGTTCGGCAACGGCACCGGACACAATACTCATTGCTGTGGCAACAAATACAACCTGAAAGAAGAAGTCACTCAGGTTTGAATAATACGTATCGCCGCCTGATGCCAAGACGTCTCCAACCGTATTGTCAGCCAAACCGAATAAGCTAAACCCTGGGATAACGCTGCTCAGGGCATCGCCGTACATGATGTTGTATCCGCAGATCAAATACATGATGCAGGCTATGGAGTAGAGGGCAACGTTCTTGGTGAGAATTTCCACTGTGTTTTTGCCTCTTACCAGGCCGGCCTCAAGCATGGCAAAGCCTGCCGCCATCCACATGACCAGAGCGCCGGACATGAGAAAGTAAAATGTGTCAATGGAGTAGGCTAGCTGGATAAGGGTTCCCGCAACGCTATCTGCTGTAGGTGCTTCTTCTGCAAATGCTGGAATGGCTACGGCCATGATAGCAAGGAAGGCTGCCCCCCCTAGTATTTTTTTCTGATTCGACGGGTTGTAGGATTTCACTTTGTTTCCTCCTGGTAATTGTTTGAGATGCATAGAGTAAGTTGCATAAAAAAAGAAGAGCTAGTATCGCAAAGGTTAAAGCAAAGGCAGTGCCAGAAATGATATTGTTAAGGGAATGTAAGTTTATACGGTATGTTAGTGGTGCTTCTTGCCTTGAGTGAAAGTGTGTAAGCATTTTTTGTTTTCAATTTTGTATAGCATGTTTTTGTTGATTTACAAAAATGTATTTTTAGAGAGGGTGCGTAATCCGAGAAAAGATGATTTTCGCCGGGCGCCGGGAGTGTGTGGTGTTTTTCAGGCAATGTTTCGGATGTGTAAAGAGTAAATCGGAGACCTTACGATAATGTAATTTTTTAGCTTTCTTCAATGAGTTTTCTAAAACGAGCGAGCTGACGGTCACGGATGGATGTGAGATTGAGATGATAAAAGTCTCGGGGAAAGAGAAATTCAGCCACCCCGGTGTCAAAGAGTCTTTTAACTTCATATTCGTCGTGAGCGACATCTCGCTGGTACATATAGTTAAGGTATGACCGATTGGTATGAATGATAAATTCTACTCTCATGCCTCCTATACGGGCAAAAAATTTGAGCATTGCTGTTTTGGTGGAGCTGCCTGTTGCATTGCCATTGTACCGGCCACCTGTGAGAGTGTCTGAGATATCTTCCAGGGTCATAAAGGAGCCGGCTTTTGCTGCGCACCGGGTAAGGTGACGAACAAAGCGATTGACATCATTTACAGAGTTGAGAACTGCCATAAGGCCAAGTTCGTCATCAACGGCAGTGGCTGGATTTTTTTCGTTTTTTCGCAGAAGTTTGATAACTTTCGCGGCCGGGGCTTTCTTTCTAATGGTTACATAAATTGGAATCTCTGATCCCCGGTCGTTAAATCTCCTACGTTTGATCAGAGTCAATTTGGTTCCTTTTTGTGGGCTAAGACGCTGAGCTGCCTCAGGAGTGAGGGTTTCAACCTCTGCGCACTGAAAATCATCTGGATTATGTTTACTGTAAAGGTAGGCTGGTTCCATTTCTCCAATCTTGAGATTGGAACTCCAGACAAACATGTTGAGGAAATTGATAAATTCTGAGAATTTATCAGCGATACACGTCTCACGCTCCCTATGATCAATGGAGCCTGCTAGCCCCATTAAGGCAAGTTTTCGTTTTGCTTCAAAACGTGCTTTTTCATGGAAACGATCATCAAAGAGGCAGAGCAACAGCGTTACCGGTTCATTAGTGGATGTTATTTCATTGGTTGTTTCAAGATGAGAAGAGTAAGGCGCGAGAACCTTGGAACGGAGGGTGTGGATGACATCGTCTGCTGTTCGGGCATAATCGTTTAAATGTCTAGTCACATCATGAGGTGAGCCACTAATGCCGAACATGTTTGCTAGGAGCGAGTGAGACCTGCTGATAGCTTCCTGGCGGCGAGTTGGTATATGAATAAGGTGCAATGTTTCATCCAACGAGTTGATACCGAGTAGATCAAATATTTGATTGCGGACAAGTCTGTACTTGGTTTTCATGAGCTGGTCATTATTGAGAGCAGCGACCCAGGATTTTGAAGCTTTCGAAAACATGTGTTCTGCAAGGGGTGATGATTTTACAGTTGCAAAAGGGCCGTTTTGAAGCATGGCCGAAAATACAGATTCGTGGTCCAGTATACTCATGAGAAAATGATATGTAGGTAAAGGATGAATAAAAGAAACGCCTGACAGTCACAGGTACTGTTCCTTTCCTAGCTAAAATTGTACCATATTGGGAAGAAAGAATTTTTAGGTAGGTTGGGTACGGTTTACCGGTGTTTGATAAAGGGGCGATGGAGATTTGACATTCTCCGCTTTAGCAGCCGGTTTCATATTTTTCAAATAGAAGAGGAGAAAAGTGGAGAGAACTTGCTTGTTAGTTGGCTGGGGAGCCGGATAAACGACATAAATTACTTACATTCTTGATTTTGATAGAGTAGTATTTTTTCGATTCGAGATCCGCTGCTAAATTGCGGTGTCAGGAATGGCTTGTTCAGGCAACAATGCTTCATTTTTTCTGCCGGGAGTTTTTTGCGCAGGGCGCCTATGATTGCTTGTACTTCAAACAGATTAATTAGAAGAGTGAGAAGTGGTCAATGATTTCTCCTCACAGACCAAGGTTAATATGCAGATAATTACAAGTTTAGATGAATTACGAAACCTTTGCTGCCAATGGCGATTTTCCGGTGTGAAAACCGGCCTTGTTCCAACCATGGGTTATTTCCATGAAGGGCATATGAGTCTTATGCAGTATGCCAGGGCTAATAGCGATAAGCTTATTACTACTCTTTTTGTCAATCCTGCCCAATTTGGTGAAAATGAAGACCTGGACACCTATCCTCGCGATTTGGAAAGGGATGCTGCCATTGCAAAGGCCCAGGGTACGGATATTTTATTTGCCCCGGAAGCAGGCGCGATGTATGTAGAGGACCATATGACATGGGTTGAAGTACCCCATATGGCAAAGCGGCTTTGCGGTATCAGTCGGCCTGTTTTCTTTCGAGGGATATGTACGGTGGTAACCAAGCTTTTTATGCTGACTCTTCCAAGTATGGCCGTGTTCGGCGAAAAGGATTGGCAGCAGTTGGCTATAATTCGTCGTATGGTCAATGATTTGAATATCCCCACCGAAATTCATGGATGCCCCATTGTCCGTGAAGCTGACGGGCTAGCCTTGAGTAGTCGTAATGTATACCTGTCTCCGGAAGAACGTTCCAAGGCTCCGCATATAAATAAGGGATTGCAGGTCGGGTGCCGGAGGGTGAAGGAAGGGGAAAAAGAAGTGGCGGCTGTCAAACAGGCAGTACGTGACTATTGGCAGGAGAATGTTCCGGATGCCAAAGAAGATTATCTTGAAATTTTTCATCCGCACACTTTAGAGTACCTTGAAAAGATAGACGGTGAAGCGCATGTTGCCTGCGCTTTGCAGTATGGCAGAACCCGATTGATAGATAATTGCTCCTTAGCGTAGCCTATGCCTCCGGAGCAGTAGTCGGACCGGGAATTTTTCCCATATCGCCGTTATTTCGAAAAAAATAATGCTCGCATGTAAGCAAGCCTACTCTGATGTTGATTATATGGCTGGGCCTGGTCAGCTGAAAACACCTTGATTCGGGAAAAAATTGTGAGCCGCGCCCAGGCTGATTGCCTGGTTGATTTACTCTTTTTGGCTGTAAGTGAGCCATTGCGGGTAATACAGGTCCCATTGGATGGCCGACGCCCGTAGAAGGAAAATAACGGTTATCGCATAGACTCTGTTGAAATCGTGAAGCGGGAAAAAAGCATCGAATAGTATAAAGACAAGTGCGCCCAGCAATGCAGGTGTTGCGTAAAATTCTTTACCCAGGATAAGTGGCATCCTGCCGGTTAAGATATCGCGGAGAATGCCGCCGCCGGCACCCGTAACAATGCCCATTAAAATCGCGATGGGTTTGGAGAAGCCAAGCAGCAGTGTTTTTTCCGTGGCCAGGATGGTAAAGAGTGACAGGCCGAATGCATCGACAAAGAGCAGCAAACGGTAGACATTGTGGATGTGCCGCACCAGGAAAAAAGTCATTATCGAAGCCAACGCCGCTACCCAAAGATACTGTAAATCAGCTATCCAGAAAATAGGGTTAACATCAATAATTATATCTCGTATGGTGCCTCCACCCAACGCTGTTACGACACCAAGCAAAACAATACTAAAAATATCCATCCCTTTCTTTCCTGCTGCTATAACTCCGGTAATGGAAAAGGCAGCTATGCCGACAAGTCCTAAATAGTATATCATTTGTATCTCTCTTGGCTGTTGCTGATTATCCGGCGTTAAAAGTATATCGGTAAAGAATGTTTGACTTATAAGTCCTTGTTTTGTAGTGCTTATAAGCAGTTTAACTCTGCCTCTGTCAGTAATGAGCCGGCTAATACTTAAAGAATCTGCTCTGCACATATGTCAACGGTTTTGCGATCGTCTTTCCGGTAAGGCGTGCCGTTGTATGTTCTTGATCAGCGCTATTTTTTTTACTGATTGATAGTTGAATTTTGGTTGCGTACTGTAAGAATAAAAGAGTATGTTTTTGTGTGATGTACTACACATTAGGCATCACGTCGAGCGTAACAATCACAAGGAGGATTTTATGCCGTATCAAATGAAAAAAATTCTGTACACCACCGATCTTTCTCCAGCGGCACCAAGAGTGTTTCAGTATGCAATTTTTCTTGCAAACCAATTTGATGCACATGTAACGAGCATGCATGTGTTGGAAGAATTGTCTCCTGATGCCAAATTTGCCATTGCCTTGCATTTTTCCGATGGAGATGCGGAAGAGATGATGCGCAAAAAGCAAAAGGAAGCTAAAGAGGAGATGTTTCAAAGGGTAGAAACGCTGTGTCAGGCAACGACCCTGAGCAGTGGAGAATATATTGATCCTGATCGGCTGACCATTAGAGTGGAAAGAGGGTTTCCCGAGGAAAAAATTCTAAGCGTATCAAAAGAAATCGGAGCTGATATCATTGTCATGGGGGCCCATGAAAAAGGATTTACCCATACGTTTTTAGGGTCGGTTGCCAAAAGAGTTTTACGTCGATCGAAAATTCCAGTGGTTATTGTACCACTCACAGACGAGTAGGGCGCTGTCTTGCCCAGGGGAGGGCGGGTTTAATGTCCCCAGCTTCGCTTGATGGAAAGCCAGGCAACAAAAAGGCCGTTTCTTAATGAAACGGCCTTTTTTGTAAGAGCAAACTGCTCCGTCGTCGACATAAAACAAATATGGATTGATGCTGGTTATTGTTTTGTTCCTGAAATAACTATAAACGAATCAGGTGGGTCAAACTCCCAGTGCACGTCGCGCATATAGTCTGCAGCTTCAACCGCTTTGCCATTTTCGATAAGTTGGATAAACTCTCCATGCTCAAGCAGGTTTTTTTCGTTCCACTGTTTTCCATAATCTCTTCGTGGAAAGTCGTAGAGTAACATCTTGAGATTTTTTACATATCGAAGCAGCCGCTGATTTGTCGACAGGTTTAAGAAGACCTCGTGAAAGTCGACATTGGCTTGGTTGTGAGCAATAATGTCATTTGCAACAAGGCTTAATTTTATTTTTTTATTGAGCTTTTTTAGTTGGTTGATTTCCTTGCTGCCGAGTTTGTCAAACACGGAAAGAATCACTCTGGATTCAATACCACCCAAAATCTCATATATGTCCCGGACATCCTCAAGGGTGAGCTCGTTTATCCGAACCCCACGCTGCGGCTGGATAGATACAAAACCTTGCTCTTGGAGAAGAAGGAGCGCTTCACGTAAAGGGGTTCGACTGACCCCCAACTCTTTTATCAGGGTATTGACGCTGATGGACGCACCTGGTTCTAACGCGCCGACCCGCATCTGTTTTTCCAGATAATCATATACCTGAACCCTGAGCAGGTTATTGCCGGGGCGAGTATTGTTGAGCATCAGCTTTTCCTCTATATAGCAGAATGGCGGGTCGTTGGTGAAAGGAGGGTGAAGACGTTTTTTTGTTGAGACCGCGTAAAAAAAAGTATGTATACAATCTGATACTATTCTTTGCTGAAAAATTCACCAATGTATCCTACCTTGGCCGCGCCTTCAATGGCGTCGAAGATGGTTTTGGCGTCATCAGCCTTGAAGCCACTGCAGAGTTCGATCAGGGTAACCTGCTTCTCTACCATTTGTTGTGCCGCTTTACAGGCTTCTTCAACAGTGGCCACACCAATGATGCTTGATTTAAAGGCCTCTGATTCAAGAACTTTCAAGTCACCATCGGTGGAATAGCCTGGAGCTTTGATGATATAACCGTATTGAAATTGACTCATTTATTATTCCTTTTCAACTAAAAAAGATTGTCATTTGTAATCGTTATGTAGTCAGTTTCCCCTGCCGGTTGTGCATTCCCGGCAGGGGAGGATGGCAACTTTACTGTGCTACGCAGCTGCGTACGGAAGTATCGCCAGCTATTTTTTCTCCATCTTCGTTTACTCCTTCAGGGGGAGTAACCCGGATAGTAGCGACCTTATTCTGGGTAAAGAAATCCAGTCCATCCTTACCTTGGACTTTATTGGTGCCAAGGTGGGAGTCTTTGATACCGCCAAATGGCAGGTAAGGATGCGGTGCACACACACCGACGTTAACCCCAACCATTCCGACATCCGCCTCAGCAATAAATTTTTCGGCGTAGTACTGGTTTTGGGTAAAAATACAGGCACCGTTACCAAAGTTTTGTTGCCGGATAAGCTGCAGGACATCATCGAGATCTTTGATTTTCATAATAGACACAACTGGACCAAAAATTTCTTCCTGCGCAATTCGTCTGCATGGGGTTACATCGGTGAAGATGGTAGGTCCGACAAAATAGCCGTTTTTATTTGCTTCCGGTAGCTCGGGATTACGACCATCGAGCACCAGTTTGGAACCCTGCTCAATGCCGATTTCGATATATTTTTCAATATTGGCCTTAGCCTTGGCAGATATAACCGGTCCCATGTAGACATCAGGGTTCATAGCATCGCCAAAGGTAACTTTTTTAGAGGCTTCAAGCACTCTTTCGATCAGCTCGTCATACACTTCCGGTACTGCGGCAACAATAGAGCCGGCAAGACAACGCTGACCGGCAGAGCCGTAACAGGAGTGAATAAAGTTATCAATAAATACATCCCAGTTCACATCTTCCATGGCAACCAGGTAGTTCTTGGCCCCACCAAGCAGCATACTTCTTTTTCCACCTCGGCCGCATGCTTCTGCCATGGCTTTTGCAGTAGGAGTGGAACCTACCAGACAGACCCCACTCATTTTTGGATGTTCATACCAGGTGCCGGGTACAGATCGATTGCCGTGCACAATATTGACCACACCTTTGGGCAATCCTACTTCATTAAAAATTTCCCCCATTTGTTGCATAAACATGGGGGATTGGGTGGATGGCTTGTAGATAAAGGTATTGCCGACCCCAATGGCATAGGGGATAAACCAGCCAAAGACGAGGGCTGGAAAGTTAAAAGGAGCTACCCCTCCGAACACGCCAAGCGGCTGCTTGACAACCCGACCATTAATATTATTGGCAATGCCATCCAGGGTCTCACCTTGAATAAGGGAAGGAATTGTACAGGCTGCCTCAAATATTTCTACAACACGCCTAACCTCACCTCTTGCTTCAGAAATGTGCTTGGCCTGATCAACGGCAATAGATACGGCAAGGTCTTCCTCATGATCAATCATTGCCTGACGAATTGCATACAAAAAACCCATGCGTTTGCTGATGGGAAGTTTCCGCCAACTTCCATAGGCATCAAAGGCTGCATCAACAGCAGCAAGAGATGTTTTTTCAGAGCTCTGCGGGACTTCACCAATTAATTCGCCGGTGGAAGGATTGTAGAGCGGAACATGCTCAACGCCGGTTTCTTCTATCCATTCACCGTTAATATAATTTTTGATTTTGGGAACGCTTTGATTGGTCATGACCATTAACTCCTGTTAACGATTTGGTTGAATTTGCACCAATGGCTGTGTGCAGTTGATTGTATTTTTCAGGTTCTTGGTGGAGCATCCTGTGGTTTGTTCTGGATCAGCAAAGATAAGCTATCTTGAATTCTAGTATACTAATATATTAGTTGTAATAGAGAGTCAACTTCTTTCTCTACCAATTCAGCCTGCTTCACTTTTTTTGAAAGAGCAGGGCAAAAGCGTAACTGTAGAGGATGCGCGTTGTAGAAAGACTGTTTGGTGGGGCCCGAAAATGTCTGAAAATGGATAAAGAAAGGCGTGCCACTCACCTAATATATGAGGAGTGACACGCCTTAAAGTCTAACTAAGCAACAATATCAATGGTGAAAATTATTCCAATTCACCAATGTCCTTTAAAAATTCTGTCCAAAGCTCAACACCCTTTTTGTTGCCTTCAGACTTGGCAGCAACTTGAGGCCATACTTTTTCAATAGAGACCTGGCGAATACGCTTTACTTCCTCTTCTGGGAGATGGATAACTTCGCCGCCTGCTTCGGTAAGCACTTGAAGTGCATGGGTTACTCCCTGTGCATGCAGTCGGCTGGTCTCAAAGTAAGTGGATTCGAATATTTCATTGATTTGATCACGCTGCCATTGGTTAAGAGCATTCCATTGATCAAGGTTTACGTAAATTTCCTGATGCTGGGAAGGGCACCAACCAGGCATTACTGCGTACTTGATTACTTCCTGGAAAGCCATATCATCGATTCCACCGGTATCCCAATAGGTGCCGTCGATGGTGCCGAGTTTGATAGCGGTATAGATATCACCAGCGTTTAAAGATACAGGAGAACCACCCATTGCCTGGTGGAACAGTGCCTGTGGCCCGCCGGCTCTCATTTTTTTACCTTGGAAATCTTCCATCTTGGCTACAGGGTAAGTGGTAAATGCTGCATTTGGTCCCTGGCTTGTCCAACCAACCCACTGCAGGTTACGATCATTAGCTGCTTTTTGGATGATGTCACCAATGCGATACTTTGGATCGCCCCACATGGCGGCCCAGGCATCACGGTAGTTGTTTGCGCCCATAGCCATACCAAAGGCGAGGAAGCCTTCAGGCATATCTCCACCATAAACGGTTGCCCAACCAGCATAACCATCAACCATGCCGGCTGCAGTCGCTGCAAATGCTTCAGAACCGGAGGTAATTGCCCCAGCAGGCTCCAGCTTGATTTTAACAGTACCTTTGGTAGCTTCTTCAACTGCTTTTACCCAAGGCACAAGTCCGCTTCCCCAACCTGCATCAGAAGAGTCAAAACAGGGTTGGAATACCCATTTTGTAACTTTCTTTGGAGGGCCGTAATCAGCACCCTTAGCCAATGCAAGGCCAGGCGCAACCAAACTGACGGCGAACAAACCAGCAACTAAACCATTTGTGATTTTTTTCATTGTGTTCTCCTATAATGTCTCTTTTGTTTGTAATGGGTGTATTGAGAATTAAACCTATAATTCTACCAAACAAACATCTCCTACCAATTAACTGAAGAGGTACGTTACATCAGTTAAATCTGCTATTTTTTATCCTGTTCATCCGAAGATGTCAGGGTGATGATATCATTGATTAGCTTTTTGATAACAACAAGCAATACTATGCAACCGGCAATTGGGATAAATGCTTTGATCGGATAGATGGGGATAGGTACTCCGGTCGGGGTGACCTGTTTGAACTTAATGGAGAGCATTGCCGCAGCATACCCTTTCCATATGAGGACGTATAAAAAGAGGAACGTATACCCAACCGTCAGTATGTCGCAGACTGCTTTTTTCTTTTTGGAAAAATTTGCATAAAACAGATCAAGCTTAACAAAGGCATTATGGTTGAGAGCATAGGCTCCACCAACACACGCCATCAGCACCATGGCTGCCTGAATAGTTGTTCCGATCCAAAGTGATGGTTTGTTCATAACGTAACGAAGAAAAACGTCAGTCACACCAAAAACCATACAGTAGAGGACCAGGATCCAGCCGATCCTGCCCATAAGTTCGACTAGTAAATCAATAGCTTTTTCTATTATCTTCCATAATTTCATTAGTATTCTCCCTGAT
Organism: Desulfogranum marinum; assembly: GCF_963675105.2. Classification (NCBI taxonomy): domain Bacteria; kingdom Pseudomonadati; phylum Thermodesulfobacteriota; class Desulfobulbia; order Desulfobulbales; family Desulfobulbaceae; genus Desulfogranum; species Desulfogranum marinum. The sequence continues at coordinate 228,051 of NZ_CAXXRO010000005.1, forward strand.
TGGATCTTTGTTGTAGATTTCTATGATCGTCGTTTAATTCATCAGGCTTGGAAGCCATAACGCGATCTGTGGGAAAATGTAAACCAATGCCAAACCAAGTACCTGCAGGCAAATGAACGGCCAAACAGATTTATATACATCGCCCATGCTGACATCCGGTGGCAGGATACTCTTGATCCAGAACAGAACAAATCCAAAGGGAGGAGTAAGGTAGGCAATCTGGATGTTAACGATAAAGAGAACACCAAACCAGAGTTTGTCGATACCCAGTTCATTAATAATGGGGATGTAGAGAGGAGTACAGAGCATGATGATTGCCCAGTCATCCATAACCATGCCAAGCAGCAGGATAATAAACATCATCATCAGCAGGATGCCGTTTTCGCCACCAGGCATACCAAGAACCATGGAAGTTACCAATTCCTGGCACCCCAAGGAGTTGAAGACGTTGAGATAAACATTTGCACCGATCAGAATCCACAGACCCATGCCGGAAAGTTTGAGGGTTGTTTCCAGGGAATCTTTAAATACTTTCCATGTGAGTTTGCCATAAACAGCGTTGATAAGACAAGAACCGGTGGCTCCGAATGCGGCAGCTTCTGCAGGGGTGGCGATTCCGCCCCAAATAGCACCAAGGACGATGATAACCAAGAGCACGAATGGCCAAATAGCGACAACAGCCTGTATTTTTTCACCGACAGTAAATTTTTCATCTTCTGGGATTGCAGGGCCCATATGAGGTTGGATTTTACAACGTACACCAATGTAGATGATGTAAAAGGTCGCCAACATCAAACCAGGAAGGACGCCCCCAAGAAACAGGCCGCCGATGGATACTTTTGCAAGCAGCCCGTAGAAAATAAAAGGAACACTGGGTGGGATGAGCGCACCTAGCGCACCGCCGGCACCAATGGAACCGATGGCAATGTTTCGTTTGTATTTGTACTTCATCATCGACGGGTAGGCGATTTGGCCCATGGTGATCGTCGCTGGCGGGGTAATACCGGTGATGGCTGCAAAAATAGTACACACCATAACCGTTCCCATGGCAAGGCCGCCATGGATGTGACCGATTAGCTTATACACCGCATCATATGCGGCTTCTGCGATTCCGGAAAATCGAATAAGGCTCCCCATGAATAAAAATAATGGAACCGTCACAAGTACATGGTTCCATGGAGTGTAGTAAAAAGCACTGGGGATAGCTAACAGAGCACGCGGCTCAAAAAAGAACGCGAAAGCAACCGCTGTGCCTCCCAATCCCAGGGCAACTGGTAGCCCTAAAAAGAGCCCGATAAACAGGCAACCAAAGTATAATAGGGTGATTAATTCAATACTCATCGTTTCTCCTTGTTTCTCCTCGTTAACTCCATTTGGTTTCCTGCTCTAACTCACGGCGCTGTGAGTAGTTTCTATTTCTAGTGCTCAGCACTTATGTCTGTCTTTCAATGGTACAACCTTAAGCCTGCTAAACAAAAAGACACGTGAGTTTTCCTCAGCAACGATGCTGACGGAACAATTTTTTGTTTTGGGCTGAAAGCCAATAGGAAAGGGGCAAATAGGATAAGCATCGAACATCAGTTCGTTGCAATGTGGTTTGATAATATTTGTTGAGACTGGGCTGTGGGTAACCAACATAAAAGGCGCAACTCAGTAAGGTCTTACTTTCTCTTTTTAACAAAAAAAGTGACTTTTTCTGCGTATTTTCACTCAAGTATTTCTTGACTTTTGAACATAAAAAAAACGGTATCTATGTTTCTGATATAGTGTTTGTTTATGTATCAATTATGCTCATGAAGAAGTCTAATGTATTAGATATCTAGTACAATGTATCACGAGGTGTCAAGTATTTTCTTCGTGTTTGAGAGGGCTTTCAGCCTGTCTTCTCGAAATCAGAAATAACTATTTTATCGATAAAGATAGAACCAGTGGATATTAATAGAAAAGTTGATAATGGATCTTGTTTGCATGGAAAAAGACCGCCAAAAAAAGATCATAAGCAGTGGAAACAAGGTGAGATTAATTGGCAATGGTAAGGGGAGGGGAAGTAGAGCGGGATATCGAATTGTACCACCTCTGAGCATCTATTTTCTACAAATAACTCTATATGGCGGAAAACGAGAGGAGATACTGGCTGCTTAAAAGCCATTAAAAAAGGCAACTACTCAGCAGCATACATGGAGTCAGTGCATACCTCTGTGCAGCGATGGGGTAGGAAACCAACACATTAGTATAGGTACCAGCCTGCTTGTACGGATCGTGGTTAAGGCAAGGTTATTTGTTGCTGGCTGAGTAGGTAGGAAGATCTATGTAAAGGTGAAGAGTATAGCTGGGATTTCGGAATAGAAATCCACCATGTTGATAATGAAAAAAATAGAGGCCACTGGGAGGGTATTTTGATCCTGTCCCGGAATGGCATTGAGTAGGATTAAGGCTATACTCTCCTTCATCTATTCTCTGTATGATGAAGAAGGGAAAGTACTACTATTGTAATGCTGTGTAGTGAGGCTTTGAATAAAGAGAAACCGCCTTAGGGTGCCATCTCGATGTTCTTTTTATAAAAGGCATAAATGAAGTCTTTTTGATACTCATATGACCAGTGCTTATCCCTCAGGATTGAGCCTGCCTCCTTGCCGTTTCCTTTTTTCAGTTGCTCGATAAACTGTCTGTGTTCTTCACAGTTTCGCATCTCCCATTCAGGAATAAAATTGTGGCGGGGAAAATCGTATAAGCGGTGTTTGATAGGGAGAATGAATTTTTGCAGCAGCTCGTTGTCGGAACTGTCAACATAGACGCTATGAAATTCAAGGTTTGTTTCAAAGATCCTGGAAAAATCGTTGTTTTGGATATCTTTGATCATGATCTCATTGAGTTTTTGCAACTCCTGAATGTGAGATGAGGTAATGTGCTCAATCCCTTTTTCAACAATGAAAGCTTCAATGAGGCCGACTGCCTCGTAGGCATTTTTGACGTCGCTTATTTTGAGTTCGTTGACCAATACCCCACGCCTTGGGATAATGGTGACAAAGCCCTCGAGTTCAAGATGAATCAACGCATCGCGAAGCGGGGTTTTGCTGATACCAAGTTCAGAGGCGATTTCTCCGATATTAATGGTTGAGCCAGGGGTAAGGTTTCCATTAATCATCTCTGTACGTAAATAGGCGTAGACTTGTTCACTCAGAGACGAAAATTTTAATGCACCCATAGCTTTTTCCTTTCTAATCAATTCAAAAGTTATACTTCCCTGCCAGCAAAAATCCATATCCTACAACACTGTAAGATGATGTCAAGTGACAGGAAAGTATAAAATATCACAACTTCAGAGGTGTTTTACAGAAATTTGTCAACCGGGGTGTACTCCAGGTCAAAGGCCTCAGCAACTGCCTTAAAGGTAACTGCACCTTTAATGACGTTCGCACCTAATTTGATTTCATTGTTTTCCTGCATTGCTGCTTTCCAACCCTTGTTAGCAATCTCGATTGCGTAAGGGAGGGTTGCATTGGTCAATGCACGGGTGGAGGTTCTGGCAACCGCACCAGGCATGTTGGCAACACAGTAGTGGATAACGCCGTCAACAACAAAGGTAGGTTCATCGTGGGTGGTTGCTTTTGAGGTCTCAAAACATCCGCCTTGGTCGATAGCAACATCAACGATAACAGAACCGTCTTTCATATCCTTGAGCATATCTCTGGTGAGTAGTTTGGGAGCTTTCGCACCAGCTACCAAAACAGCACCAATAACAACATCCGCATCCTTGAGCAGCTTGCGCAGGGTTACTTCGTCAGACATGACAGGGAAGCAGTTGGCAGGCATTATATCGTCAAGATAGGCAAGTCTTTCCAGATTGCGGTCGAGGATGTACACTTTAGCACCGAGACCACATGCCATTTTCGCAGCGTTCATACCGACAACACCGCCGCCGATAACAACCACGGTTCCCGGCTCAACACCGGTTACTCCGCCGAGCAGGATACCGCGCCCGCCCTGTGGCATTTCGATGAATTTGGCAGCTTCCTGGGTTGCCATGCGACCCGCAACTTCACTCATCGGAACCAGCAAAGGCAGAGAGCCGTTGTCTTTTTCAATGGTTTCATAGGCTATGGCAATGGATTTAGACTTGACCAGTGCATTTGTCTGCGGCTCATCTGCTGCAAGATGCAGGTAGGTGAAAACGATCTGGTCTTCACGAATCATGTCATATTCAGAAGGCTGTGGTTCCTTCACATGCATAACCATGTCAGACTTGGCATAGATTTCTGCAGGGGTTTCAACAATGGTAGCACCTGCTGTTACATACTCAGCATCGGGGTATCCTGCACCAAGTCCGGCATCTTTTTCAACCAGCACTTCATGACCATTGCGAACCATCTCAATGACCCCACCAGGTAACATGCTGACCCTTTTTTCCGCAATTTTTATTTCTTTTAATATACCGACGATCATTGTTTGATCTCCACTCAATTAGTAGTAGTTAAAAAGTTTTTTCTATGGCAGCCGCTACCGCGCCTACTATTGTATCAACCTGCTCCTTGGTGATAATCAGACATGGAGCAAAATTCATGATATTGTTTAGGCCATGGAAGCTGGAATTGGTACGACCGACAATAACCCCCTGGCCCAGAACATTACCCATCAGGGTAGCCATCTGGCCTTCGGTGATAGGTGCTTTGGTTGCCTGGTCGGTAACAAATTCAACACCGCCAAAAAGTCCCTGGCCGCGGACGTCACCAACAACATCATATTTTTTCAGCTCTTCCAGTTTTTCGAGGAGGTATTCGCCTATAACCCGACTGTTTTCAACCAGGTTTTCATCATCAATGATTCTAGTACTTTCAAGAGCAGCTGTCATTGCAGAAGTGCAGCCACCATAGGTACTGATGTCGCGGAAGTAGTTCAGGCGGTCGTTTTCGTCAGTAGGATCATTGAGGAAAACATCGTATACATGTTGCTTAACAACTGTTGCGGACAGTGCTTCGTAGGAGCTTGCCAAGCCTTTAGCCATGGTGATAATGTCCGGGTCTACGTCAAAATGCTCATGTCCCCAGAACTTACCGGTACGACCAAAGCCACAAACTACCTCATCCATAATCATCCAGATATCGTATTTCTTGCAGATTTCCTGAAGGATTGGATAGTATTCTTTGACAGGCTTGAGGATGCCACCGCCTGCGGTGATCGGCTCAACAATCAAGCCTCCGATGGTGTCAGCACCTTCCTTGAGGATAACGTCCTCTACTTTTCGTGCACACTCGATGTCACATTCACCGTATTTTTTGTCATAGGGGCAGCGGTAGCATGCACAATGAGGGAATTCGACAAAGCCTTCAACAAAAGGACCAAAATCCTGTTTACGCTGAGCTTGCCCGGTAGCGCTCATTGCACCAATGGTGGTGCCATGGTAGTCTCGATCACGGTACATTATCTTGTACTTACCTTTGCGCTCAGGGCTGATGCGCGAAGCCTGACGAACAATCTTAAATGCTTTTTCGTTTGCCTCTGAACCTGAATTGGAGAAGTAGACCTTGTCCATCCTAGGGAGTTTTTCAAGCAGGGTCTGGGCAAATTTAATGGAAGGAATGTTGCCGAACACGCCGGCAAAGTAAGGCATTTTTTTCAGTTGAGCACAAACGGCATCAGCAATGGAATCACGGCCGTATCCGACCATAACACTCCAAACACCTCCAGAGGTTGCATCGAGATATTCCTTGCCGCGAATATCTTTTACCATCAGGCCCTGGCCTTCGACGATAATCATCTGTTCCTGGCTTTCAAATACTTTGTGCGGCTTCAGGTGATGCCAGAGAGCATCTTTATCAGCCTTTACCATTTCTTCAGTATCGTATTCCAACCAATCTTTTGATGTTACCATGGGGTCTCCTCCCTAGTATATGAATAAGGGATGCTTTTATAAGAAAGTGTGAGTTAAATTACCTGTTATGTAAAAAGGCACTGCCAGAAAAATATGTGGTTTTGTTGTCAACCGATATCAGCCGGCAAGTGCCTTTTCTGCATAAAGGTTTATTTAATTATTAAATAAACCAGGACTTATGCTCCCTGCTGAGGGCACATGTCAGCTTTGTCAATGCCTGCAACTGCAACAGGTTTTTTCATGGCGTCACGGCGGAAAGGTTCGCCCAATTCCATGTTGGTCAGAATTTCGATGAAAGTGGTTTTTCCTTCTTCCATCTGCGCCTTGACGGCAGCTTTCAATGCTTTGGTAACTTCTTCCATGCTTTTAACCTGTACGCCTTCAACGCCACATGCCTTAGCAATACCGGCGTAAGATACGTTGCGGTCCAACTCGGTGCCTACGAAGTTGTCATCATACCAGAGAGTTGTGTTACGCTTTTCCGCACCCCAGTGGTAGTTACGGAAAATAACCATGGTAACTGCCGGCCAGGAATCACGGCCACAGGAAACCATTTCGTTCATGGAGATACCGAATGCACCATCGCCGGCAAAACCAACGACAGGAACGTCAGGCTTAGCTATCTTAGCACCACAGATGGCCGGGAAACCGTAACCACAAGGTCCGAACATGCCGGGAGCAAGGTATTTGCGACCTTCTTCAAAAGTAGGGTAGGCAGCACCAAGAGCACAGCTGTTGCCGATATCACCGGAGATAATAGCGTTTTCAGGAAGTGCTTCAACGATTGCACGCCATGCCATGCGAGAGGTGATTTTGTCTGGATCAGCTTTTTGAGCACGTGCGTTCCAGGTGGTTCCCTCATCATCAGCTTCGTGATCCATGGTTGCGAGGTCTGCAGCCCAGTCCGCTTTGGTTTTGGCGATGACAGCTTTTCTTTGTTCGCGGTCTGCGTCACCAGCGGTAGCGGAAAGCTGTCCGAGAATCGACTGTGCAACTTTCTTGGCGTCACCAACAATGCCGACAGCCAGCTTTTTGGTCAGACCGATGCGGTTAGGATTGATGTCCACCTGAATTACTTCTGCATTTTCAGGCCAGTACTCGAGACCGTATCCAGGAAGGGTAGAAAATGGGTTGAGGCGGGTTCCGAGAGCGAGAACAACGTCAGCCTTGGAGATCAATTCCATGGCAGCGCGAGATCCGTTGTAACCCAGAGTTCCGGTGTGCAGAGGATGGCTTCCCGGGAAGGCATCGTTGTGCTGATAACCGCAACACACAGCAGCATCAAGTTTTTCAGCCAGTGCTTTGGAGTCATCGATAGCACCACCGATAACGACGCCGCCGCCGTTAAGGATAACTGGGAATTTAGCGTTGGAGAGCAGATCCGCTGCCTTGGCAATGGCATCGGCACCACCTGCCGGCAGCTCAAAGTCAACGATAACAGGCAGTTCAATCTCAATTTCCTGGGTCCAGAAGTCACGGGGTACGTTGATCTGTGCAGGAGCTGAGGCACGTTTAGCCTGAATGATTACACGGTTGAGTACTTCAGCGATACGCGAAGGGTGAAGTACTTCTTCCTGGTAAGCAACCATATCTTCGAAAGCAGCCATCTGGGGAACTTCCTGGAAACCGCCCTGTCCCATAGCCATATTCGCAGCCTGAGGAGTTACAAGCAGCAGTGGGGTATGGTTCCAGTAAGCGGTTTTTACTGGAGTTACAAAGTTAGTGATACCAGGACCATTCTGCGCAATCATCATGGACATTTTTCCGGATGCGCGAGTGTAACCATCAGACATCATACCTGCGTTACCTTCATGCGCACAGTCCCAGAACGTGATTCCAGCTTTGGGGAAAAGGTCTGAAACAGGCATCATTGCAGATCCGATGATACCGAACGCGTGCTCAATTCCGTGCATCTGGAGAACCTTGATGAACGCCTCTTCTGTGGTCATCTTGATTTTAGCCATTGGAAAACCTCCGTTGTATATTTGCTTACCCTGATTTTACAGGGGCAGAGACCTGCCTTTTTGAGCAGGTTGTTAATGAATAACCATACGATCTGATATATCACACACCAGATATCTGTCAAGGGAATTTTATATATTCTCCTTCTTTTTGTGATAAAAAAACGGCAGTAAGGCGACCGGCAACTAACTGGAACGAGGTGTTTCAATTATTTCAATGAGTTACGGCGGGAGCTTTAAGTCGATCGTGGAAGGATATTATTGCGAAAAAAAGGAGTCTTGTCAGAGAGAAAAAGTAGGGCAATTATCGCGGAGAACCTCAATGTGGTAGCGCTGCGATAAAAAAATAGGGGCAATACAACCTCGTTGGTTTTATTGCCCCTATACACTGCGTGAAGGGAGGTCTGAAGATACTTATTCCCCTTCCAGGTGGGCGGCGGAAACAAAAATCTTTTTGGCGTAGTCATCTACAACCCAGGTCACTGGTGTTCCCTTGGGCACTACAAAAGCATCACCGGCATTATAGACATGGGTTGGGCCGTCTTTTTCTATAACCTTGACACTGCCTTCAACAATATAGCAGAACTCAAGTTTGGGGTGGTTGTGTTCCCAGCTGCCTGCTGTACAATCCCAGATACCGGACTTAAAATTTCCTGAACTGTGCTCAAAGTAAGTCCAGTTGTTAGCGTGCGGCTCTCCAGTCTTAGGGTTAACTTTAGGTTGGGAGGTGTGCTTAAGAACCTCTGATTTTTCCAGGGTTACGATTTTACCATCTGCCATGCTTGTGCTCCTGTGTATATTGAGACCACTTGGCTGTTGTGATCATTTTTTATGAAATGTAATGTTCTGTGAGTATACGAATACAGGGTGGTACTGCTCTATGCTGCCTGTTCAAAACGGTCAGGTCGAAAATCATCCAACGGTAGTTCCGGTTCCCGGCCGAGAACAAGCTGTGACATAACTCTGCCCATCATCGGCGCAAGCTGGAACCCATGAGCGGAAAAGCCACAGACATGAAACAGACCTGAAACTTTTGTTGAGGCGCCTACAATGGGTACTTTATCTTTGAGGCAGCCCTCAAAAGCGGTCCAGCAACGAATCATTTGTGCACTGCGCAGGGCGGGAAGAACCTCTATCATGATTTTGGCAGCCTTGCTCATCTGCATAGGATCGATCCAGATTTTTTCTTTTTCCAGATCCAGCGGGGAGCGGTACCCGCCGCCAATGATGATGGTACCGTTTTCCGCGGCCATTAAACCAAGCAGGCGACCTGTCAGGCCAAGGGACGTACCGTTCATGATTCCAGGTACGCGGTCAGTGACCATCATGGTCGGTGCCGCTGCATAGACCGGTAATGGATCGCCAAGCATTTCCGAAAAACGACCAGCCCAGGCGCCTGTGCCGTTGACTAATGTTTCCCCTTCATATTGCTTGCCGGAACTTGTGCGGGCCTTAAACCCATTGGCCGTTTTCTGCACATCTATGACTCTTGTCTGTGAGAGGATGGTTACGCCTTCACGTTCTGCCGTCGCTGCATATGCCTTAGAAGTAAGCAGTGGATTGGCAAGGCCATCGGTGTAACAGGCAAGGCCACCGACAACATGCTCTGCAACATGAGGCGACATTCGTCGCACCTGTTCACGATCAACAAGGACTTCATGGTCATAGCCTAAACTGTTGAGCAGTGCCTGGCGTTTTTCCAGTACTGCCATATCTGCATCATTTTCAGCAAGGCGAAGACGAGGGGATACATGAAAACCGCAGTCGGATTGAACGGTTTGCTCATGATGATCCCACATGGCCCGCGCTGCAACAGCAAGTGGGATTTCTCTTACATCTCGCCCCTGGCATCTTACACCGCCGGAGTTATGACCGGAGGCGTGTCTGCCGGGTTCGTCTTTTTCAAAGAGAATGACGGATTTCTTTTTACGCGCAAGTTCAATAGCGGTGGCGCACCCCATGATGCCGCCACCTACAATAAGCACATCAGCTTTCATCGGTCTCCTCCAGTTGCGCATTGGCAAGTTCCTGCAGGCTCACAGGTTTAATCGGTGGTCTCATGCGTAGAGGTCTGGTTTCTTCAGCTGGAATGCCTGATCTTTCTGCAACCAACTCAAGTACGGCAGAACCGCACATTCGACCTTGACATGGGCCCATGCCGCAACGGATGATTGACTTGATTTCGTTGTGATCGGAAAATCCCTGGGCAACAATTTCTCTGATCCTTCCGGCAGTTACCCCTTCGCATCGACAAACGGTTGCCTCGTCAGGGATTGCAAACAGATCTTTTCTTGGCGCATAGAGGGCGTCGATGAAGGGGCGTGGCTGTAATTCTTTGTGCAGCTGTTCGCGAACCGGAGCAGCCTGCTGCTTATATTCACACTTGCTAAGCCGGTGCAGCTGTTTGGCAATGGCCATCGCTGTAAGTCTTCCTTTGTATTCAGCTGACTTCGCTCCATGGACAAAGGAGCCGTCGCCGGCAACAAAAACAGCCGGCAGGTTGCTTGCGCCATGCTCATTCACTTCAGGGTGCCAATAGCGTTGAACCGGGTTCCACGTGTGCTCGCAACCTATCTGGCGCAGCAGGGCTGTGTTGGGAATAATGCCTTCATGCACGAGCAGTGTGGAGGCTGCGAATTCCAGTTGTTTGTTTCCACAGGTGGCCTTGACACTTTGGAGTTGTTCGTTGCCGACGGCTTCTATGTTTTTCACGTTACGATACATTGGTACTTTGGCCTTTTTGGCAGCCAACTGCACCGCTGCAATCATTTTCACGCCTTTCATGAGATAGCCGAAACGACCAAGTGCCTGCGGCATATGTCTGGCCGAGGTGATGTATTGTTTGCTTGGCGTGGTGTCAAGAATAGCAGCGATGGGTGCATCAAGAGCAAAGAGATGCTCGGCAACCAGCCAAAGTAAGGGACCGCTGCCGGCGATGACCACAGGCTCTGTTGGAGCGAGGCTGGAATCCTTGAAAAGGTTGGACATACCGCCGCAGGTCATAACCCCGGGTAGGGTCCACCCTGGAAAAGGAACCGGCCGTTCCATCGCGCCGGTGCTTAAGACCAGGAACTGGGCTGTGAGTTTTTTCGAGCTCTTATTATGGGAAAGGAAAACTTCGCCATTGGGTTCTGCCTGCCAGACACGCGCTCGGGGCAGATAGTCCGGAGCTGCCTTTTCAAAGTTTTCTATAACCTTGAGCCCTTCTGTGTAATCTTCTCCAAGAACAGTTCGTTGGCGGGATGATGTCCTTGTTATGTTTCTGTAGATCTGTCCGCCAGGGGTGGCTTGCTCGTCAAGAAGCGCTACCTCCAACCCTTTGTTGGCCAGCTCTGCACTGCAGGCAAGACCCGCGGGGCCGGCGCCGATAATTATGGCATCATAGGAGTTTTTCATTTTTTCTCGTCTACCAGGGTATGCTGCCGTTTAACATGCATGCCTTCACGAACAGGTTCAAGACATGCCTGACGATTTTTTATGCCGTCTATTTCCACCAGACACTCAAAGCAGACCCCCATCAAGCAATAGGGGGCCCGTTTTTCCTGTTTGGCTGCAGAACGACAAAAATGATTGTCATCATGTCCCAGTAAGGCCGCTGCGACCGTAACCCCGGAAGGAACCTCACATGGTGCATCCTCAAAGTAAATCGTGACTGTGTCTGTCTCTGAGGGTAGGTTGTTCCAGGTAAATTTACTTTTACCGTTGCTCATCTGATACTCTTTTCCGTACTTAGGCATCAGGTAAAAATAACGTATACACCTTGCTTGCCCTTTTGCTTATTTTCTGTGTTGCAGCAAGCTGCGCTTTGAAAATAAACAAAATTGCGCTGCAATCCGCACAACGTTTGTTTACTTGTTGCTTTACTGGTTCGGCAGGGAGTATTTTCCCTACGATTTATTAAACGCGGTATGGCTCGTCCCACATAACAAGGTCTTGGCCCAAGCCTTTCTCCACAGCACTTTCGTACATGGCAGTTGCCCATGCGATATCCTGAAGGATCATGCCGTTTGAGATGAAGTATTTTCTCTTTGCGCTGTTTTTGTCGATGTCGGCCAGTCCTGCAGCAACTTTGCCCAGATCCTGAATCTCACTTTCTGCGATTTCTCCACTGTCAACGAGATTATGAAGTTGGCTGTGCGGGATGGCACGTTCATCTTCCGGCAGCATCATGCCTTCGATCTTGTAGGTCTTCTGCATTTCCCAGCAATCCGGAACGATATAAGCGCCGCGTAGGTAATCATCTTCGACGTTGGCACGTCCAGGCAACGTCAGTAGCGAACCTTCCTTGAGCCATTTTTCTTCAAACAGGGGAGTGTGGTCTCCGGAAATGGCAGAGGTGATGACATCCTGGCCTTTGACGGCATCTTCAAATGTGGAAACAGGAGAGACGTCGATGTTGAGTTTTTCGCTCATTTCTTCGCAAAAACGGTTGGCAGCGTCTGCGTTAATGTCAAATACAACAATTTTTTTCAGCGATGGCAGCGCTTTAGCAATGGCATCCGTACAGAATTTGCTAATCGGGCCTGCTGCAATGACACCTAAAGTTTCACTGTCGTCACGGGCAAGGTAACGTGCACTCAATCCTACCACAGCGCCGGTACGCATCCCGCTGAGGATATTGGCTTCCATGATGGCAAGAGGACGGGCTGTTTCCGGATCATTTAAGGTCATTGTCAGGATGGAGCGCGGGAGGCCATGATTTTTTGGGTTGTTTACATTGGACCCATACCACTTGTTGCCGCATATTTTAAAACGGCCACCAAGATAACCGGGCAGAGACATGAATCTTTGGTCTGGTCCTCCTTTAGGCATACCTTCAAATGCAGGTTCTTTTGGAAACCATACACGCTGGCCGTGAGAGTTACGGGTAGAGCCGCCCATGACATAGTCGCCTTTGCCGAGCAGAGCGAAAGCTTCATCCATCATATCGATGCAGTAACTCATGTCGGTGACACCCGCTGCAATCATGTCTTGTTGGGAGAGAAATTTAAGGACAAGTTTTGAAGAAGACATTTGAACCTCATGTAGGAATACAATGAATAGATAATGTAAAAGATGTGAAATGTATCGGACAAGATATATCACACATCAGACACCTGTCAAGGGATTTTCACTCTTTTGCATATCTGATGTCTGGAATGGTACGGGGGAGCAGTATCAACGATCCAGGGCGTTATTGTCTGCAATTTTCAGATAGTACAGTGGTGAGAGTGATTTTATTTCAAAAAGGGTGCTTTCTCTGATATTGGGAGATTTTTCAGCCGTGCTCCAAATGCTCACAAGCTGACCGATTGGCTGTAGATCGGTATGCCTGGCGGGCAGATCGTGGAGAGCTGGGTGCTGCTGCATAGTTACGATACCTGTTGAATGTGCAGAGAGAGAGGAGGGAGGCTGCCCTGCCGAGAGGAGGTGAGCAGGGCAGCCTTTTGGAGAATGACTACATCGTGTGAAATGGTGGCCATTACCGCTAAGGGGGTAGGTGCGATAATGACCTTGTGCCTTTGTTTAAGCATGATGTGTGCCAAAATATGGGTTGGTGTTTTTTTTGTTGGGCTGAATAATGATTAGCCCATATTGCTTCTCTGGGCTGATGATGCAGGATTCAACGTTTTTGCTGGCAAAGAGGAACGAGGTAGGCTTCGGGCAAGCGCAGAGTCCGGGTAAGCGCAGACTCTGATAGTAGACTATTTTTACGGCCAAAAGAGTGAAGAAGGTGGCACTGGATGCTGGGTTGAGGTGAGCATTTTGTCAATTTTTGATTTGGTTGGTCTTAACGCTATCCAAAGACAGTATTCATATTTTTAAATAATAATATAATGTCATGAGGTACTCGGACTAGAATCTTGTAACCTCTCTTTCGGGCACGGATGGTGTCGGCTCAGTGTGAACTTGCCGACAATATTGTAGATTGATTGTCATTATAGCTACGTTATCGTAGCTGTGATTTTATTGATGGTTGCTTGATTCGTGAGCTGTGGAAGGTATAATACTTGTATTATTGAATATGGAGAGATGGGATACCTGTCTCTTAAAGAGTTTCTTTTTTTGAGTGAGGTGGAGCGTGTCATTGGGTTCAATCACAGAGGGTTTCATGGAAGCCATTGGTTCCGGTTCTGAAAAGATCGGGGCTTTGTTGGAGAAAACACATTTACCGGAACAGATAAGTGAAGTGGATTTCGCCGGTTTGTTTACAAATCCATGGTTCCTCGTCCCCTTTATTGCATTGGTTGCTTATATGATTTATAAACAGTCTTTTCGCGATTTAACGATCATGGGCTTGCTGATGGGCGCCTGGTATGCTTCGGGGACCCATTATATGCAGACTTTGGTGGTTGGAGATGAATTACAGATGAACAAAGTGCTGCCGGTACTCTTTGGGGGTGCAGGCGTTTTAGGCTTTATTATATATCTTTTGTTTGGTCGGTCAGACTGAACGTTTCCAATCAATTAAAATGTAACTATTCAGCCAAGATCTACAAACTGACAATCTACCCCGAACTGTAATTGTTCAGCCGTGCTCCAAATATTCATAAGCTGACCGATCAACCAAATAAGTCCCGACTCCGAGACATCGGTATGCCGGCGGGTAGGTCGTCGAGAGTTGGAGTGCTGCTGGATAGTTACGAAAAACATTGCTCATCGTTTTAGTAAAGGGACAAGGACTATGGAGTATCGTGACGCAATTTTTATCATTACCGAAGAGTTGTCCTGCCCCATTTACAACGTAGGTGAGGAACTTAAAGTCGAAAGTATGGCCCTGACGGTCCCTGAAGCAAAACCCGCATGTCTACTATTGGTGCAGGAGGTAATGAAAATTGTTTCCAACAGGCAGAGTATGGAGCGATTCACTCCACAGGGGATCAGGAAAACAAAGTTTGTTTGTGGCGGCTGTACAGGGCTCATTCGTTTTGAATTTAAGAAGGAAAAAGGGTTTGCCACTCTGCAGATGAAATTACTGGCTGCGGCAGAACAGCGGCAGCGCATGAAGCATGTGGATAAATTTTATGATCTGCTGCGCAAGCTCGATATTTTTGAGCCACTGGAAGAAAACAGCCTTCGTGATCTTTCAGCTCTGCTGGAATTAAAAGAGTATGGAGCCAATAAGATTATACTGAAAAAAGGTGATCCTGGTACAAGCCTGTACATCGTAGTAGAGGGCAAGGTTGCCGTGGTTAATGATGATGGGCAGACTTTGTCAGAGATGAAAGTGGGTGATGTGTTTGGAGAAATGAGCTTGCTTTCGGGAGAGCCGGTAACAACGTCCATCCATTCTCGAGAGCGAACAAAACTGGCCACGCTTTCCAGCAAGGACTTTAAACATGTTCTTAATAAATATCCAATCCTGCAGGTTTTCTTTTATCGACTATTGGTGGAGAGGGCACAAGCCAACAGCCTTCGCTCCGGCACTATTAGTTCTGGGATGACAGGTAAACTTTCTGATATCCATCCGGTAGAGCTTTTTCAACTCATCAACACAAGCACCAAAACCGGCAAGGTTGAATTGCTCTTTGAAGATGGCAAGGCCACGGTCTTGTTCAACGAGGGCGAGTTGGTGCAGGCTGTGCATGATAATCTTGCAGGCAAGGAAGCGTTTTTTAGTTTGATGGCCAAATCAGATGGTTCCTTTACCTATACCTCCGGTATATCTGAAGAGGCTGCGGCATTACCGGTAATAGGCGGCTTTATGGGGCTGGTAATGGAAGGTATGCGCCGTATTGATGAACAGAGCGAAGAGTAGCGCTGCTCTGATGACTGTTTGCTAGTCCTCGGATCAGACCTTGCTGAAGATGAGACAGGCGTTGGTGCCGCCAAAACCGTAGCTGTTACTCATAACAGTGTTGAGTGTAACATTACGATTTTCAGTAAGGATATTCATTGATGCTGCCTCAGGTTCCATCTTCTCAATATTTGCTGATCCGCAGAGAAAGTTGTTGGTGAGCATGAGCAGCGAGTAAATTGTTTCATGGACACCTGCAGCCCCCAGGGAATGGCCGGATATGGATTTGGTGGAGCTTATCAGGGGGCTTTCTTTGCCAAAAACCTCGGTAATGGCTTTGAGCTCAACTAAATCGCCTACCGGGGTAGAGGTTCCGTGGGCATTAATGTAGTCAACAGCAGGAGAGTTCTCTCCCATGGCAAGTTTTATGCAGCGTACAGCCCCTTCTCCAGACGGAATCACCATCTGGCTACCGTCTGCTGTTGCCCCATAACCGGTTATTTCGCCATAAATGGTTGCCCCTCTTTTCCGAGCTCGTTCAAATTCCTCGAGAACAACTACTCCACCACCATTGGCTACAACAAAACCATCTCTGTTTGTATCGTACGGGCGTGATGCCTGTTGCGGTGTTTGGTTGAATTTGGTGGTCAGAGCCCCCATGGCGTCAAACATGGCTGTTTGGGTCCAGTGCTCCTCGTCTGAGCCCCCGGCAAAAACAATGTCCTGTTTTCCCAGTTGAATCTGTTCCATGGCTGCACCAATGCAGTGCGAGCCTGTTGCACAGGCTGAAGAGATAGAGTAGCAGAGGCCGAGAATCTGGAAGGCGCTGGTAAGGCAGGCTGATACCGTGCTACTCATCGTACGGGGAACCATAAAGGGACTCAGCCTCTTTAGCCCTTTTTTTCGCATAATATCTGCCGTTGCAACAACGTTTTCTGCAGAAGTACCGCCGGAACCTATGATAAGGCCTGTTCGAGGATTGGATATTTCATCAGGACGCAGGCCTGCATCCTCGATTGCCTGCTGCATGGCGATAAAGGCATAGGCAGCTGCGTTGCCCATGAAGCGTAGTTGTTTTTTATCAATGAACTGTTTGACGTTGACCGTGGTAAAGCCACCGACCTGAGAGCGGAGGCCCAGTTCTTGATATGGCTGGTGGAAGTGAATTCCCGACCGCATCTGCTGCAGCGAGTGCAGGACCTCATCTGTTGTATTTCCCAGCGGTGAGACAATCCCTAGTCCTGTGATAACTACTCTACGCATATTTTTCTCTTTAACGGCCTCGTCGGTATACTGCTTGGCAACAATCTGCCTACGTGAAAAGATGAATGCACAGTTGAACGTGCTGAGCCAATTTTATCGGGTCCAATTTTGCAAAACGAAGTGCGATTATAGCAAAAAAATAATTTTTACGACAAGTCTTTTATGGTTATTTTTGCGGAGTTACCCATATATTGGTGGGATTGGGGAAAGATGTCGTGTGTTGGCAGGGAGCCGTTGGCGAAGGATTGCTGAATTATTTCCACTAGAAAGCAGGAATCAAGGTTGCAAATCATGAGTCGAGCATTACTGTTAATTCTACTTTAATGCCGGCAGAAGCTGCTTTATCCATCACTGCCGGCAGTCTTGAGAGTTGTACGCGTATGATATGAAAATCGTGTTAGACTCAAAGTGAAACAACTACCTGAAGAAAGGAGTAAATATGCTCAAGAAAAAATTGCAGAAAGCGTTGAACGACCAAATTAATGCTGAAATGTATTCGTCATATCTCTACTTGTCGATGGAGTCCTATTTTCAATCAATAAGCCTTGGTGGATTTGCAAACTGGATGCGTGGTCAGGTGCAGGAAGAGTTGATGCACGGTATGAAATTTTATGATTTCGTAGTTGAGCGAGGCGGCAGAGTGACACTGGATGCCATTGCCAAGCCGGAGGCAGAGTGGAAGTCTCCTCTGGACGCCTTTGAAGCTATTCTCAAGCATGAGCAGCATGTGACCAGCCTGGTGAATGACTTGGTTAACCTGGCGATCAGTGAAAAAGATCATGCTACCAATATCTTTTTGCAGTGGTTTGTGTCAGAGCAGGTTGAGGAAGAGGCCACTGTCGGCGGCATTGTAGATCGTTTGCGATTGATTAAGGACAATCCCTCAGGACTTTTTATGCTTGACGCTGAATTAAGTAAGCGGGTTTTTGATCCGGCCGGCGAATAAAAAAAGCAGGGGCAACTGGAAACGGTGAGCAGTAGAAAATTGAAAAAACAAATCCTGCCGATGTTGGAGCAGCAAAGCCATCAGGCTATTCTGGAGCGTTTGCGCCCCTTGCCTGCAAAAGATGTGGTCAATGTCCTGTTTTCCGCCATATGCAGAGAGGTGCCGAGGGTCCGATGGATGGCTATAACCTGTATGGGGGAGACGGTGGCCCGCTTGGCTGAACAAAACATGGAGGAAGCGAGGGTTATCATGCGTCGCCTCCTCTGGAGCCTTAATGACGAATCAGGGGGCATCGGTTGGGGAGCACCAGAGTGCCTGGCGGAAATTATGTGCCATCAGGGGCAGCTTGCAGAGGAGTATTGCCATATGCTGGTATCTTACATGCAGGAAGATGGGGATGAGTTACTGCAAGACGGTAATTTTCTTGAGCTGCCTTCCCTGCAAAAAGGTCTTCTGTGGGGAGTGGCACGTCTTGCCGCAAGCCGTCCCAAACTCTTGTCTAACAAGGTGAGTTTTAAGGATGTCGCTCCTTTCCTTGCTTCGTCAGATCCCGAAATTTGTGGATTGGCTGCCAGGATTACCGGGAGCCTAGGCATGATGGAAGCTAAGCCGCAGTTGCAGGAGCTCGTGGCTGATCAAAGAGAGCTGCTCGTGTATGGAGATGGCGATGTGCAGCCCTTTACTGTGGGAGAGCTTGCCGGCTCTGCCCTGCAAGAGATGCTGTAAAATGGCAATATTACCTTTTTCTAGAGTAGCCTTTGTTCAGTTTGCCATTGAACCAGGCCGTCCCGAACGTAATGTGCAAACCGTTGTTGATTTGCTTGCCCAAAATGGTCCATCATCTCAGACGTTGCTTGTCCTGCCTGAGTTATGGGCAACCGGATTTGATTATCAGCGAACCGAAGAGCTGGCAGCTCAAACCCCTGTTCTACTTGAGCAGCTTAGATCGTTGGCAGCCCGTTATACTGTTTTTTTTGCCGGTTCCTTGGCTGAGCAGACTGTAGCCGGAGGGTTGCCGCATAATACCTTGTTTTTAGTCGGGCCGACAGGGGTGCTTGGTCGTTTACCCAAGCAGTATCTTTTTTCTGCCTGGCAGGAAGACAGGTATTACAAGGCAGGTCAAGATTGTGCTCCCATGGAGACTGAGTGGGGTCCTGTGGGTGGTCTGGTTTGTTATGATCTGCGGTTTCCCGAAGTAGCAAGAGAACAGGCGTTTTCCGGGATGTGCTTGTTGCTGGTCAGTGCTCAGTGGCCTTTGGCGAGACTTGATCATTGGCAAGTACTGCTTAAGGCCCGAGCCATTGAGAACCAAGTGTATGTGGTTGCTGCAAACGGTTGTGGAATAAGTGGTGAGATCGAGCTTGCCGGTCACTCGATGGTGGTCGCTCCAGACGGTACCGTACTGCAAGAGGCCGGAGAAGTTCCGGTTATAGCCGGGGCAGAGCTCGATGGTGATGTGCTTACAAACACCCGCCGTCGTTTTTGTCCTCCTGGAGAGCGTCCCTGGCGAAAAAATGATGTCGGAAAAATCGTTTCACTGGCAGTCCTGCAAGATGCGCTTAAGTCCATAGGCCAACAAGGCGGCAAGGTTGCATTTACCAATGGGTGTTTTGATATTCTGCACGCAGGCCATGTGAGCTATTTGGAACAGGCCAGGTCCACAGCAGACTGCCTTGTTGTTGGGTTGAACAGTGACAGCTCGATTGGGAGATTAAAAGGGCCTTCTCGTCCTGTGAACCGGGAGGAGGATCGGGCCAGGGTGCTTGCCGCCCTCGGGTGCGTTGATTTTATAGTTGTGTTTGCTGATGATACCCCTCTTGATCTGATAACAGCCCTTCTGCCGGATGTATTGGTCAAAGGTGCGGACTGGGCGGAAGATGATATCGTTGGCGGTCGTGAGGTGAAAGCTGCCGGGGGGAGGGTGGAACGTATCGCCTTTGAATATGACCGTTCAACGACCAGGGTTATTGAAAAAATTCGTCGATAATTATTCAGATACGCTTGTGAAGGAGCACTTACAATGCAGATTATTAAAATCAAAGGTATGAAGTGTCAGCACTGCGTAGGCAGTGTTCAAAAAGGGCTGGAAGCTCTTGAGGGAGTTACAGCTGTGCAGGTTGATCTTGAAAATAATGAGGCCAGGTTAGAGGGAGAAGTGGATTTGCAGCAAGCTAAGGCGGTTATTGCTGAAAAGGGTTTCTCTGTGGTGGACTAGCCTGGATTTCTCCTGAACATTGTGTCAGCTTGTCAAATTAGACACAATTTCTGCATGGTATACAAACTCACATGGGGTTAAAAGTTATACACAATGTTCACTGCAGGTCAGTCCATCCAGCATCGTCTTCTTCAGTATTTTGGCAATGAAAATAGGCTACTATGATTCATTACCAAAAACTTTGAACCTGACGCCGCCTGAACTGATGAGAAACCCAGGTTAGCTTGTGGGCTGACCCGGTTTTATCATCCAGTCATTTTTTCTGCTGTTCAAGCTATTGCTGCTATTTCTTTGCAGCGTTATTTGCTATAGTCTTTTTTTCTTAGTTTCAGGGTCCAAGAAGTCCTGAAACGACATGTCTTTGGAGGAAACGGGTGTGAATCCCGTGCTGTCCTTCGCAATTCATTCCGTTTATGTTTTTTTAGTCCTGCTCTTCTTTTTGGTTTACGTTAAATCAGTCACTTGTAGCTGTTGGTTGTCTGCTGCTGTCCGAAATTATCTCTTGACAGTCGCCCGTTTTTGACGGTATCTGTTACGGTATGCGACTTACCACTAACAGGAGGTACCGTCAATGCCATTGTCTGATACTGCTATCCGCAACGCCAAACCAGAAAAAAAACAATACAAGATGAGTGACGGCAAAGGGATGTATTTGCTTGTCACCGAGACAGGGAAATATTTCCGGTATGACTACAGGTTTAACAAAAGCAGAAAAACACTGGCGCTAGGCGTATATCCCGATGTTAGCCTGAAGAAGGCGCGAGAGAGACTCGCCGAAGCCAGAAGGCTTCTAGCTGATGGTATCGATCCATCGGAATATAAAAAAGAAGCCAATGCGAAGAACCGCGAGTTAGCCTCAAATAGTTTTGAAATTGTCGCTATGGAATGGTTCGTTAGGCAAAAGCATACTTGGTCCACTGATTATGCGAAATCGACAAAACGTAGGCTTGAGAAGTACGTTTTTCCATGGCTTGGTAGTCGTCCCATTGCGGGTATTAGCCCTTCCGATTTACTGAAAGTGTTGAGGAAAATTGAAAGTAAAGGGACGCTGGAAACTGCTCACAGAGTTCACTCGCTATGTGGAAGAGTTTTTCGCTACGCTGTAATTACTGATCGTGCTGAACGCGATCCTAGTGCAGATTTAAGGGGAGCTATCGCTCCGGTTAGGTCATCCAGGATGGCTACTATCGTTAATCCGCAAAAGATAGGAGAGCTGCTGAGAAGTATAGACGTATACAACGGTCAATTCACCACCTTGTGCGCATTAAGATTGGCCCCATTGGTTTTTGTCCGTCCGGGTGAGTTGCGGAAGGCAGAATGGAGTGAATTTGACTTGGACAAGGCTGAGTGGAAAATATCAGGCGACAAAATGAAGAATGGATTGCCACATATTGTTCCACTGTCAAGACAGGCAATAACAACCCTCAATGAACTTTACCCGCTGACAGGCCATGGTAGGTATCTCTTCCCTAATCTTAGGAGTGATAAAAGACCAATGAGTTCCAATGCTGTCAATTCTGCTCTCAGGAATTTGGGGTACAAGAAGGATGAAATCTGTGGTCATGGTTTTAGAGCTATGGCTTCTACGACTCTACATGAAAATAGTTGGCCCTCTGATATAATTGAGCTTCAACTTTCCCACGTTGAACGAAATAAAGTTAAAGCAGCGTACAATCACGCCCAACACATGCCCAAGCGTCGAGATATGATGCAATGGTGGTCAGATTACCTCGACAAATTAAAGAGTAAATAGTTACTCTCCCCTTCCATACTTCCCCTTAACCCACCAACTCCAAGCAGTTCACTATATCTCCATTCCGGCTTTATCATTTTTCTTATTTTTTTACCCGATAACATTTGACTCACAACTACTGCACTGGAATAAGTACGATAATAATTAAGTTTGAAGTGAATCATAATGTTGGAATAACAGCTTGATACATTTCAAGATCGTACTTCGTGATTTTTACTGGGAGTTTTCTTATGGTGGATCAGATTTATCGACGCAAAGAAGTATTGAAAATGATTGGGATCAGCAATTCTACCCTGTACGAATGGATAAGCGCAGGTGATTTTCCGAAATCGATCAAGATGGGTAAGCGCTCTGTTGGCTGGCTAGAGAGTGACCTGAACAACTGGATTGAGTCCAAACGAGGATAACCTCCCCTCGCACCATAACCACAGCAGTACCTACCAAAACAGGAGCACGGCTGATTGATACAGGCGAACCGCTTTAACTCGTTCGCCTAAATCCTCAATCAAGCACGCCAGAACTATACAAGGGATTAGCCTCCCTTGATTTCTATATTTGATCGTGCAAACGGCAATTGCCGTGTTGTGCTTAGTTTAATAATTGCGACTCACAGACAGGCGCTGGTTGGGGAACCAGTGATAAGATAATGCCTCCCACCCCCGGGCGTTACCTGTCTATATTCGCAGAGGGGTGATATATGTCTATACTTACAAAACATTTTTGGTTTGATGACAGGATGATTAAAGACGGCACATGGGCATCTTTGAGCAATGGCGCGAAAGGTGTTTATGTTTCGATTGCTGTTCATTGTGACGAAGAAGGAACAGCTTTTCCAGGAGAAGATACAATAGCCAAATTAACCGGCCTCAGTAGAAAGACTGTGAGAAAGGCGATTAATGAGTTAGCCAAGGCAGGACTTTTGCGAATAGAGCGGTGGAAGACGAAGAGAGGTCATTCTGCAAAGCGTTATCATGTAAAGAAAACACCACGCGACACAGGCTTTCCCTTCTCTAAGGATATCGTTGCAACAGGCACATGGGGAGAGATGGGTTCATGTGGTCAAGCTGTTTATATCTCGATGAGAAATTATTGTTACTGGGATGGCTATGAAGAATCATACGACTCGCTTACAGACTTCAAAGAACGTACCTTTGAATACTGTAGCGCTGAGATTGAATACCTGCTGGAAGATACTGGAGTGACAAAGTCAACGTATTACAGAGGGATAAAATCTCTACTTGATGTTGGGATGATCCAGAGAGGAATCGATGAGAATGGTAAAAAAGCGTATATGGTTGGTCTACTACCCGATCAATTTTATTAATAGGTTGAGATGGTATAGCTGCAATATCAGGTTGATATCGTCCCAACTCGTCCTGCAACTAGGTTATCAGAGTCTCAAATATGACCTATATCAGTCTCATATTTACCCACTAAGTAAGTCTTTAAGAAAGCCTTTAAGAAAGTATTAAGAACGGTGTTGCTATTGCAACGCTCTAGTAACGCTCTAGTGATAGCAACAGCAACACTGTGCCAGGAACAGGTCAAGGTATTGTTGCATGTCTGGTGATAAGTACAACGGTATGTGATCAATCTATTCTCATTTCCCAGAGTGTTGTGTCTGCATGATAGGTGACGTGGTAGCGTGGGTGTTTTGGCTCAAAAAAGTGAATATGTTACTACCGTTTCGAGATGTAGAACCCCCACCCATACCCAAAATGTCCGTCGCTTCTCTGTAGGTACTTATATACTCAACCATGTAAATTTCCTCAGCTCACCTCTTTACTCCTTACTCTTTACAGTTAAACAGCTTTAAATTCCCGTTTTTACCCCAACGTGACCAATTACATTCACAATACCCAAACCGTTTAAATTTAAACGGTTTAGCTGTAACGGTTACAGTAAAACAGGGTTAGTTTCTTACCCTTTCGCAGCATCTTTTTATCAACCGAGCCTTGCTATTCATTCAGCGTCAACTTTCACCTAACGCGATGCCAGCATGCTCTATGAGCCTGTTTGCGTGATCGATACACTTCACCATTAGAGATAATATATCTTTCCTTCTTAGGAGTTCCTTGAATGATACACCCTAAATCTGCAAAACCGTTAAATGAACAACTTAACATGGAACGCCTTGAAAATTTTTCCGAGGCCGATCCTGAAGAAACATTCACCGTTAAATCAAAGTCTAGCCAATGGCGCGATGAAGATAGGTTTGAATATGAACGAGCTTGTTTCGAGTATGAGGCAAAACAACGCGCTAAAGCATATGGCTGTAATCAGCGGAACAAAAACCCACCAAAAACAGCGATTAAAAATCAGCCACAACAACGGCTGGTCGCAGCTGTGCGTTTCAGAATGATGTCTTGACGACATTTCCTCCATAGTATCCAGAAGTTGTATTTTTACTCCTTATGCTCTTTTGCGATAGCTTTTCCCCTCCATGACAAGGATCTCCGAGTTATAGACAAGACGGTCGGCTATTGCTGTGGCCACGGTGGTACTGTCAAAAATGGTTCCCCATTGTGCGAATGGCAGATTGGTCGTTATGATGGTGGACTTCTGCTCATGCCGGGCACTGATAACCTGGAAAAACAAATTTGAACCCTGTTGGCCAAGCGGGAGATAACCTATCTCGTCACAGACAAGTAGATCCGGATTTTGATACGTTTTGAGTTTACTCAGCAAGGTATTGTTTTCCTGGGCGGCGACCAGTTGATTGATCATGTCCATTGCCGAGGTGAACAGAGTTTTTATGCCAGCCTGGGTGGATGCGTAGGCAATAGTCTTGGCCAACAGACTTTTACCGACACCGGGGTTGCCGATCAGTATGATATCCATTTTGCGGTGAATAAACTCGAGGTCGATCATGCCAAGGATAACTGCCTTCTGTTTCTTGCGGGAAGGATGGTGATCAAAGTTAAACTGATCGATGGTGGGTTGTTCGGTAAGCTTCGACTGTTTAAAGCAGCGCAGGATCTTTCCCTGGCGGCGTTTTTCGATCTCCAAGTCGAGCAACCTGTGAATGGTTTGCAAAGTCGAAAGATTTTTCTGCGCTCCCTGTTCCAGTAGTTCTCCGATATTTTCAGCACAGTGTGTGAGACGCAGTACCTTGAATTTCTTTTTTATCTCGTCAACCATTGTTTGATCTCCTCTTGAGGGCGATAGCGTCGTATTCGGCCAAAGCCGGAGTTGTGAGCCTGATTGCATTAAGGTCCTCCTGTTTGAGCCGTACCGGCAGATGAGTGCTGGTCGGAGTCATCTCCTGATAGAGGATATTGCGGACGTAATCAGCACCGATGACATTTTTCTCCAATGACTTTTTCAATCCGTAGATAAGGGAACTGTCTCCGAACTCATCGCGCAGTATCAGGAGGGCTGCGATATTTTTTCTGATTGGCAGGCGCAGTGAGTTCAAGCGCTCGAGATACTGGAGCGCCACCTCTCCCAAAGAGAGGAAGACCACTACCTGTCGATCTTGAAGCAGCCGTTTTTTGATTTTTTTCACCTGTTCCCGATGACCTGGCACTTCGATTCGCTGCTGTCTTTCCCAGCAGCGGCTGTGGCAGGCGATGAGTTTTTCTTTGAGATAGATTGAGATGAGAGAGTTGTCTGCCTTGAGGGTGACCTGTTTGCCGATGGCCCATGGCGGTACGGAATAAACATTGGTGTCAAAGCGCACACCGAAGTCTTTATGCACCTTGAGAGATGCAGTCTGTCGACAGTCAGGTAAGGGCTCAGGAAGTGGACGCAGGTTATGCAACCGGTCAATCGGCCGTTGAGATGTGGTAGCGTGCTTCCTAACGTTGGCTACAGTGTCCAGCCATTGATGCACCTGGTCCTGAACATCACTCAAGCTGCTGAATTCCCGCAGAGGCCAGAAATTGGTACGCAGGTATTTGATCGCATTCTCTACTTTCCCTTTTTCGTAAGGCGACCGAATTGTACAGGCATGCGGAAGGATGCCGAACTTGCTGAGAAACACGAGGAAAGCCTCATTGAAACGAACCACAGAGCCGACTCGCTCGGTCACTGCGGTGAGCATATTATCGACCACGATTTCTCTTGAAGTGCCGCCAAAGTAGGTGAATGCTTCCAGCAAACCTTGATGCAGATATTCCTGCTTCTGACTGTGGGAGAAATAGACGTAGAGCATACGACTGTAACCTTCAACCACCGCAAGGGCATACAGTTTTCTATGCCCGGCGCCATAGCTCAGGGAGGGGAAGTGGCCCCAGTCAATCTGTACCTGCTCACCTGGTTCGGATTCATAGCGGATGAACGGTTGGCGCTGAGCCTGCTGCCCCCGCAATTGTCTGAGCAAGGCCCTGACAATGGTGATCTCGCCAGTGAACCCATTCTCCCGTATTTTCCGCAGTACTACCGGTGCCTTGATGTCCGGGCAGCTATCCACCATTTCACCTATCATTTCGCGATAAGGGTCGAGTTTGGATTTTTTGGCAGTCCTCTCGGCAGGCATCGGTCTGTCGTCCTGCAGATATTTCGCCACGGTCTGCCGGTCGAGTTGCAGTTGTCTGGCAATGCTGCGTTGGGAAAACCCCTCTTTTTTAAGCTGCAGGATTTCAAGTGCCGTTCGCCTGCTGATCATGTCCTTCCCTCCTTGAATTGCCGAACAAGCTGATGGATGGTTGCCGGATCTTCCCGTCGCATATCTTCCTCATTCTGGAGTAACCGCGTTTGGTGTACAGGTTCAGGCGGAAGGGAAAGCACCTGGAATAAGGTGCCGTCAAAGGCCAACAGGTTTTTGCTGAGGAGCCCGTCCCGGGCAAGAATGTATTCATCGACATTGATGGTTAGCAGGGTGCAGATTTTGTCGTAGGAATAAAAAGACAGCCCCTGCCGGTCAGCCACCATGACCAGAAAAAAATAGAGCAGCAGCTCTTGATGAGAGAGGCTGCTCCAGAAACCATGGCGGAGAAAACGGTGCTCGATAAAGGCAAAGCTGCCGCTGATTGTCCTGACACGTTCAATAATAAGTGGATTTCGCATGATAGACCTCCGTTTTTCACTACGATATCGCATGTATTACCGGAAGACTATCGAGTCCTTCTTTGCAAGATCGCCTATATCGCTGTTGTTGGGACTATTTTTACAGCTAACGCGTCCATCTTTGCAAGATTCCCGCTGTCGGCAGAAATGAAAT
The DNA here is from genome assembly GCF_963675105.2 of Desulfogranum marinum. Classification (NCBI taxonomy): domain Bacteria; kingdom Pseudomonadati; phylum Thermodesulfobacteriota; class Desulfobulbia; order Desulfobulbales; family Desulfobulbaceae; genus Desulfogranum; species Desulfogranum marinum. The sequence continues at coordinate 254,939 of NZ_CAXXRO010000005.1, forward strand.
ATGTCATTGATGTATCGTTTAAAAGGCTTTCTAACGTATCCATCTTTGCAAGATTCTCCTTCACCGGGACTGACTGGCGCGCGGCCTTGTCCCGTACCCGTTGCAGTTTTCGGTTTTGCTCGCAATAATTCGGATTTTTTTGACGATACTGTTGCCAATAGAAGGGATTTTTCCTCTGCCAGGCCCGCTGGCTCTCGCATTTGTTGGCCCGGTGATCTGGATCGGTCTGCTGTTTTTCTCTTTGCCATTTGCTCTTTCTTGCTCGCTGACAAGCCTTGGCTCCACAATACTTCTGGTTATGCACTCTTGGGTTCCTTGGTAGAATCCTTCTGCAACAGACGCATCGAAATGTGCAAGTCTTCACTCTCTCCTCCGCGGGTTGAGGGATGTGCACGTCGAAAAAAAGAAAAAGAAGAAACTACAAAGGAAAAAATAGAAGAAAAGACACCTGATATGCATCAGGATTGGATGAAAAACGTAAGAAAATGAAGAAGGAGATTATCTGTGGCTGGATTTCAACCGATGATGGTGTCGACTTTTAAACCGCTGATTTTGGTTGGGAAGTAAATCGCTGGTACCAGCATATGGCCTTGAATTGTCGCCTTGCTTCTTTGAAGACTAGGAGTATTGAAAATCGCTTTAAGCGTGAATGGGCAATGTGTAAAAATGGAACCTGCCAACGAGAGTTAGCTTGCGGCATTCATCTTAAACTAGGAGCTTTTGATTGATCACAAACCGGATGCATCAGGGTGGACAGAAGAGTAACAATCACACACTACTATACCCCTTCATAGTAACCCCTTCTCAGGGCTGTTTTAAAGGGGTAAAAATCTATTTTTCCTTCTACATATACAATACTACCCGCATGAAGCTAATCGTCTGAATTTAACCGCTCCAGTAAGGGGTATCGTTACAGGAGTGGTTGAATTATTCACTTCCACGGTAACCACATACATATGACAAGGATTTGTAGTGGCTCTTGCCTGATCTAGCAGAACGAGCGACCAAGTTTCGTTCCAACCATACAAACCCTCATGAAAGTGATCGACTGGGAGATACAGGAACAAGGTTAAGTTTCTTATATTGCATAGCATTTATATATTGGTACTGGAAATGCTAAGCGAAAGAGCTGGTGCCTGAGGTCGAAACCGGGGTAACAGTTCTTCTAAGTAGCCAAGTTATTGGAATCAGCATCAGGCTGCTATCGGTTTCAGTCTTACGTTTGCAACGCTTGATGTAACTTATAATAATAGACCCGCCACCCGTGCATAGAACAAAAGCCGCCGAACCGAAAACCAGTCAATAAAATAAGACCGCCTCCAACAAAGAAGACGGCCTCTAGAATTCCCGGATATGTAAAAATTACTTTCTACGTCTACGACCTAAAGCAGCAAGACCAGCTATACCCGTTCCGAAAAGAAAAATGGTGGTTGGTTCGGGGGCAGGAGAAGTGGCATCCACCACTGCCCAAGCACCGATAGTTACAAATCCTTGAGCATCTGAAATTGGGTATGCTGACAATGGCGATTTTCGAGCATATCCAGTTGGATATATTAATAGGTTGGCCATAAAATGTTCATTGGGTCGTGAAGAATATGCTTCATTGTACCTACCTTCAAACCTTCTATTGTTTTCGTCATCTATAACCGTTTGAGTGAAAATGCTTGTTATCTCACTAGCGTCATAACTCCAGAGGTTTTGCATGTCATTAAGATTGGCCATTCTCCAATCACCCCAACGATCATCCCAGTAACCAGCATCAAACATATTTAATGATTCGATTTCATAAAGTTGAGTTTCGTAGTCTAGATTTTTGAAAGTGGATAAATCCTGAAACCAATATTGATTTGCAACGTCATCATGAATAACACCATTCCCCAAGTCAATTAAACTGGCATTGGCAACACCAGCAAGCCCAAGCAAAGCTAAACCGGCTCCAAGTCCTATTAATCGTTTCATCGTCCCTCCTGTATTATCAAAGTCCGGAAATGTGAATTTCCTTTTTACGCCTGCGACCTACTACTGCAAGACCAGCAATACCTGTTCCCAAAAGGAGCATGGTGGTTGATTCGGGGATACCTGTGATTGCCATGAAACCACTGCAACGCCTAATACTATCTTTGGCTGAATGATTACGAGCCCTGTTGCACCGGTGAGAAAGCTAGTACTTCCCCCTGAAGTTCAACAACTTAGAGGTTAATAGCTTCGCCATTTTAATTCAATTTGTTTTTTGAAAAACGAGAAGAGTGGTAAAGCACTCTGTGTGGAGCAGTGTCGTTTGTGGAAGCTGGATATAGAAATTTCTAGATTATATTGAGCGGCAAATGAATTTACTAAATGATTGAGGTATCCATCGGCAGGACTACCCTGAAGCTAAATATCAAAAAGTTAGCTTGTTCCTGTGTGTCTTCAAGGGACTGTCGGTTGAGGTATAAACCTTGCAAATATTGAATGCCAGATTTAGTGCTGTTTTCTACTAGCTACCCAGGCGCACTGACCACACAATCACGGACGACAAATCCCACAAGGTTTATAACCTGCTCTGATTGCAGTCTCTCGGCTAGCGAAGCCAGCAGTGCAATTTTTGCAGTTGTAACTCCTGCACCCAGGACGATGAAACTTTAGGCTGTTCACATTGCCATGATACTGACCCGCTACAATTGGCTTGGTAGTCGCTACTTTTTTACTACCACCGCCTTGCCGCTGAGCTTTTCGCCATTCCCATGGAGGGGTAATATCAAGATCGTTCCACATACCACGTTTCTGTAAACGCGCGTTATTCTCAATTGATTTCCACGAGCTACAGAAACTTTTTCGACAATATTTAGTGTAGACCCAAGCAAGCCCGTCCTGTATAAGGCGTTTATTGACACTCTTACCATTTACCTTCACCAAGCCTACGGTGCGCCCATAACGGTCTGTATCAATAGGCTTAACATCTACCGTCTTACCTCTCACTAGCTTATTAGTCAGCTTTTTAGCTTGGTTACCATACGCCTGCTTCTTCTCGGGTGTATCGATACCGTAGAGACGTATCTTGACTTGTTTGCCGTTACTACGCTGAACCTTGATTGTATCACCATCAGCAACACCTATTACCTTTGCGGTATACGCGCAAGCTTGTGGAGCCGCTAACAGGCATAATGTGTAGATAAGCAGAGAAGGTATTAGGTATATCAAAGGTTGTTTCGTGATGCTCAAGACTGTACCGTGAAGATATTTCATTGATTAATCAATTAGTTAGGTGTAAAATGGTTATATGTTGACGTGTCAATAAGCGTGTAATCGTGAACCTTAAAATTTGATCACTATGCGAATCAAGATACACTGTCTCCTCTTCTTAGCCATCATTTCCTTGTCGAGTTTCCATGTCCTCGCTAATGCGACAGATAGCACGCCAGATAACTACTGCAGAGATGAAGCAAGCTGGTTTGAATGGCATTCGTTACTGGAAAAACACCCTGACGACAATTCAATTATATATCTCTATGCGTTGCGTCGTGGGTTATGTTCAATGGTTGAGTCTGGTAATCTTGAGGTAGATAGAGCTACAGATATCTTCGAGAAGGCTCGGCAGTCGGTTATGGATGATATCAATGAGAAGAGCCTAGGCAAGGATTCGAGGAAGAAGCAAGCTCTATAACCGCCCAAACAACTCTCTTGCCAAAAAGAGAGGCAATTCCTTTTGGTTGTCTTGCCAAGGGGTGAGCGGTTTTCTACCTGTTAAAATAGAAAAGGCAAAGCCGTTAAACCCTGCTTCTCAATTCCGGTTAATGGAATTGCATTACTTGCGTCTTCTCCTGCCAACTGCAGCAGAAAGGCCAGCTAGACCTGTACCGAAGAGGAGTAAGGTGGTTGGTTCGGGTACCGGTGCTGTTCCGTTGCTTACTATGTTTCTTAGGTAAATAGTTGGGTTGGTCTGCTGGCCCCAATCAAAAAGCTGAAAGCGTATCTGCGCAGTATCCCCCTGCGCCCATGACGGAACCAAGAATGATGCAGTATTCCATCCATCGGAGCTACCATCAAAATTTAAAGCCCATCCGAAAGTTTCCCACTGAGCACCATTGAACCACAAAAAATCGCAATTGAAATCGGTTGGTTCCATCCCCATTTCCCACCAATAATCGAAGGTGAAGGTGTTGCCAAGTGCCAGTTGTTCTGTAAGTAAATATTGTTCAGTGTTAACTTTAAAATCCCATGGAGTAGCTGGACAATAGAGTAACTCATCAAGGCTGAACTCTACTATTCGTCTGTTACTTTCTTGTAGATAAAACAATCCACTTGCTCTATCGATATCTAATGCTAATGGAGTCCTTGTAATACCAACAGAAGAAAGATCGAAAGACTCGGTAAGAGTATAGTTGCCCGAGCTTTCTTTGTTATATCTGTGTAGAATATCACTATTATTTATTGCAAACAAATCTCCCGAAAAAGGGTCAAGGGCAATGTCGTAATAGCTACTTATGAACCCTCCATAACTGTTGACCAATACTCCTTCAAGGGTAGTTTCAAAGACCATTTTATCTGCATAGCTTGATATTAGTAAGTGATCGGTAGTTTGATCATAAGTCAATCCATCACCACCTTTTGTGAATGGCTCTCTATCAAAGTCTGAGAAAATCGTACTTGCATCACGGCTCAGTTCAATAGTCCGTCGGTCCCATGAACTCCAGTCATCGCTGTAAGCCACGTTAACAAAAAGATTCCCATTATCAACCATTACAGCACTCGACAAGACATCATTTCCATTTTGCCTGACGACAATAGTATCATTAAGGAGAACGCCTTCAGGGGAAAACTCAAGGAGCCTACCTTGTCCGTCAGAGCCATTAGTTAAAAATATATTATGTGTGATTGGATCAACTGCAAGACCAAGCAAGTTACCAGATTCTCGATAAGAAGATATATCGAAAGAATCTCCCCGCGCATTAGAATTGAAGAGCAATAATACAATCATCAACACTGAAGATAAATAATAATTTTTCTGCATCTTTTCTCCTCGAACCTCTATGTCTAGCCTCAATGGAAACCTTCCCTTCTCTCTCCATACCTAATTAACGTATTTGTTAACGCAATTAGTATTCCTGCTTATAAATAACATTAGGGTATCTATGAACCACTAGAGGCGTAGTGGCGTTTGTGATTAATTCCCATTTTTGATATATGGAATTACGGTATCTAATCTCTGCCTGAACCCGCTCGCAAGACAAGCGAGAGAAATGCAGCAGCAATAAAGAAAAATGATCCAGCCCACCACCAACTATGGTCACCTCTAATCATTCCAAAAAATACACAGGTAAAGCTTAGCACCGTAAATATCTTAGCGTTACTCCATCTTCCGTTCTTCATAACATAGCTCAATAATTGTGACTCACCTTTCATTTAAGACAAGGAGTAGAATATGAACACGCAAAAAACACGTCCTGTAGGCCGTCCACCTGTCGTCACAGATTCGGCAATTATCAAACTTGAAAACGCCTTCGCTATAGGCGCTAACGTCTCTGAAGCGCTGCATACTGCTGGCGTCAAGAAGGATGCCTACTACAATCTACTGAAACGCGAACCTGAATTAGCCGAGCGCTTCGACGCTCTTCGGCAAAACCCTGTAATCAAGGCAAGGCAACGTGTATATGACGCTTTAGACAATGATACTTCAACGGCAAAATGGCTACTAGAGCGCAAGCTGCCTCAAGAGTATTCGCCCAAAGCTCAAATAGAGATAAGTCATACGCACACGCTAGATAGCCAACTACTTGAAACAATAAGGAAATTCAACCAGAGAGAGGGTCGCCAAGACGATGTTATTGAAGCAGAAGCGGTTGAAGCTAAGTCGTTGCCTGACCTTGGTTGATTGCGAGGTATTGCCGTGTGTCGGGTGACAAAACATCTTCCTTCTCCAGCATTATCAAAATCAAGACGAAACCTTCTCTTTTTTAGGTGCAAGAATTGCCATTCCTGAACCCGAAAGTATCATCACAATAGAGAGTGCAATAGTGAATTTTAACGGGATAGCGACCCTTCCTACATAATGGTTCTTCTTGTAATGGTATGAATCATAACGTGACAAGCCTAAATCTTCAGGCACCTTGTTAGGGTGCTTTCCTTCTATAAATACAACTTCCATTTTGGATATTTTTTCCCTTAGACCACACGTACGACATTTTACTCTTTCTGAGGCAAACACGTAACTTAGCAGCAGAAGGCCAATGCCAATTAAAATTACAATTACACCTTTACTCCTCATGTCTTATTTGCCCCTCTTTAATCACTGGATCGCTCTTAACACCTCTAGATTCTGCCAATACCTTCTTTCAACAACCTCAGCAAACCATGTCTTCATCTTCTCAGAACTGCACCCGCCCAGTTCAGTTTTGGCGTGGTTAACCATACGCACCGCTTCATCTTTATAATTCCGCCCAGTGGTAGACTGCTGATCTTCTAAGAGGGTCTTGTAGTCTAAATCGAAGTTCTCTTTTAATAGACGTCCTACACCTGTAATATGGTTCTCTGCGTCATAACCGCCAGCAATACAGATTGCATAATACGTATCAACAGCAAGAGCCGAGAATACAAGAGACCCAGCAAGTTGACCTTTTTCGTAATCGCTTAACTCGGCAGACATGCAACGAGGCAGGAAAGCAAAAGAGACTAACACGAATAAGCAAGCGAATGTGACAGTGTGATCAAGCTGGATAGGCATCCTCATGATCCTTTTAAGTTCCCTCCCTTGAAAAAACCCACGCGACACAAAGGTAAAGTTGTACAATATCAACATCTTAGCGCGCTAATGTGCATATGTCAACAACGCCTTGTAGCCGTTGCAATGACAGGAGAAGTTGTTTACTGTGTTTCTTGCCTGGAAATAACGGGTGGGAAAATGCGGAGCTGGCTACAAAAAGAAACCGGCCAACTAGGACAGAAGGCGGGTTGTGTTGTCCATTGAATAGCTGAAAATAGGCTACATTTTTTCTTCTGCCAAGCGAACTGTTTTATCTGGAATGTGTTCACCTAAGAACGAATGCAGATCCAGTAGCTTACCTAGGTCAGGTGAGGTGAGGAAGCATTCTTGCCCCGTACCATTTTTACTTGTCTCGACCTCCTCCATAATCTTCGTTATAATAGCCGCGCCGTTACCGGCTTTGTGAATGTTGAGGATATCCTGCTCTGTGATTTATTTTTCCTTCTTCATTGTCGTTCTCTCTTTTGTTAGATTGAGGTTAAAAGCTTATCGTGTTACACAACATGTTTTACAATAGTAAGGGGTATCGGGCTGGCGGTATTTTTGGCGGTACATTTAAATGTGTCATTTGATTTGTCTTTTAATATCAATACGTTGAGTATTTAATGTGAATCCCGTGCTGTCCCGCAACTGTATTTCCAATATTTTTGGATAAGCCAGATACTTCTCCTGGGTAGCGATCTTCGTGGTGGAGGTTCTGCTATCGAATCCTCACTTGTCCCAGCTTGGTAACGTAATGCAGGGTGTATCATGAGAAATAGTACGAATACAGGACTACAATGGGTCGTTTGACATTGATTACAGGGGGGGCTCGCAGCGGTAAGAGCAGCTATGCAGAGCAACAAATAAGCAGATGGTGTGAAGATATAGCCTATATTGCCACTGCTCGTGCACTGGATGCAGAAATGGAAGATCGAGTTGCCAGGCACCGATTGCAGCGGCCTGGAACTTGGCAGACGTTTGAAGAACCCTTGCATCCGTCATCGATTGTGCAGGCTTACCACCAGCAGTACGACGGTTTTTTGCTTGATTGTCTGACTGTCTTAACCACAAATATCATCCTTGAGGATCCAGCCATTGATTGGGAACAACCAACGGTGGTAAGCATGGCCAAGATTGAACAACGGGTGCTGGCGGAAATTGATGCCCTGCTTGCAAGTCATGCGTCGTATGCCGGTCGTTTGTTTGCAGTGACCAATGAAGTGGGACTTGGCATCGTCCCGGCTACGCCATTGTCTCGTTTTTTTCGGGATTGCAGTGGGCGGGTCAATCAACGTATGGCTGCCGCGGCCGACGAGGTGGTTATGGTTGTGTCTGGTATTCCCGTAAAAATAAAAGGGGACGGAATCGGTGTCTAGCCTATTGTTGATGATCCAGTTTATGACTCGTTACCCTATCCCTGTGCAGATAGATTTCACTGTTGATCGGTTTGTTCAGGGAATGAAATGGATGCCCATTGTCGGTTTTTTGGTCGGGCTGCCTGCCGCAGTTCTTCTCTATCTGTGTTTTCCTTATTTTGGTGGTGAGGTTTCTACTTTTCTAGCCTTGATTGTACTGATCACTGTTACCGGTGGTCTGCATCTTGATGGAATGGGTGATTCGGCAGACGGTCTTTTCTGTTATCGTTCAAAAGAACGGGTTCTGGAGATCATGCGTGATTCCACCTTGGGGACCAACGGAGTCGTAGCCGTGGTTTTGACCATCTTGCTCAAATTTATTACCTTGAAAAATATACCGCTTGCAGGGAGTGTGACCGCCTTGTTGTGTGCTCCAGTCCTTGGCCGCATGGCCATAACCTGGCATACAACAGTGGCGAGCTATGCACGGGAGCAATCAGGAATGGGATCGTTTACCGATCGTGTTGGTTTGCCCCAGGCACTGACTGCGACAGTATGCTCGTTGCTGCTCACAAGCATAGTCTTCTATTTTACAGGTATGTCTTTGGTCTCGGCCATATGGTCTCTTGTAATCCTCCATGGCATTGCTATTGCCCTGGCTGTTGGTTTTGCTTTTTATCTGCAGCATCGAATTGGCGGTATCACCGGTGATACCATCGGCGCAACGATTGAACTCAGTGAAATGACCTCTTTTTTATTTTTTCTTTTAGCATGGGACTTTTTGGTATGAAGGTAACCAGACTTTATCTTATCCGTCACGGACAGACCGAACAAAATAAAGGCGGCGTGCTGGTGGGCAGCACAGATGCTCCGCTTAATGACTATGGAAGAAATCAGGCTTCTTATCTGCGGGATCGTCTCAACGCCCTGGAGGTGGACACTATTTTTTCCAGCCCGCTGCAGCGCGCAACTGAAACGGCATCCATTGTTTTTGGTAGCGATGCGCCCATTATAACCGACTCGAGCATCCAGGAATATCACTTCGGTGAATGGGAAGGGCTGCATTTTAAAGAAATTGAAAAGCAGTATCCGGAGGCCTGGAAGACGTGGCTGACCGACTGGGAAAAGACCCAGATTCCGGGTAGTGAATCCTTTGGCTCGTTTAAGCAGCGGGTTGTCTCCTTTGCAGATGAGTTGGTCGGTGCCAATACGGGCAAGGACTTGGCAATAGTCTCCCATGGTGGATGTATTCGTTCATTGATGGCGCATTATTTTTGTGAATCAATCTCTGCTGGATATTGGAAATTTAAGGTGGATAATGCCACTTTGACCGAAATTGAATTTATGGGCGGTATGCCGATTCTGGTTCGATTCAACTACAGGTAGGTAGGTTTTGTGAAAATTTTAGAGCAGACTCTTGGACACATCCGGGCAGCGGACAGGGATATTATGGCTAAGGCCCAGCGGGAAATAGATTATTGTCTCAAGCCTCCCGGAAGCCTTGGAAAGCTCGAAGATATAGCCCGCCAGGTTGCTGGTATCACAGGCAAGCTAAACAACACCATTGATAAAAAAGCCATTATTGTCATGATGGCTGATAATGGTGTGTATGGCGAAGGTGTTGCCATGTACCCGCAGGATGTAACCCGGATAGGAGCCGATTTTGTAACCTCTGGGAGGATGGGAGTCAATTTCCTGGCCAATCATGCCGGGGCTGATATTATAGCCGTTGATATAGGTATCCAGGTCGATGTCGATCTTCCCCGGGTTGTGTCACGGAAAATTCGTTATGGTACGGCCAATTTTCGCAGGCAACCTGCAATGGAAAGAGAGGAGGCCGTCAAGGCGGTCGAAACAGGGATTGAGATTGCCGGGCAGGCTATCGATGACGGGTACAATCTGCTTGGCACCGGGGAGATAGGTATTGGGAACACCACTGCTTCCAGTGCCGTATTGTATGCCTTTACCGGTGCTGCTATTGACCGTGTTGTCGGCCGCGGGGCAGGGCTGAGCGATGAATCCTATGCTGCCAAAAAGAAGGTGGTGCAGGATGCGGTTGATCTGCATCAGCCTGATCGTGATGATCCCTTGGATGTACTCTCCAAGGTCGGTAGTCTCGATATTGCCGGTATGGCTGGTATCTATCTCGCCTGTGCTGCGAGAAAGATTCCGGTGGTTGCCGATGGGCTGATCTCCAATGTGGCAGCACTAACTGCACTACGGTTGAAACCCGAGGTAATCGATTATATAATTCCTTCGCATATCTCTTTTGAACCCGGAGCAAAGCTTTTGAAGGAAATTACCGGGCTGGAGCCAATGCTTGATATGAATATGCGCCTTGGTGAAGGCACGGGGTGTGCGTTGGTTTTTCCCATAATAGAAGCTGCGCTCAAGATGACAACGGAAATGGGCACGTTTGCGGCCCTTGGTAAAACCCGCGATGAAATAGGTTCGTCAGCCATGGCCTATCACGGAAAACATCCGGATGAAAAGACCTGATAACAACACTGTTGAGATTCTACCCAGGAGAAAATAGTATGTTTGTTCTTCCTGTTCCCTGTTTGTTTGATAATTTTTCCTATTTGCTTGTCGATAAAACAACAAGGGTGTGCGCTATTGTCGACCCGTGCGAGTATTACCCGGTAGTTTCAGCCCTGGCAGAGCATCAACTCAAGCCCGAGTCAATTTTTTGTACCCACCACCACCGGGATCATATCGATGGCATCGAAGATATCCTGGAAGAGTATCCGGGACTTCCAGTGTATGGGCATGCTAGTGATCACGGGCGTATTCCGGCATTAACCCATCTGTTAGTTGACCAGGAGGAGGTGGCGGTTGGCCGGCTTAACGGGAAGATTTATCATACACCCGGTCATACGCGGGGCAGTTCCCTTTATCATTTTGGTGACGCTCTTTTTACTGGGGATACACTTTTCGGCGCTGGGTGCGGTCGTCTTTTCGAGGGGACGGCCGAGGAAATGTACCATTCTCTGGCAAGGATAACGGAATTGTTTGCGCCCGAAATCAAGATTTATCCCGGTCATGACTATACGCGAGCGAACCTTGAATTCGCCAAGTCCCTCGAACCTGCAAACAGTGCTATTATACAGAGGTTGGAAGACGAGGTCGCAGCAGCAAACAGTGCCGAGGGCTGGGCGCCGTCAGACCTGGAACTTGAACTGAACACCAACCCGTTTCTCCGCTGTGGTAAGCCTGCTATTCATTTTGCAGCGCAAAATGTGGACCCGAATATGGACGGTACGCCGGAAGAGGTATTTCGGATAATTCGTCAGATGAAGGATAATGCCTGAAAGCGGGGAATGCCGTTTTGTAGGCAGCTGGTAGATAGAAAAGGCGTAATCAGAAAAAAGTCCGAAGCATCGTTTGCTGCTTCGGACTTTTTTGTATCGTGTGGATTATTACTCTCAATCCTCTTTCCAGTCAGGCCGTAAGTGCAGTTCTGTTAATTGTTTGCGGTTAACAGGTGCAGGCGCTTCCGTTAGCAGGCAGGTTGCCTTCTGGGTTTTAGGAAAGGCAATAACCTCTCGAATGGAGGTGGAGCCGCTCAAGAGCATGATGAGGCGGTCAACCCCGAAAGCAATTCCGCCATGGGGAGGTGCGCCATAGGTGAGAGCTTTGAGGAGAAAACCAAACTTTTCCTGAGCTTCTTCATCGTCAATTCCAAGGGCTTTGAAAACCTTTTCCTGGACTGCCGGATTGTGAATACGGATTGAGCCTCCACCGATTTCGTTGCCGTTGAGAACCAAATCGTAAGCTTGGCTTTTTACTGCTCCAGGATCTGATTCGAGCATGTCCAGCTGGTCGTCAAAGGGTGCTGTGAAAGGATGGTGTACCGCCGAAAAGCGCTTGGCATCGTCATCGTATTCAAACATCGGGAAATCTGTGATCCAGAGGAAGTCATAGGTGTCTTGTTCGATGATGTCGAGTCTGCGTGCCAACTCGAGCCGCAGCTCTCCCAACACCTGGTGAACAGTGCTGATTTTGTCTGCGCCAAATAAGATCAGGTCGCCGGGTTGAGCGTCAAGAGCTTTGCCCATGGCTGTGATTTCCTCATCACTGAAAAATTTAGTGATCGGGGATTGCCATTCGTCATCTTTTATTTTAATCCAGGCCATACCGCGCGCACCAAATCGTCCAGCATATTCTGTCAGGTCATCCAGGTCTTTACGGGAGAAATTGGCGCACCCCTTGGCATTGATCGCCTTGACAGCCCCTTCCTTTTCAATGATGGTGTTGAACACTTTGAAACCGCAACCGCTCAGGATCTCGGTCAGGTCGACAAGCTCCAGGCCAAAACGGGTGTCAGGTCTATCAGTACCGAATCGGAGCATGGATTCGTCATACGTCATACGTTTAATGGGGAGGTTCAGGTCGACGTTGACAGTAGCTTTGAAAAGGGCAGCAATCATGCCTTCAACAATGGTGATAATGTCCTCTTGGGTAACAAAGCTGAGCTCCATATCAATCTGGGTGAACTCCGGCTGGCGATCAGCGCGCAGGTCTTCGTCGCGAAAGCATTTAACAATTTGATAATAACGGTCCATGCCGGACATCATCAGGATTTGCTTAAAGAGCTGGGGCGATTGTGGAAGCGCAAAGAATTTACCTGCACTTACCCTGCTGGGAACCAGATAATCGCGAGCACCTTCAGGGGTTGAACGGGTGAGCATGGGGGTCTCAATTTCGAGAAACTCCCGGTTGTTGAGGTAGTTGCGAACGGTTTGCAGCGCTTGGTGTCTGAGGATGAGGTTTTTAGCCACCTCGGGTCGGCGAAGGTCGAGATAACGGTACTGGAGACGCAGGTTGTCGGAAAAATCACTGTCTTCGTCCAGTGGGAAAGGGGGTGTTTCACTGGTGTTGAGAATGCGCAGTTCATCAACAAGTATTTCGATGGAACCGGTCTTGAGTTTTTTGTTTTCCATGTCCCCGGGACGTCTTTCGACTTTGCCCCTTACTGCAACAACCCACTCGTTGCGCAGTTGGTGAGCCTTTGCATGCACGTCTTTGTTGATCTCAGGGTTAAAAACAATCTGGGTGATGCCCCAGCGATCACGAAGGTCTATGAAAATAACCCCGCCGTGATCTCGACGGCGCAAAACCCAGCCCATGAGGGTTACTTCCTGAGACAGGTTTTCCAGTCCAAGATCATTACAGTTATGTGTTCGCCGCAGCGTTCCCATTGATTCCATAGTTTTCTCCAGAAAAAGGCCGCCGGGCTAAGCCCGATACGGCGCGTTGCAACTCAAGCTGTCTGTTTTGATGAAAGGTCAGCAGGGTTGAAAATATTGTGTTGAGGTTAAGCGCGCAGCACGGGTGCTAACCGTTCGCCTTGCTCGCTGACAGATCCGGCAAGGGAAAAGACCTGCTGTTTCTGAGTTTTCATGTCACGGAGAACAGCCTCCTCTTGCTTCAGTTCGTTTTCGCCGACAATCAGTACAAAGCGAGCGTGGACGCGGTTAGCCTGTTTCATTTGTGCCTTAAGACTACGGCCGCTGTAATCCATGGCTGCATTTATTCCCCGCAGTCTGAGTTGGTGGGTCAGCTGGCTGCATGGCTTGTTAGCCTCTTGGCCCAGTGCTGCGATGAAGCAATCTGTATTTTGGGTAAGAGAGGTGCCGTTGTTTTTTTGTTCCATCAACAGCACAATACGTTCGATGCCCATGGCAAATCCAATGCCTGGCAAGGCCGGGCCACCGAGTTGTTCTATTAGTCCGTCGTATCGTCCCCCAGCGCCGACAGCTGCCTGTGCTCCCAGATCACTTGTCAGAAATTCAAAAGTAGTCTGGGTGTAGTAATCCAGTCCGCGTACCATGAAACGGTTGATCGTGAACGATATGCCAAGGTCCTGCAGTGCTTGCCGGACTAGGGAAAAGTGGTCGCTGCAGTTTTCGCAGAGACTGTCAAGTATGGACGGGGCGTCTTTGGCAATAGCTTTGCAAGTAGATTTTTTGCAATCCAGTACTCTGAGCGGATTGGTAGTAGTTCTGCGCTTGCAATCATCGCACAGTGCGTCTTGATGCAGCTCCAGATAGTTGACGAGTTTTGTGCGAAAAGGGGGCCGGCATGCAGGGCAGCCCAGTGAGTTGATCTCCAGGCTGGTGTTTATGCCAAGTTCATCGAGTAACATTTGGCCCATGGCAATCAATTCCGCGTCAACTTGCGGTTCCTGGGCACCGATGATTTCTGCATCAAGCTGGTGGAATTGGCGTTGACGGCCTTTTTGTGGACGTTCATGGCGAAACATTGGGCCAATGGTGAATAACCGCTGAACAGGTTGTTGCACATGCATACCGTTTTCTATAAAAGCCCGCATGATGGAAGCAGTTGCTTCCGGACGCATGGTTATCGACTTCTCAGTAAAGGTATACATCTCCTTTTCAACCACATCTGTCGCCTCACCGATGGAGCGGACAAACAAATCGGTTTTTTCCATGATCGGTACTCTGATTTCCCGCATACCGAATCGTTGAAAAATATCTCTGGCCCGTTGTTCAATTTGCTGCCAGAGGAGGGCGCTGTCCGGCAGAATGTCTTTAAATCCGTTTATAGCCTGAATTTTCAAAGAGGTGCTCCATTGTGACTGCAGAAAATATGCATTATGCACATCGACGATACTTGATTTTAATAAAAAAAGACAAAAATCTAACTGCAAAATGAATGAAAAGTCAAGTCAGTGTGGCGCATTTCTGGTAAAAAGACTATAATAGTAGATTGGTATTTAGATTATATGGTCGTTGAAAAGGCAATATTACAAGGTCAGGCACTGGATAGTGGTTACTGTTGTATTAAGGCTTTACCGCAAATTGCCGAGGCAGCGTGAAGTGTGCATCGTTTCGGCGACTGTAAATATATTAGCCCTCTAACCCAAGAGATTTGCATGAAATTGCCAGAATTAAAAATAGGCTCATTTATAGCCAAGGTACCTATCATTCAGGGTGGAATGTCAGTTCGTGTTTCAACCTCCGCTCTGGCAGTGCCTGTTGCCGAGTGCGGCGGGATAGGTACAATAGGGGGATCTGCGATCCCTGTCGAAGAATTAAAGGCGGATATTCGTAAAGCCAAAGACGCCACCCAGGGCATAATCGCCGTGAACATTATGTATGCGATGAAGGACTTTTATGAACTGGTCATGGGGTCCATAGAAGCCGGTGCTGACATGATTGTTACTGGTGCTGGATTTTCAAGGGATATCTTTAAGATAGGAAAAAAACATAATATACCGATTGTATCAATCGTTTCTTCCCCCAATTTTGCAAAGCTGGCTGAAAAGCTTGGAGCTGCTGCCATCATTGCAGAAGCCACTGAAGCCGGTGGGCATCTCGGCACGGATAAAAAATTGAGGGACATGTTCCCGGCAATTCGAAAGGCCGTTTCCAAGGTTCCGCTGATAGCCGCTGGAGGCATTACAAACGGTTTTGAGATGGCTGAGATGATGGATGACTATGGTGCTGATGGTATCCAGATTGCTTCCCGTTTTGTCCTTAGTGAGGAATGCTCGGTTTCTCAGGAGTTCAAAAACGCCTTCTTGAAAGCCCAGAAGGATGATATCGTTTTAGTGCCATCCCCGGTGGGGATGACCGGACGAGCGGTGAAAACTCCATTTATTGAAAAAATGGAAAAAGGCGGTGATGTTTCGGTGGATAAATGCAGGTTTAAATGCCTGAAAAAATGCAGTTATAAGTATTGTATTAACGACAGATTAACGGCTGCATGCGATGGCGATCTTGATAATGGATTATTCTTTTCAGGGGCAAATACCTATAAAATGAATGAGATTTTGCCGGTGCGTGAAATTTTTGATCGTTTTGTCAAGGCTGCCGAATCAGTCTACAAGGAAACAGCAAAAACATCCGAACCCGGGGCAGCGTGAAGAAGCCTGGTATAAACCATTTGTAGTGAGTGTATGGATACGGATTCATCAATTGCAGCTCTTGGCCGGGGATATCAGCGGTGCGAACCGTTGATTATCCCCGAATCTGAACACCCCATTCGAGAATCGCAGCTGGACATCGAAGCCTTGAAAGTGCTTTACCGGCTGCGTGATGCCGGTTTTAAAGGGTATCTTGTCGGTGGAGGGGTGCGTGATCTTTATCTTGGTGAGAATCCCAAGGATTTTGATATTTCAACTGACGCTCGTCCTGGGCAGTTGCGTAAACTTTTTCGTAACAGCCGCACAATCGGCAGACGTTTTCGATTAGTTCAGGTCTTTTTTCGAGGCAATAAGATTATCGAAGTCTCGACATTGCGGTCACAGAGCGAACATGATCTTAACGGCCCTCAACAGGTTCTGCCCCATAATAATACCTTTGGCACTCTGGAGGAAGACGCCTTCCGCAGAGACCTCACCATCAATGCTCTGTTTTACGAAATAGAGACCAATACAATTATTGACTACATTGGTGGCGTCAACGATCTAAATACCGGGGTGGTCCGTATGGTCGGCGATCCTCATCGTCGATTTACGCGTGACCCCGTGCGTATAATGCGGGCAATCCGCCATGCCGCCAGAAAAGGATTTACGATAGATTCCCCAACCCGAGAGGCCATTGGAGTGCATGCAGATAAACTTTTGCTTTGCCCTGCATCACGTGTTCGGGATGAAATTTTGAAGGACCTGCAGTCTGGGACAAGCCAAAAATGGGCACAGCTTTGTATCGAAAATAACATCTGGAACATACTCTTTCCATTGTATACGAATTGTTTCAAGAGTAACGAACGACAGAATATAATACACGAACTGTATAGCCTGTTAAGCGTGGTGGATAGGCTGTATGGTTTGCGTAAACAAAAAAGGCAAGTTGTAATTCCTGAATATATGCTGTTTGCAGCTTTGCTTCTGCCTTGGGCAATCCGGCGTTTCAATCTCCTGGAAGTACAGCTGCGTGGTAAAGGGTATCATGTCTTGAATCGCAAAATTCGTGCGGATCTTGATAGTTATTTAGGGGAACAGTTTAATGTTAAGCGGATGGCAAAGGATGCCCTGGCGATCCTGTTGGTCAATCTACCGACCTTCCATCAGTTGGAGAATGGAGGGAAAATACCTAAATGGTTAAAACGGAAGAGTTATTATCGTGACTGTACCCGTTTTTATGCGATTTACCGCGAATCCTTAGGCAAGGGTGAGGTCGAGCCGCACTGCTTTTTCCAAGAGCAACATCAGCAGGAAGCTGTTGTTATGCCGCCTGAAAATGGGACTCGGAGTAAAAAACCGGGTAGACGGGGGGTTAATCCTGCTTTTAGCAGTAAAAAACAAGGCGTGTTTGGACTGAGGAATCGTGGCTAAGACGATTGTTACCCCAAAAGATGAACGGGCATTACGATTTTTGCTGTACAACATTCGCTATGCAGCTGGAAACGGTACCCGCTTTCATCTACCATTCCCCTATGCCGGGTATTTGAAGCGTTCCGGAAGCCAACTGGCCAAAATCGTATCCTTTATTAAGAGCGTGCAGCCGGATATCCTTGGGCTGGTAGAGGTGGACGGCGGCTCTTTTCGAACTGAGCAACAGTGTCAGGCCAAAAAAATAGCAGATCAACTCAAGCTCTATCATGTTATTGAAACCAAGTATGCCTTTGGTTCAGTAGCGAAACGGATGCCTTTGTTGAGAACGCAGGGTAATGCTATTTTGGCGCATGACGAAATAATCAGTCACCGTTTTCATTATTTTGAGGAAGGGGTCAAGAGGCTTATTATTCAGGCATGTATGGAAAGGGTTACGGTCTTTCTTGTTCATTTGTCACTGACATTTCGCAAGCGACAATACCAGCTGGAGCGGCTGTATCGGCTTATTCGAGAAGTTGATCGGCCTGTGATTTTGGCGGGTGATTTTAATGTGCTTTGGGGAAAGCGAGAACTTGACCTTTTTCTCGGCGCCACCGGCCTGGTGAGTGCCAATCCGAAAAAAATACCATCCTTCCCCAGTCGTAGCCCTAAAATGGAGCTTGATTTTATCCTTCACAGTCCTGAATTGAGGGTGGTCAATTTCCAGATTCCTCTGGTCACTTTTTCAGACCATGCTCCATTGATTTGTGATTTCGAATTTTTATAATTTTTCGTTTTGCCTAATCGTGGTCTGTTTGCGGCAGGCTGATGACTGAGCCATTGCGACCTGTATATTTTTCTCCCTTTGCTGTGCTTCTTCTGTAGGAAAAAAAACGGTCATTGCATTTGGTGCATACTTCTGTCGTCTCAATGTTGGTGTTCTTTATCCCTGCTTGTCTGAGTTGTTGTCTGGTTATGGCCCAAAAATCAAAATAGTTTCTACGTACCTGGTAAGCGTGCATCCACGTTGGCAGCTCCTGGCGATAGTTTTGAAATTCTGCACAGCATGGACCAAGCGAAGGGCTGATAACAGCACGTAAATCGTGTGGAGCTACTGCAAATTCTTTCTGCATTTGGGCTACGGTTGTGGCAATAATATTGATGACACTTCCTTTCCAACCGCAATGGATAGCACCAATGGCCTGTTGCTGTGGATCATAAAGGAGAACCGCCTGACAGTCTGCTTGCTGGATGAGCAAGCCGATTCCCTTCATACTGGTTATTAAAGCGTCAGCGCCTTCAATTTCCTTTAGATTATTTTTTGAACGGATGACTGCAACCACATCTGAATGGATCTGATGGGCCGAACAGAGGTGCTCAATCCGGAGGCGTTGACGGAGAATATTGCGGTTGGCCTTTACTGCTTCCTCGCTGTCGCCAACAGAGTAGCTGAGGTTCAGCGAGTTGAAAGGTCCTGAACCGACGCCGCCATGCCGGCAAAACATGCCGTGGGGAATAGGTAGATTACTGCTTGTGCAATAAGTGAGTCCTGGATGGGATGTAATCACGTTCGTATAATGAAAAAAGGGAAAGCCTGTGAAGGCTTTCCCGGTTAGAAGTGTTTATGCTGCAGGCCAGATGCTAGAAATAAGCCTCAAAGGTGAGGTATACTTGGTGCGCGCTTTCTACAGGGTTGAGTCCAAGTGCTTGCAGCGCATCTTTGTCATCGTCAAGGTCATAAGGTTTGACATTCCAGTCAAATCCGCCTGAGTAGTTGTAATCATAGTACTGCCAGCCCAGACGGATAAACGTCTTGGCATATTTGGAAATAGCTTCGCCGGTAGGCAGGTCGTAGATCATGTACAATTCGTAGGCATTACCGCGGGTGGCCAGCTTAGACATGTAGAGTTCGTCATGACCAGGAGTGAAGGCAACCCAGTATTGAGAGCCGTAGTTGTATTCAGCGCCAAGCTTGAGACCAAGGTCTTCAAAGTCATACCGGATGCCGGCGTAGACGGAATAACCATCTTCTGAATCGGTATTGAGCCCGGTTTGGCCACTGCTCATGCCGAAATAATCATTGAACATGCCGTTGCCGTTTGGATCGGTATGGCTCCATCCACCAGCAAGGAAGTAGTTGAAGTTGTTAACCTTGTCCATGAATATACCCGTGGTGTGGTACATTTGGCCGAGATCTTTCTGGGCGCCAAAGCCGCCGTCTTCTTGTGGTTGGCTTGCTCCCAGGCGAACAAGGTCGCTTTGGAAATTAGGATAGTTGAACAAGTTGTAGATGCCGAAGAATTGCAGATTGAGGAATCTTGACCCCTGCTTCATGACATCCCAGCTGAAGCCGCCGAAATCGGTGTCGTCAAGCGGATATGGGTTGGTGTCTTGATCATATTGGAGACCGTTTTCGAACCCACGGCCATAACAGAAGCGTAACCGGCTGGTACCCATGGCTTCTGCATTCCAGTCCCATGCGTACCCAAGGGTGAGGCCGTCAAAGGGGTAATCAAAATAGGCGCTTGGGGTGGCCATTCTAGTATCATTACCCATACGTAAATGTGCGGGGGGACCATCAGTGGTAGGACGCCGACCAATGGAGAACCACATAGGCAAACCGCCGATGTTGTTCCAATTGACGAAGGCACGGTCTACATAAAGAGCGCTGTCGTTGGGGGTACGGGTGACATTGCCGTCAAAGATCGGAAAACCACCTGCCAGGTTATCCGGGGTTGACTGCATACCCCACGCCTTGTACATGGCAAGACGACCTTTGAACTCAACGTTTTCAGTCGCTTTAACCCGCATGTTGAGGCGAAAGCGGTTGGTGAGGATGGTATCGTTTTCTTGATCTCCCATGGCCTGGGTGGCAAAGGTGGGTTGCCCGTTTGCCATGCCGGTCATAAGCAGAGGAGTGCCGGCATCAAAGACGTTGCTTGCACTGTAAAAATCGCCGCGGGCACGGAAGTCGCCGTAAAAAGTAAAACGAGCTGCCAGGTCCCAGGACTCTGATTTTTCCTCCAGCAGGTCATCCATGTCGTTAACTTTATCACTGTATTCGGTCATTGCCTCACTTTGTTCGGCCAACTGGGCTTTCAAAGCATCAAGCTGTCTAGCAAGTTCTTCGATCTTGCTTTCCAGATCTTGGGGTGTTTTGCCTGCACCGGCAAAGGTAGTTGCCGGCAAAGCCAGCAAACCAGCCAAAGCAAGCATGGACATTTTTTTTACCATCTTTCCTCCTCCCTTCTTCCTTCCCTTAATTTTCTGAAACTATACGGAATTACAGCACACTATGTATATTTTAATACCGATAGTATCGTTATAACCGAAGAAAGTCAATGCGACAGCCTATAAAAGTATAAAAAATTGTACTCGGGAGGGTGGGGCTTAAGGAGGGAGAATCACCGGAAGCGAATAATACTTCCGGTGATTGATACGGATGTTAATAGTAGCGGAAGGTCATTTTGTTGTTTTTTCGGCCTATTCTTACATTGCCACCTTTTTTAAGAGCCCCGAAAAGGATTTCGTCGGTTAAGGTGTCGCCTATCTCTTTCATGATCAGGCGACGCAGGGGGCGAGCCCCGTAGGCGGGTTCATAGCCTTCACTGGCAATCCAGCGTCGTGCACTTGGGGTTAAGGAAATTGAGATATTCTTTTCGGACAACTGGGCTTGCAGCTCAAGTGTCATTTTATCGACAATCTTCTCTACCGTATCTATACCAAGGGTGGAAAAGCTGATGGTTGCATCAAGGCGATTGCGAAATTCAGGGGCAAAAAGATTTTTAATGGCTTTTTGCTCTTTCCCTTTAGAATCGCCGATAAATCCTATTGTCTGTTCACTCATTTCCCTGGCACCGGCATTGGTGGTCATAATGATAATGACGTTGCGAAAGTCGGCTCGTCGCCCTGCATTATCAGTGAGGGTTGAATGATCCATAACTTGGAGTAAAACCGAAAAAACATCAGGATGCGCCTTTTCGATTTCGTCGAGCAGCAGTACTGAATAGGGGTGCTTGCGAATGGCATCGGTGAGCAGGCCTCCTTGGTCAAATCCGACATAACCTGGAGGAGCACCAATAAGTCTTGCCACCGCATGTTTTTCCATATATTCACTCATGTCAAAACGTTCAAAATGAATGGAAAGAGCTGCTGCCAGTTGCCTCGCAACTTCTGTTTTGCCGACTCCGGTCGGGCCGGCAAAAAGAAACGAACCTGTAGGCGCCAATGGGTTGCCAAGTCCGGCTCGAGAGCGCTTAACAGCCTTGACAACGGCTTCAAGTGCGTCGTCTTGTCCAAAAATGGCTGACTTCAGCTTGTTGTTAAGGTTGCGAAGATCTTTGGTGTCATCACGGACCTTGCTCGAAACAGGAACCCTGGCCATTTTTGATACGATACGCTCTATATCCTTAACGCCCACAGTTTTCCCTATCTTTCCCATTAGCCGAAAAGAGGCACCTACCTCATCCATAATATCGATAGCCTTGTCTGGGAGGAAGCGATCGTTTATATATCGGTCCGCCAGTTCAGCCGTTGAGATAATGGCATTTTTAGAATAACGGATATGATGATGTTCTTCGTAACGGGGCTGCAACCCTTTTAAGATGTTGCAGGTATCATCCACCGAAGGCTCTTCGATGTCTATCTTTTGAAATCTCCGGGATAGAGCCCTGTCTTTTTCGATATGGTTCTTATACTCTTCATAAGTAGTTGAACCGATACAGCGGATGGTGCCGGCCTGCAAAGCAGGTTTGAGCAGATTTGAAGCATCCATAGAACCACCGCTGGTGGCACCGGCGCCGATAATGGTGTGCATTTCATCGATAAAAAGGATTGCATTGTCCTTATTTTCGATGGCGCTTACCACTTCTTTAAGCCGTTTTTCAAAGTCACCTCGATATTTGGTTCCGGCAACCAGAGTGCCGAGATCCAACATATAGATTTCCGTGTCCTGAAGCAGATCCGGTACTAGCTTATCTTCATCAGGGGGATCGGACTGACGTGCTATGCCATCCTCGTAGATCCTGAGAGCAAGCCCTTCTGCCATGGCTGTTTTACCGACTCCAGGTTCGCCCACCAACAAGGGGTTATTTTTTTTCCGGCGGCAAAGTACTTGCATCATTCGGTGTAGTTCACTGTCTCTGCCAATCAGAGGATCAATAGTTCCCTCTGCTGCTCTTTGCGCGTAATTGACCGTAAATTCCTGAAGTGCGTTTTCACCGCCCTTTTTTTGTTTGTTTTTGTTGGGGGGTGGTGAAGGTTGTTTAAACGGTTCACTCTGTAGCGTTTCAGGGAGACCATGTGAAATATATTCAACTACTTCCAGGCGACCAACTCCTTCTGAACCGAGAAAATAAACGGCATGGGAATCGGGCTCGGTAAGTATGGATACGAGCACGTCTCCTGTGTCGACCTGTTTTTTACCGCAACTCTGCACATGACTAACAGCCCTTTGCAGAACCCTGTTAAAGGCAACTGTTTGTGAGGGCTCGCTCTCATTGTTTTTTAATACCGGCATACCACTGGCAAAGAATTGTTCAAGCCGTTCTTTAAGGTTGGCATTGTTGCCGCCGCATTTATCAATAATGTGTCGGGCCAGTTCGTCGTGGAGTAACCCGTAGAGCATATGCTCGACAGTAACATATTCATGTTGCTGATTTCTTGCTTCTTTGATGGCCTTTATTAGTGCCAGTTCCAATTGTTTACTCAGCATAGTATTGATCCTTATACAGAGACTGGACGTACATTCTTTTGCCTAAGAATGGTCCGGTGTCCTCTGGTGGTGTTAACAGTCTTTTTCAAGAGAACATTTCAATGGGAATTGATTTTTTTGGGCCAAATGATGCACCTGGGATATTTTTGTTTCCCCTATTTCACGGGTATATATACCCGCAATGCCCATTCCCTGGTGGTGTACATCAAGCATGATTTTAGTGGCTTCGGTGCTGTCCTTGTTAAAAATCGTTTCAAGAATCATCACCACAAAATCCATGGTAGTGTAGTCGTCGTTGTGCAGCAAAACTTTAAAAAGTGGTGGTTCTTGCAGCTGCTTCTTATCTTCTGCGAGAATCTCACCTTGAAGGTTGGATTGTTCCTTGGCCATTATCGTGAACAGTTAATTACATTTATATTTCGTAGACCCAAAGCTGTTTCTGCCGTCGAATCTACAGTGTTAATTGTGTCAAGTGCGTTGAAATAACAACAGGGTTGTAACTTTTTTTTTCTCTCTTTCATACTTGTATAGTAATGCTCCCCTCTAAATTTTCAAGTTTCCTTTCATTTCGGAGGGCGGCAATGTCATTGCTGCTGAGCGAGCATGCTGAAAAAAAGATGCTGAAGGATTATTTGCGGAGTCACAGGAGAACCTTTGAGCCGCATTTCTGTTTGTAACAGGAGGCGCATCCACTGCTGCAGTTGCTGCAATGGATGGTTGGCCGCCGTTTTAAATTGCATATACAGTGCATATGGGTGGCCGCTGAGTTCTTTTTTCCAGGCGGAATTCTCTTTTAGTAGCGGAAGGCACTGATTCTGAAAAGCGCTGGCAGACATGGAAGGTGTGTAGCCGAAGTGGGGTTGTTCCTGGAGCGAGCGAAATAATAAAAGAGAGCGGGTCGTATTCCTCAATGCTGCTATAAGCGCAAGGGGATGGAGCCCATTTGCCTGCAGCCTGTCGGCAATGAGTAGAACTTGCCTGAGATTTTTAGCCGTTAAGGCGGTGGTCAATTCAAAAAGTGCTTCCTGGCGGGTCCTGCCGACCACAGCGTCGAGGTCTTCTTGGGTTATTTTTTGACGCTCTCCGATATAGAGCATAACTTTTCTAAGTTCCATGACAACCGCAACCGGATGGAAGCCGACTCTTTCTATCAACCGATCAGCGACAGCAGGAACAATGGTTTTATTCATCTCGGTCAGAGTCTGTTGGATGAGAGCTAGAAGCACACTTTTTTGCTGCTTTTGCGCCTTGGCAGAAGAACCTGCCTCAACGCCGAGATCGACCACGACATGGTGCTCTTTGAAATATTTGAACAGTTTTTTCCTTTTATCGACTGCTTCGGCAATTAGGATCAGGATGTTGTTTGCGGGGATGTTTTCTTCAAGACATGCTATGAGTATTTCCGCAGAGTCGGCAGCGTTTTTGACCTGCTTGTCGGGTTGTGAGCGTAGTGTCAGCAACGGTTCAACTGTCCAGGAGAGATCTTCATCAGGTTTGGCGAAACCAAAAGCATGCTGCCACTGCTGGGGGGTCAGTTGGCTGAGGTCATGTTCAGAAATATCCGCTTTTATTCCGCCTGCACTGAGGAAAGCACTAAGTGATCGAGTCACTTGTCCTGGTTTCTTTGCCTCATGGGCCTTGATAACTTTTTTCCATATGTTTTTCGCAACAGTTTTTGAAAAAAAGAGCCGAGTGTCAATGACTTTAAAGATTTGGCGACCGGGAAGAAGGCTGAAGCTGCGCAGTTTGTACACCAGGGTTGCCGTGTCCTCATGCTCACCGTCAACTGGGTGAACTGTACCCGGGAGCTGGAGGAGCTGTTTTTCAATTTTTTCAACAGCATCCCTGCATAAATATCGTTCACCAAAAAAGAGGTAGACCTGGGCTGCATTGTTGACGGTTTGTTCCAGTAACTTGGGGAGTGTTTCGCGAGTGTAGACAGGCATACAGGTTAGCTCTTTTTCGGGGGGAGAAGGGTAGCAGGCTGGTTGATAAACATTTTATGAAGGATAGCCGGCAGTGATCCTGGTTGCAAGTAGTCCTGGCCACGGCCGGACTGGAAAAATGGCGTAGAGGCATTGGTAACCTTATCCCAGGTGGCTGCCTCTCCGTGGGTGGCGACAAATTCAAATAAAAAGGTGTTGTAAGGAGTGTTTATTTCAGCCAGACCCGTGCCGATGGTTGCCAAAATATCAACTGATCCCGCAAAAAGTTGATTAAGGTGAGAGTATACCTTCACTCCGCCGCAGGAGCCAATACTTAAAAAACGTTGCTTGTTTTTAAGCATTTTTTGAGTGAGCATATTTTGGTCGATAAGGGAGGTCATTGGATCGGTTATTTGTTCTTTGCGCCAGTAGCTATGCCCTCGCTGGATAAGCATTTCATGACCACTTGTGAAAAAGTTGAGGAGCTTGTCTTGTTGTTCTTCCTGGGTTGCATATACAGAGAGTACGTGGCGTATGGTTATGTGGTTGAGGGTGCGAGTAAATGCCACGCTGGCTTTTTCTGTTTCCATCAGTCGGAAAAGTTTTGGTAGTCCTAGGGACCCTATGTTTTCATCTTGAGGAGAAAGGGTATTGATTTCTTGCCGCTGTAAGGGCGAAATTGCAACCGCTGAATAGGCCGGAGCCGGTTCCAATACGTAACCCTTTTGCCGCAGATAGCGTGCAAAGGAATAAAACGATTGACGTCCGTCGTCATCGGGATGGAAAAGAGACAACGACACTAATTGGTTGTCCTGCTTCCATTCTGCAAAAGGAGTCTGCAGGAACTGGGCAAAGGAGAGCCGACCATGCTTTTGCTCAAGCAAGCTCAATTTTTCCTGGTCTTCTCGAGTAAGAAATTCCTGCTGATGTTGTTGGTAATATTGCAGGGCTGCGATCAGTAGTCTTGCTACCTCTGAGTTGGTTTCTTCTGCAGCCGTGATCATCTTTTGTACAAAATAAGAACGGGCCTCTGTTTTAAGGATTTTAAAAAGCGGCTGCATTGTAGCTGTGAAGACAAGCAGTGAAGCGGGATCACGAAAAGCGGATTTGGCCACCAGGTCCAGCACCTGTTGTTGCTGTTGACTGTTTTTTGGGAAAAATGAGGCCAATTTACCTTTTTGGGCACAACTGGTAATGAACTGTGCTACCAGGAAATGTGTTGGGTCAACGGCTTCAAAGAAAAGGAGGAGATTGTCTGAAAAGTTATCTCGCAGGCGCCTTTGCAGGACTGGTACCAGAATATTCCGGAAGGAAGAATCATATAATTCGCTTCCCTGGCTAAGGAGTGCGTAGATGTTGATCGATGTCAGGCTGGATGCGATGTACGATCTGTTGGCAGAGGTTGCCTCACGCAGGATATTGATTGCTGTGCCTTGCTGCCGGGATGTGATTGCGGAGGTAAATTGGTTGCCATAGCGGACTTTGATGACCGGTGAAAGGTGGTGGAAATATCGTCGGAGTTCTTTGGTGGGCATCTTGCGGAGAACACTTGAAGAAAGTTCCATGCCAAATCGATCTGTCAGGGCGTGGAGATCGTTTATTTCCCATATCAGGGTTTGGGCGCCTGCCTGCATGCCTTGGAGGAGTTGTTTCTTCTGCCCTTTGTTAAAGGTGGCGACCTGGGTTTCCTGGATGTCCGGCGGCAGGGCAAAAAACATAACCAGCCAGTCCCAGGCTTCTTTGCTGGGTGGTTGGGTGGTGATAAAAAGAAAATGAGCATTCCAGGCATCTTCCTTGCGAAGTCGGGAGATGAGTGAAAGTCCTTCAAAAAGGGTTGTCGTATCCAGGTCTTCAAGCTGAGCATAAGCCTTGAGTGCCATGGCTTGGCTTTCACTGAGTCTGTGTATGGTCAGTAAAACCGTGGTGATGTTCTTGGCAGTCATGCCCTTGACTGCCAGCATAGCTTGCAGTGCCTGGTGGGTTGGAGCAGGCAGCTTGTTGAGCAGAGGGATTAACTCCAGAGCAAAGCCGGGAGTCGTATCAGGAAGCTCGAAAAAGGCAACGAAGGTTTTGCCCGCTGCATAAGAGAGAGCACTGATTGCCGGCACTGCCTTAAGTGAGAGGTCGTAATCAGTACCGGTAAGCTCACTCCATTGCTCAAAAATGCGCACCTGTTCAAAGGTGAGAGGGTGGTTAATGAGCAGTGACCAGATGTTTTGGTATTGGGCAAAGCCGAGAGCAGGGAGGCTGCAAAAGATACGCAAAACGCGCTGGCTATTATAACTGAGTCCTTTGATAATTTCTTTGCCATAGGCCACTTGCTCACTGGTAAGGCAGTCATTTCTCTGGTATAGACTGACGGTCTGTCGCCAACTCGCATGCTGTAAGTCAAGGGGGGCTCCGTGTGCTGTTGTCGCGGTGCTGCCCTCCAGCATTGCAAAGAGCGCAATGGAGAGGAATAAAAGAGCAATAAGCTGTTTGCGAGAGAAGTTATGGATGTGGAACATAAAGGACATATAAATCAGGTAGTCTCTTACCAGGGGAGTTTGCTGCCGACATTGGCAATGTTGGTGGCCATGGTGTTGTGGGGAAGCTCTTTTGTTGCCATGAAGTACGCTTTTTTTGAACTTGATCCCTTGCTTGTTGTATTGGGTCGTCTTGTGGTCGCTTCACTGTGCTTTCTTCCTTTTATCCGGCACTTTGTCAAGGCGCCAATCAGAAAAAAACATCTGTTGCCCATGCTGGGAATGGGCCTCTGCGAACCCTGTCTGTATTTTCTTTTTGAAGCAGCCGCTCTGCAGCAGACCAGCGCATCTCAGGCATCAATGATTACAACCATGTTGCCGCTGCTGGTGGCGATTGCTGCTGGTGCAATTTTGGGAGAGCATATTTCACGAAAAACCGTGATTGGTTTTATCCTCGCAGCTGCAGGGGCCTTGTGGCTCACTTTGGCTGGAGAACGTACCCAGCAGGCTCCCAACCCGGTCCTGGGAAATTTTTTAGAATTCCTGGCCATGGTTTGTGCCACAGGATACATTATTCAGATGAAATATTTAAGCAGAGATCTTTCACCCTTTTTTTTAACAGCAGTGCAATGTGTTTTGGGAGCCCTGTTTTTTTTGCCGGTACTGCTGCTTCCCCAGGTGCATGTCCCACAGGCAATATCGCTCAGCGGGGTGTCGATTATTCTCTATCTAGGTGTTTTTGTCAGTGTCGGAGCCTATGGTCTGTATAATTTCGGTATTAGTCGCATACCAGCAAATCAGGCTTCAGTCTTTATTAATCTTATTCCCGTTTTTACTGTTATCCTTGGGTTTGTGATTTTAGGGGAACATTTTACCTTTTGGCAGTTTTGGGCCTGTGTGTTGGTGTTTTGTGGGGTTATCCTGAGTCAGGATCGAAAAAATCAAGAAGAAGTGGCATGAGTTCATGAATAAGGCATTGATCTGGGTAGGTGTGATCTGCATCTGTATTGGCGCCTGCTGGCCGTGGATAAAGCAAATTCCTTTTGGTCGTTTTCCGGGCGATATCATCATTGTTCGCGAAAATTTTCGGTTTTATTTTCCGGTGACGACCTGCCTGTTGTTTAGCGTGATCATCTCTGTTTTGATCTGGTTTTTCCGAAAATAGACTCCAGTTGAATCGTGTAATGGAAGTGAACAAAGACAGGCAAAGCTCAACGGAAGAAAACGTGCCTCCATCTTGGGGAATAACGATTGGCGGCTATTGTCGTCACTGCCAAAAGGACCATCGCCTGGAGGCAGGACCTGCGAGACAAGCCTGCCTGGACCTGATGACCAACCTGAGGGTACATCAACGCATAGATTTTCAGGTCCCTCCCCATCAGAGTAATCCACTGTGCCGTACAGACTATTTGTTTGGAGAGGCAAGGGGAAAGATGTTTGGTGCTCTTGTAGGGAGAGATGAACTGGGTAGGGAAAAGATCTTTTATGCTTTTTCCGGTCAATACAATGGTCTTTGGTCTGTGGCTGACTGGGTAGAACCTGTGTTTGACCCTGCGGCCTTTGTTAATGTGACCGAGGACGGTGAGCGGGAGGTGAAAAGGCTGACTCGGGAGATCCGCCGTCTTTCGCCTCAATCTGATCGGCGCAAAGAACTCGTACAAAAAAGGCGGCGGTTGTCTCGGCAATTGATGCAGCAGATTCATGGCTTGTACAGGGTGACTAATTTTCGGGGTGCCGGCGAATTGTTAACTGACATTTTTAATGGTGAAAATGGCCCACCTACCGGTACAGGTGATTGCTGTGCGCCGAAACTCCTGCAACATGCGGCCCTGCATAAGATCGTGCCTGTGGGGCTGGCTGAATTTTACTGGGGTAAAGAAAATGCGTCTCGCTCACGACAACACGGATTTTTTTATCCCTCCTGTGCAACAAAGTGCGAACCTATTCTTGGCTTTTTTCTCTGCGGGTTAGAAAGCGATGTGTAGTCAGCAAAATCTAGAAATTTTGTACCTGGAACCATCATTTGCCGTGGTGAACAAACCTGGCGGTATGCTCGCTGTTCCCGGACGAGGTGCGGATAAACAAGACTGTGTTGTCACCCGTCTGCAAAAGAAGGTATCGGAATGTATAACACAGCCGGCAGTGCACCGATTGGATATGGCAACCTCGGGGCTCATGGTGCTAGGACTGACGCGTACGGCGCACCGGCATCTTTCGCTGCAGTTTGAAAACCGTACCGTGATCAAACGATATGTTGCTGTTGTCGATGGTCTGGTGGATGCAGAAGCAGGGAGAATAGAACTGGCTTTCAGGCTAGATCCGGATAACCGGCCACACCAGGTCTATGATCCTGAATGCGGAAAGCTGGGAGTGACCAAATGGAGAGTTCTGCAACGTTTTCAGCAGCGGACAAAGATTGAATTTTTCCCCGCGACAGGGCGGACCCATCAACTCCGGTTACATTCCAGTCATTCTAAAGGCCTTGGACATCCCATTGTAGGTGACAGCTTATACGGTGATGGCCACCGAGGAGACCAGATGCTGCTCCATGCAACAGGGTTGCAGTTTGTCCATCCGGAAACAGATCGAGTACTTTGCTTTTTTTCTGCGCCGCCATTTTAGACGCCTTTAGCGATTACAAAGATTAACAATGGTTATGGTTTCGGTCTCCAGTTTGAGCTCGACGCCAGGGTAAATGGAGCTGGGGGCAGCCAGCCGGTCCTTGTTCATCCTGTACAGCTTTTCCCTTTCTTTTTCGTTGCAGAAAAGACGATTGGCAATGGAGCTGAGTGTGTCTCCGGGCTGAATGACGTATGTTCCGGCCGTGCCTCGTGCTTGCGGGGGAGTGTTGGCTGTTTTTTTATCAGGCAGGCTGGTTGACGGTGGCGGAAGGAGGCCTACCTGCTGCCGCGGAACGGAGACGGGCTTTTGCAGGGGCAAACTCTGTTGTCCGTTTATTGTAGTTGTGGTGCTGGATTTGGTACTTATAACGGCAGCAGGGATTGGCGCTTCTTTTATCTGGGATACTGAGCCGGGGCTCTTGGCTGTCTCGTCAGCCGGTGGTTTTACAGATGGCCGTTGGATGTTTGTAACCTCTAATTGGGGTGGTGATGAGGTGGCAACCTGTATTTTTTTGAGTAGGTTCGTAGCCGTTTTTTTTGGGGGAATTACTTCAGGTTGTCGTAAAGGTGAAAAGGGCGAGTTGCCGATAAGCCATGCAGAGATGCCCAGCAGAGTGGTCAATAGGCAGGCGATCTTGAGTGTTCGTGCCGTAGGGCGAGCTGGTTTAGCTGGCGGGAGTGGCTGTGTCCGGCGGAGTGATCTGTTTTTTAAGGCCCGGGTGAGAGCAACCGTGTCATGCATTCGGGTGAGCATT
This sequence comes from Desulfogranum marinum, assembly GCF_963675105.2. Classification (NCBI taxonomy): domain Bacteria; kingdom Pseudomonadati; phylum Thermodesulfobacteriota; class Desulfobulbia; order Desulfobulbales; family Desulfobulbaceae; genus Desulfogranum; species Desulfogranum marinum. The sequence goes on from NZ_CAXXRO010000005.1 coordinate 285,777, forward strand.
GTGCCCAGGTCGGGCAGATCAGTTGCAATTTTTTCAGCCTGATGAAGCAACCGTATACCTTCCTCTACATTTCCTTTTTTTTCTTCAGCATTGGCCTGGTCCATCAACGCATCTGCCGCAGCCTTCACCTCTGCAATGGCTTGCTGCAATGCGGTGCGTTGTTCACCCGTAATGGTGTCAGGGTGCAGTTTAAGCAGGGTGCCGGCCTCGACAATGTGGCCTGCTGCTATTTTTTTCTTAATTAGAGCAATGTTGTCTGACACCCGGATAGTCCTCTCATGTGAACGTTTTGTGAGAGAGTATAGCACATCTCTGGGGAGATAGATGCGTGACCGTAAAGAATTCTATTGATGGTACACTGATTGAGGAGAAAGAGGGAATAAAAAAAGGGGGTGCCCTGTAGGTACCCCCTTTTGACTAACGAGTGATTTAAAACTTACAGCAGATGCTTGATAGCGTCTCTTTCGCCTGTCAGTTCGTCTTGAGTTTCCTGCATACTTTTACGGCTGAAGTCACTAACTTCAAGACCTTCAACGATTTTCCATTCACCGTTTTCAGTGGTGATAGGGAAGGCGTAGATGATATCTTCATCAATGCCGTAAGGGTTGCCGGCACTGTATACACCCATGCTGACCCATTTGCCTTCGCTACCCAAAGCCCAGTCTCTCATATGGTCTACTGCCGCAGAAGCTGCAGATGCCGCACTGGAAGCGCCCCGGGCTTTGATGATAGCGGCACCGCGTTGCTGGACAACAGGGATAAAGTTGTCCACGTTCCATGCGTCGTCGACCAAACCTTTTGCAGCTTCGCCTTTAACGGTGGCATAGCTGATATCTGGATACTGGGTTGCAGAGTGATTACCCCAAACAACCATTTGCTCAATGTCGTTGGCGTGAGCACCTGTTTTTTCAGCAAGCTGAGATTTGGCACGGTTGTGATCCAGACGCATCATAGCTGTGATGTTGCGTGGATTGAGATCCGGTGCATTTTTCAGTGTGATAAGGGCGTTGGTGTTTGCAGGGTTACCAACAACCAGTATTTTTACGTCAGGCTTGGCGTTATCGTTAAGTGCTTTACCTTGGGCGGAGAAAATCTGGGCATTGGCTTCCAGCAGGTCGGAACGTTCCATTCCTGGTCCACGAGGACGAGAACCAACTAAGAGACCAAAATCAATATCTTTAAATGCGACGTTTGCATCATCAGTGGCTACAATGCCGGCAACCAATGGGAATGCACAGTCGTTAAGTTCCATAACAACGCCATTGAGTGCGCCCATTGCAGGCGGAATTTCCAAGAGCTGGAGGATAACAGGCTGATCAGGACCAAGCATACTGCCGCTGGCAATGCGGAAGATGAGGGAGTATGCGATTTGACCTGCTGCGCCGGTAACGGCTACACGTACTGGTGCTTTCATTTTTTTCTCCTTACACTAAAGTTGTCTTAACAGCTGGTAGCCCAAAACGTATCGGGATCTACCGTAACGTAAACAAAAATCCTCAAGATGAGGCATTATTACCATTTATAGTCAGACAATGGTGTGGTTGCCCGGAAAGGTTGATAAGTGGATACACCCTTGCAGATCCTGTGTTTAAAAATAAAAAAAAGAGACACAAGAACTCCAGCCCACACATACCCTTTCATATGCAACCAGCCGTTATTGATACAAATCAATGGATAAAAAGTCAAGCGCTCATTGTCGAGCCGTGCAACATGTTGAAATAGCATTGTTTTTTGGAGGGCGTTTATGAATTGTTATTCATTGTTGTCTGCTGATGAAATGGAATAATAGTGGTTGACCGTGTATGAAGTACTGCCTTGAGTAATTAAAAACGTTTTTGCAGCATGGTACGCACTTCCTGAAGAGTAGCATCGGGGTGGGTGTCAAGGAAAGATGCAATGGTATGGGCAATATAGGCTGTGGAAATGGAGGTGCCGGCAAAGAGCATGGGGGTATTCTCTTCTTTTTGAACAAAAGGTGCAAAACCAGCAGCCTGTACCTCAACAAAAGGGCCAAAATTGGAAGACTCCCACGGGGTTCCATCCGGCTTTAAGGCGCCGACGCCGATAACATTTTCAAAGGCGGCAGGGTAAATGGATTCACCTGTAGCGTCGTTGCCCGCGGCGGCCACCAGAATGAGATCGTTGGCGTTTGCTGTTTGAAGGGCCTGATCAAGAAACTCGCTTTTTGTTGAGCCACCCCAGCTCATGCTGACCACCTTTGCATGGTTGGCCATGGCAAAGTCAAGGGCCTGGATGATGCTGAAATTAGAGGTAACCCCATTTTGATCAAAGACTCGTACCGCTATTACCGGTGAGGTGAGTTGGTCGGCCTGGTTCGCACTTACACCTAATGGGGACACTGCGCCTGAAGCAAGCTGCGCCATCTGGGTGCCGTGCCCTGATGGGTCCTGAATTTGTGAGTATGGCTGTACTGCATCGTAGGTGGCAGCGACCCATGGCAGTGAAAGAGCTTCAGGGGTAAGCCCTGAGTCGAGCACTGCTATGGAGTGGGAGCTCGAAGTGGGCAAGGCGGCAGATCCACCTTTTGCAGGCAGGGAGGCTTCGGCCAAGAAGGGCGAGGGGCGAATGGTATAAGCAAAATGAGGTTCTGTTGAGGCTACGGATTCAAGCTTTGCTACCGTCGACAATAGAGCCTCTATGTCACTGTCGAGCGGGAATGATACTCTGCAAAGACCAGTGGCGTCAATTTTGCCGAGGATGCGACCGCCAATGCTGCGTATGTGTTTTTGGAAAAGGGCGTCAGAAACACGCGTTTTTTTTTGAATGAGCAGTTCACCCGCAAGAATAAGCGATCCCGTGGTGGGATGGCGGATGGTACGGAAAGCATGCGATCTGTTGAAAGGTTCCATCCGGTGCTGCATGTCGGGAGCGAATATTTGTATTGTATGTGGGAGAAAATTGTGGTCTCCATCCTTTTTCCAGGTAATCACATGGTTAACAGAGCGAAGCAGAACCGGAAGTCCTTGGCTGAAGGGGACGTTTTTCAGGTGGACTGAAACCGTTGGGTTTATTGTGGGGTCTGCCTGTATGTCTACTCCATGGATTGAGAGTTCTGCCAGTATCTGTCGCAACGGGGTCTGGTCGGCATGGAGTGTTATACGATCGTTTATGAACCGGATGTGTATGTCTTGTGATGAGACAGTTGAAACACAGGAGAAGGTTGCTAAACAACATAGAAAAAGCCACCTGAAAAAAATACGTGGGCTATATATTGAAAATATTGAGAAACAGTGAGCCCTTAATCCCAAGAGAGAGAGAATGTATGGGGGGGCCATGTTCTTTACATATTGTTGGTGGGGGTCGAATTGGGCATGCTGTAACTAGGGCTGCTGTCAGAATAGCGATCAGCAATTACCATCATCAATGTTTCAAAGGTAAAGCCCCATACAAGCCCCTTGGACGCAGGAAGACACGGGAAAAGTCGCTGCGGACAACGTGGACTCATGGGACGTTGGATGATGTTGGTGTCGTCAGCCGCATATCCCAGTTGCAGCCATTCGTGGGCACTGATTTCTGTTTCCTGCAGTTTGATGGGGGGGCGATGGGTAAGCTCAAAGAGATATGTTGTTACCGGGGTGGGGATTCCAAGATGGTTGCCGGCTTTACGCACTGGGTACTTTTTGATAAAAGAATGTGATGCTAATTCCACGCCGCACTCTTCATAGGTCTCCCGGAGACAAGTGTCCAGAAGGGAGCTGTCTGATGAATCTCTTCGGCCTCCGGGAAAGGCATACTGGCCTGACCATGGGTCTTGAGGGTTACTCGTTCGTTTGAGCACTAAAACCTGAGGGATAGGGTCGGTGCTAATGATGGTTGCTACGGCTGCTTCTCTCAAATCAGGACCTACGCATTTAGTACAACAGCAATCTTTTACAAAGATATTTTACGGATACATATTAAAGATATACAATGATACGGATTATGCAATCTTAAAAATTAATGTAGGTGCAGAGCAGGTTGAGTATCTATTTGAAAAAAATGAGGGAATTCCGACGTTCTTTTTTGCCGGTGCAATCAGGGGTGACAAAGGGTTGCCATGGGTCTATTATGACCGTTATCTCTTTTCGAGAGTTTTTCTTTTTTTCAATAGATACTTAGCAAGATAACAGGGTTGTATCCGCCAAGATACCTTATGTACTATTAGAACTGTTCTTGTCCGAAGTGCATGACGGGAGAGTGAGGGCTACAAATATGACATTTGATATGATGATAGTTTTCGGCCTGCTGGGGTTGGCTGTGATTCTATTTATCTTTGACTTGTTACGGGTTGATCTCGTCGGGTTGTTAATGATGGTGCTGCTGCCATTGACAGGTGTTGTCTCTCCTGAAGAAGCCGTTGCCGGGCTCAGTTCCAATGCGGTTGTTTCCATCATAGCAGTGATGATTTTAGGTGCAGGATTAAATAAAACCGGGGTGATGAACAGTGTTGCTGCTTATATTATTAAGGTTGCAGGCCGAAGTGAAACACGGATTATGCTCATTATTTCATCAACCGTATCGGTTATATCAAGCTTTATGCAGAATATAGGCGCTGCAGCTCTGTTTCTGCCGGCGACAATGCGCATCTCCCGAGAGTTAAACATAGCGGCAAGTAAGATTTTGATGCCCATGGGATTTGCGGCTATTACAGGGGGGTGTCTCACCTTGGTCGGCTCAAGCCCTTTGATTATGCTCAATGACCTGATGGCCGGTTGGTGGGCCAATAACAGTGAAGCTGTTCATGGTGCTCCTTTTGTTCCTTTGGGATTGCTTTCTGTTACCCCCATCGGGATTGCTCTGCTGATCGGCGTACTCGTTTACTTTCTTTTTTTGGGCCGAAAACTACTGCCAAGTGATGCCTGTTCCCTTGATGAAGATTGCATGGATAAGAGGCTCGAAAAAATTTACGGCCATGATGTTGGCCACAGCTATGAGGTGCAGGTTCCGTTTACTGCCTCTTCGGCAACTTTGGGTGAGTTGGAATTACGACCACTTTATCATCTAACAGTCATCGGTATTGCTAAGCAAGGTGGACGTGAGAAGATCCTGGCACCGATGCGGGACTCTCGTATTGACCCTGGAGATTCTTTATGGATCATGAGCTCAAATAGCAATATCAGGGAGGCTGCCGGGGAACTGTCGTGGAAAGTCAAGGATGAACACGATATTTTTGCCAAGGAAAATTCAAAAGAAGAAAGCGGGGTTGTTGAAGGGGTCGTCATTCCTCAATCCAATCTGAGTAATCATAGTATGGAAGATCTGCGGTTCCGGGAGCTTTTTCAAGTCAATCCCCTTGCAATTGTTCGGGGTGAAGAGCTGATCATGGAGGAGATTAACATAACGAAACTCAGACAAGGCGATACCATTCTTCTCCAGGGAAAATGGCCTCAGTTTCGTTTGCTGCAGCAGAAAATGGATGTTGTTTTTATTGAGGAAATACTAGGTGAAGAGTTAAAACCGGATCGTATTCGATGTGCTGTCTTTTTTCTTCTCCTTTCCCTTGTCTTGGCTCTTGTGTTCAATGTCAAGCTTTCCATCGCTCTTCTCACGGGGGCACTGGGAATGATATTGACCCGTATTATCCCTGCCGACAGAGCCTATGAAGCAGTTGACTGGCGGACGGTTTTTCTTCTCTCCGGTCTTATCCCGCTGGGTACAGCCTTTGAAAATACAGGCGCTGCAGCATATTTAGCGACCACGCTCTTGGATTCAATCGGAACCCCTGGGCCTTTACTGCTTATGTTCGTCATTTCTTTGCTCACTGCCTTCTTTTCGCTGGTTGCCTCAAATGTTGGCGCTGCCGTGCTGATGGTACCGTTGGCAATGAATATGGCTGCCGGCATTGGCTCCAATCCGGTGGTGGCAGCAATGGTGGTGGGACTTTCAGCTTCTAATACATTTGTGCTGCCGACTCATCAAGTTAACGCTTTGATAATGCGTCCCGGTGGTTACAGAACAAAAGATTATATGAAAACCGGTATCGGAGTCACCATAATGTATACCTTTATTCTTGTGGGCTGCCTGGGGCTCTTTTACTCAATTTGAGGTGAAGAAATGGGAGAGACTAGAATCCAAAAAGAGAGTAGTAGGGAGGTGCCGGCATTTTTGTCTGATTTTTGCTGGGCATACAGCTTGATCCTCTCTTACCAACAAATGCTTAACGAAAAGGATACCTATAACCAATGAGTCAATTACAATTATTACCTTTGCCCGGGTATAAATCGTTTGCCGGTCCTGTCGTGACCATTATTCTTGATGGCGTTGGGCTTGGTCCTCAGGATGCCAGTGATGGTGTGCATGTTGCTTACACTCCTGTCTTGGACGCAGTTTTGAAAACCCCGCTGGCAACCCGTTTGAAGGCACATGGTACGGCAGTCGGGTTGCCCAGCGATGACGATATGGGTAATTCAGAGGTCGGGCACAATGCCTTGGGTGCCGGACGCATTTTTTCCCAAGGAGCTAAGTTGGTTAATGAGGCACTCCGTTCCGGTGCGGCCTTTCAGGGGAAGTCGTGGGCCAAGGTTCTCGCCCGTGCGAAAAACGGAGGGACACTCCATCTGATAGGAATGGTTTCCGACGGTAACGTGCATAGCCACATCGGCCAGTTGTTTACTCTATTGGAGGAGTGTGCCCGTAGCGCATTGAAAAAGGTCAGAGTACATGGTCTGCTCGATGGTCGGGATGTGGAACCAAAAAGTGGGTTAAAATACTTCGGTGCTCTGGAAGAAAAGTTAGAGCAGCTTTCCGCACCAGGTGAGCGGGATTATCGTATTGCTTCCGGAGGTGGACGGATGGTGACCACTATGGATCGATATAATGCCGACTGGCAGGTGGTTGAAAGGGGTTGGAAGGCACATGTGCTCGGTCAGGGGCGTTATTTTGCTTCGGCTACGGAAGCAATAGAGACTTATTACCGTGAAGACCCTGCCATGACAGATCAGTACATGGACAGCTTTGTGATCGTGGAGGATGGCAATCCTGTTGGAACCATTGAAGATGGAGACGCAGTGATCTTGTTTAACTTCCGCGGTGATCGAGCTATTGAAATATCCAGAGCATTTGATGAGCCCGAATTTACAGCCTTTGATCGTCAGCGTTACCCTGATGTGTATTATGCCGGCATGATGCAGTATGACGGAGATGCGAAAATACCAAACAACTATCTGGTGGATCCCCCGGAGATAGACAAGACTCTTGGTGAGTATTTTTGCAATAACCATATTACCTCTTATGCTATTTCAGAAACCCAGAAATTCGGTCATGTAACTTTCTTCTGGAATGGGAACCGATCCGGTTATATAGATGAGAAACTAGAAACATATGTCGAAATCCCATCGGATAAAATTACCTTTGATCTGCGCCCCTGGATGAAAGCAGAAGAGATTACCAGCGAAGTGATCAAAGCGGTAAAGAGTGAAAAGTATAAGTTTATCCGTCTTAATTATGCCAACGGGGATATGGTCGGTCATACCGGTGTTGAAGGTGCAGTGCGGATAGCGGTGGAAACCGTGGACCTTTGTCTGGGGCGATTGCTCGCCGCCGTCAAGGCTGTAGGCGGGGTCGCAGTAATAACTGCCGACCATGGTAATGCCGATTGCATGTGGACCCAAAAAAACGGTGAACAGTTGCCAATGGTGGCCCATACCAAGAATCCAGTCCCTTTTGTTATTGTTGATTATAATCAGGCAAATAGTTTCACTCTGACCAAGATCGAGTCTGCTGGTTTGGCTAATGTTGCCGCGACCCTTTGTAATTTGTTGGGGTATGAAGCTCCAGTTGACTATGAACCTTCTTTGCTTGCATTGTGTGAAAAATAAGTAATTCCTTGCGGTGAATGTTTCTCTGCGGCCCGAATGAAAGCCGGCACGTTAACCGATAAGAGCTCTTGACAAGAGGTGCCCGTTCCACCTGTGGGTGATGATGAATGAGACTTTTATTCATGTCACCCTTTTGTACTTTTGAAGTTCCCCTCTCTTTTTGTTGTCCTGTTATTTTTTGGTAATTGATTGGTAGTGGCCAATCGTTAGTAAAAGTTTGTTTTCGTTAGTTTGCTCTGCGTGGTTTTGAGCGTTCTCTTGTTACTTGGCAACTAGTGAGGATATGGTTATATATCTACTAGATATGTTTTGTCTTTTTGTGGTTTCGCTGTATGCTGCCGGTATATAGCAGGGTGGACTATTTTTTGAGGTGATGCAATGTATGATGTCAATGCGGGTGATGTGTTGTGCCGGGTGGACACATATGAGCTTTATCGCTCAGATAGAACCCTGACTATTAAGGTGCAGGAGGTGTTGACCGAGAGTGTTTACAAGTTCAGGGCCATTCCCTGTGTACAGCTTGTCGAATCTTCTGAGCAGTATAAGGGTATGGGAGGGACAGGTGAAGGAGCCCTCAATGATTGTTTGGTAAAAATTAAACATATGCGTTTGGTGGAGGGTTTCTTCCCTTGATCACTGCGCGGGTATTTTGAAAAAACATTTTTCAAAATATCCAATGACGATAATGGGAGATGTAACAGGGCTTGAGCTGGGGATGAGAAGACGGCATTTGTAGGTATGAGCGAACAAAGATTGTTGAAGAAGGAACAACGCGGTTTCTTAGGTAGCTAACCTTACAGGGGGACGGAGATGCACATACAACGCTCTATGATTTTGATTTGTTTCAACCTTTTCTTTTTGCTTGTGATCGTTGAAGGCTACGCAGCGCAAGCTGAAAGTTCTTTTAGCGGTACCTGGAGTGCTAATGGTACCAAGGAGGGCTTGTCTTTCGGCAAAGACAGGGAGGTCGCACTTTTTAAGTTGGCTGGTCTTGTGCATCTCCAGGACAGTGTTGGTACTCAAACGGATTATTGGTCAGAGTGTATTGGCCTTGGTGACACCCAAAACGGAAGTGATATCAGGTGTGTCTGGAGAAGCCTTGATGGGCAGCAAGTGTATATTGTACTCCAGGCTAAACAAATGGCAGAGGGAACACTCGTTACCGGCGAGATTGTTGGTGGCACAGGCAATTTGGCAGGGATAAAGGGAACACTTGGTTTTCAATGGTCCACCTTGTCGTTTCAAGGGACAGGTAAGCTCGAAAGCGTGGGAGGATATGCCAAAGGCCTGAAAGGCACCTATATATTACCCTAAACAGGAATGTATCAATGAATAATCAAATGCTTTCGCTTTACTGCATGAGAGGAAGGAGGATTTATGTGGGTGCTTGAACTGTTGGTTGTATTGCTATTTATCTGGCTGGGAGCTCGGTTGGGCAGTATTGGTATCGGCTTTGCCGGCGGCTTTGGTGTACTTGTTCTTGGATTTGTATTTGGGTTGGAGCCGGGCAGTATTCCGACCGATGTTATTCTCATCATAATGGGAGTGATTGCAGCAATTGCCGCTATGCAGGAAGCGGGCGGTCTCGACTACCTGGTCCATATTGCAGAAAAGGTGCTCAAAAGTAATCCTAAATACATTACCTTTCTTGCTCCGGTTGTCACCTATGTGATGACCATGTTTGCAGGTACCGGACATACTGCTTTTTCCACCCTGCCTGTGATTGCCGAGGTCGCCAAACGTGAAGGCATCCGCCCCTCCCGACCACTGGCTATTGCCACCGTCGCTTCCCAGATTGCTATTACCGCCTCTCCCATCTCTGCGGCAGTCGTCTTTTTCTCAGCAGAGCTGGAAAAGGTTGGAGTCGACTATGTACAGCTTTTAATGATTGCTATCCCTTCCAGTTTTATAGCGGTTATGCTTAGCGCAGTGTTTACTAATTTCATGGGCAAGGATCTCAAAGATGACCCTGTGTATCAGGATAGGGTCGCCAAAGGCTTGGTCAAGGATGTTACAGAGACCCAGTCGCAAAAGGTAATAACGCCTGAGGCAAAACGGTCGGTCCTTATTTTCGGTATTGCCCTTGCCTGTGTGGTTTTTTACGCGACCGCCATCAGCTCCACGGTTGGTCTCATTAAAGAGCCGGTCCTTGCCCGCGATCATGCCATCATTACCTTTATGCTTGCCGCGGCAACTCTAATTACCATGTTGTGCAAAGTGGAGGCGAAAAATATTCTTAATGCTTCCACTTTTAAATCAGGGATGAGCGCCTGTATCTGTGTGCTTGGGGTTGCCTGGCTGGGAACCACCTTTGTTGCTGCACATTTGGATGAGATTAATGTGTTTGCGGCCACGCTTCTTGAATCCAAGCCTTGGTTGTTGGCAGTGGTCCTCTTTTTTGCAGCCATGCTTCTTTACTCACAGGCTGCAACCACCAGGGCATTGATGCCCGCAGCGCTAGCACTCGGTGTCAGCCCGGTAGCAGCGATCGCATCCTTTGCCGCAGTGAGTGCCCTGTTTGTGCTTCCAACTTATCCAACTTTGCTGGCCGCAGTAGAGTTTGATGATACCGGTTCCACCAGAATCGGTAAGTATGTTTTTGACCATCCCTTTCTACTCCCCGGTACGCTAACGATTGTTTTTGCGGTAGGCCTGGGCTTTGTGTTTGGCGGAATCATTTTATAATCCTCATTTCCATCGAAAGGAACATCCTATGAAGATAGATAAAAGTGTTATCAGGCAGGCGGCAAAGGCTTCGGGTATCAGCGAAGAAGATTTGATTCTGTTTTTTAAGGAGGGCGAGCGGAAAGTATATAAACCCAATGAATGGCTTTTTCAGGAGTCCACGCCTCGCAAATGGGCTGGGATAATTTTGGACGGGGATATTGAGCTTGTCCGCGGGCTGCATGGTTCTTCGCGTCATGTTGCAACCATGATTGCCGGAGCGCTTCTCAGTGAAGGGGCTTTTTTGGAAGGCGATTCGCACAGTAATGGTGCCTTTACCAGAAATGGAGCGGAAGTATGGCAGATATCAAGGGAAAAGATTGAGGCGCTGCGCGAACAGAAGCCGGATATGTTTTACCGGATTATTTCCAGGGTGGCGGTGGGCATAAATCGCCGTCTACGGGTTCTATCAAGTCAACTGTATCATAACAAGCAGGATGTACAGGTGATGAGCGGTTTCCGCCTGGAGCATGATTCTCTCGGGCAGCGGGAGGTGTCTGATCATGTCTACTACGGTGTGCAGACCCAACGGGCCATGGAGAATTTTCCCATTTCCGGTGTGTTTGTCAGTAATTTCGAACACCTGGTTGAAGGGTTGGCCATGGTCAAGAAGGCTGCCGCTTTGACCAACTTTGAACTAGGCGCCATTGACGAACCCAAGATGAAAGCCATCTGCGCCGCCTGCGATGAACTGCTTGCCGGTAAGTTACGGGAACAGTTTACAGTGGATATGTTCCAGGGAGGAGCCGGTACCTCAACCAATATGAATGCCAACGAGGTTATTGCCAACCGTGGTCTGGAAATCATGGGGTACAACAAAGGGGAGTACCAGTATTTGCATCCCAATGACCATGTCAACTGCTCTCAGTCGACAAATGATGCCTATCCCACCTCTATTAAATTGGCTGTACTGCTGTCCAACCGGAACCTGGTCCGGGCAATGACCGGCTTAAAGGAGGCGCTGGAAAACAAGGCCGAAGAGTTTGCCCATGTATTAAAGATGGGGCGTACTGAAAATCAGGATGCCGTACCCATGACACTTGGTCAGGAGTTTAGTGCCTATGCAGTGATGATTGATTCTGCCATCAAGGCAACTGAGCGGGCAGCCTATGAATTTCTGGATATCAACATGGGTGCCACTGCTATCGGCACCGGTATCAACAGTCCTCCCGGTTATTCCAATATGGTCACCCAAAAATTGTCGGAAGTCAGTGGGTTTGAACTGCGAAGAGCCAAAAATTTGGTTGAGGCAACCCAGAATGCCGGAACCTTTGTGGCCATGTCTGCCACATTAAAGCGTGCGGCTGTACAGATCTCAAAGATCTGTAACGATCTGCGCTGGATGTCTTCTGGGCCAAGGTGTGGGCTCAACGAAATCAATCTGCCGGCTATGCAGCCTGGGTCCTCAATCATGCCGGGCAAGGTGAATCCTGTTATTCCTGAGTTGGTTAACCAGATCTGTTACCAGGTCATGGGGTACGACGCGGTGGTTTCCATGGCCGCAGAAGCATCGGAACTTGAATTGTGTATGGCCGAACCCATCATTGCCTATGATTTGCTCCACGGGATGATGATTTTGAAAAACGGTTGCGTTACTCTGGCTGCTCGTTGTGTAACCGGTATTGAGGCTAACGAGGACGTCTGTAGAAACTATGTAGAAAACAGTATTGGCCTGGTCACCGCACTGGTGCCGGTCATTGGTTATGAGCAGTCGGCCGCCATTGCCAAGGAAGCACTTAAAACAGGCGGTAGTGTCTATTCCCTTGTTTTGGAGAAAGGGTTACTCACCCAGGAGCAACTTGATGATATGCTTCGTCCCGAAAATATGACGGACCCTCGGGAAATTCCGAAAAAATAAAGCGTTACTTTGCCGTTGTTTTTATCACAGGTAATCCACCGATTTTTGGTGGATGCCTGTGATGCATTTTTCAGCACCAAACTTCCTCTCTTGAAGGGTGGCATTCTGAAAAAAGCATGCGTCCCAGTCTAGATCACTAGTATCATTTCCCCTCGTATTCCGTTTTTTACCACACAGCATGCAGACAACGACCCGCCTGCGGTCATATTTTTAAGCGGTTATTTCGCCGTGAAAAAGTGGTCGCCTAGATGGGACTGTCCTGATGTTTGTAATTTCCTGAAATCATATTTTTTTTCACACTCTTTCCCTGTCGGCTAACTATAGGGAAAAGGGGTGAAAATAATAATTGTTGACATGTTTGGTCGTTTGACTTAATAAGTTGGTCTTTTGTTTTTAAAAGTAGGTCGAATGTTATTAGTAAAGGGCGAGTATGGCACAAACAACGAGAGAGCAGCTTATTCTTGCAGGAGGCGAGCTTTTTGCCGAACATGGATATGATGGGGTCAGTACCAGGGCCATTGCAGAAAAGGCCGGCGTTAATCTGGGGAGCATTCACTACCATTTTGGTAGCAAAGAAAATCTATACATAGAGGCCTTTAGGCATGCTATGGCCGAGAAACGTTGCAATGGTTTTTTGGAAGTGCTGGAGGAAAATCCGATCCTTGCGGAACATCCTGCCGGTCAGGCCGAAATTATCCGTACGGCTGTCTTTAGAAATTTCCATGAGTTTTTTAAGCCGGACAAACCAAGGTGGGAACGCCGGTTGCTTATCCGTGAGATAGTTAATCCCTCATCCGCTATGCCGCTTTTAGTTGAGCGTTTATTTATACCTGACATGGAAAAAACCCGGGAGTTTTATCGGAAAATTAAACCCGGGGCCGATGACAAAGAGGCAAATACATGGATGGATATGCTTCATGCCCAAATTGTATTTTATGGAGCAACGGAGCAGATATTTGAGCTGGCTCGAGGTGAGAAAATAACAGATGTCGCCTTTTACCGTGAAGCGGCAAAGACCGTTTCCAGGGCAATGATCCTGCAGCTTGATTTGCCTCTGCCTGAAGATTTAAAGCACTGCTGAACAGTTAGGCATTAATTTTATACAAGAGATAATGTGATGAAGAAACGGAACAATGTATTGCTGTTACTGGTGGTTTTAGCTGCCATCGGTGCGTTTACCTGGAAGGATTCTCTTTCAAGCATGATGGCTGAGAAAGAGACAGGTCCTCTTGAACTGTTTAAGGCCGCCAGGCCAGTGCCGACAGCATCGGTACAGCTGATGTCAGCAGTTGAAAGTCGTACTTTCCCCGGATCTGTCAGAGCCAAAAGGCGGGTTGAAATAGGTTTCTCCGTTGCCGGGCTACTGGAAGAATTAAACGTGCTCGAAGGGAAAAATATTAACAAGGGAGATGTCTTGGCACGGCTTGATCCCCGGGATTTTCAGCATGCATTAGATGCCTCGCTTGCATCATTTAATGATGCGCAAAGAGCATATGAAAGAGCCAAGGACCTTCATATGCGAAAGGTCATATCCAAGGCCAAATATGATGCTGCGCAAACAGCATATGAAGTAGCGGGTGCGGATTTAAAGTTAAAAAGAAAGGCCCTTGCCGATACGGTTCTCTATGCCCCTTTTGATGGAGTGGTTTCCAAACGGTATGTAGAAAATTATGAGCATGTCAAAGAGCGTACACCGGTAGTTGCATTTAAAGATCTGACAATGATTGAGGTGGTGGCCAAAGTGCCGGAAAGGCTGATTGCTAAAGGCGGTGTAGAGCAGTTTGATGCCATTGCGGTAAAATTTGATGCCGAACAGGATGTTTGGTTCCCTGCTACGATAAGGGAATACAGCGTGCAGTCTGATCCGGTATTAAGAACGTATGAAGTGGTTGTAACTTTATCTCCACCCGCTTCTCTGGAAATTTTACCTGGGATGACAGCCACTGTCCGTCTGCAGAGCACCCTGGAGCCGGCCGGTGTGGCGGCCAGGTTCAGCGTTCCGGTCGAGTCTCTTGTCGGTGGAAATGATGGTAAGTCCTATGTGTGGGTCATTCCTGCCAGTGGCGGTAATCCGAAGAAAACTGAGGTCACTGTCGGTTCTCTGACCAATAATGGGGTGGTTATCCTGCAAGGACTTTCAGGAAAGGAACAGGTGGCAACGGCAGCTGTGCATACCTTGTTGGAAGAAATGCAGGTCCGACCGGTGGCAGACGGAAAAGAGGGGCTTGACGGATGAAATTGGTGCGTTACGCCCTCGAAAACAGGGCAGTTATTCTTGTGTTGATCGTTTTTCTATTTATTGGGGGCTATCTTTCCTATGAGCGCTTGGGAAGGCTGGAAGACCCTGATTTTACCATTAAGGAAACCGTCATATATACTCTATATCCAGGTGCTACAGCGGAAGAGGTGGAGTTGGAGATAACCGAGCCGCTGGAAACAGCAATTCAGCAGCTGAAACAGCTGGAAGAAGTCCGGTCCATTTCTCGCTCCGGGGTTTCCATCATTTATGCTGAAGTGCAGGATAAATACGATAAGGAGACCCTGCCTCAGGTGTGGGATGAGTTGCGGCGAAAAATTGGTGACGCTGCCAGTGCGTTGCCGCCAGGCAGCTATTCCCCCATCATTAATGATGATTTTGGTGATGTATATGGCATTTTCTTTGCCATAACCGGAGACGGGTATTCGCAACATGCTCTCCAAGAGATTGCAGAAGACCTGCGTAAAGAGCTGCTGCTTTGTGAGGATGTGGGGCGGATCGATTTCTGGGGAATGCAGGAGGAAGTCGTTTATGTAGAGATAGATCGGGTTAAGTCTGCTCAACTCGGTATTCCGCCAGCCGCTATATTCCAGACCATCAGTCAGCAAAATACTGTCTCCGACGCCGGCAAGGTTAAGGTGGGGCCCCACGATGTGCGTCTGCGCGTGTCCGGCGACTATGCGGATGTGCTTGATATTGGTGAGCAATTGATCCGTTCCGGGGATTCCGGGACCATGATCAGGATCAAGGATGTGGCAACTATAGAGAAAGGGTATCTCGATCCACCGCAGCAGCTGCTGCGACGCGATGGACTACCTGCGGTAGGACTGGGAATATCAACGGTATCGGGCGGTAACGTCGTTACCATGGGTAATGCGGTCAAGGACAAACTGATTGAACTGGAAGGGCGGTTACCGGTCGGGGTGACACTCAATACCATTGCTTACCAGGCAGACACCGTCAATACGGCTGTGAATGGGTTTGTTCTAAACCTTTTTGAAGCTGTTTTGATTGTGGTAGTGCTTCTAGTCATTTTTATGGGCGTGCGTGAAGGTTTTATTATAGGGGGAGTGCTGCTTCTGACTATCCTGGCAACCTTCATTTGCATGTTTATTTTTGAAGTTAACCTGCAGCGTATCTCTTTGGGAGCTCTGATTATAGCCTTGGGGATGCTGGTAGATAACGCCATTGTAGTTGCCGAGGGGATTGTTATTAAACATCAGCTGGGGGTTGGCAAGAAGGAGGCAGCAATACAGACCGTTGCTGAAACCCAATGGCCATTATTGGGGGCGACGATTATTGCCATTCTTGCCTTTGCCGCTATATCGCTTTCCAAGGATGTTACCGGTGAATTCCTGGGTAGTCTGTTTCAGGTCATAGGCCTGTCGTTGATGCTGAGTTGGATACTGGCAATAACCGTTGTGCCTTATCTTTGTGTTACTTTTCTCCCTGATCAGCCGAAAAATAATGGCGCCTTGTATGATAACGTTTTTTTTCGTGGTTATCGGGCATTTTTACAGGCTTGTATTACCTTCAGGTGGCTGACGATCTCAGCCGTTATCGGCATGCTTGCCCTTGCCATATACGGTTTTGGTTTTGTGGATCATAATTTTTTCCCTAATTCACCGCGACCGCAATTTACCATCGACATGACTCTGCCGGAAGGTACCCACATAGAGGAAACAGCAGCCCAGTTGAAGAAACTTGAAGCTTATGTGAGCTCTTTGGAGGGGGTTTCCGACGTCACAACCTTTGTTGGTGGGGGAGCACTTCGCTTTATTTTGACCTATTCACCGGAAATGCCAAACAGTAGCTATGGGCAACTCCTTGTTTCTGTATCGGACTACCGGCTAAATGCTCAACTTATTCCTGAGGTGGCAGAGTATATCAATACCCATTTCCCCGACGCGGTGAGCAAGGTTGAGGCCTTTAAACTTGGTCCAAGCAGTGAGGCTGTGGAGGCTCGTTTTATCGGGTCAGATATTGAAGTGTTGCGTGATCTGGCGGATCAGGCAAAGGTTATTATGTGGAAACATGAAAATACCAATACTGTCCAGTCGGACTGGGCGGAAAAAGTGAAAGTGGCCTCTGTCAACATGGCTGCAACACGTTCACGTGAAATTGGTGTTACCAGGCCGGAGATAGCAACTGCGTTGGCTGCAAATTTTTCCGGGACAGCGGCCGGGCTGTATCGCGAAGGGGAGGATCTGTTGCCGATTATTGTCAGGCAGCCCCTGCAACAACGTTCCGGTATTGACAACCTGCATGAGGTCATGGTGTGGAGTGATGTAGCTGGTCAGGCTGTTCCAATTGATCAGGTGGCCAATGGGAGTGTAACCCAGTGGGAAGATCCGGTTATTCAGCGCCGGAACCGGATGAGGACCATAACCGTGTCGTGTCAGCAGGTAAAAGGTACGGCGGATGCTCTTTTCAGAGAACTTCGCTCAGACATTGAGGCCATTGATCTGCCTCAGGGATATGTTCTTGAGTGGGGGGGAGAGTATGAAAGTTCCGGTGATGCTAATCGGAAATTGATGTCCAAGGTGCCGCTGGCATTTGCCGTGATGTTTTTTATTTCGGTAATGCTTTTTAATACCTTACGTCATCCTGTTATTATTTTCCTCGGCCTGCCATTGGCCTTGATTGGTGTTGCTGCTGGTTTACTCATTTTCAAACAACCTTTTGGATTTATGGCCTTGCTTGGCTTTTTAAGTTTATCCGGGATGTTGATGAAGAATGAGATCGTTTTGTTGGATCAGATAAATATTGAACTGGCCGCAGGGAAGCATCCATATCAGGCAGTCATTGATTCTGCAGTGAGTCGTGTTCGGCCTGTTTCCATGGCTGCATTTACCACTGTTTTGGGTATGGTGCCATTGCTGTGGGATGCGTTTTTTGCTGCTATGGCGGTTACCATAATGGGTGGGCTGACGTTTGCGACCGTATTGACGCTGGTGATTGTTCCTGTTCTCTATTGTACGTTTTTTAGAGTTTCAGAACATATGGATGTTCGCACTGGAAGCACGAAGGTGGAGCAACACGGAGACAGTTGTCTAGTTTATAAGGTAAATTAGCTGCCGGGAGACAGACGTGAACGGTTGGTTTGCCTCAAAGAGGATCCGTTCTGGTGGAGCAAAGATGAAGACAAATGATATTGCCTGCAGCGTGATTGTTTGCGATAGGTGCAAACGGCGGGTAGGAGTAGAGCGGATAAACCTCCTGCCTGGGCATGTTTTATGTTGGAGGTGCCTTGTCGTACGAACTATCTTGTCGGTGTTGAAGAGTGGCGCAACATCTGTTGGTCACTGAAAAGAAGGGTTCGTAGGTTGATAGTTTTTTTGGTATGAAAATTGCTTTTCTGTAGCTGCTGGACAGCAACCAAGGAGTGGTAAAGATAGATTTTATCAGTGAACAGTATTTTGAATAACGAGAGCGTTCGTCCATGATTCAGGCATGCTAAAAAAATGCACAGGTATTTAGCGAATATTGGAGTCTTCGTTTACCTTGGATGATAATTTATTGGCATAAAAACAAGATTGGGCGAAAAAACAATTGTCTGAGATGGAGTAAAAGAGAAGGATTGTTATGAAGAAAAGGCTCATGGCAGTAGTGATAGTTGTAGCGGGGTGTATGTGGAGCGGGGCATATGATAACGCACTGGCACTCCCGGATCCGACAGAACAGTTACGGCCTTTTGTCGCTCAAATTATACAGGTGTTGAGCGATCCAGGGGATGATGGGGCGGCTGAAAGTAAAGTTGATCGTATTATGGCGGTGGCACAAGAGGGGTTTGATTTTAGAGAGATGTCAAAGCGAGTACTGGGTAGGCATTGGAAGGAAATCTCACCTGAGGAGCAGGAGCAATTTGTAGAATTGTTTACCGAGCTATTGAAATATGCCTATGTAAGTCAAATGGAAAATTACACTAACCAAAAGGTTGAATATGGCAAGCAGAGGATCAGGGGAAAGCGAGCCCAGGTGCAGACGGTGTTGGTCGATGGGGAAAGAAAAATACCGGTTTCTTATATTATGCTGCTACGTGGCGAGCAGTGGAAAGTCTATGATGTGGTAGTGGAGGGCGTCAGTCTGATCCGTAACTATCTTGAACAGTTTCAGGAAATTTTACGCAAAGACGACTTTAAAAACTTAACCCAGCAGCTCAAAAATAAAATTGTTGAATTCCAAAAAGGTGAGACTGTTGGGTAGAAAACACCGGCATATGTATTATGGGTCGGCTCTGCCGACCAGAAGCGCCTTTTGAGTGCGCCTGGTCGGCGTGAGTTCTAAACATGCGGTAGAAGACCCGTTTTTTTTAGTGCTGACTGCCTTTTTTGGCTTCCACAAAGTGGGCGGCTGCCAGAGCTGCCGTGGCACCTTCTCCTGAGGCAACGACGATTTGTTTTGCGTATTTTTGTCGTAAATCTCCAATCACATAAATGCCGGGCATGGTTGTTTCGCCCTTGCAGTCGGTCATGACAAAGCCATCAGCATCCATTGGCGTTCCAGCAGGAATCAGCTGGTTGTTAGGATCAAAGCCAACAAAAATAAAAATGCCGTCTGTTGCTAAACGACTCTCTTCGTTGGTGAGGGTGTTTTGCAGTTCCACCTCCGAAACGCCTGTGTCGTCTGCGTTTATTTTTGTTACAATGCTATTCCACAGTATATCTATTTTCGGCTCTGCCTTTATCCGCTTCTGCAGAATCATTCCTGCACGCAGTTCATCTCTGCGGTGAACCAGGTAGACTTTTTTGGCGAGCTTCGCTAAATAGAGTGCTTCTTCGGTTGCAGAATCACCACCACCCACAACAACTACGGTCTTGTTGCGGAAGAAAAAACCGTCGCAAACCGCACAGTAAGAAACACCTTTGCCGTAGTATTCATCTTCACCCGGGATGTTGAGTTTTTTCGGACTGCCGCCAACGGCAATGATGACGGTATGCGCAGGGTATACGTCGCCATTGGCAAGGCGAACGGTATGATAATCCAGGCCCGGCTCTATAGCGGTAACTTCTTCTTGAATAATATCAAGATCATACGATTTGGCATGAGTGAGAAAGTTTTCAGCCAGTTCCTGGCCGGTGATATTTTTAATCCCAGGCCAGTTTTCCACGGTATCAGTCGATGCCATCTGGCCACCAGGTAATCCTTTTTCAATCAGCACGGTTTTCAGTGCCGCACGCTGGGCGTAAATACCAGCCGTTAGACCACCCGGTCCTCCACCGACAATAACGAGGTCGTGCATTTCTTTTTGAGTCATATTTTTTTCCAGTTTCATTTTTGTTCAGGGACGCCAAGGCGTTTGAGAATGATGGCCATGGGGCAAAATCCGGTAAATCCAAATTGAAACAGATTTGCGCCCACAAAGGCGGTAAAGAAAAGCCAGTAGCTGCTTACCCACACTCCCAGTGCGAGACTGATGAGAATGAAAAAACCTGCCATGACATGAATCCAGTCATTAATTACCATAATCTACACTCCTTTGAAAAAGTGTGAGCAAAAAAACATTATGTAGTGTCAGTATTTTTTTGAGGCGCAAAAACGTCTTTCAGTTCAGAAACGGCTGCTGTGTCTGCGGGCAGCGACAGATGTGCCGTTGTCTCATCCATGCTGTCTTTCCAGTCTGCAGTTACTGCTGCTTGTTCTTTTGCTTCATCAAGGGCCGGCAGTTCTTTTTTAAATAATCTTGATTCCAACAGATTAAACAGAAGGGGAAGCAGCGTAAAAAATGTAATCCCCTGCATAAACATAAATGAAATAGTCATGAATGCCGTTGTTTGCAATGAGTAATAAGCAGAAAAAAGAGCCGGGGTAGCTCCAGAAATTACAGCTGCCACACTCCATATGACCGGGAAATACGTTGCTGTTAACTGTTCCTGGAGGTTGTCTTGACAACAGCCATATTCTTTTACTTTTTTGCCGGCTGAGTGCAGCATTATGGAGGTTAGGCAGAACGAGACAGGGAACAATATGGTGATGGCTGCCATGGTAACGGTGGCCAAACGCATTCCGATTAATCCGCATATCCCGTAAGCACAGATGAGCGGGTAGCCAATGACGGCCAGGAGAGCAAGGCCGCACGTCAATGAGCGTCGTGCAAAGGAAAATATGAGACAGCCGGTTATCAGCCCCACTGTGGACCAGAGAATCAGAGACAATACCGTTTTTTCATTCCATATTTTAAAACCGTAGGCTGATCCTGCCCAAAAATAGTCCAATGGAACAGGAGGGGGAGTGGTTTTGAAATAGGACGCAGTTGCTTGGACGATTGCTTCTATGGAACGTGCTGACGAATTTTTCAGATAAAGAGTAAGCGTTGTTGTGGTTGCATCGGCAGTTATAAAGCGTGCAAGATGCGGTGTCGGCCGTTTCTCTTTAAAAGCAGCAAGGGTCTGGTCAACGCTGCCTATGGTCGTAGGTATTCGTTTGTACTCAGAGGCACCTTCAAATAAGGCCTGGTGCATTGATTCCACTATATCCACAACAGAAAGGGTCTTGCCTATCTCAGGTAATTGTTCCAGAAACTGTTGTAAGTCTGCCAAATAAGCAAGCACAGCCGGCTTGAGAAAAGTCTGTTTTTCGTTATCCAGTTGGGCAAGGGTATCCAAGGCTATTGACCAGTGGTTAATCTGTACGTCATCTTCCACGTGGAGAGCATTCATTTTCCGGCGCCAAAGACTGGTGAGTCTGCTTGAGAATTCAGTGGTTGAATGCAGGTGGTCAACGGTTTGTTCAATATCTTTTTCAAGCGAGGTGTAAAATGACGGTGCGTCGTCAAAGGTATTTTTCAGCGTAGTGGTCAGCCATTGCCGCGCTTCATTAATAGAGCGTGTAGCAACAACATTGGCCGAAAATACAAGGTTGAGCTGGTCGACCCCGGCAAAGTGTTGAATGATTTTTTGGTTTGCTGTTTGGATCCAATGTTTTTTTGCATACCACTGTACAGGGGTCGCATTAATTGTTACCAGCATGATGCCTGTCATCCCCAGGACGAGAAAAAAAATATGGGCTGCCACTGTGAGCGAACAGTGGTTGGCGCAGATATATGCCAGCTTCCCTGGGAGAGCACTTTGGGTTGTATGCTTGGCCAGGACAGCCAACCCTTTGCTTATTTTGTTTTGATTTTTATTTACCGATCTCCAGGAGGGGGGCAGTAATATAAATGTGGCTGGAACTGCCATTACGCTGCTGATAAAAGCAAGTAAAATGGAAATAGCTCCGAAAAACCCCAGAAAGCGAACCGTGGCCAGAGAGGAAAAACACAAACAAAGCAGGGCCCCCGCCGAGGCAAGGGACGTGAGCCAAAGCTGTGGTAGGAGGATTTTCATTTCCCGGGCTATAAACGAGGGGTGTTTTTCTTTCTCCGGCAATCTGCTGTTAAGAGTGGCAGCGAGCCAAATGGAGAAGAGGAGGGAGGTGCACGCTGCAATCAGCGGAGGGGTGAAACTAAAAAGGCCGGCCGGCAACTGTACCAAGGTTTGCAAGGCCAGGGTGAGCGAAGTGGAACAGGCCACCGGAAGGATAAATATGCAGCTGTATCCGGAAGCGAAAACGGTTAAGAGTGAAACGGCAACAATAAGTGCTAGGCTGGCGCACATGAGCGGGAGCGTGTTCTTTTCCATTTCTCTGAAAAAATTTTCTCTAGCAAACGACAACCCGGAAAAGAGCAGCTGAACAGCTTGGGGATCTTGGTTTATGGCAGCGTGTTGCAGCTGTTGTTGTATTTCTTGGGTTTTGCCGCTTATCAGGCATGGGAGTCGTAGGGCTATTGCTTTTTCGTCCTGGGAGATAAATATGTTGTTCAGCAAGGGGGATTGCAGCGCCTGTTGAACTGTTGCCTCTGTGAGTTGGGGGACATCAAGTGTAGCATTCAGAAAGGGAGTAAGGGTAACCGCCCCGAGGTCACCTGGGGTAGCGAGGTCTATGTTGCCCGGAGCGAGGTAGTCGTTGGCAAGGATCTGTGGCGAGGTGCTGGTCACCCTCGCAAAAGACTGAAGAGTTTGGTCAAGGGTAATGAACAATGAAAACGCTGCAGGGGTAAAGATGCCTGCTTCCTCAGAATTCGGAAAAATACCAACCGTTAGTATTTCTTGAGCAGCCATTGGTTGCTCGGCATGGAGCATTTTTGTCCATGGAGGTCCCTTGGCCAATAAAGCCGTTGTTGATTGTTGGGTATGCGAAAGAAAAAGCAAGATACTGAGGACAGTGAGTAACAAAAAAATACATGTTATCTTGCGAGGATGAGTGATCGGGCATTGGATCAGGAATGTTGTGGGGGACATTCTTATCGTCGAGTAGAGATCGTCGTTTTTTGGAAAGAGCGGGCCTTATGAGAGGGATCGTATACTCTTTTTATCAGTTCTGTTCTCTTGTGATCAGCAATGTGGTTATGGAGGCGAGTTACGTCCTTGCGCATGTTTATCAGCCCATTGGCTCTCGATGTAGACGGGTGCTTGGAGAGGTCGGCATTGGAGGTGTAGGCATGTGCGGCAAATTCTCCAGCAGTAGTCTCCCGCTTGCTAAAAGAGCAGAGAGTGTTGATGTGAAATGGACAAGAGCTATTGATTGGATAACAGCGACAGCTATTAGATCCGTTTGTTGTTGATTGCACAGTCTATGACTGAAAAATATCTGTATAGGAAAATTATTGGATAGTTACCTGCTGCTTGTCAAGAAATATGTTCGTTTTTCATGTAGATGGTCAGATTTATTGGGTAACGAAAGCTTTTTTCATGTGGGAAGACGTGTCATCAACGATAATGAAGGATGGTATCAGAAAAAAGCAATAGCTGTAAATTGGTATGAACAATGGACCAATTTAGTTTGCAGCCCTGTTATGAAACTTGTAGCGGAAAACTTATTAACAGTCTGTTTTTTTTAGTAATATAGCGCTTGTTTGTTTTGAGCGCAGTATACTATCCCCGGTTGCGTAAAAACAGATGCCTCTGGGGGCCGAGGTGGGATTATTTTGTTATATCTTGACAAAGGAATAAGGTATTATTAATCCTACTACTATGTTTTCAGAAGAGAGAGGTATTTGATAACGTTCTGTTTTTCTCTATTTTTACCCAACAACCTATACATGATAATGAAGAGTAAAAGGAAAGCATGTTTGACTAGGCTTTCCTACTAGGTGTGGTGTCTGCAATCCATGCTTAAATAATAGTCCAAGGGGGGCCTATGAGTGCAAAAGAGATGGAAGATAAGATTACGAGTTTGCTGAGTGAGGGGAATACCTTTGAGCCACCCCAGGAAGGTCGTGATGAGGCGTGGATAAAATCCCTTGATCAATACAAGGAGATTTATCAGCGATCTATGGATGACCCGGAAGGGTTTTGGAGTGAACGTGCCGATGAACTCGTCACCTGGGATAAGAAATGGGACAAGGTCCTGGAATACGATTTGACTGTTCCCGAAGTCAAGTGGTTTCAGGGGGGAAAACTCAATGTTTCCTACAATTGTCTGGACCGCCATCTTGAGGATGGTCGCCGCAATAAAGCCGCTATCATCTGGCAGGGAGAACCGGAAGAAGACGTAAAGGTCTACACTTATCAGATGCTCCACACCGAAGTGTGTCGGTTTGCTAATGTACTCAAGAAAAAAGGGGTCAAAAAGGGGGACCGGGTTGCCATCTATATGCCGATGATTCCGGAACTGGCTATTTCTCTGTTGGCATGTACCCGACTTGGTGCTGTGCATTCTGTTGTGTTTGCAGGTTTTTCTGCGATTGCTTTGCAGAGTCGAATCAATGATTGTGAGGCCAAGGTTCTGCTGACTGCAGATGCCGTACTTCGCGGGGGTAAGGCGATCCCCCTGAAAGCAAATGCTGATCAAGCCATGGAGGAATGTGACTGCGTTGAAAGCTGTATCGTTGTTGATCGGGCCGGGACAGATGTAGCCATGCAGAAAGGGCGTGATTGCTGGTGGCATGAAGAGGTTGAAGAGTCTGATATTGCATCGTACTGTGAACCCGAATCTATGGATGCTGAGGATCTGTTATTTATTCTCTATACTTCAGGTTCTACCGGTAAACCCAAAGGTGTTGTCCATACCACCGGCGGCTATTTGACCTATGCCATGCACACCAGTCAATGGGTATTTGATCTCAAGGACGACGATGTCTACTGGTGCACAGCAGATGTCGGCTGGATTACCGGTCACAGTTATATTCTTTATGGTCCGCTTGGTCTTGGGGCAACGACTGTTATGTTTGAAGGCGTTCCAAGCTATCCGGCTCCTGATCGTTTCTGGAAGATAGTTGAAAAATTTAAAGTCAATATTTTTTACACTGCCCCAACCGCCATTCGCGCGCTTATGCGTGACGGCATTGAGTATACCCAGCGTTATGATATGTCTAGTCTGCGTATCCTCGGATCTGTTGGTGAGCCAATTAACCCGGAAGCATGGATGTGGTACCATGTGAACGTGGGTAAGGGAAAACTACCCATTGTTGACACCTGGTGGCAGACCGAAACCGGCGGGATCATGATTTCGCCACTGCCGTATGCAACCCCGCTGAAGCCGGGATCCGCAAGTTACCCTTTACCAGGTATTGATGCGGCAATTTTTAATGAGGAAGGGAAGGAGGCTGCACCCAATGAGGGTGGACACCTTGTTATTCGCCAGCCTTGGCCTGGTATGCTTCGTGGCGTTTTTGGTGATCCCCAACGGTATAAAAAAACTTATTTTAGCCGGTATGAAGGAATTTATGACCCAGAAGACGGAGCTCGATGTGACGAAGATGGTTATTTTTGGATCATGGGGCGCCTTGATGACGTTATCAATGTAAGTGGTCACAGGCTGGGTACAGCCGAGATCGAATCAGCCTTGGTGTCCCATGAGGCTGTAGCTGAGGCTGCTGCTGTTGGTATGCCTCATCCCATCAAGGGGCAGGCAATTTTTGCCTATGTTACCCTGATGTCGTGGGCTGAAGAAAGTGATGAACTGCTTGCAGAGCTACGCAGCCATGTACGTGCTGAAATCGGACCCATTGCTACCCCTGAGGCCATCCAGTGGGCCCCAGGTTTGCCGAAGACCCGATCCGGAAAGATTATGCGACGTATTTTGCGTAAAATAGCAGCCAACGATTTTAAAGATTTTGGCGACACTTCAACCCTTGCCGATCCATCTGTGGTCGATCAGCTCGTTGACGGTAAGAAAAAACTGGGCTAATCGTAAAAGAGGAGCAGTTTGATTTAGATGCCACCGGCTACGTGCAACCGGCAATGAAATGACGTATATTGAGGCAGGACGCTCCGGTGTCCTGCCTGTTTTTTTTTGGACTTTTTGTAGCCATGAGGCTCTATTAAATAGGTACAGTCATTATGGATAAGGGGCATATGGCAAGTAATGGGCAGGTGCCTTCAGCACCTGATGTGATTGTCGATTTTCTTGGCAATATCATGCCGTTTAAGGAGCTCGACTTGCAACTTTTACAAGATGTTGCCCGGCATGTACGAGTCGACTTTTTTCCCAAAGGAACATGGCTGCTTACCATGGGGGAAAGTGAAGTCCGATTTCTTTATCTGATCCAACAAGGTGGAGTGAAATCGTTTTTGACCGACGAGGAAGGGCAAACTACGCTGAAAGATTACCGCGGTGAAGGCGAATACATAGGGGCTCTTGGTATAATACGAGGCACTGTGGCCAATATGAATGTGGAAACAGTGGAAGATACCTTTTGTTTTTTGTTGCCACGAGACATTTTTCTGGACTTGATTACTTCGCAGCCGGGCTTTGCCCAGTATTATTTAAAAAGTTTTTCCGAGAAAGTTGTGTCCACCGCGTATACAGAATTGCGGAAACATAGGGTCGCCAGACGTGGAGACGAAGATCTGTACCTTTTTTCCATCAAAGTCGAGGATATCATAGGGCGTACCCTGCGTAGGATACCTGTG
This sequence comes from Desulfogranum marinum, assembly GCF_963675105.2. Taxonomy (NCBI): domain Bacteria; kingdom Pseudomonadati; phylum Thermodesulfobacteriota; class Desulfobulbia; order Desulfobulbales; family Desulfobulbaceae; genus Desulfogranum; species Desulfogranum marinum. Next base: position 312,327 of record NZ_CAXXRO010000005.1, read on the forward strand.
GGGGCGTCGGTGCAGGATGCAGCCAAAATGATGATGCGTTTCAGTGTTGGCTCGCTGTTACTCTATGAGAATGACGAGGATAATATTGTCGGTATTATTACGGACAAAGATCTTCGTAACAAGGTTGTTGCTGCGGGGATGGAGATGGCAATGCCGGTAAGAAAAATCATGACATCTCCGGTAGCCGCTATCAGTTCCCAGGCCGTTTGTTTTGATGCGCTGATAAAAATGATGTCCTCCGGGATTCATCATTTGGCTGTGGAGGACAACGGGAAAATTACAGGGATAATTACCTCTCATGATGTCATGTTGCTCCAAGGGAATTCTCCCTATATGTTGTTTAAAGAAATCAGCACCCAGTGTTCCTATCCAGCCTTATATTCCTTGGCCCAGAAAATCCCGGGTGTTGTTCGAAACCTCATAAATGAAGGGGCGAAAGCTGGTAATATTGCCCAGATGGTAGCGCTTTTAAATGACCGGGTGCTCGCACAGCTCTTACGCTTAGTGGAATTGGAGTTAGGTCGTGCTCCGGTCCCTTATTGTTGGTTGTTGCTGGGCTGTGAGGGGCGAAAGGAGTTAACGTTTAAGACTGGTCAGGAGAACGCACTGGTATATGCCGACCCCGAAGATGATTACCAGCAAAGGGCAGCAGCCGTATATTTTAAGGAGTTGAGCAAAAGAACGATAAACCATCTGGTAAATTGCGGGTATCCTGTAGCTGAAGAGCACATTATTGCAAGCGATTCCCGGTGGTGCCGGCCATTACGTGTCTGGAAGGATCAGTATACTACTTGGCTTAAGGGGGAGCCTTTTGCAGGTGTGGTTGAGAAAGGGGCATTTTTTGACATTCGGCTTGGGTACGGTCATAAACCCCTTTTTGAAGAGATACGCGCCAAGATAGTTAAGGATGCCCGAAAGTATAATGGATATTTAATCAGCGCTGTCAATGATTGTACCACCTGGAGAACTCCGCTCGCTGTTTTTAGAGATGTTATTGTTGAGGAGGACGGCAAGCAGGAAAGCCTTTTTGATATAAAAGAAAAGGGATTGGCGCCTTATATTCACTTTGCACGAATTTTGGCTCTTCATTATGGTATTAGGGAAACGAACACCCTTGCCCGGCTTGCAATCCTTGCAAAGGAAGGTCGCCTTGACGGCGAATTGGCCGGTCGGATTCAGGAGGCTTGCGAAATCCAGATGCATATACAACTTATCCATCAACTGCATCAGTATGAAGTCGGCTCTCTGCCGGATAGCTTTATTGCGCTTGGAAAACTTACTGAACTGGAGAGGAAAATGTTACGGGATGGGTTTGAGCTGGTTGGCGAATTAAATGATCTGTTGCAGTCCCTGGTTAAGGGTATTCATAAAAGGCAACGATAGGGGATGCGCTCTTTTTTTAGCTGGTTGAGGAAACCAGATCCACTCCTTGTGCGCAATGAGGAGCAGTTTAAGCGGCTTGATTTTCGCCTTCCTTTACCTGATTATGATTATGTGGTGTGTGATACGGAATTAACCGGCCTGCATAAGCGTAAAGATGAAATTATTTCCATTGGTGCCGTTCGTATCTCCAGGTTACAGATTGAACTTTCCAGTACCTTTCACACTTTGGTTCGTCCCGTCAAACTAGATGCAAATCAAGCGACATTTGTCCATCGCATCACTCCTGAGCAGCTCCGGAAGGCTCCAGGTATAGAGGAGGTTTTACCCCGGTTTGTTGAGTATTGCAGTGGAGCACTCTTGGTGGGGCATTGTATTAGCCTTGATCTTCATTTTTTAAACCTTGCAATCAGGAAAAATCTTGGCGGGATCCTGTCCAATCCTTGCGTTGATACCATGACCATGGCTCGTCTCTACAAAGAGCTTGCCGGAAAAAGAGGCGTTCGTTTTGCGGGGAACCCTGGATCCCTTGTACTCGATGATTTAACAGCAGAATTTAAATTGCCCCGTTTTAAGCCCCATGATGCCCTGGAGGATGCATTGCAGACCGCTTATCTTTTTCTTTTCCTGGCTAAGAAATTAAAGAGTATGGGCGTGCAGACTTTGGAAGATGTACGTCAGTTGGGACGCAATAAGGGCGAAGAACGACTTTTTTGAGGGTGGCTTTTGGGGACAAGCAAGGGTTGAGGTGGAGATGAAGTACTGAAAAGTGTAGTTCGCCTTGTGCGCGATGGTTTTTTTATTTGCATTGTCGTCGTTGATGTATATGATTAGCCCTTATTTCTCGCGATATTGTATCAATGTTGCTCAATTGCACACTATTGGTTTATGTTGAGCGTAGGCGCATGGTGGTATGTTTTCGAATCGTCGCTTATTGGTACCGCATGGACTGACCTTTGGTGAGCATTTTATTCATTTTATATCTGATTTATTTTAATAGCATCAATCTGAAATCACATATCTTTTCGGGAAATGACAAAATGCTCATGAGAAATTCTGGTTAGCGCCTGGACTTTTGTCGCCATCGTCAGTAATCTGCAGACATAATGTATTTTGATTCGTAACTGTTCTGCGAAGAGCTAAAAGCTGTCAAGCTAGCCCAACTGTAATTGATCAGCAGTGCTCCAAATGTTCACAAGCTGACCGATTTAGCAGGTAAGCCCCGACTTCGATACATCGGTATGCTGGGCGAGCTGATCGTGAAGAGTTGGGGTGCTGCTGAAGAGTTACCTTTGATTTTAAGATTGTATATCTTGAATACCCATTAACACAAAACATATTTGCAAAGATGACCGGTAAAGAAATTAGAAAACGTTTTCTTGAGTATTTTGAACGACACGGACACACCAGGGTGAAATCTTCTTCTTTGGTGCCCCATGATGATCCTACCCTTCTCTTTGTTAACTCCGGAATGGTGCAGTTCAAAAAAGTGTTTATGGGTGAAGAGCATCGACCATACACTCGTGCGACCACAGCCCAGGCAAGTGTTAGAGCCGGAGGCAAGCATAATGATCTTGAAAATGTAGGATATACGGCCCGTCACCATACCTTTTTTGAAATGCTGGGTAACTTTTCTTTTGGTGATTATTTCAAGAAGGAAGCCATTGCCTATGCCTGGGAGTTTTTGACGGTTGAGCTTGGTTTGGATCCACAGAAGTTATGGGTTTCCATCTATGATGACGATGATGAAGCAGATGAATTATGGAAACAGGTCAAAGAGTTGCCACCGGGAAGAATCGTCCGCATGGGAGAAGAAGAGAACTTCTGGGCCATGGGGGATACCGGGCCGTGTGGTCCTTGCTCTGAAATTCATATAGACCAAGGAGTGGAAGCTGGTTGTGGTCGTGCTGACTGCAAACTAGGGTGTGATTGTGACCGCTTTCTGGAGTTGTGGAACTTGGTTTTTATGCAGTTTTACAGAGACGAGAACGGTAAAATGACACCGTTGCCACACCCGTCCATTGATACCGGCATGGGGCTTGAGCGGGTAGCAGCTGTTTTACAAGGCAAATACAATAATTTTGATTGCGACCTATTTACCCCGATTATTGATTATATCGCCGAGCTGGCAGGAAAAAAATATCACGACAATAAAAGTGACGATGTGTCCCTTCGTGTAATTGCAGATCATGCCAGAGCGACCACTTTTCTTGTAGGGGACGGCGTGTTGCCTTCCAATGAAGGGCGGGGATATGTTCTGCGTCGAATTATGCGTCGAGCCATTCGCTATGGCAGGGCCCTGGGGTTGGAATCGTTTTTTCCTGGAGTTTGTGCGCTTGTCACAGAGACAATGGTCGACGCGTATCCACATCTGGATGATACTAGAGACTTGCTGGCCAAAGTGGTAGCCAACGAAGAGCAGCGTTTTGGCTTGACTCTTGACAGAGGGCTGCAGAAGCTTGATGAAGAAATACAGAGATTACAAGCAGAGTCGGGAGAATCGGCCATTATTGATGGTACATTCATTTTTAAGCTGTATGACACCTATGGCTTCCCTGTCGATATCGTCCGTGATGCCGCGATAGAAAGGGGCGTCGCCTTTGATGAACCTGGGTTTGCCCTGGCCATGGAGCAGCAACGTGAGCAATCACGTAAGTCCTGGAAGGGCAGCGATGTGGACCATCTTGACCAAGGTGTGCTACATCTGGTCAATCAGGAAAAGACTGCCGAGTTTACAGGTTATTTTTCCACCAACAGCGATTCTGTGGTTGAGGGAATCATTGATCAATCCGGTGCGTTGGTGCAAAGCGGAAAAGCGGGCGAGCGTTTACAGGTATTTTGCCGGCAGACACCGTTTTATGCGGAATCAGGGGGGCAGGTTGGCGATCAAGGCGAAATATCCTGGCCGGGAGGTCGTTTTGAGGTGACCCAAACACTCTCACCAGTAGAGGGGATTATTCTTCATCATGGTGAGGTCGTTGAAGGAACGCTTGAGCAGGGGCAGCAGGTTAATCTCCAGGTTGCTGAGCGTCGCGCAGAAATTGCCTCGAACCATACATCCACACATCTCTTGCATGCCGCTTTGAAGCAGGTCTTGGGTGAGCATGTCAAGCAGGCCGGTTCATTGGTAGACAGTAACCGGTTGCGTTTTGATTTTACCCATTTTTCTCCGGTCTCCCCTGAAGAAATTGTGAAAATAGAGAAAATAGTTAATGCCAAAATTCGGCAGAATATTCCTGTGTCTTCGGCAATTCTAGACCGGGAAGAAGCAATTGAAGCTGGTGCGACAGCACTCTTTGGTGAAAAATATGGTGATGATGTCCGGGTGATAACCATCGGTGATTTTAGCAAAGAACTTTGTGGGGGTACCCATGCCGGTGCAACCGGCGATGTCGGCCTGTTTAAAGTGATTCATGAAACAGGGATTGCTGCAGGAGTACGTCGTATAGAGGCTGTTACCGGCAGGCAGGCCATGGAATGGCTCCACAAATTTGAACAGGACGCAACGGAACTGTGCAAGACCGTGGGGAGCCCACTGGAGAGAGCTGCTGAAAAGGTGGTCAATTTACAAAAAAGGCACAAAGCGCTGGAAAAGGAGCTTGCGGCGATCACTGCCAAAATGACCCTTTCCAACCTTGATCAACTCCTTGCGGGGGCGGTAGAGGTAAACGGGGTGCAGGTTGTTGCCTGTACTGTGAAATTGGATTCTCCAAAAACACTGCGCGAAATTGGTGATAAAATCAGAGATAAAATGCAGACCGGTATTGCAGTGCTTGGTGGAGAATTTGGTGGAAAAGCAGCCTTGCTTGCTGTAGTGAGCAAAGATTTGACAGGCAGGATAAAGGCTGGTGATATTGTTAACAAAGTCGCTGTTATTGTTGGCGGCAAAGGCGGTGGTCGACCAGACATGGCCCAAGCCGGCGGTAGCATGCCGGACAAGCTTGATGAGGCTGTCAGCAAGGTGCCTGCTATTGTTGAGGAGCTGCTCAAATAAACTTTGACAGTGGCGACAAGAACAAGGGTATCTTGAATAATTGCCATTTAGCCCGATTTTCCGGAGTCATGGCTTGCCTGACCTCGAACTAAATTGCTGATAATTCAAGATGCCTTTGAGATTTGAACGCTGGAGAACGCATATGTGGCTGAGGCCGTATATGCGTTTTTCGCATAAACCATAACTCGGATGCTGTTACACTTTTTAGGCCATCTTGCATAATTGCCTTTTCACCCAACTTTCTTGCTGTACTTTAAAAAAACATCGGAATATTAATTATGTGTCTGTTGTTATTTTTTAAGCATGCCTTAATCTTGGATGAAGATTCTAATTGTTTAAGTATCCTTGAATAGTCCTGCAGCATCGAAAGAATAGTAAGATAATGCAACAGTCTGATTCACAACGAATTGTCATCACCGGAGTGGGGCTTACCGCACCTGGTGCATCATCGCTCGACCAGTTTAGAGCGAATCTTCTTGCCGGCAAAAGCGGCATAACAACTTTGGATCTTCGGTATATGGGGGTTCATCCGGCCGGTATTTGTACGTTTGATGAAACAAGGTACCGTAAAAAGAGGGAGAACAAGCGCGGAAGTCGTGCAGGCTGTATTTCCGTATACTGCGCCAATGAGGCTCTTGAGGACGCCGGAATAACCTTTGAGGAGTATGACCGTAGCACAACCGGAGTTTATCTTGGCCTTACAGAGCATGGGACGGTGGAAACGGAAAATGAGGTCTACAATATAAGCAAATTCGATTATAATGTGGACTATTGGACCCATCACCATAACCCGCGAACCGTTCTCAACAACCCAGCCGGTGAAGTTACCATGAATCTGGGTATTACCGGTCCTCACTATACCATTGGTGCTGCGTGTGCCGCAGGGAATGCCGCACTTATTCAGGGGGCCCAGATGTTGAGATTGGGAGAGGTGGATTTTGCCCTTTGCGGTGGGATCTCCGAGTGTGTCGGCTCTTTTGGTATCTTTGCCTCTTTCAAGTCTCAAGGAGCTTTAGCCGAACATCCAGACCCCATTCGTGCCAGTCGTCCATTTGATATGGAGAGAAACGGAATCGTTATTTCAGAAGGAGGGTGTGTCTTTACCCTGGAAAGACTGGACAGTGCTCTGCAAAGAGGAGCAAAAATATATGGTGAGCTTGCAGGGTATGCCATGAATTCCGATGCCAGGGATTTTGTTTTACCATATGGTCCCCGGCAGCAACAGTGCATGGAAATGGCGCTGAAGCGGGCTGGAATGGATGCCGGTGATATTACGATCGTGAATACCCACGCCACAGGCACTCGCCAGGGTGATGTGGAGGAATGTTCGGCCATTAGAAAGACTTTTGCCGGCTGCACATCCACCTATATCAACAATACCAAGTCCAGTATCGGGCATGCGATGGGCGCGGCAGGAGTACTCGAACTTGCCGGCAACCTTCCCTCTTTTACTGATCATTACGTGCATCCGACCATTAATCTCGATCAACTTGACCCTGACTGCGCTATGCAAGGGTTGGTGAGTGGCGAACCGCAAAAACTTGCTCGTGTTGATGCTGTGTTGAATAATTCCTTTGGTATGCTGGGAATAAATTCAGTGGTTGTTGTCAAGAGTTTTGTGGCGGGTTGAGGTGTTTTATGGTAAGTTCTTCCGTTTTGTCCCCGTTCGATGAATACTGGGGGCTGGAAGAGCTGGCCGTATGCTCACACATTAGTCACTGACTATTAAGCTGATTTCCATATAACGAATATGACTCTTGCAACTCTTGCCTGAAAGGCTACTGTTGGAAGAGTTTTCAATAAGCAACGGGGACGGAGTATGACTCGGGAAGAAATCAAGGACGTTATCCTTGAAATAATAGAAGATATCGACGAAGAAGCAGAATTTGATAACCTTGACGCAGATGCACCATTACGCGACCAGCTTGATTTGGACTCGATGGATTTTCTGGATATTGTTATGGAACTGCGAAAACGTTATCAGCTGCAGATTCCTGAGGACGAATATCCGGAGCTGGCAACTTTGACCAGCTGTGTCAACTACCTGGAGCCAAAGCTGAAAGACGCCTAAACTTGAGCAGGCAGGATTATGCCGGCATTGCTGCCCGTTGGTCCTGCCTTTACCTTCCTTCCCACCTTTTTTCTATGGCTGAGTATCAGCTGATTATCATCGGCGGCGGTTTATCTGGAATAGCCGCAGGCATTCGTGCGGCGCGTTTCGGAGTCAAAACCTTACTTCTCGAACAGCACACTATCCCAGGAGGCCTGAATTCCTATTATTTCAGGCAGGGGAAAATACTGGAAACCGGGCTGCATGCTATGACCAACTATGCGGCTGCCGGGAATAAACGTGCTCCATTGAATGTTCTTTTTCGTCAACTCAAACTTTCCAGAAAACTGTTTGCGACCCATGAGCAGGTGGGCTCTGAAATACGATTCCCCGATGCCTCGCTTTTATTTTCCAACGATCCCCTGCTTCTTGAACAGGAGATGGCAGGAGCCTTTCCAGAGAGTGTTGACAGATTTATTGCTCTGAAAAAAAGTATTGCTGCGTATGACCCTTTTACAGTGCAACCTTGGAAATCTGCGCGTACTTTTCTCTCGCGCGCTCTTGAGAACCCGTTGTTGGAGGAAATGCTGCTGTTACCGCTGATGGTATATGGTAATCCTGAAGAGCATGATATGGATATGGGGCAGTTTGTGATTATGTTCCGGTCTGTTTTTGAAGAAGGATTTTTCAGGCCTGGTGGGACTATCCGAGAATTCTTAACAATGTTACTGGATCAGTTTAAAAGTTTTGGCGGAGAAATTCGTTATCGTGCATTGGTGAAAGAAATCTATAGGGAACAGGGCAAGGTTAAAGGTATACGACTGGCCGATGGTGAAATTCTAACAGCAGATGCTGTGCTTTCCACCGTAGGCATGCCGGAAACCATCAAGCTCAGCGGATGGGATATTCCGCAGCAGGCATACGGTGGACGGATGAGTTTTATGGAAACCGTGTCCCTGGTTGATGAGAAAGCACGAGAGGGGCTTGACAGTTCGGCTACAATCCTTTTTTATAATAAAAAATCCCAGTTACACTACCAGCGACCGACGACATTTCTTGACCTTTCCTGGGGAGTGATTTGTTTTCCTGATAATTTTCAAGGGCTAGAGAAGGAAGAGTGTTTTCAGATCAGGAACACCAATGCTGCTAATTATGCCCTATGGAAAGCGGCAACTCCTGCTGAATACACAACACTCAAACAGCAGTGGACCCATGCTGCGATCAGTAACGCGGAAGATGTCATCGGCCCATACAGCGAGAATGTGATTTACCAGGATAGTTTTACACCGCTCACGGTTGAACGTTTTACCAGAAAGGCTGAAGGTGCCATCTATGGGAGTCCCTTAAAAATAAGAGACGGTAAAACGCCTTGGCCCAATTTGTTTATTGCCGGCACGGACCAAGGGTACCTGGGTATTGTCGGGGCCATGCTCAGCGGCGTTACAGTGATTAATCAACATATTCTTTCCTAGATACGGCTACGTAACAGCATTAAGGACATATGAAATACTCTTCTTTAGATACGCTTGAAAACCGCTATGACGTTATTGTCATTGGATCAGGACTTGGAGGGATGACATGCGCAAACAGGCTTGCCGATGCCGGGCACTCAGTGTTGCTGCTTGAACACCATATACAGCTTGGAGGTTTGGCGACCTGGTTTAAAAGGGGGGGGCATATTTTTGATGTGTCCCTGCACGGTTTTCCCTATGGAATGGTGAAAACCTGTAAAAAATACTGGGGCAAGGAGATTCGTGATCGTATTGTCCAGTTGCCAAAGATAGTGTTTGATAACCCTCAGTTTTCCCTGACCACCACTTTTAGTAAAGTCGATTTTATCCGTATTCTGCAAGAGAATTTTGGGGTCGCGGCTCAGACAGTTCATGATTTTTTTGCCACTGTTGACGGCATGAATTTTTACGATGACCAAACAATGACCACCAGAGAATTGTTTGACAAGTTTTTTCCTGGGCGAACTGATATCCACCGTCTGCTCATGGAGCCCATTTCCTATGCAAATGGGTCCACCATGGATGAACCAGCCATAACCTACGGTATTGTTTTTTCCAATTTCATGAACCGGGGGGTTTATACTTTTGAAGGTGGAACTGATACCCTTATCGGTCTGATGGCAAAAGAGTTGCAGCAAAACGGCGTCACCATCTGTACCGGTGCCAAGGTTGAAAAAGTTCTGGTCCATAAAGGTAAAACCTGCGGGGTTGCTGTCAACGGGAAACACATTGCTGCAACCGCTGTTGTATCCAACGCCGGCATTACCAATACCATTGACAATCTTGCAGGAAGAGAGAATTTTCCACCTGATTTCCTAACAGAGCATGATAAGGTTGAGGTAAATAATTCCAGTTGTCAGGTCTATTTTGGCATTCGTAAAGGAGAAACCATAGACGATATAGGTGATTTGTTGTTTACCTCCACAGCCAAAGAGTACTCAGCAGAAGAAATGCGGGCGATGGAGACCAGGAGCCGAACGTTTTCAGTCTACTATCCCAAAACCAGACCGGAAAAACCTGATTATACCATTGTCGCCTCCATGAATGCCGATTATGCAGATTGGGCTTATTTAGAATCAAACGAGTATCTGCAGGCCAAACAGGCAATGATCGAGAGGTGTCTTGTTGATTTGGAAAGGTATATTCCGGATGTAAGAAAGAAGATTGATACCGTGGAGTCTGCTACTCCCCGCACCTTTAATCGGTATACCTTGCATACCAGGGGGACCTCTTTTGGTACTAAATTTGAGGGGCTTGACATCTCCAGGGCGCTCCATAAGACGTTACCTGGTCTTTATCACGTCGGCTCTGTGGGTATTATTATGAGTGGTTGGTTGGGAGCCATTAACTATGGCGTGATTGCAGCTCATGATGTTGACGGCTATCTGCGTGAGCAAGGGTGAGGACGTTGTGGTCTGTAAAAACCACCCGAATGTTTATTTGAATATAACTGTGTAGGGCTATGGCTGATTTTAAGGGAAAGAAGGCTGTTGTGACAGGGGCAACCCGTGGCATTGGCAAAGCAATCACGCAGTCACTGCTCGCCGGTGGTGCGGATGTTGTTGGAGTATATGGTGCCAACAAAGAGGCAGCGGACCAGCTGCAACAGGAATGCAGTTCTTTTGAAGGCTGCCTGTCGCTTCAACAACTCGATGTGAGTGATTATGAAGCCGTTGCTGCTTTCTTTGCCGAGGTGGAAGAGCGCTACGATACCATGGATATCCTGGTGAATAATGCCGGGGTTCGGCGTGATGCTGTAGTTGCCATGATGAAGGAAGAGGATTGGCACCGTGTCATTGATGTCAATCTGACTGGTGGCTTTAATATGTCTAAGTGCGTACTGCCCCTGATGCTGAAGCAGAAGTATGGACGAATTGTTTTTATTACTTCACCCATGGGACATCTAGGGTTTGCAGGGCAAGCCAATTATGCTGCATCAAAGGCAGGGCAGGTTGGGTTGATGAAATCACTTTCAAAAGAAGTGGGTAAACGAAAAATTACGGTCAATTGTGTCTCTCCCGGCTTTATTGCCACTGATTTTATTCATGATTTGAATGAGAGTCAGGTGAAAGAATATAAAAAGATGGTGCCGCAACGTCGTTTTGGTACCCCTCAAGAGGTCGCTGATGCGGTTTTATTTTTGGCCGGTGACAATGCTTCGTATATAAATGGCGCTGTGCTTGAGGTTACCGGGGGGCTGTAATGGAACTAAATGATCAACACTATCTTTATTCCAGGATTCCTCACCGTCCTCCTTTTCTTTGGCTTGATGAAATTACTGAAATCAATGAAGAGGGGATTCGGGCAAAGAAGACAATTTCTGCAAATTTGGACATTTTTCAGGGGCATTATCCGGATTATCCGATTATGCCGGGAGTGCTGCTGTGCGAGGCAGTGTTTCAGGCCGGTGCCGTTTATATCAGCGAGTTGATGCATAAGCAGCAAAAAAATAGCGACTCAGAGCAAGTTGGCGGCATACCTGTGCTTACCAGGATTTTGAATGCCAGGTTCAAGCGCGAGGTTGGTCCTGGAGATACAATCGAAATAGCTGCTCACCTAACCGAAAGGATTGGATCAGCCTGGTTTCTGAAAGGAAATGTCAGAGTCCGTGGGCAAATTGCAGTGCAGGTTGAATTTGCCTGTGCACTCAAAGGGGATTAAGTGGATTTTTTAGGTGTAGCAGGTCGGAAAATTATTATATTTGGACTAGCCAATAAAAAATCTGTTGCCTGCAGCATCGGTCGGGTATTGGTCGAAGCCGGTGCTGAGGTGATCCATGTGGTGAGATCTGAACAGCGAGCAGAAACGGCGAAAAAGCTCTTTCCGGAAAGCAAGGTTTTTATTTGTGATGTCGAAAATGAAGCAAATATCATTGCGGTTCGGGATCAGATTGATCGCGCGGTTGATGGTCCTGTAGAGGGTATTGTCCATTCCATAGCATTTGCCAATTATTCTGAAGGACTCAAGCCCTTCCACGAGACACTCAAGAAAGATTTCCTCCAAGCCGTTGACATCAGCTGCTTTTCCTTTATTTCCATTGCAAATCATTTTCGCTCATTGCTTGCAAACCATGCTGCTCTGGTAACTATTTCCATCTCCACCACTCGAATGGCTGCTGAAAATTACGGCTACATGGCACCTGTGAAGGCTGCCTTGGAGTCCTCGATCTGTTTTCTGGCCAAGAGTTTTTCCGCTTTTTCTGAAGTCAGATTTAATGCTGTTTGTCCTGGTCTGCTGAAGACCTCCGCGTCTGCAGGTATTCCGGGGTATATTGACAGCTATCTTTTTGCTGAAAAGGCAACATTGCGTAAAAAGGCGCTCAGGACCGAAGAAGCAGCCAATGTTGCCGCCTTTTTGCTCTCTCCCCGGTCCTCGGGTATTAATGGGCAGTGTGTCGTGGTTGATGCTGGTATGGGGATGAATTATTTTGATGCCGAGATTGTGACCAAGGCCGCTCTTTAAAAAAAACGGGTAATGTGGGAAGGCCGGCACTATAAGCTACGCACATGCAGCTGCAGGAGAACATGATAAACAGAGTTGTGGAGATGATCAGAAATACGGGTGCTGTCTTTTTCTCCAAAGAAACACCGCTGTATGTGAAAATAATCCTTGGCAGCGGTTTGCTGTATGTTATCTCTCCCTATGACCTTATTCCTGAATGGGTGCCGGTTGTGGGTATCCTCGATGATGTTGCCCTTGCAGCCCTCTTGATAACGTGGGCCCAGCGCTTCAACACGCCCGAAGACTAAGAATTTAACGCTGCTTAATTACAATTTATCATTTTATAGATAATGCAATTTTCAAATGTTTGTCTGCACGATTTCGGATATGTGTTGCCTCCGGTCACTCTTACCTCTGATGACATAGAAGTACGCCTTGCACCTTTGTATGAACGGTTGAAGCTTCCCCATGGTCGATTGGAGCTAATGAGCGGTATTCAAAGCAGGCGGCTGTGGAATAAAGGTACCAGGCCGAGTGAAGGGGCTGCTCAGGCAGGAAACGTGGCATTGGAACGTGCCGGTGTGGACAGGGCAGATGTCGGTTGTCTTATTTTTACCTCTGTAAGCCGCGATATGATGGAACCGGCTACAGCGGCATTTGTCCATCGATCTTTGGAACTTCCAGGTTCCTGTCATATCTTTGATCTTTCCAATGCTTGCCTTGGGTTTCTTAACGGCATGATCATGTTGGCTAATATGATTGAACTCGGACAGGTGAAATCAGGGGTGATTGTTGCCGGAGAAACTGCTGAAGATCTGGTAGAATCGACAATGCGCCATATGCTTGAGGAACAGTCTCTTACCAGGAAAAGTGTGAAACCTTTGTTTGCCTCGCTTACCATCGGCTCTGGTGCGGTGGCCATTGTTATGTCGGATAAGCGCGTTTGCGACACAGGTCATTCTCTTATAGGAGGCAGCTGTAGAGCCAATACTGCCTATAACCATCTTTGCCAAGGTGGCCAGAACTCGGAGCAGGGCACCTTGATGTCTACTGATTCGGAAGAGCTGCTGCGGCAGGGGATTGAGACTGCTGCTGATTGCTGGCATGGATTTCAGCAGGAGCTTGGCTGGTCGGGTGAGGGCATCGATCGATTTTTTTGTCACCAAGTGGGGAAAGCCCATGCTCAGGCACTTTTTAAACGTCTTGAGCTGGATCCTCGTAAAAATTTTGAGACCTTACCTGTTCTCGGTAATGTTGGTTCCGTATCAGCACCTGTGACGATGGGGCTGGGGATCGAACAGGGACAGCTCGTAGCCGGTCAAAAAGCAGCCTTGCTTGGAATTGGTTCAGGGATTAATTCGCTGATGCTTGGCATAGAGTGGTAACCATGATGGACCAACTTGCAGAGTATCCATTTACTCCCCGACGATTCAAGGTAGATGGCGGGGAAATGGCCTACCTTGACGAAGGTCAAGGGCCTGTGGTTGTGTGTGTGCACGGCAATCCTTCCTGGTCGTATCTTTACCGAAATGTGGTTGCTCAACTAGCCGGTCAATTCCGTTTAATCGTTCCAGACCACCTGGGGTGCGGTTTTTCTGATAAGCCTGTCGAGTATGACTATTCTCTGTGCAATCATATTGCCAATCTTGAAGCCCTGCTAGCTCATCTAGAAATTAAGCAGTGCACGCTGGTCGTCCACGATTGGGGTGGCGCTATTGGTATGGGCTGGGCTGGGAGAAATCCTGAGATTGTCAAGAGGATCGTGATATTGAATACAGCTGCTTTTAGATCAAAACGGATACCTTTTCGGATTGCTGTCTGCCGCTGGCCGATTATCGGTGATTTTCTGGTCAGGGGACTGAATGGTTTTGCCCGGGCCGCTCTTTTTATGGCTGTTACCAAAAAGATGCGCAAGGATATCGCTGCCGGTTTTGTAGCGCCCTATGATAATTGGAAAAACAGGGTTGCTATCCTGAGGTTTGTTCAGGATATACCATTGACAGCTGATCACCCTTCCTGGGAGTGTCTGGTTGAAGTTGAACGTTCCCTTGAAAAATTACAGCAGCATCCTATGCTGATATGCTGGGGTGGAAAGGACTTTTGTTTTACCCGTCATTTTTATGATGAATGGCTGACTCGTTTTCCTGCTGCCGAGGGGCATTATTTTCCAGAGGCGGGCCACTACGTACTGGAAGATGCATTGTCCGATATTTTACCCCTAATCAAAGGATTTCTGGAACAACAAGATAACGGCCATGATAGATTATAATATCGGCAATGTTCTTGAACAGGTTGCACTGAAAATGCAATACAAGAGAGGGCTTGTCGCGCCGCGTAAGGGTGGATGGCAGTCTTGGTCATTTCAGGAACTCGCAGCCATCACCAATTATTTTGTTGGAGAACTCCATGAGCTTGGAATAAAGAAAGGAGATCGAGTTATGCTGATGGTCCGACCATCGGTTGAGTTTATCTGTCTGACTTTCTCCCTGTTCCAACTTGGGGCTGTAGTTATTTTGATTGATCCCGGGATGGGATACAAAAATTTGTTGCGCTGCATTGGTGCTGTAATGCCGGATATTTTGATCGGTATTCCCACAGCAATTTATTTCAGTGCCATCTTTCGAAAACCGTTTGTTTCCCTCCGCACCAGGGTTTGTGTAGGTCCTTCTTTGTTGTGGCGTGGGGCCTGTTTGGAGAGGATTGAAGACTCTATACCTCAATCCGAAAGATCCGGTGTTCCTCATTTCAAAGCAGGCGTAGATGATCTGGCAGCTATTATTTTCACTACCGGATCCACCGGGCCTCCAAAAGGCGTCCAGTATACCCATGGCATTTTTCATGCGCAGTTGGAACTGATCAGGGATTATTTTGGCATAGGAGCGGGAGATGTTGATCAACCTGGATTTCCGCTTTTCGGCCTTTTTTCGATTGCGTTGGGGGCGACCGCTGTTATTCCGGATATGGATCCGACCCGCCCTGCAAAGGTTGATCCTCGAAAGTTCGTCAGCTCAATTGTAGAGCATGGAGTTACCTATTCGTTTGGTTCTCCTGCCATCTGGAATGTGGTTAGTCGATATTGCCTGGAAAACGATGTTAAGCTACCTGTCGAAAAGATTCTCATGGCTGGTGCTCCGGTTCCGGGAACGCTCATCAAGAGCCTGCAGCAGCTTATGGGTGATAACGCTGAGATATTTACACCCTATGGTGCAACCGAAAGCCTCCCCATTGCAGCAATAGAAGGGCATGAAGTGACCGGTGAAACATGGGAACAGACTCGCCACGGACGAGGGACCTGCGTCGGCAGGCCTTTGCCGGGGATTACGATTAAAGTAATCACTCCTTGCGATGAGCCTGTATCTGAGTGGGGAAAAACAATAGAATTACCCCTTGGAGAGATTGGCGAAATTGTCGTCAAAGGAGCTGTGGTAACTAGAGCTTATGACAGCAATACCCATGAAAATGTGCATGCTAAAATTAAGGATGGGAAAACGTTTTGGCATCGTATGGGGGATATGGGCTACTTTGACGAACAGGGGCGATTGTGGTTTTGTGGCCGCAAAGCGCATCGGGTTTTTACGGATTCAGAGACTTTATATACCATCCCCTGCGAGGCAATTTTTAACGAACACCCAGCTGTATTTCGTTCTGCTCTGGTGGGCGTGGGAAAAATTGGCAAACAAAGACCTGTATTAATAGTTGAGCTAAAACAAAAAAGCCGCAACCACGGCATGCTGTTTCAACAACTAAAAGGCTTGGCTGCTGCAAATACCTTGACGCAAGGGATAGAGACCTTCCTTGTTCATCCTGGGTTTCCTGTGGATATACGGCACAATGCCAAGATTTTCCGTGAGCAGCTGGCCCTTTGGGCCAAACGTAAAGTAGGCTGTTATGATTGATGAAAATCAGTGATCTGGTCAGGTCATAGGTTTAATAACGTGTTTGTGCAAAGACTATGAAAAATATACTGGTAACCGGCGGTGGAGGGTTTATCGGCCAGGCCATTGTACGGAAATTGATAAGTAAGGGCTTGCAGGTCAATGTAGTTGGGCGGAATTGCTATCCCCATTTGATGGAAATAGGGGTGCGATGTCATCAGGGAGATATTCGTGATTTAGATTTTCTACAATCTGTTTTTAAAGGTGTGGACACAGTCTTTCATGTTGCTGCAAAGGCTGGAATATGGGGCGCAGAAGAGGAATATTTTGCTATAAATACCCAGGGGACCCAAAATGTAATTGCCGCCTGCAAGGATGCATCCGTCCCTGTTTTGGTGTATACCTCGACTCCATCGGTTGTGTTTGATCGTGCGCCTCTAAAAGGGGCGGACGAACGGCTACCATATGCCTCCCGTCCACTATGCCACTATGCTGCAAGTAAAATCGAGGCCGAAAAAATAGTCCTTGCTGCAAATGGAAAAGGATTGGGTACTACTGCTATCAGGCCGCATCTTGTCTGGGGGCCTGGTGATCAGCATCTTATTCCCCGATTACTTGAGCGAGGCAGACAAGGAGAGCTGAAAGTAGTCGGCAAGGGTGATAATGTTGTGGATATTAGCTATATCGATAATGTGGTCCATGCACACATTCTTGCTGCAGAAAATTTACACGCCGGTGGTTCAGCTGGTGGACAGGCATTTTTCATTGGGCAAGAACAGCCAGTGCTTCTTTGGGAATGGATAAATAGCCTGTATGCAAGGCTAGACATTGAGCAGATACATAAAAAAGTTCCATTTTTTGTTGCTTACCTGGCCGGGGGGGCCCTTGAAGGAATTTTTGGCTTGGCGAGATGCACAACTGAGCCGAAGATGACACGTTTTCTTGCCCACCAATTGGCGCATTCTCACTGGTTTAATCATGAGAAGGCTGAACGTATACTTGGTTACAAGGAACAGGTGAGTACAGCAGAAGGGATTGAGGAATTGGTGTCGTGGTTACGTCGCGAGGCTGTGTAATAATGACTCATCAAGGGCTGTGCTTGGGTAATAATACCCCTCTGAAGTCATCTGTTTTCCGTGTTTGTTGTCGAGTGGCAAGCAGAACTGAAAAAACATATAAGTTTTATTTAAAATGAATTGACAGTAACAGGATTTTTAAGTAGAAATCCTGTCGTAATATGAACCGCCATTCACTTTCAGAGTTATGGCCTGTTTTCTTCTTGAGATGAGGAGTAGTTGGTATGATTTCAATTGATATTACTATGGTAATACATATCATCAACATGATTGTGTTGATGCTGGTGCTCAATGCAATTCTGTACAAGCCGGTGCTTGGTATCCTTGAAAAAAGGAAGCAAAAAGTGGATTCCATGCATGATCAGGTCGCTCAGCTGGAGCAACGGGCAAGAAACCGCCAGCTTGATTTGGACAGGAAAATGCGCGAAGGCAGCGGCAAGGCGAAAAAAGCACTTGATGCCGCACGTGCTAGCGCGCAGGCTGCCGGCGCCGAGAAACTGGCTGCTATTCGTCAGGAATCAGATGGCGAAAAAGAGAAACAAATGGCGGAAATACGCACACAGGTTGAAGCAGCAAGGAAAGACCTGCAGGCGAAAACAGAAGGTTTTGCTAGAGATATGGCCGGAAAGATACTTGGGAGGAGCTTGGAAGCATGAAATCTCGTATTGTCGGAATTATTGTACCTACTCTGTTGCTGTTGCTATTTTCAGGAGCGGCAACAATTGTCTTGGCTTCAGCGTCGAGCCACGACGAGAGTGGAAAAACTGCTGTTCATGCTGAAGCTGCTGCAGCGAATACCCATGGTGAAGCGACTGGCCACACATCAATAGAAACTGTTGCCCCTCAGGCTGGCGCCCATGCAGTTGCTGCCGATGCGCATGCAGAAACAGGTGGGCATGGAGAAGTCGGCGGCTCACTCGCTCCTGCGAAGCTGAAAGACCTCTTTTGGAGGACAGTCAACTTTATCGCGCTGGTGATCCTCCTTGTTAAATTTCTTGCCAAGCCCATTGCTACCGGGCTCTCTGGTCGTCAAAAGCAGATCAAAGAAGAACTGCAGGAGCTGGAAGCAAAGCGTGATGATGCCCAGGCAGAGTTCAAGGCGTTTGAGACGCGACTTGCAGGCATGGAAGAAGAAATGGACCGTGTTGTCGAAAAGGCCATATCCCAAGCTGAGAATGAAAAGAAAAGGATTCTTGCTGAGGCTGAACAAGCAGCTGACGATATTAAACGTCAGGCTGAGGCTTCCATTCAAGGCGAACTGGAGGATGCAAAGCGGATGTTACGTGACGAGGTTGCAGAGCAGGCAGCTGCAATGGCCGAGGAGTTAATCGTTTCCAATCTCACCCCCGCAGATCAGGTGACGATAACAGAACAGTTCCTTGAAAGAGTGGGTACGGTACAGTGAGAAATACGATTCTAGCACGCCGTTATGCAAAGGCGCTTTTTTCTTTGGGTAAAGAGCAGGGAAAAATTGAAGAATACAGTGAACTGCTCGCTGCTGTCGCAGCATTGTACGATGACAAGGCCGTTGGTGTAAGGGATGCGTTGACAAATCCTTTATATCCTCTTGATGTACGGCAAAAAGTGATGGCACAAATTGGCAAAAATGCAAAGGCAGATGCAATAATGTCTGGTTTTCTTAATTTGTTAATTGAGAAAAAAAGAGCAGATATTTTGCCGGATATTGCCTGCGAAATACAAGTCATGGTGGATATGGATCAGAATATCAGTCATGGTTCTGTCGTGTCTGCCGTAGAACTGGATAGCAAACTGCAGAAAAGTATCCAGGCTACTTTAGAAAAAATTACAGGAAATAAGGTTATACTTCAGACCGAGGTCGATCCGACGATAATCGGTGGCATCATCGCAAAGGTTGGTGATTTGGTACTGGACGGAAGTATAAAGACACAACTTAATGGATTAAAAGAATCTATCAAGGGGAGAGATTAGTCAAATGCAGATCAAAGCCGAAGAAATCAGCCAGATTATTAAGGACCAAATCGCTGGCTACGAGAGTGATGTCGACCTGAAGGAAACCGGAACGGTACTTTCGGTGGGTGACGGTATTGCACGTGTCTATGGCGTAGAAAATTGTCAGGCCATGGAGCTACTCGAGTTTCCGGGGAATATTTTCGGACTTGCGCTGAACCTTGAAGAAGACAACGTCGGTTGTGCCGTTCTTGGTGACGTTCGTGAGATTAAAGAAGGCGATATCGTTAAGCGAACCGGACGTATTGCTGAGGTTCCTGTCGGCCCTGAAATGGAAGGCCGTGTTGTTGATGGTATTGGCCAGCCTATTGATGGTAAAGGACCCATTGATGCGAAAAACTTCAGTAAGATGGAAGTTCTCGCCCCTGGTGTTATCGCACGAAAAGGTGTGCATGAGCCTTGTTATACTGGTGCAAAGGCTGTTGATGCTATGACTCCGGTTGGTAAAGGACAGCGTGAACTCGTTATTGGTGACCGTCAGATTGGTAAAACCGCTCTCTGTGTCGACGCGATTATCGCCCAGAAAGAAACTGATGTGCATTGTATTTACGTTGCTATCGGCCAGAAGAAATCAACGGTAGCTTTGGTTGTTGAAGCGTTGAGAAAACATGGTGCCATGGAGTACACAACCGTTGTTGCTGCCTGTGCTTCCGATCCTGCACCTATGCAGTATGTATCTGCGTTTGCCGGTTGTGCGATGGGCGAATATTTTCGTGATAATGGGCAACATGCATTGATCATCTATGATGATCTTTCCAAGCAGGCGGTATCTTATCGTGAACTGTCACTGCTGCTTCGTCGTCCTCCTGGACGTGAGGCCTTTCCTGGAGATATTTTCTTTAACCACTCCAGACTGCTTGAGCGTGCTGCTAAGGTGAGTGATGAGCTTGGTGCAGGTTCTCTTACTGCTTTGCCAATCATCGAAACCCAGGCTGGTGACGTTTCTGCGTTTATTCCTACCAACGTTATCTCTATTACTGATGGCCAGGTATATCTTGAGCCTAGCCTGTTCTTTGCTGGTGTCCGTCCCGCAATTAACGTAGGTTTGTCCGTATCTCGTGTTGGTGGCTCTGCCCAGGTAAAAGCAATGAAACAGGTTGCAGGTACCTTGCGACTTGACCTTGCGCAGTATCGTGAGCTTGCAGCCTTTGCCGGTTTTGGATCCGATCTTGATGCTGCAACCCAGGCGCAGCTCACTCGTGGTGAAAGACTGGTTGAAATTCTCAAGCAGCCCCAATACCAACCACTGTCAATGGAAAAGCAGGTTACCATTATTTTCGCTGGTACCAAGGGCTTTCTTGATTCCTTTCCAGTAGACACACTTGCTGACTATGAGCAGGAAATGTATGGGTACATCGAAGCTAACGAACCTTCAATTTTTCAAGAACTTAAAGAGAAAGAAGCAATTTCAGGTGAGCTTGAAGAAAAAATGAAGAAAACACTGACGTCCTTTGGCGAGACCTTTAAGGCCACAAAGGGCCTGAATTAATCATAAGGACAGAGTCTTATGCCTGGATTAAAGGATGTCAAAGACAAGATTACCGGTGTAAAGAAGACTGCGCAGATCACCAAGGCCATGAACATGGTTGCTTCTGCAAAGTTGAGAGGTGCACAGGATAAGATGGAGTCTTTCAGACCCTATGCAGAAAAGTTCGCTGGAACAATGAGTGAACTCTCAGCTGGAATGGAAGATGCAAACCTCCCACTCATGGAAATACGGGATGTTAAAACTGTAGAGATTGTCATTGTTACCTCTGACCGTGGTTTATGCGGTAGTTTTAACAGCAACATAGTTAAAGTCGTAGAAAAGCTTGTTAAACAGTATGAAAGCGAAGGTAAGACTGTAAGCATCGTTACCGTAGGTAAAAAAGGTGCACAGGCTTTCAAAAAATCAGGCAAATTGAGAAAATCCTATGATGATATCATGGGTACTTTCCAAATTTTTAACGCTCGCGAGATTTCTCAAGATATTACCGAGACATTCTTAATTGGAGAGAGTGATCAGGTTGATATAGTGTACGGAAAGTTTCATTCCGTAGCTGTTCAGAAACCTGAACGCGAACAGTTGCTGCCTATTAAACCTGTAGAAAACGATGCCGAATCTGCTCAAGAGCAGAATGGCGCGACCGGATCATATATCTATGAGCCTGATCCAAATGAAATTATGGAAGTATTACTTCCACTTTATTTAAATGTGCAGGTTTATCACGCCATGCTTGAAGTTGGAGCAAGCGAACATGCTGCTCGAATGACAGCAATGGACAATGCTACCAATGCATGTAAGGATATGATAGACGAACTTACGCAATTGTATAATAAAGCTCGTCAGGCGGCTGTTACAGGCGAGTTGATGGATATTGTCGGTGGTGCTGCGGCACTTAAAGGCTAACGCTCTACCGTAGAGTATTTTATAAGATTGAGGAGGCCATTTCAGATGGGTGAGTCACGAGTTGGTAAAATTATACAGGTCATTGGTCCTGTTGTTGATGTCGAGTTTGAACCGGGTGATTTGCCCGAAATCATGAACGCGTTGTTTATCTCTAATCCTGCTATCAGCGACGTCGCTGACAATCTTGTTTGTGAGGTTGCACAGCACTTGGGAGATAATGTTGTTCGTACAGTTGCAATGGACCAGACAGATGGCCTTGTTCGCGGTATGGAAGTACGTGACACTGGAGAGCCTATCAGTATCCCTGTTGGCGAATCCGCTCTTGGTCGTATTATGAATGTTGTCGGTCGCCCTGTTGATGGTATGGGAGATATTAGCTCCGAAAAGACCATGCCTATCCACAGACCTGCACCGCTATTCACCGAACAGGATACAGAAGTCAATGTACTTGAGACGGGTATTAAAGTAATCGATCTGCTTGTTCCTTTTCCACGTGGTGGTAAGATGGGACTGTTCGGCGGTGCCGGTTGTGGTAAAACTGTTATCATGATGGAGATGGTTAACAACATCGCCATGCAGCATGGTGGTATTTCTGTTTTCTGCGGTGTTGGTGAGCGTACTCGTGAAGGGAATGACCTTTACAATGAGATGAAGGAATCCGGCGTATTACCTAAAGCAGCATTGGTATACGGGCAGATGACTGAACCTCCTGGAGCACGTATGCGTGTTGCCTTGACAGGTTTGACAGCTGCTGAATATTTCCGTGATGAAGAAGGACAGGATGTACTCTTCTTTGTAGATAATATTTTCCGATTTACTCAAGCTGGTTCAGAGGTTTCCGCACTTTTGGGTCGTACACCGTCTGCTGTTGGTTACCAGCCTACACTTGCAACTGATCTTGGTGCTTTGCAGGAACGTATTACCTCTACCACCAAGGGGTCCATTACCGCGGTACAGTGTGTATACGTACCTGCCGATGACTTGACTGACCCTGCTCCTGCAACCACCTTTGCTCACCTTGACGGAACGGTTGTTCTTTCCCGTCAAATTTCTGAGCTTGGTATCTATCCTGCGGTTGACCCACTTGACTCAACTAGTCGTATTCTTGATCCTAACGTAGTTGGTGAAGAGCATTATGCTACTGCACGTGGTGTGCAGGTTGCCCTTCAGAAGTACAAGGAACTGCAGGATATTATCGCTATCCTTGGTATGGACGAACTTTCTGAGGAAGATCAACTTACTGTTACTCGTGCTCGTAAGGTACAGCGTTTCCTTTCTCAGCCTTTCCATGTGGCGGAAGTCTTCACCGGCTTCCCGGGCAAGTATGTTAAGGTTGAAGACACAGTCCGTAGCTTTAAAGAAATCCTCGATGGTAAGCATGATGAGCTGCCTGAGGGTGCCTTTTACATGGTTGGTAGCATCGAAGAAGCAGTAGAAAAAGCTGCATCTCAGAAAGCTGAAGCATAAGGCTTAGCGAGCTGAACAGAGGACTCTCTTATGGCACAGATTCATCTTGAAGTAGTAACACCAACCGGACCTGTGATCAGTGACGATGTTGATATCGTCACTGCTCCTGGTGTGGGTGGTGAGTTTGGCGTCCTGGCTAACCATGCTCCTTTTCTGAGTACTATTAAGACCGGTACTCTCAGCTTTACAAAGGATAAGCAGGTAAAGTACCTCATGGTCAGTGGCGGATTTTCTGAGGTCTCGAATAATAAAATCACCTTCCTTGTTGAAAGTGCTGAGTTCGGTAAAGACATTGATGTTAATCGGGCAATGCTTGCAAAGGAAAGGGCTGAAAAGCGACTCGCTCAGGCGCAACAGGCTGCTGAGAAAATAAATCGAGTCCGTGCAGAGGCGGCTTTACAAAGGGCTATGGCCAGATTAAAAGCTGCTGAAAAGGCACGTAGCTAGATTGTATATACATTTGTCACACAAAAAAAGGGCTGCCTGTTAAGGTAGCCCTTTTTTTGTGTGCTTCTCAGGACATGGAAAGAATGGGTCGTTGCAGAATTTGGCTTAATGGATTGTTATTACAGGCCGGAATGGCGTTTGGTAAGCATTATTAATGGTAAGAGGTGTTTTTTTATCTGACTGTTGTGAGTGACTGTATTTATTTACAGGGCATCTTAAAACAGCAGCATTCATTACATCCACTTACTCTTTGGAAAGGGCAACTGCTTGAACAGGGGACAGATATCAGCTCATTTTGATTGTACACAAATTTACAATTTGTTCACTCATTAGATCAGGAGTGGTCTTCTTGGTATGCGCGAGAAGGCTATCTGTATGTACCGTCTTTGTTTCTGGTAAATGCACAACCAGAAGCAAAAGTATGTATCGGGTAGTCAGTAAGAATTAAGTAGTCCTTCTAGTGCGGATTCTTTGAAAAAATTACAACTGTAGGGCGGCTGTTGTATGATGATCTATGTAGGAGACGACACCGGTTGCGATTTGTTGAGCTACTTTGTTCTGGAAATCGGTACTATTAAGTAATTTTGCCTCATTTGGATTAGATAAAAAAGCAATCTCTGCAAGTACTGCAGGCATTTCCGCGCCTATAAGAACATAAAAAGGTGCCTGTTTTACCCCAAGATCACGCGTTGGATATTTGGCATTGAGACCAGAAATTAAGTTGGAGTGGACGTATTCTGCGAGCCGTGAAGATTCATTGATTTTAGAGTTTTGCATTAAACTCGAGAGAATATCCTGCATTTCGCCGATATTATGAGTTGAGGTAGCATTTTCAAGAGCAGCCACTCGCATTGCCTCGGCATTTGTTGCCAGATTAAGAAAGTAGGTCTCTGTACCGCTTATGCTCATGTCTTGGTGGGCATTGACATGTATGGATATGAAGAGATCCGCTTTTAGAGTATTGGCAATCGCTGTTCGTTCCTCAAGGGGAATATAGACGTCCTTGGTACGGGTAAGTGAGACATCATATCCGTAGGTGGCTTCCAGTACATTGGCAAGTCTTTTGGATATTGCCAACACAATATTTTTTTCTTTAAGTCCATGGGCAATGGCCCCAGGATCTTTTCCGCCATGGCCAGGGTCAATCACTATTTTTCGCACCCCAAGTCCAAGTTGCTGTGCTAACGAGTACTTTTTAGGAGGCAAGGGAAGAGTTGATGCCGCCTTGTCTGAAGGTTTCCTTTTTTTATAGTCTTGAAGACTAATAAAAGGATGGGAACTTTCTGTTTTTGCTTTTCCCTGTTTTCTTTTTTCGGAAGTTGTCAATGCAGGAACAGACTTTTGTTTAAATGCCGTGATTGTTGTCTGGGAAGAATGTGTTTTTTTCTTGTTGCCATGTACGTCTATAACCACTCTGAACGGATCACTGAGACTAAATATTTTATAGTCTGATATAGACTCAATATCGAGAACCACCCTTACTGTGGAGTCGCTAAATTGTCCTGTTCGAATTTGTTTAAGGAGACCGTCTTCAATGGGTACTGGTGAACGATATTTGGGTGGAATATAGCTAGGGCTGAAATCGATATATAATCTTCTGGGTTGCCCTGTTGTTTCTTCAAGGAGCTCTGACGAGTAATGAACAGGTGCTGAGGCCCGGATGACGATGCGGGTATATTCATCCGATGACCAGTATTTTACGGGAAGTACGTTGACTAACTTGTTGTTTTTTTTATTAGTCTTCAGATGGTTAGAGATTTGAATCTTTCCATTCTCCTGGAGCTTTTCCAACCTGTTTAACGCCTG
This sequence comes from Desulfogranum marinum, assembly GCF_963675105.2. Lineage (NCBI taxonomy): Bacteria > Pseudomonadati > Thermodesulfobacteriota > Desulfobulbia > Desulfobulbales > Desulfobulbaceae > Desulfogranum > Desulfogranum marinum. The sequence continues at coordinate 337,752 of NZ_CAXXRO010000005.1, forward strand.
TGAGTATTTGTCGCCTTTGGGAAAATGCTGCACTATTTTAAGGTATTGCTCTGCCGCAAGAGTGTCTTTTTTTTTGTCGTTGAGATAAATTTCAGCAGCATTAAATATGGCGTCATCTGCTAGCGATTTCCCTGGGAATATGGTGGCCACATCATTGAAATACCCAAGGGAATCTTCCAGGTCTATGGACAGGTGAAAGCGCTGAAACATTTTGTATTGCATCCTACCCATCATATACAGTGAAGAAGGTGCCAACGGTCCTTTTGTATGTTCGAGATAAATTTTTCTAAATTTACGCACACCTTTGAGCCAGTTTTTTCGATCCTGCCCTAGCTCTTGTTCTCTTTCCAGCTGATAGTAAAAATCCTTTGCTGCTTTGTAATCTTTTTCAATAAGAGTTTGTTGCCTGTTAGCCTTGTTCGTGGAATCCATTCCATAAGCAATGGTACCATGAAAAAGCATCAATGCCATTGTCGCTGCTACAGTTAAAAAGATAATGTGTGTGTAGCACACAAAATTGAGAGCTTTAAACTGCCTGGTCATCATTTTAGATATGTTTTTCTTTGGTAAGGAAAGAACGTAGATTCCCTTGCCATTAGTTTTTTTGGACCAACAGGCAAAATTGTATTTGAAGGGTCCGGAAATTGTCTAGAATGTCGAAAGTCAATTTGAGTAATAAGTATTAAATCTAGCCCAAATTTCTCATGAGCATTTTGTTAATTTTATATCTGATAGGTTGTAAATAGCATCAATCTGAAACCACTAATTTTTTCTAAAAATGACAAAATGCTCATGAGAAATTCGAGCTAGGCTAAATATACAGTATTTAAATGAAGCAGTAAAAGAATTTGTACTTTTTCTGGTTACTACCCTTTCTCTATTGGCCGTTAACGTGGTTTTGTTTTTTTAGCAACCGGCAAGAAAGAGCCTTAAACTCTAACTTTCACTCGGAAGAAGTTCTTTCATTTCATAGAGTAAGTCAAGGGCTTGCCGTGGGCTGAGGCTGTCTGGATTTGTTTTGGTGAGTAAGGTCAGTAAAGGACTTTGCGCCTTAGGAAAAAGCTGAAGTTGTGCTGGTTGTTGTTTTTTTTGTAACACCTGTTTACCCGGATTCTGATTAATCTTTCCTTGGTGGTGCATCTCTCCACGTTCTATTTCCGCAAGTATGGCATAAGCGCGTTGGGTTACTTTTTCAGGAACGCCGGCGAGTGATGCTACCTGTATTCCGTAGCTCCTGTTGGTTGCACCTTTTACCAGTTTATGGAGGAAAATGATGGTATCATTCCACTCGCGGACGGCAATAGAATAGTTTTGTACACGCTGGTGAGATGAAGCGAGATCTGTTAGTTCATGATAATGGGTAGCAAAGAGTGTCTTTATACCTGAATTATCTTTATTGACCAGTGCTTCAGCAACGGCCCATGCAATAGCTAGTCCGTCATAAGTGGAAGTCCCTCTGCCGATTTCATCAAGAATCACCAAGCTGTTTTTGGTGGCATTATTAAGGATGTTTGCTGTTTCGTTCATTTCGACCATAAAAGTCGATTGTCCCCGGCGAAGATCATCCATAGCGCCAACCCTTGTGAAAATACGGTCAACAATGCAAATGCTTGCTGAACGGGCCGGGACAAAGCTGCCGGCATGGGTCATCAGCGTTATAAGGGCGGTCTGCCTGAGTACCGTTGATTTTCCGGCCATATTGGGACCGGTAATAATAATAAGTTGTTGTTGGTCGTTAAGCTCTACATCATTGGGTACAAAACGGCCTGCTTCCAGTGCTCGTTCAATAACAGGATGTCTGCCTTCCTCGATATATATTTGTTGGGCATCGTTTATCGATGGTTTACGGTATCGATATTTAACCGCCGCTGTAGAAAGGCTGAACAGAAAGTCTATTCTGGCCACTTGATAGGCGACATCGAGAATCTTTTTACTTTGATCTGCTATGGATTGCCTGATATTTGAAAACAGCTGGTATTCAAGCTCAAGTCTTTTTTCTTGGGCTGTGGCAATAGAATTTTCAAGTTCTTTCAGTTCAGGCGTGATGAAGCGTTCTGCATTGACAAGAGTTTGTTTACGGATAAAGTTATCCGGCACTGTTCCCGCCTGGCTTCGGGTTATCTCAAAAAAATAACCGAAGACTTTGTTGTAACCAACTTTCAATTTAGAAATACCGCTTCTTTCTCTTTCCTGTGCTTCAAGGTTGAGGATGAGTTGTTTATCATCTCGTAAGAGGATAAGCAGCTCATCCAGGTCGGCATTATAACCTTCTTTAATAAGTCGCCCTTCTCGAAGACTTATGGGAGCATCATCGCGAATGCTACTGTCAATGAGATCGTGTAGCTCGGCAAGTTCGTCCAACTGGCTGTGAATGTTGTTGAAGAGGAGGGAGGAGCAGGTTTGAATTGATTGTCGTAGCAGGGGTAATTGAGCTAGGGAAATTTTTAATGCAGCCATATCCCTGGCATTGCCTTGGCCAAGGACCAGCCGGCTGCAGAGACGTTCCAGGTCATAGACTGAGGAAAGACACTGTTGCAGGTTTTTTCTTGAATCCGGCGATTCAATAAGTTCTTCAACTGCATCAAGTCGGCGTTCAATAGAGGCTTTATCCTGCAGTGGAAAAAGGAGGCGTTTTCTGAGCAGTCTCGCCCCCATCGGTGTAGCTGTAAAGTCCAGGACTGCCAGCAGGGAACCTTCACGTTTACCGCCAACAATGGTTTCTGTAAGTTCCAGGTTGCGGCGGGAGGAGTCGTCAATGGTTAAGAAGCCGGATTGGTTGAGCGGTTTGATTTGCTGAATGTGATTAAGCGCAGATTTTTGGGTGTCTTGGATGTAGTTAAGGAGAGCTCCGGCAGCGCAGATACCATATGAGAAGTTTTCACATCCAAAGCCTGCAAGGTTGGTGGTGTGAAAATGATCGAGTAAAGTTGTCTGGGCAGTATCTTTTATAAAGTGGAAGTCAGGACGAAGAGTCATGCAGATATCACCGAGGGCCTCTCCAACCACTTTGGCAAGAGCTTGCTGGAGTTCACTTTCTTTTTCATTGAGGAGTAACTCCGCCGGGCTAATGCGGGTCATGATGTCGATAAGTTCCGTTGCATCATCAGCATTGAAAGGAAGTTCTGTGACAAGGAATTCGCCTGTGGAAGCATCAAGAAAGCTCAGGCCGACGATGTGTTTTCCTCCCTGTTTCTTTGGGGTGGTTAAGGCGCAGACATAGCAATTTGTTTTTTCATCAAGAATTTGTTCATCTGTTGTGACACCAGGTGAAACAACACGGACCACTTCTCTTTTAACAATCCCCTTGGTTTGTTTCGGGTCTTCAACCTGTTCGCAGATAGCTACTCGGTGTCCCGATTTTATCATTTTGCCGAGATAACCTGTCAGGGCATGAAAAGGAATACCGCACATAGGTACTTTGTTGGCTTCGTCTTTATGGCTTCTTGAGGTAAGGGTAATACCAAGAATCTTGGAAGCTGTGACTGCATCGTCAAAGAACATTTCATAAAAATCACCCATCCTGTAAAAAAGGATGGCGTCATCGTATGCTTCTTTAATTTCCAGGTATTGGCGGAGCATTGGGGTGATTTTTACGTTGGTGGTCATGATGGTGTTAAACCTGCTTTTTCAAGAAATGGGGAAGAAGTGTGTCAAAGGTGTTGTCAATATGTTGAGGAATGGTCCGGATCTCAGCACAGACGGTCATAAAATTATGATCACCATCCCAGCGGGGAACGATATGAAAGTGAAGATGATCAGCAATGCCTGCACCTGCAGTTTGGCCTAGATTAAGTCCGACATTCAGGCCGTCAGGAGCAAAGGTAGCTCTGAGAATGGTGCAGCATTGAGTAACCATGTGCATCAACTTTCCCTGTTCCTGTAGACTGAGTTCTGGTAGATCGGCAAGGTGGCGGATGGGGGCGACAAGTAGATGGCCGTTGGCGTAGGGGAAGCGATTGAGGAGGACAACCGTCCACTGGTCTCGGTAAAGAAGCAAGCTGTGTTTGTCGTGGGTAGCAGTGCCAGGTGGATCAAAGATACATCCTTGGGTCTTGGGCGTTTTACCCAAAACATGTTCCATCCGCCATGGTGTCCAAAGGGTTTTCATAGGCTTGGAGGAATTTCAAGAATTGTTCCCACCAAGGTTTCTCCAGCCTCAAGAATGGCATAGGTCCCTGGTGCCCCATAACGGCTCGTCGCCTGAAAACTACCTGGATTGATGATGAGTACCTGGCCGATTTTGTGGTAGGCAGGCCTATGGGTGTGGCCATAAATCATACAGTCTACTTCGGGAAAGAGGTCCCACAAGTGTTCTTCTATGTCATATCCAAGCCTGGCACCATGGGTGAGCCCGATGGTGAAGTTCCCGAAAGAAAAGGTGGTGGCTTCAGGCAACTGCCTGTGCAGTTTGGCGCTGCACATGTTGCCATGCACCGCATACACTGATTTATTCCCAAATGCTTCCAGTATAGTCGGTTCTGTTATGTCGCCTGCATGGATGATAATATCACAGTCGTGAAAACAATGCCTGATTTGCCTTTTAAAACGGCTGTCAGGACGGATTAGATGGGTATCAGAAAGTACCCCAGCTCGAAGAGTCATAGTGTGCCGTGTAAGATATTCATTTGTCGTGTCGGGGTAAATGTATTAAAGATAGCCCGTGAAAACAAGATAAGAGGGAAAAGAAACTGTATTTTATACAGGGTACCGATAAGGTATCAGGGATATAATATGCATAGTTTTTTTTTCGTACCGAACAATTAATAATGAATAAAAGGATAATAACAATGTATTCAGCCTCGGATTTGCGTAAAGGACTGAAGATTCAGATTGATGGTGAGCCCTATATTATTACAGATTTTCAATTTTCTAAACCGGGAAAGGGGCAGGCACTTTACCGCACTAAAATGCGCAACATGATAAGCGGTAATCAATTTTCCAATACCTATCGCTCCAATGATAAGTTTGAGAAGCCTGACCTGGAAGAACGGACAATGCAGTTCCTTTATGCTCAGGATGGCGAGTACCATTTCATGGACACCACTTCTTATGAACAGATATTTTTATCTGAAGAACAACTGGGCGATAATCTTAATTACTTGGTTGATAACATGGAAGTCCAGGTTCTTTTTTTTGGAGAACGGCCCATTGATGTAAGTTTACCGACCTTTGTCAACTTGGAAGTAACCGTTGCTGATCCTTGGGTAAAAGGTGATACTTCTGGAACCGACACAAAGCCCGTCACCGTGGAGACAGGTTTTCAACTACAGGTGCCTCCCTTTGTCGAGCAGGGTGATAAAATTCAGATAGACACCCGAACCGGAACCTATATGACCAGAGTCAAGGAATAATGCATGTCTTCTCCACATAGCCTGCGCCAGCGCTCGATGCTGCTGCAGGCTATTCGATCTTTTTTTTTCAATCGCGATTATATAGAAGTCGATACTCCCATCCGTCTGCCTGTCCTTCTTCCTGAGGCCCATATTCAACCGTTTACAAGTGATGGTTGGTTTTTGCAAACTTCCCCGGAGCTTTGCATGAAAATGTTGCTGGCCGGTGGTTGTGAACAGATTTTTCAGCTTTGTCACTGTTTTCGTAAGGAGGAGAGTGGGTGTTACCATCAAACCGAGTTTACCATGCTCGAATGGTATCATCGTGGGTGGGATTACACCGATTTAATGTCGGAATGTGAAGATCTGTTCAACATTCTAGCCAGCAGGGTATCTGGGTTGAATGGACTTAACGTCAAAGGAGACATCGTTTATAAAGGGAGGACCATATCTCTTGGAAAACCATGGAGCCGGTTATCGCTACGGGACGCTTTTGTACATTTTGCTGACATCACTGCAGATGAGGCCATTGCAAAAGACCGGTTTGAAGAAATTTTGGTTGAAGAGATTGAACCACACCTCGGCTGGGAGCGACCAGTCTTTTTGTATGATTACCCTGTTCAGTTAGCCTCGTTGGCTAAAGTAAAAGATGACAGCCCGGACCTGGCAGAACGATTTGAGTTGTACATAGGCGGGCTCGAATTAGCCAACGGATTCTCAGAGTTGGTAGACGCGGCTGTTCAACGAGAGCGTTTTGTTCAAGAAATGGGAGCGATTCGGCAACTAGACCGAGATGTGCGAATGCCGGAGCAGTTTCTTCAAGCACTGGAGAGGCTAGGTGATACAGCCGGCATTGCCTTGGGAGTTGATCGCGTGATGATGTTGTTACTGGGAAAAGAAAAGTTGACTGAAATTTTACCGATCGATGTCCGAATTATGCAATAGCCACATTGTTTTTTCTTTATCTATCATATACCATAAGACACTAAGGAGCGATATAGGGTTTGTTCAGTTCTCCAGGAACACTGATATACTCCATGTCTGGAAGAATAAGTGCTGTGAGTTGTCCACCATAAACCGCCCCGGTATCTATCCCTATTTTATCCTTTGCAATATAAGGACGCGGGAACACTGTGTGGCCAAAGATAATCGGCTTGCCAAGCTGGAAAGAAGAGTTAAGAAATTTTTCTCTGGCCCATAAACACCACTGAGGACTCTGAAGACTGAGATGGCACTCAGGCTCCAGCCCGGCGTGGACATAAATGGCGTGCTGGTTTTCAAAGAATAATGGGAGTTCACGGAAAAAATGGGTATGTGCAGCTGGGATTGATGCTAGAGCTGCAGAAGCTTCGGGCGGGATGCCATAGCTGGTAAGTGTCTCTTTCCCACCAACCCGTAAAAAAAGACTACTCTCCTTACCATCAAAATATTGCTGGAACATGAAATCGTGATTGCCTTTTAAGGTAATGAGTCGTGGATGATCTGCTTGCAGGGCCAGCAGCCTTTCAACTACACCGTATGAGTCTGGCCCACGATCCACGTAATCGCCAAGAAATATTAAGGTGTCTGCATTGGGGAGGACTAAGTCCAGTAGGTTGTTGAGTGAGTCAAGACAACCATGTATGTCGCCGATAACTACAGTACGCTCCATGCCAGTCCGATTTTTTGAAGAATGGTAATTGTTGTAAAGGGAATTTTTTCATAAAAAATAATATATAACCATAAGCACTAGCTCTACACTATGAACGAGAAAACGCAGCAACTGGTAAAAAAATATTTTGATATCATTCTTGCGCGAAAAATGCTGCTTGTTACTTTGGTCTTTATCGCTGTGCTTGGCGGATTGGTCCAATATTATAAAACACCCAAGATCTACCAAGCCACTTCACTGCTGATTTATGAAAAAAAAGCCATCAACCCGTCTAAAATGTCGCCGGATGTCAAGGATATGGTGAAGGAAGTCGTTAGTACCCTAATGCAGCAGGTAACCAGTAGGAGTAGCCTGGAAAAAATAATCAAGGATTTAAACCTTTACCCTGAAATGTTGGAAAAGATGCCCCTTGAAGATGTCATAGAATCTATGCGTAAGGTGATTAAGATTTCACCAACAAAGGGGGAAGTCTTCCAGGTAAGTTTTTCCGGTGGAGATCCGAAAAAGGTGCTTAGAGTCACCAATGCCCTTGCATCTAAGTTTATCGAAGAAAACTTAAAATATAGGGAAGAAAGAGCCTCTGAAACATCAAGCTATATCGCTAATGAACTGCAGTTATCTAAGCAAAGCCTGGATAAAAAAGAACAGGCCATGCGCGATTATAAACTTAAATATTACAATGAGCTTCCTGAGCAGCGTCAAATCAATGTCGCCCGGGCGGATACTCTACAGGTGAAGCTGCAGGGAGTGCAGGATAACATTCAGGAGCTGGAGCGAACCAAACTTGTCCTTAAAGAGCAGATCGGGCAAAGGCGGCAATTGCTGCAAAATGCCAGTTCCAACATGGTTGCTTCGACTACGGAAGGTAAGGATGTGCCCGGTGGAGATCCTTACCAGAAATTGGCACAGATGCACGCCTATCTGGATACATTGCTTGTCAAATACAAGGAAACACACCCGGAAGTAAAACGTATTCGTAAAAGTATTGCTGCCTTGGAAACTCAATTAAGTGCGAATGACAATGTTGGGACTGAGGAAAAAGAAGGAAGTCGTCCTTCGACTAATCGTTCCTTAATGAGTCGAGATCCGGTTTTGCAGGCTGCTGCCATTCAGCAAAGAGACCTTGAACGTAATCTTGTTGTGTTGCGAGTGGACGAAAAAGAGTTACGTTCACAAATACAGAAACTCGAGGAATGGATCGCAGCCGCACCGGTCAGGGAGGCTGAATGGTCTGCATTGACCCGTGATTATAACCAGTTTAAGAGTCATTATGATTTTTTAGTGTCGCAGAATCTTCAAGCGTCTTCAGTTGAGAACCTTGAGAAAAAACAGCAGGGAAGTCAGTTCAAGATAATGGATCCTGCCCGTTTACCACAAAAACCGGTAAAACCTGATTTTATGAAAATTATGGTACTGGCCATCGGGCTGGGTTGTGCTCTCGGGGGGGGGCTGGCGCTGGGCTTGGATCTGTTGGACACCTCCTTTAAAGACCCCCTGGAGATTGAAGAGTATTTAGGCGTGTCGGTCGCCTGCTCTGTCCCGTATTTGCCACTGCCAAAGGAAAAAAAGCTCTCCCGTTTGAAGAGTATAGGTTTTATTCTCTATTTTATAACAGGACTGGCCATAATAACTGCAGCTCTTTATTACTTATGGAGCCGTGGTATTGTGATATTATGACGTTCGCTTGAACGTATCTCAATCAATTTATCGAGGACAGTTCTTTAATGTATAAGGCGTATTACGGGCTTACCAAAAAACCATTTAAACTCACACCGGATTCCAAGGTCGTGTTCCGGAGTGAAGCCCACCAGGAAGCACTCGCCATTCTGAAGTATGGGGTTTTGGGGAAAAAGGGCTTTCTTGTTTTAACAGCCAATGTAGGTCTTGGGAAGACTACCCTACTCGAAGCCTTGGTGGAATCCCTTGGCACAGACGTAAAGCTTTGTCTGCTGAATAATCCGCTTCTGTATCGGGATGAATTTTTTTCCTACCTGGCAGCGAAGCTTCATCTGCCTTGGGACGGTAACAAGGCAATGTTTCTTATTGCCTTTGATGAAATGCTGAAAAATGCCTATGCTGCTGGTGAGCGCATTTTGTTGATTGTTGACGAGGCCCACGTTCTGCCTATTGATCTTTTGGAAGAAATACGGTTGTTGTCGAACCTCGATGTCAAGGGGCAGGATGTTCTATCTATTTTTCTGGTCGGACAACCTGAACTAAACGCATTAATGAGCGATGATCGTTTACTTCCCCTCCGGCAGCGTATAGGGATTCGATTTGACCTTAAACCTTTTGGGTTGAATGAAACTAAACAATATATTCTTTTCAGGTTGCGGCATGCAGGGGCCCGACATTTGCATATATTCACCGATGAAGCCATTGAGCAGATTCATAGAGTCAGTAAAGGTACTCCTCGCTTGATTAATATTGTTTGTGATCATGCTCTGTTGACTGGTTTTGCAGAAGACCGACCGGTGATTAATGCAGATCTGATTCAAGAGTGTGTAGAGGATTTACATTTTCCTGGAGAGGAAAATCCATTGCCAGTTGGGCAATCAATAGGAAAAGATCGTGATTATAGAAGAGCGTTATTGATCAGTATTGGTATATTTTTGGCAAGCTTGAGCCTGTTGTTATTATTGGCTTTTCTGCCGCATTCTTCAGGGGGGACACTGATGGAAAAGGTTCTTCCTGCCCCTGTGCAGCAATGGCTGCGAACGATATTTGAAAGTTTTTTCGGAGGGCAAAGTGGGTAAGTTTTCCAAAGTTTTGCGTAAAACGGCAGTATCTGAACGACCTTCATCTGGCTGTGAGTATTCTGGTGAGTTTTCTTCGCAACTGACCGACCAAAAAAGAGAAGAGTTTGGTTTGTTGCAGGCTGAAGAACAAGCAATACCAAACGCCCCATGGGACGAGCGACTGGTCTTGGCCACTGCAACCACAGGAGCAGTGGCGGAAAGTATTCGTACTCTGCGAACCCGAATTTTATATCCGGTTATTGGCAACACTCCACGTACTTTGTTAATAACAAGTGCATCGCCGGGGGAGGGGAAAAGTTTTATTTGTGCAAACCTTGGGATTTCACTGGCTCAAGGGGTGGATGATTATTGTATACTGGTGGACTGTGACTTGCGGCGTCCTTCTCAGCATCAGATGTTTGGGGTCTCCAATGAACGCGGGTTGGTCAATCATCTTCAACAGAAAATCGCTGCAGAGGAATTGATCATAAAATCAGGTGTTGATAAGCTTTCTATTCTACCAGCAGGTCCACCTCCGGTTAATCCTGCGGAATTATCAGGTTCTGATTCTATGATCAAGCTCGTTCATGAGATGAAAGAGCGCTACGATGATCGATTTGTTCTGTTGGATAGCCCGCCGCTCCACGCTGCAGCTGAAACCGCTGTGCTGGCTCAACATGTTGATGGGGTTATTCTTGTTATTCGGCAAGGTAAATCCCGGCGAGAGCACGTAAAGGCGCTGGCTGATACAATAGGCAGAGATAAAATTATTAGCGTCGTGTTCAATGCACACCAGACAAACGTGCTGGACACTAAAATTTTTGGTTACCAGGATTATAAGGCTGGCTACTATTATCAAGAAAAATAGATTGTGCCATGTTGTTGTACGATTACGTGTCATATTTTGCATATTAGCAGCTAACCTATACTCCTCCAATAGTGCCTTCTTCTTTTGATTCCCACCGTTAACCGATTGCTCTTTTATTCCTTGTTATGCTAGTGTACATCAGTCTATGGTGTCTAGAACTGCTATGTATTTCATTCTTTCTCACATTATAAAGTGCTGTGGCTATAAATATTGATCAAGCTGTTTCCCTTCTGAAAAAGGAGGTTGTTAACTACCAGGTCCCTGTAGTCGATCTCATCGCCGTGCAAACCAAAGATCCTTTTAAGGTTTTAGTTGCCACCATTCTCTCAGCACGTACAAAAGATGAGGTGACGGCCGTAGCCGCGCAACGGTTATTTGCCAAGGCTGAAACACTCGAGCAGTTAGCCGGTCTGTCTGTCTCTCAATTGGAAAAAATAATATACCCTGTTGGCTTTTATAGAAATAAAGCTAAATATCTGCATACTCTGCCTCAAGTACTGGAAAATGAGTTTAAAGGGGAAGTGCCGCAAAGTGTGGAAGAGTTACTGCGTCTGCCTGGTGTAGGGAGGAAAACGGCAAATTTGGTGGTGGCTGTTGCCTTTAAAAAGCCTGCAATTTGCGTTGATACCCACGTTCATCGGATAATGAATATTTGGGGGTATGTTACTACTAAAACGCCATTACAGACCGAAATGGAATTGCGGAGGAAGTTACCTCAACAGTATTGGCTTGATATTAATTCTCTTCTTGTTGCTTTTGGCCAGGGACTTTGCAAACCACAACGACCACACTGTGATCAGTGCGTTTTGGAGGCACCTTGTCCAAAGATAGGAGTGACTCCCCGACAGCGAAAACAGATTGAGCGGAAAAAATCCGACAAAGGGTTGTGTTTTGTGTCCTGGAATGTCAATGGCCTACGGGCAGCATTGAACAAAGAATTCATGGAAATTTTCCATGCCTTTGATGCTGATATTTTTGCTGTCCAGGAAATAAAAGCCATGCCTGAACAGTTACCCGAATCGGTGCGCAACATAGCGGGCTATCATATCTACTGGAATCCGGCTCAAAGGAAGGGGTATTCGGGAACAGCCGTATTTTCTAAAAAAGAGCCTCTTAATGTCCTGTATGGTTTGGGTAAAAAAGAATTTGATGAAGAGGGTAGAGTTATTGCTTTGGAGTATGATGATTTTTATTTTATTAATGCTTATTTCCCCAACGCCCAACCGGCTCTCAAACGAATTGACTATAAACTGCAATTTAACCAAGCCCTTTTTTCATTTATACATGATCTGCAGTTGAGTAAATCGGTGGTTCTGTGTGGGGATTTGAATGTCGCTCATAAACCGATGGACTTGGCAAATCCACAATCTAATATGCAGAATCCTGGGTTTTCCCCTCATGAACGAGCATGGATGGATGAGGTTATTGGAGCGGGTTACATCGATACTTTCAGAGAATTTAACCATGAACCGGGAAACTATACATGGTGGAGCTATCGTTTTAATGCTCGTGCTAAAAATATAGGGTGGCGGATTGATTATTTTTTGCTTGATCCCGGTAGTCGGCGTCGGCTTGTTGCAGCTGCCATCCATGATGATATAATGGGGTCTGATCATTGTCCCGTAAGCATACAGTATCAATAATGGACACTGAAAAAGAAAACTATAGAATAATCATAGCAGACGACCATAGTCTCATTCGACAAGGTATAAAAAGTATTATTGCTGATAATGATGGGATGAGTGTAGTTGCGGAAGCTGCAAACGGCATTGAATTGCTCGAATTGCTCAAAGAGCATAATCCTGACATGGTTATTCTTGATATTTCAATGCCTGATATGAACGGGATCGAGGCTGTCGGAAAGATAAAACAACGTTATCCTGATATCAAAGTTTTGATTGTTACCATGCATGGAGATAATCAATACTTTTACCATTCCATAGCTGCCGGGGTGCATGGTTACCTGATCAAAGAAGACTCCGACGCTGAGCTGATAAAAGCCATAGAGAGAATAAAAAAAGGGAAAACCTATGTTTCTCCGCAATTGCAGGAGGCAATATCCGGGGATATGATCGGTGCCTTTAGAGAACAGGCAAGTGTACCGATGGTTACTTTGTCACCGCGTGAAAAACAGGTGCTGCAATTGGTTGTCAAGGGATATACGAGTAAGAAAATTGCCGCCTTGTTAACCTTAAGCCCACGTACCGTCGATCATCACAGGGCAAGTCTTATCAAAAAATTCAACATGAAAAACACGGTCGACTTGGTGAATTATGTTGTTCGAAATAATTTATTTTTAGAAGATGTCTAAAAAAAGATAGGCAACGTGTTTTTTTTTAGGTTTTTCCATTTCTCTTAACTTCCCTTCTTTTATATTATTTTTTGGTCTTTTAGGTAAAAATACCTAATGCCGGTCAGTAGTTCCCCCAATTGTTTTTTTACTTCTGCTGCGTTTTAGTTAATCAAATAAAAAATGGAAAGATCGCATTTTTAATGCCTTTGATTACTATCCAAAGAGAAGAAGGGGGAAGAATGAATAAAAGTGATCTCATCGAAACCATAGCCAGTTCAGCACGGATCAGTAAAGCCGCAGCAGAACGAGGCCTGAACGGAATGTTAACTATGATGTCGAGCGCCATGGAAGGTGGTGAGCGAGTTACATTGGCTGGATTTGGTAGCTTTAGCGTTGTTGATCGTGCCCCTCGCACTGGGAGAAATCCGAAAACAGGCGAAGTCGTCCCAATCCCTTCACGTAAGGCGGTCAGGTTCAGACCAGGAAAACATCTTTCACGAAAGCTTGGCGAGTATTAAGCACTCGCGCCTACGGCAGCTTGCTGCCCGTTGAGACTATACTTCGCCAATACCAAATACCTATCCCAATCGCGCTCATGAAACAGCTGAGCACCTGACCCATAGAAAAACCAGCAAGCAGCAATCCTAACTGTGGGTCAGGTTCACGAAAATATTCCACAATAAAACGAAATACACTGTAGCAAATCAAAAAAAGAGCCAAAAGAGATCCATGGGGCCACAATGTTTTCGGATGCTTAGTCCATGGTTTGCCTTTTATGCCCCACAGGATAGCGAATAAAACAATTCCCTCCAAAAAAGCTTCATATAGTTGTGAAGGATGGCGCGGCAGCGGCCCCCCACCGGGAAAGATCATGCCCCAGCCAACTGTTGTGGCTCGACCATAGAGTTCTCCGTTTATAAAATTACCTAAGCGACCGAAAAAAAGACCAATCGGCACCGTAACAACGTAAAGATCTGCTGCTTTCCAGAATTGGAGCCCATTGCGGGAACAGTAAATAACCCCTGCTGTCAGTGCACCCGTGCAGCCGCCGTGAAACGACATCCCCCCGTGCCATATGGCGAAAATATCCAAAGGATTTTGAAGATAATACGTTGGGTTGTAAAAGCAAACATATCCCAATCTGCCCCCGATAATAACCCCAATAATGAGGGAGAGGTTAAGATTGTCCAGATGGTTTGTTAACTTGTGCCAGCCAAATTTTTTGGCTTGGTAGGCAACCAGCAGGTATGCGGCGACAAACCCAATCACGTACATCAAGCCGTACCAGCGAACTGACAATGGGCCGACGGAAAAAATGATTGGGTCTAGCTGAGGATAGGAGAGCATGCAAACAATTCTCAGGTTAGAGGAGTCCTTTCTGCTTCAGATAGACCTGGAGAACTGATACCGCAGCAGGTGTTACTCCTGAGATACGCGAAGCCTGTCCAAGTGATTGCGGTTGAACTTTGGTTAGCTTTTCAACTACTTCATTGGAGAGTCCGGGGAGTCCTTTGTATATCATTTTTTCCGGTAAGGCCATTTGTTCAAGCTTTTTGAATCTGTGGACCTGTTCTTCCTGACGTTTGATATAGCCGGCGTATTTGACCTGGAGCTCTACTTCCTCTACAAACTCCAGGCCCTCAAGTGCCGCTGGTAAGCCCACCTCAGTTTCTGAGACCAGCCGGGTGAGGTCGGCAAGTTTGATTTCCGGTCGGCGAAGAAGGTCTCCCATGGATAATGCCTGGCTTAAGGGCGTAGAGTTAAACTCTTGTAGAAAGTGATTAACCTCTGCTGACGGCTTTATCCTGGTCTCATGCAGCGCATTGACTGCTTCATTTATACTTTTCTTTTTGGCAAGAAAAGACTCCCATGTGTCTTGGTCTACCAGGCCAAGATTATAGCCGATTTCCCTCAGCCTTCTATCGGCATTGTCTTCGCGGAGGAGCAACCGATATTCAGCTCTGGAGGTGAAGAGGCGGTAGGGTTCCTTGGTACCCAGAGTAACCAGATCATCTATCAGTACGCCGAGGTACGCTTGTGAGCGGTCGAGCACTAATGGCTCCTGATTGCGAACAAATTTGACACTGTTGATTGCAGCGATCAATCCCTGTCCCGCAGCTTCTTCATAGCCGGAGGTGCCGTTTATCTGGCCTGCCAGAAAGAGCCCCTGGATTTTTTTAGTTTCCAAGGACGGTTTAAGCTCCCGTGGATCAACATAGTCGTACTCAATGGCATACCCTGGGCGTATAATACGAGCATTTTCCATGCCTGGTATTGAGTGGATCATGTCAATCTGAGTGCTCAATGGCAGACTGGTCGGAATTCCGTTAGGATACACCTCTACAGTGTCAAGCCCTTCCGGTTCAAGGAAAATTTGGTGTCTGTTTTTTTCGGGAAAACGCATTACTTTGTCCTCAATGGAAGGGCAGTAACGAGCGCCAACCCCTTCTATGATACCTGCAAACAATGGTGACTGGTCTATGGAGTCGCCGATTATTTGATGAGTCCTTTCATTGGTGTAGGTAATATAGCATGGACGTTGTTCAAGCGGAGGTGCCCCGGAAGAGGAAAAAGAGAATAGATTTGGCGGCTCATCAGAATACTGTGCCTCCAGTTGCGAATAGTCAATGGTGTTGCCATCGATACGGGGCGTTGTCCCTGTTTTCATCCTACCCACCGTGAAGCCATATGCCTTGAACCACTCTGCAAGTTTCAGCGATGGAACATCACCCATTCTTCCTGCCGGGAAATGTTTCAGGCCAACATGAATAAGCCCGTTGAGAAAGGTTCCGGTGGTGACAACCACGGCCTTGACGGTGAGATGTTCGTCTAGAGAGGTTCTGATGCCGACAATTTGATCATTTTCTACAAGAATTTCATCAACTACTGTTTGTCTTATTTCTAAATTCTCCTGGTTTTCAAGAATATTCTTCATTCGCAGTCGATACAGCAGCCTATCGGCTTGGGCCCGCGAGGATCGTACGGCAGGTCCTTTACTGGTGTTAAGTCGACGAAATTGGATACCGGTTGCATCTATATTTTTTGCCATTTCTCCGCCAAGAGCATCGATCTCCTTAACGAGGTGACCTTTGGCAAGTCCTCCAATGGCAGGGTTGCAGGACATAGCACCTATGGTGTCTACATTAATAACACACACAAGGGTGCGACACCCCATCCTGGCGGCAGCAAGAGCTGCCTCACAACCGGCGTGACCGGCACCGATTACGGCAATATCAAAATCTGTCATATGATTAACTGGGTAGAAGGAATGAAGAGTATACTGAAACTGCGGCATAGCGAAGCGAAGTGATCAGCTATTGACTCTGCAATAAAACATTTATTATAGAGAGCACAGTTCCATTTTGCAATGGGAAGCATCAATTGACGAAGAATTAGCGCGTATAAAGTGGAGCCGCTATTCTTTACCGTGACCATCTTTGCTGATAGTAGAGCCTACTTTTTTACAAGGACCTTTCCTCTCGTTATGCATTTTGCATCAATCATTCACGTGTTTGGATTGTTACTCATGGTGACCGGTAGCACCATGCTGTTCCCTGCTCTCTGTTCTTTGTATTACGGAGAGGGGGATCTGATTCCCTTGGTGGTGTCAGCTGCCGTGACTTTTTTTCTAGGGCTTCCTGCGTGGTGGTTATGTCGCAAAAATTACGAACTGAATATGAAGGACGGGATTATTGTTGCAGTTTTTGGTTGGTTTATCGTTTCTGCCTTTTCCGCCCTCCCATTTATGCTTCATGGTTCAATACCTTCATTTACCGATGCCTATTTTGAGATGATATCCGGGTATACCACCACCGGAGCAACAGTGCTCACCGACATAGAGTGTGTTCCCCATGGCTTATTGTTCTGGCGCAGTGAGACCCATCTGCTCGGCGGGATGGGATTTCTTACTCTAACCGTCATCTTACTTCCCCAAGGAATGGGAGGCCTCCGTTTGTTCAGGGCGGAGTCAAGCCCTGGTCAAGTCATCACTAAAGAAAAGTTCAAGCCGCGCAATCGTGACACCATGATCAGTCTCTGGTGGATCTATCTTTGTTTGAATTTTCTCCAGGCCGGTTTATTGTGGGCCGGCGATATGTCGATTTTTGATGCCCTTTGCACAGCTTTTGGGACGATTTCCACCTCTGGTTATTCTCCCAAAAATTTAAGTATTGGGCACTATAACAGTGCTTATTTTGATTGGGTAACCATCCTGTTCATGTTTTTGGGTGGGACAACTTTTCTTCTTTTTTTTCTGTTGCTGCAAGGGGAGTGGAAAGCTGTTTACAGGAATACGGAATTCAAGTGGTACGTGGTGCTGGTTCTCTTCTTTTCGGTAATGGTATCACTCATACTGCTCAAAAACGGCACCTATAATACGATCGCTGATGCATTTCGGTTCGGCACTTTTCAGGTAATGTCACTTTTAACGACCACTGGTTTTACGACCACAAATTATGAACTGTGGCCTCAAGCTGCGCAGATGTTTCTTTTTGCCGTCTGTTTTGTTGGTGCCTGTGCCGGCTCTACAACAAGTGGGATTAAGGTGGTGCACTATGTGATTATTTGTAAATACATGTACAATTCCATTCGCAAAATATTTTTTCAGCCCCGCTCTGTGATTACGATTCGTCTGAATCAGAAGGCTGTAGATTCTTCTGTGGTCGATCTAGCCTTGTGCTATTTTATAGTAAATATTTTTATGGTTCTGGGGGGCGGATGCTTGATGTCTCTTTTGGAGGAGCTTGACTATATTAGTGCTATGAGCGCAGTTATTTCAGCTCTGATGAATATCGGCCCTGGCTTTGGTGCTGTCGGTCCCAGTGAAAATTTTGCTTTTTTATCTGATGCCAGCAAATGGTTTCTGTCCTGGAATATGCTGGTTGGACGATTGGAAATGTTTTCCGCTTTGGTTATTTTTTATCCGTCATTTTGGAAGAAATAGAGGGCATTTCTACTGTCAGGCTGAAAAGAGCTTCCGAACATCTTTTAGGTAGAGTGAGTTGCAGATGACGATCGCCCTGTCACCACTATGAATATGTGTATCTCCTACAGCAGTTTTCCACTGCCCGTCCCGAAAGACACTACCGATAATGATATGCCCGGCAAGTGCCTTTGTCTGATTAGCGAGCGGTTTTCGGGTGATAGGAGAGTTGGGGGCCGCGATCAGGTCAACAACTTCAGCATCAAAGCCATGCATGTGGGAGATGGAAAGTAACTCGCTCCCGCGAATAAAGGTAAGAATTTCGTTTCCGGCCAGGATCTTTTTGTTAAGGACTATGTCGAGTCCGCTGGTGGAGGCAAGTACAAGATATTCCTCCTTGGTGACAAGGCAGATCGTCTTTCTCTGCATTCCTTGCGTCTCACCATCATGAGCGGCCATGAGATGTCTAGAGAGGATGCAGCTCATGATATTGGTTTCATTTTCTCCTGTTGCAGCGATAAACGTGTCAATGTCCTTGAGGCCTGTCTCTTCCAAAATTTCTTTGTCAGAGCCGTCTCCATGGAGTACTTCCGTGTCTCTGAGCATAGAAGACAATTCTTCCGCTCTTTTCCCGTCTTTTTCCAGCAGGGTGACGCGAAAAGTTTTTCCAAGAAGTTCGGCAATCCGGGAGCCAACCAAGCCGCCGCCGAGGATCATCACCCGGTGTCGTCGATGTTGCTTTACCCCGGTGAGCTCCATCAATTTCGGCAGGTCTTTCTTGTCTGCCATAATCAGGACTTGATCCTGGGGAAGGATTTCGTGCTCGCCGGAGGGGATAACGGTACTGATCCCCCTGGCAATGGCCACAACTCGAAACGGGAACTCACTGTAGGTTTTCGATATATCGATTAAATTCTTAAATGCAAAAGGGGATGTTTGGGTAATCCTGGTGGCCATTACCTGCATTTGGCCAAGAGCTATGTCAATGATCTCATCACCGGCAGTTCTTTTGATCATGCGGACAATTTCTTGGGCGGCAAGCTCTTCAGGGTGAATGAAGAGGTCTACTTTGAGGTCTTCTCCTTTCAGCAGGGAGTTGCTATGGCCAAAGTCTTGGGACCTTACTCGGGCAATCTTAGTAGGTATGTCAAAGCGATCAGCAACCATTGCAGAGAGCATGTTGATCGCATCGTTGTCTGTCACCGCAATCAGGTAATCCATATTTTTTGCATGCGCATCCTTCCAGCAGGACACTGACATGGCGTTGCCTTGTATCAGGCGGGCATCCATAGCCCCGTCGGCGTAACGGACAAGGTCGCTGTCAGGCTCAATTACGGTAATCGCATACCCTTCATGGAGGAGTCGTTTAGCCAGGTAAGAACCAATGCCGCCAAGACCAAGGATAAGGATATTTTCGCTGGCACCTTTTTTTTTAAAAATCATATGCTCAATGATGTGTTGCAGATCAGCTGCAAATTCTTGTGCCCCTGTTTTTTACACAGATGACTATTTTGATAACATGTTAGCAAAGTTTTGGATTACAGATTACGTTCATTAGGGTTCCAGGAAATGAAGGCCCAGGTTGGAACATGCTGCCTATGAACTGTAACCCCTCCATTTTGATTGGAGGTGGTAATGGATTGAAGGTATTTTTTCAATTGCTTTTTTTCATCGGGATTGATTGAGGGAAACATGGAGCTGTAGCTTGTCATGGCATCCTCAAAGTTGCGATACGTTGGATGCTCATCAAGGCGTATATACTCTATCGAGGCTAGAAAGCCCATTTGATAGAGGAGATTAACGGTATAGATATAATCAGGTCCGGTCTGTAGAGGCCTTTGTAGAGCTCTGAAGGCGCCAGGGTCAAAAGGACCATGGCGAACTTTGTCAGTGATCACTACTTTTTCAGTTGCAAAACAGCAGAGTTGTTTGATCGCACCTTTTAGATCTCTGACAGCAAGCGATCGGGAAGCAATGGCAAGCTCGTGAGGACGGATACCCAGTTGCCTCCAGTCATCCTCCCAAGCGGCTTTGCAGGTCGTAATGTTTGCTATCTTGTACTGTTGTGCTCGTTTGTTAAGTATATCGAGCATGTTGCCTGAAAAATCAAGGCAGGTGATATGTCTCACACGAGGTGCAAGGGGCAGTGACAGTGTCCCAGGCCCGGATCCGACGTCCAAGACTGTCCAGTGTGCTTCAGGTCGGAGGAGTTGCAGGAAGTGCTTGGTGTAGATGGAGGTCGCAGTCCGTGCGGCAAAAGAGTGGGCCCGGTTATCCCAGTCTTTTGCCTTTTTTTCTTTTTTTGCTCTACTTTGTTGCGCTTGTTGCCAAAGTTTGCCCCAATCGACACTATTATAATCCAATTTGACCATACATTTTCGTTGTTGAGATGAAATGGTTTGACAGATAGACTATGCTGTGATTAAAATACGCAGTTTCGTGAAACAACTGTAGTGTGTGCAGACAGAGTAGATACTTTTTTCGAAAAACCATATGTTCTATCGACCATTGTACATCTTACCGAACAGGTTTATACGTTACTTGGAAAGGTTCAGCTCCGTTTCACAACTGCTTTTATTAAACATATTATACCATGAAAGGAAATGAGTTATGAGCAAAAGAACTTTTCAACCCAGTAACATCAAGCGTCACCGTACCCATGGTTTTCGCAGCCGCATGAAAACCCATGGTGGAAGAGCTGTAATCAAGCGTAGAAGGGCAAAAGGGCGCAAGCAGTTAGCAGCATAGGAAAACATGAAACCCCATGGACTCCCTAAAACAAGTCTGATAAGAAAAAACAGGGAATTCAATCGGGTTTACCGGTACGGAAATCGACTGTACGGTGATGGCTTTGCTGTAATTTATATGTCGAATCAGAAGCAATGGAGTCGATTAGGCATAAGTGTACAGCGAAAGGTAGGGGGGGCGGTTCAACGTAACCGGATTAAGCGTATTATACGTGAGGTCTTTCGCAAGAACAGAAACTTGTTTCCCCGGAATGCGGATGTCGTTGTGACTGTTCGTCCAGGTTTTTCTGCGCGTAGTTCCAGCGACTTCCAGCATATGGTTTCAGCCGTAATGGATGCGAAGTCCTTCCCTGATGATTTAAACGATGGGGAGCTTTGTTGAAAAGAAAATATGTGATGCAAATCAGAGATGTTTTTGCCGTTGTGACGTCGATTCCCCAAAAGTTTCTGGTGCTGCTTTTCAAGGGGTATCAATATGTTATTTCGCCACTATTCCCCCCCACCTGTCGATTTACTCCCTCCTGTTCTCAGTATGCAATTGAAGCGGTACAAAAATATGGCGTAATTCGCGGAGGGTTGAAAGGCCTTTGGCGTATATTGCGTTGTCATCCTTTTTCTCAGGGCGGTTACGACCCTGTGAAATAATACTTTTGTCTTGGGCATTAAATACATGTGCAGCCGAGAGTGTCTTTACGAGGTGTGAAAAAAAATGGACTTATTCAGAGCCTTTCTGGCTATTGTTCTCTCATTCCTGATTCTTGTCGGGTACCAATATTTTTTTGTTAAACCGGTTGCTGAACAACCAGTTGTTAAGGAAACCGTCAGTAGCCAGGAACAAGGTGCAGGGCAGAGCACTGCACCGGCACAACCAGTGGTAGCGTCGCAGGCAAGCAACAGTATGGTTGCTGTCCCTGTGAATCCTGATGCGCGGGATATCAGGATAGATACACCACTTTACACGGCTGTTATCAGTGAGCAGGGGGGTGGTTTTAAAAGTTTTGTCCTCAAAAAGTATCGAACGGACATTGAGCTTGAATCAGGTCCAATGCAGTTAGTTCTTACCCAGACACCCAACACCTTACCGGTTCTTTTTTCGCTTGATAACGGAGCCGGAAAAGTGTTGCCGATGTTTACGGCGGAAAACGATGCGGTGGTGATTACTGATGAGCAGGAAGAAGCTGTTCTGGTAATGCAAGCAACCCTTGATGATGGTACCAAAATAGTTAGGACGCTCAAGTTTCGGGGGAATACCTACTTAATCGATGATACGTATCAGGTGGAAAATGTGGGGGGGAATCCGCTACAGATATCACCTGCGATGAGTATGATTCATAAGTCGTTTTCCCATGCCAGTGCGACCAGCCGATTCCTCTTTTCTGGACCGGCAGCGTACGTCAATGGCGAATTGGTAGAAACGAAACCTAAAAAGATAGCCGAAGGCCCAATTATTCTACAGGGAGATGTCAGCTGGTCTGGGTATGTGGATAACTACTTTATGACGTCCATTGTGCCGAAATCAGATAAAACCCTGGTAGTAAGCCTGCAAGGTAATGAGGAAAGTGTTCGCACTGTCATTTCAGAAGGGATAGAGACACTTGGCGCTGGCGAAACCAGTGAGCACGCATATTCCATATATTTCGGTCCTAAAAAACTTAAGATCCTGCAGGCTACAGGGGGAGAACTTGCTAAGGCGGTGAATTTCGGTTGGTTTGATGTTTTGGCAAAGCCCATGCTGTGGCTGTTGAACTTTTTTTATGATTATACAAAAAATTATGGAATAGCTATTATTTTGGTGACCGTTTTAATTAAAGCGGTGTTCTGGCCTGTTACCCAGAAGGGTATGAAGTCCATGAAGAACATGCAGAAACTGCAGCCAAAAGTGGCAAAGCTGAAAGAGAAATTCAAGGATGATCCTGCAAAAATGAATCAGGAAATGATGGCTATGTACAAAACGTACAAAGTCAACCCTGTGGGCGGGTGCCTGCCCATGGTTATCCAGATTCCATTTTTCTTCGCCCTGTATCGTGTTTTGATGGCTGCAATTGAGCTGCGCCATGCTCCGTTCATGCTATGGATCAATGACCTTTCTGCACCAGATCGGCTTTGGATAGGGGTGGATATTCCTTATCTGCATGGGTTGCCTGTGTTGACCTTGCTGATGGGGGCTTCCATGTATCTGCAGCAGAAAATGACTCCTACAACTGCTGACCCAACACAAGCGAGAGTTATGCAGTTTTTGCCGATAATTTTCACTTTTATGTTTATTAATTTTGCCTCTGGTCTGGTACTTTATTGGTTTATAAATAATCTTCTTTCCATTCTTCAGCAACAACTCATCAACCGGCAAAGTAAGGCATAACTCGGGGCTGTAAGGAAAACTCTTATGACAAAAGACAAAGATTTTTTTGGAAAAGATATAACAGATGTTATTGATCAGGCTTGTAAGGAGTTTGCTACAACACAAGACAACTTGGAGATTGAGATCCTTGAAACGGGGTCAGCCGGGATTTTTGGTTTGTGCCGAAAACAAGCCCATATTCGGGTGAAAGAAAAAACCCAGCAAGAGAAGGTTGAGCCGCGCCCCGTTGAGCAGGAACCTGTCGCTGACACAAAACCAGAAGGTCAAGAGAACGCTGCCCTGGCCGGTGATGCCCGACACGAGCAAAAGGAAGACGATTCGGCAGAAAGCGCAAAAACTACAAACACAGCCAATGATGATGTTGAAATCAAGAAAGAAATTCCTTCTGCTAAAGGAGGAGGGCGGGGGGCTACCGAATCTGCTGAAATGAGCTACGAAGAGCCGTCGCAAGAAGCGTTGGATGCTATTCAAGCGACCATAAGTGAGATGCTCTCTCTCATGAAGTTTCCGTCACAGGTTGATGTTACCTTTGAGGGTAATACTGTCACCTGCAACATCAATGGCGAATACGAGGAAGATATAATCGGTTCAGAAGGGCGCACGCTTGATAGTCTCCAATATCTTATTCGTAAGATGATGTTGCAAAGTTTGCCGGATAGATTTCTTTTGTCGCTCAATGCCGGCGATTTCAGGCAGCGACGTGCAGAAGATTTAAAACAACGAGCAGTTGAGCTTGCCGAAAAGGTAAAAGAAGATGGAAAAACCCAGGCAATTCCAGCTTTGAACCCATCGGAGCGTCGTATTGTTCACATGATCTTGCAAGAGGATAAAGGGATCCGGAGCCGTTCGGTCGGAGATGGACTCTTTAAAAAAGTGCTGATTTATAAGCCCGGCAAAGGACGTCGGTCCGGATCCAGAAAAAAGAGAGGATAGCACGGATGGGGTACCATCGTTCAACAGATACCATAGCTGCCATTGCCACGCCACCTGGGACTGGCGGCATCGGTATTATTCGCATCTCTGGTGCAACTGCTGCAACCATTCTTGAGCAGATTTTTACTCCAAAGTACCCCATTTCTCATTTTGAAAGCCATAAAATGTATTATGGCACACTAGCCGATTCTGCCGGTAAAGTTATAGATGAGGTCCTTGCTGTTTTCATGCAGGGGCCAGCGACATACACGGTTGAAGATGTGGTCGAATTGCATTGCCACGGTTCATATATATTGTTGCAGAAGGTGTTGGCAACAGTTTTTGCCTTGGGGGCTAGGCCCGCTGAGCCTGGAGAGTTTACCAAGCGTGCTTTTCTTGGCGGCCGTATTGACCTTACCCAGGCTGAAGCTGTTATTGATTTGTTGCAGGCTCAAACGGATAAAGGGATCGACCTTGCAGTTAACCAACTGCAAGGCCGTTTGACCGATGAACTTGAGCCAGTCCGTAAGGAGTTGATCGCCATTCTGGCACTCCTTGAAGTCGCGATAGATTTCCCTGAAGATGATGTGGAACTGCTCGATAAAAAAGCAATCGAGATGCAACTGAAGGTTAATATTCTAAAGCCGATTGAAGCACTGATCCGTTCGGTATCCAGTGCTAAAATTATTCGAGAGGGGATTAGTGTCGTCATTGCCGGTCGTCCCAATGTGGGTAAATCCAGCCTGCTTAACACACTGCTCAGGGAAGAACGTGCGCTCGTCACACCGTTACCGGGTACCACAAGAGATACTATTGAAGAAAGTATCGTCATCGAGGGTATCCCTGTACATCTTGTCGATACTGCAGGCATTCGGGCCCATAATGACGTAGTCGAAGAGCTGGGAATGGAACGGGCCAGGCGCAAGATGGATGCTGCTGATTTGGTCCTGTTTTTGCTCGATGCCTCACAGCCGTTGACCAAGCGAGATCTCGACCTCTATGCAACGATTAAAGATAAGCAGCTTATAGTGGTTTTTAATAAAACGGACAGGGGTAACGAGCAGGAATTAGATGGTCTGCATCGAAAATTTGAGCAGGCAACGCGGGTCGAAATTTCAGCCAAGGAAAATGTGGGAATCGACACCTTGCGTGAAACCATTTTTAAGACCGCTCTCAGTGATGACCAGGCTGCAGAAATCGGATTGTGCGCACCTAATGTAAGGCACTTAGCTGCATTGCAGAAAACAGCAGAAGCCTGTCGGAGACTGCTGGCTGCAATTTGCGATGGTGCGCCGTGTGATCTGCTGGCTGTTGATGCCCAGGATGGATTGGATTATCTGGGAGATATTATTGGGTTGACAACCCCTGAAGATGTTTTGGATGCTATCTTTAATGAGTTTTGTATAGGAAAATAAAACGTTTTTCTTCGTTCACCGATGTGCACCTGTGCACTTATTGTATTACTTCTTATTTTTGCTTTCTGCTGGTACTGTTTTTGTTTGAGGCTGTGAAATCTCAGGCGTCTTTGTCGGTTTTCCTTTATCTGCCGCACTAATCTCACCGCTTAATAAAGCGCCGGGTTCAACTGTCAGGCTTTCGGCAATCAGTTTGCCTTTGATTGCAGCAGTCGCGTGAATGGTAACAACTTTTGCGTAAATATTGCCCTCGATTTGACCGTGACAGACCAGGGCTTCCAGCTGTAAGTCCCCTTTTATTTTACCAACTTCACTGAGGATGAGATATTCCCCCGTAAGGTTGCCCTCCACTGTACCGTCAATTCTAGCTTTGCCTGCAAAAGAGATCTCGCCTGTAATTTGCATTTCCTGGGAAATAATTGAGGATATAACGTCCTTGGACAATGCTTTTTTAGGTGGATGGTCAACAGTTTTGTGAGAAGGAGCGTTTTTGCTTTTAAATAAAGCCATAATGAGTGTGTGAAAGCTTAATTTTTGATTTTCATGGATAAGCTTGCTATTTTTATATATTTCATTGGATCAATAGGCTTGCCATGAAGCTGTATCTCGTAATGAAGATGGGAACCTGTACTTCTTCCTGTATTACCAACATGGCCTATCACCATACCCCGAGTAACGTTTTCACCTTTTTTGACTAATCTTTTACTTAAATGCGCGAAAAGGGTTTTGTAACCGTTATGGTGGTCTATGACAATATAATTACCCCATCCTCTTGAGTAGGTCGATGTCTTGACAGTACCACCACCAGTTGCTCGAATTTTATCGCCTGTTTTTCCTTTGAAATCCAATCCTTCATGAAAGGCACTCTTTTTATTGAGAGGATCTTTTCTTCGGCCAAAGCGAGAACTGATTTTTGTTGGTAGCGGGCGGCCGATGGGGGTCTTTTCCAGGATGCTGAGATACTTGTCTGTATGGAGGAGCAACTGCTCACCATAGGAACCTTCACCGGAAGAGATAAAAGGACCACCACTGTGTTTCGGATCTTCTTCAATGATCACCTCGACCCCAATGGAGTCCATGACTGACTCGATAATTTTAGAGCGTTCATCAAGTCGGCTCACACTTTTTTCAACCAGGTTTTCCTGCTGCTGTCGGAGGAGAGAAATTTGTTGTTGATACTCCTCAAGCTGAGAGGTAGCGGTAGCGAGTTGGGTGGCTAATTCGGTATTGGTTTTAATGTCTGTACGGAGAGCGGCAACCTCTTTTTTTAGGGTATAGTTGGATGAAAATAGACGCACGCTGAGAGCGCTGCCTAAGCTGAGCACAAGCGCACCTATAAGACATCCAGTGATGCTATTGCGCAATGCCTTTTTGGAGATAACATATGCACGCCCATTCCCACTTTCGCCGGTTACCAGGATATGAAGGTTTTTATTTTGCATGATGGTATGTGTACGTGGCTGTGATTGCTTGCATTGGACAAGTGTGTGCAGTTTGAGCTGCAGAACTGCAGACAATAAATAACAGGAGAAATGTTACGGGAAACGCAAAGGAGACCATAACTCTTGCTATTTGCCATTTAAACATTTAGATCAGACGAATTGATTATCTTTGATGGTAACTGCTCGCGGGGGGATAACTCTTTGATTTATTATACCTAAAACCTGTAAGCAGTTACCATTGATGTACCGTATACACGGAGACTGTTGGAAATGCAAGATAAAGGGGCACGACAGGTGTTTTCCTGCCCTCTTGGAAATCAGTAAATACGATAAGCAAAAGTGGCAGGAGTACCCTTTGAAAGCAGAATTGGAAAGAAGTTATTCGCCGTAGGAGTCGGAAAAAAGTTTGTCTATGGCTGCCTGTCCGTCATCGCTCAGATAGCGGGTTCCGGAACCGACAAAGGTGTTATAGGTGATGGTGGGAGTGTCTTCCTGCCATGAATTGTCTTTCCAGGTAAACCATTGCTTCTTGTCTTGGTCGTACACATGCAGTGGTCGGTTGAAAAGTTTCGCCAGTTCAACAGCCCAGCCGGTGCCACCTTTTACGGAGTTGTCATCCAGAATGCTTCCAATTACAAATACTTGATGCCCTTTGTTGACCATGTGGAAAATGACCTGCAGGACTTTACGAATTTTTTCGGTCTCATAATAGGTGCGGTTCATCATTCTGGACGCAATTTCCATACTGATATTACCACGTTGTAGATCATCTTCACTTAAAAGCTCTGTGTTGCGGTCCCTGTTAAGGCGGTGTCCTTCAAAAGTAAAAATCACTTCATTGATACCATATTTTTCGGCTTGTTCGCCAAAAGCTGATTCTGCGCCTTTTAGGCCGCCGTGGTAGAGTGTACACTCATTTGCGTTCATCATTTGTCACCTTGATATGAGTCGTTGTCGAAATAACAATATTTTTGACTGCATACATATCTTGCAGCCAAGAACAGCTTATTTTTTATTTTGTTGCCTTGAAAAAAACTCTGTGTGGAGCTGGATACCCCTCTATAGTAAGCGTAGGGTTCTGCTTGTCAATAAAATCTTCGTATGATTCAAATGTCATCCATTTGGTTCTGCGTTGTTCAAGAGAGCTCATGGGGTGTTGACAGAAAAGGGATATATCTCTAAAACCTGTTCTTTGCAGCCAGTTATTCAGACAGGAAGCAGTGGGCACAAACCAAGTACCTGGTACTTTGGCGTATGTTTTTTCAGGGAACAGGGCTAGGGATTCTTCTCCAGGGATAGCCTGAGACTCTATGATTAATGTTCCGTCTTGAGTTAAGGCGTTGTGCATATCCTGCAACGATACAATGGGTGAGTGTCTATGGTAGAGAATACCGAGACAGAAAATAACATCAAAACTATCAGGAAAGAAGGGGAGGTGTTCTATGCCAAGTAACTCGACGTCAAGGTTTTTTTGATTGGCAAAAGTATTGAGGGTACGAAAGGTATAATAGTGATGAACATATGGTTCGAACCCCAGGACAAAGCGAGGATTATACTCTGTCATGCGAAACATATAGTAGCCGTTGTTACAACCAATGTCTGCGATGAGCTTTCCTTTAAGCTCAGGAAGCTGAGGGGCAATTCGGTTCCATTTTTTTTCGCTGCGCCATTCTGCATCTATATCGATACCAAAAATAGAAAACGGGCCTTTTCGCCAGGGCATCAGGTTTTGCATTGTCCTGGATACCAAGAGAGCCTCGTCGGCATTGAGTTCTTCCGGTGTGCCAATGGTCACTATATCTTCTTTGAAGCAGCAGCTTGATGCCCGGAGGTGGCTGATTTTTTTTAATGGTTCCTGGTAGCGAAGGAAGCCTTTTTTCGGTTGGGAGAGCCAATTGTGTTTGTCTTGCAGAAAAGTATGTAATCCGGCGTGGTCGGCGTTGGGGAAAATATGCGAATAGTTAGACATAGTATTATTTGATGGCAATAAAAGAACTGAAGTTAAACCACTTGAAAAAGATCTCTATTTCTTTAAATCCGGCTCGCTCAAGTAACTGCAGGTTTTCCTGGAATGAGAATGGGATCAGGACATTTTCAAGGGCTTCACGTTTGTTGGCAATCTCCAGTTCCGAGTAGCCTTGTGTCTTTTTAAATTGGTGGTAGAGGGTAATGAAATCGCGATTGAGCTGCTTGGCGTGGGAAATGGTTTTTTCACTTATAATAAGTATACCGCCGTGGGGGAGGTTATGGTAGAGACGATCCAAAAAAGATTGTCTCGTCATTGGCCGTAGAAATTGCAATGTGTAATTACAGAGTATGACCTTGGCTGAGGAAAGGTCACAGGTGGTGATGTCATCGCTGGTAAATGAGATGGTGTCACCTTTCGAGAAAAGTTCACATTTTCTGCGCGCTTTATCCAGCATGGCGTCGGCATTATCAATACCGATATAGTTTATTGATGTACCCGCAAGTCTTCTGCTGAGTTCAAGCAAAGTTGAACCGGTTGAGCACCCAAGGTCCACGATGGTGTCGCCATCTTTCAGGCGCAGTTCAAGCAAATCGGCAATGGCATCAATCACTGCTTCGTAAAACGGTATGGATCGGTTGACCATGTCATCAAAAACATCGGCTACGTTTTTATTAAACGTGAAATCTTCCTCTATCTTTCCACTGGTAAAGAGTCTATCCTGCTGCATGGTCTATGGTTCTAAAGAAATCACTGGTATTGGTGTTAAAAGAAAAGTGCCTCGAACTCTGGGGGAGTCAAAAGTATAACCTCGGCAAAGATGTCAACTCTACTTACCATAGCGGAGCTTGTTATGAATATGAAAAAATCGGCAAATGTTATTCTGTGTCTGTTTCTTGGTCTAGTCTTTTTTTGGGGACTGGTTGGGCTACGGAACGTACTTACTCCCAAAGGGGTATTTGTGAAAGATAATAGGTATGGGCAGGAAAGTGAGACTGGGTTGGCGGGTGATGTGCAATTAAGCAGCTACGATCTTGAACAGGATCCGAACAGATGGGTAAGGGCGAAGTTTGTTGTCAGCAATGTGTCGGCAGAGGACGTTAAAAATGTCAGAGTGGTGTGTGAGTTTTACGATCCGCAAGCACAGTACCTGGATAGTAAACAGTGGTTGTTGGCTGGGGTTGTACCAGCCGGCAAAACAATGGAGCATAACTCGTTACAACGAAAATTTATCCACTCCCGAGCGACAGATTTTCAATGTCATCTTACTCGGTATGAGTTGATTCGAGGCTTCCATTCAGGAAAACATGGAACTGATGTGGAGCATGGCAACGAGCATAATGACCATGCTGCGGAAAAGGCTGCAGAACAGCACTAAGAGGTCCATCTTTTTTTGCAGCGTAGGTGTGGTTTGGGCTTGTTAAAGAATTGAGTGTGTCGCTTTTGGGAGACTTACGGTGTTGAGAGTTTTTAAGGAAAATAAAGGGTTTCAGCGGGTAAGCAAGAGAGAGGAAAAAATGGAGTATCTTTTTTGCGACAAAAAAGAACGAAGTAGGCTTTTGTAGAGGCTATTACTGGACGAAAATAAAGGAGCATTGATGGATATTTTCCTTAAAAATAGGTTGTTAGGGTGATTTTTTATTTTCTTTTGGTTCCTGGTGTATATTTTGCTTGAAGAGGTGGACGGCAAAGGAGAGAGCAATAAGGTTTTGCCTCCACCGTGCTGTTATCTCAAGGGTGGTTTTTGTGTTGGACAAAGACCCAGTATAATAACAAGTTGGAGGAGATTATGAAACGTCTGTTTTTCGTGCTGGCAATGGTTGCAATCGCTTGTTTCTCTACCCAGGTACTCGCTGCTGACAAGGCTGCCATCAGCAAGAATGTTGATGAGATTGTAGCTGCAATAGACAGCGGAAAAGAAGCGTCCAGTTTTGCCGCAGATGCGTACACCCCCTATGCCTTTATTATGGAAAAAGACGGTAAACTCCTAGTTCATCCAAGCCTTGCCGGGGAAGATCTGAAAGTAAAGGCAATGCCGATTTACGAGGCGCTTCAGGCTGCTACTACCGAAGGTGTGTGGTTGCAGTATGAGTGGAAAGGTAAAGAAAAGAATTCCTATGCCAAAAAGACAAAAAATGATCTTATAGTTGCGAGCGGTTATTAAGCATTGTTAGCTGTGGGGCTAGGCTCCCTCTACTGTGGAGGGAGCTCTGGTTTCAGTGTCCAATTGTTTTCATCCGGGCAAGAGTCTGGTCTGCTTCAAAGAGCAGATTCAAAGCGGTTTCTTCCTTTTTCTTTAGCCAGGTAAAGTGCCTGGTCTATTCTGTGTAATAAATTTTCCTGGTTTTCCCCTTTGCGCAACTCAGCGATGCCAAGGCTTACTTCTACTTGGATCGCTTTCCCGTCATAATAAATAATTGTTTCTGCAACAGACTGCCTGATTTTTTCTGCCAGCAGCTCTCCTTGTTCAAGGGAGCAGTCTTTGAGAAGCAGCAGAAATTCTTCACCCCCCCACCTGCAAATGCCGTCTGATTTGCGAATAGCTTCCGCAGCCGTGGCAGCAACACTTACCAAAACGGCATCGCCGGCTGGGTGGCCGTGTCGATCATTAATTTTTTTGAATTCATCAATATCAAAAAGGATAGCCGTTATCGGTCGTTTTACGCGTTCTGCCTCTTGCACAGCCTGATCAAAAAGAATTTCAAAAGCATGTCGATTGAGCAGCTGTGTCAATTTGTCAGTTGTTGCCATTGATTCCAGTTTTGTTTGGTAAAGAGTAATGGTTGAGGAGATGGCGAAAAGTACCAAGACGGAAATAACGATGCTGACCGCAAGGTTGTTAAGGAGGATTCTACGCATCTGCCGTATCTGTCTCTGGATCGATTGTTCAACAAAGAGATACAATCCGAGTTGCGGGATAAAGCGTGTGTTGAGGAGGTAGGTTTCTTCGTTACGTGTGTACGAGATCGCCTTTGTTTTCGATCTAGCAGTATTTTGGGCGTTATCCGGCAGTGATATATTCTTGGGAATCGTGGTAAATGGAGGTGGTGTATTCGTGCCTGTGAGGGTAACCTGGCCCTGTTTGTTGACAAAATAAATAGTCCGTTGGTAACGATCCGCGTAGCTGTCGAGCAGTGCTTGTACAGTTGTTACCGTGAGGCCGCACCCCGTAGCCCCAATGTAGTTACCGTTATAATCTACTACACGGTAATTGATGAAAATGGTGAGTTTATCACGGTCAGCCATGTCGGAATCGACGTTAATTTCGTAAGGGTGCTCCATGTTGCGAACCCTGAAGTACCAGCGGTCACGACTGTCTGTTGGGTTAACTGTTTTAAGTTTTCCGCCTGCATAGTAGTAGGTTCGGGTTGATTCAGAGACGAAAAAACTGCTGACCAAGCCATATTTTTCTTTTATCTCGGCAAGGTATTTTGTGATTTGTTTGCTCTCTTTCTCTCCGTTGAGTACCCAGTCTCTTAGAAATGTGTCCGAAGCCATCATTGAGGCAATAAAAGCCGGGCGTACCAGATCCTTTTGGATTTCAGAGTAAATATTATCACTGGTGAGCGGCAGGATGTCCTCAGTCATTTCTATGCGTAAGGTTCCTGCTGCTGCAAAGTAGCTGATTAGACTCGTTGCTGTAAAACCCAATACCAGAAGCACGCCAATGAAAATAATGAGTCTTTTCTTTTTTGGGATTTTTTTTAGCAGCATTCCCTAATTTCCTGTCTATAGAGTAAGTGAGATTTTGTATTTTGTTTGAATTATGGCTCAACGTGTATCTGGGGGGTGCGTGAATTCCTTTTCTAGAAATGCTCATGGAAAAATTAGAAAACAAAATTACGCAGCCTTTATCATAACCTGATCGACGTAAAAGTAAAATTTTGATATGAGTTACGGGTATTTTTAGCGTGGAAAAAGACTATATTGTTTTTTAGTGCAATTGTATTGCAGGAGTAGAGCATGCCATATGTAAATATTAGAGTCGCAGGAAGCTTATCCAAAGAGCAGAAACAGAAAATTGCCAAAGGCGTGACAGAGATTATTTCTGAGGTGACAAACAAGCCCAAAGAAGCCGTATTACTTTTTATTGATGAAGAAAGTCGTGATAATATTGCCAAAGGCGGCGTACTTATAGGGGATATGTAGCGTTTATGACTAGTGATGTTAAAAAACGCATAGAAGAACTTCGCCAGCAGTTGCATGCCCATGGACATCGCTACTATGTGCTGGATGACCCAGTCATTAGCGACGGAGAATATGACAGGCTTTTTCAGGAATTGCTGCATTTGGAGGCGCAATATCCTGAAAGTATAACTGCTGATTCGCCAACCCAGCGGGTAGGGGGTAAGCCGCTTAAAGGATTTAAAACGGCAGAGCACATTTATCCCATGTTGAGTTTGGATAATATTTTTTCAAGGCAAGGACTCCTTGATTTTGAAGAAAAGCTCAAGCGGTATCTAAAAGGCGACACTGTGCTGGAGTATATTACCGAGCCGAAATTAGATGGTCTTGCCGTTGAGCTGGTGTACGAGAATGACCGCTTGGTCACCGGTTCCACCCGAGGTAACGGCCTAATCGGGGAAGATGTCACAGAACAGTTAAAAACCGTACCAACCATCCCGTTACGTCTGCTGGCTACAGGAGAGGTCGCTATTCCGCGGCAACTTATTGTCCGTGGCGAAGTTTTTCTTCCCAAAAAAGGTTTTAAGCAGCTCAATCAACGGCGAAAGGAAGAGGGCTTGTCGCTTTTTGCCAACCCCAGGAATGCTGCGGCAGGCTCCCTTCGGCAGCTTGATCCTAAAGTAACAGCTCAAAGGCCTCTTCATTTTTATGCTTATAGTGTTGCTACGACCGAAGGAGTGCAGTGTAATACTCAGTTCGACCTGCTGGCCTACTTGCGTAGCCTGGGCTTTGCCGTGAGTCCACTGGTGTGTCATTGCAAGAGCGTTGATGATGTCGGAGGCCAGTTTGATCTTCTTGTCCGGAAACGTCATGGGCTCGATTACGAAATTGACGGTATGGTGGTCAAGGTGAATCGTTTTTCTTTGCAGCAAAGATTTGGGAATACAGCGCGGGCGCCCAGGTGGGCAGTTGCTTGGAAGTTCCCAGCTGTTCAGGCTTCAACTATCATAGAACGGGTAGAGTTCCAAGTAGGTCGCACGGGAGTGGTTACCCCGGTAGCTCATTTGCAGCCGGTGGAAGTGGATGGAGCGATTGTCCGGCGAGCAACTTTGCATAATAGGGACGAAGTCAACAAAAAAGATCTGCGTCTTCATGATACTGTTTTGGTTCAACGAGCTGGTGACGTGATCCCGGAAGTCGTTAAGGCTGTAGTTGAGAATCGTACCGGCAAAGAGGAGGCTATCGTCTTTCCTGAGAGGTGCCCTGAGTGTGATGGACAATTGGAGCAAGGTGTAGGGGAGGCTGCTATACGTTGCACTAATCTCTTGTGCCCTGCACAGAAAATTCAGAGGCTGATATATTTTGCAGGGAAAAGCGGGCTGGATATTGAAGGACTTGGCAAAAAGCATGTAGAGCAATTGTATAGTGCTGGGTTGATAGAAGATATTGCAGATTTCTTTTTGTTGAAAAAAGACCAGTTGATCCTTTTAGACGGCTGGGGAGAGAAATCAGCCCAAGGAGTGATCCAGTCGATAGACAAGGTGAAAGCGCCTCCATTAAATACCTTTATCAGGGCGTTGGGCATTCGTTATGTTGGCGAAGTCACCGCCGAACTCATAGCTGGTCATTATGAATCGCTTGATGAACTTGTGCAGTCCGAGGCAAGCGAATTGATGGCAATTGAAGGTGTTGGCCCGCAGGTAGCTGAATCATTAGTTACATTTTTGCGTTCAGAACCTTTTGCAAAGCTGCTGATTAAGCTTGATCAGGCTGGGGTTGTTGTTCAGGCTGCCGGGAAATCAGCACGGCCTTTAGATGGACGGATATTTGTTTTTACCGGTTCTTTAAACCATATGACACGAAATGAGGCAAAGCAGTTGGTTAAATCGCTTGGTGGTAAAGTGGTTTCCTCTATAAGCGGCAAAGTGACAGACGTTGTCGCCGGCGAGAGGGCAGGTGGAAAGCTGGAAAAGGCACAAAAGCTTGGGCTGGGCTTGTTAGCAGAGGAGGCTTTTGTCGGGTTAATACGCGATCTGCAGGGTAGATAATGATTGGGCGCAAGCGTGTTCATGTTGTGGTTTATGGTCGAGTGCAGGGAGTTTTTTTTCGAGATTTCACGCGGAAAGAAGCAGAGCGGTTGTGCTTAAAGGGGTGGGTCAGAAACTGTTGTGACGGAACGGTGGAAGCCGTTATAGAGGGAAATGCTGACAATGTAGCGGAAATGTTGCATTGGCTGCACCATGGCCCCCCTGCAGCAAGAGTGGATGAGGTTGTTATTCGCCAAGAGCAGCCGGTTGGCAGTGAAGTATCGTTTGTTGTTCGATATTGATAGAAAAGATAGGGTTGGGATGGTAGTTTTTTATGATTAACAGTGTTGTAATATAACGCAGACGAAGTCTGTGACCCACAAAAGTGAAATAATATGATAAAAAAAGTACAGATCCCGGCAGGGGAACCGGCTGGCAGGGTTGTCTGTAATGCCTGCGGTAATAAAACCGATTTTGTTGAGATAGCTGAGAATGTTCTTGTAACAACTCGTTACAAGCAAAATGGTGACGGTTCTTTTACCCCTGAAGAAAATGATACCGAGGTCTTTGGCGGCGTTAAATTTCTTTGCGGTAAATGTGGTGAGGACCTCACCCGGTATCACGCACATTTTTTGGAGATGTCTTTTTAGAGTGTGTCAGGTTCCGCTACAGTCAATAAAAAAGGGGTTGCTTTAAAAGCAACCCCTTTTTTATAACTGCAGTATGCTATAGTAAATCTATATCATACACAACCGGTAGGCTTAGGAAGGCCAGCCATTTTACAAGCGCCTTTGCCTGGTCCTGAAGGGAACAGTTCGTAAATTCGCTTCAAAGGAAAACCGGTGGTTTTGGAAAGAATACGAACCATAGGTGCGATGCCGTTCTTCTTGTAGTACTCTTGAAGGGCGTCGATAACTTTCTGATGTTCATCGGTGATTTCTGGAATACCTTCTACGCCTTTTACGTAATCGATCCAGTTTTCATCCCAGTCGTCAGCGCCTTTCAACAGGAAGCCGTCTTCATCCACCTCGTAGGTTGTGCCATTGTGTTCGATTTGTGCCATGTGTTCCTCCTGGAATATGTGATTAATATGAGTGAGAAGTTGAATGCTAATTGTAAAAATCACCAGTTTCTTACTATAGGGGTGTGCGTTTGTCAAGCAAAGGTCTTGGTTTTTTTGAGTGAACGGCCAATCATTTTTTGTTCGTGGGTTGGATGCATTTTTCACTGGTAAGTTGCAGGAAAATTGAACATAATGGGCCCTTTCTCCAGGAAATTACCAAATGTCCGATTTGTTGAAGGAGTGTGTGTACCATGTTGAATATTTTACGAAAAAGAGCCCAGTCTGTTGTTATTCAGGCTTTGGTGCTACTGATTGCTGTCGTCTTTATTTTTTGGGGTGTGGGGAGCAACCTTGATAATAATCGGAATGCGGCTGCGGTTGTCAATGATGTAGAAATTCCTTTTCAAGAGTTTCAGCAAAGCTATGACCGAGCTGTAGATACCTATAGGCAACAGCTTGGTGGGCAGGTGCCGGAAGGTTTTTTTGAAGGGATAGGGCTCAAGAAACAGGTGATTAATCAACTTATCCAGTCCGAACTGTTACGACAGAGTGCTGACAAAATCGGCCTTGCTGTCAGTCGGGAAGAAACCCAGCGTCGTATCCAGGATATGCCCGTTTTTCAGGAAAACGGCCAGTTTGTAATGAGCAGATATAAAGACGTCTTAGGGCAAAACCGACTTACCCCTACCTCTTTTGAGGCTGGCTTGCAGAGCGATTTGATCACCGGGAGAGTTGTGGAACTTATTGGCTCTTTTGCTGATGTACCGCCTGCAGCCGTGCAGGCCTGGATCGATTTTGCCAAGACCGAGCTTAAACTTGTCTACTTGAGTTTTAAAGGCAGTGACTATCTTGATGAGGTGAATGTGGAAGCCGATAAGTTGGCATCCTGGTATGAGAAAAAACAGCAGGACTATGTAACTGATCCGCAAATTGCGTTGCAGTACCTCTATTTTCCTTTTGCTGCTGACATGGGTAAGGTTACCCTAGAAGATGAGCAGGTACAGCAATTCTATAATGATAATATTGACAGATATAGCGTAAAGGAAAAGCGTCGGGCTCGTCATATTCTGTTTAAGGTGAGCGATACAGACTCTGCGGAGGTTAAAGAAGAAAAAAGGTTAAAGGCCGAGCATGTTCTTCAGCTTTTGCGAGATGGTGGAGATTTTGCAACCCTTGCCAAGGAATATTCAGAAGGGCCGAGTCGGGAGTCGGGCGGGGAATTAGGTTTTTTCGAACGTGGCTCTATGGTGCCTGCATTTGAGGAGGCTGTTTTTTCAATGGAGCCCGGCGATTTATCTGATCTGGTTGAAACTTCTTTTGGGTATCACTTGATTTTGGTCGAAGATGTGCAACCTGCAATAACCAAAAAAATGGAAGATGTTCGCGCTGAAATTGAAGGGCTGTTGAAAAAACAACGGGTAAGGGGATTGACATTTCAAAATGTCTCCAACGCGTATGAAGACATTATTCGGGCCGGCAGCCTTGAAAAATATATGGAACAGGGAGGGAAGGCCGTTCAAACAACCGACCTTTTTGCCCGTAAGCTGCCACCGGATTCTCTTGCCAAAGCAGGTGCGCTCCTCGACGTTGCCTTTGGGTTGAGCAAAGGTGAACTTAGCTCACTGGTTGAAGTGGAAGACGGATATGCCATTGGTTATGTGAAAGATATCAAAAAGCCGGAAGTGCCACCCTTAGCCACCGTAAAAGATAAGGTTGTCAGTGATTACAAGCATGAGCAAAGTATAACATTAGCCCATGCAGCTGCAGACAAAGCTCTCGCAATTGCTCTAGATGCAGGAAAATTGATGCCGGAAGGTAAAGGCCTGGAGTCAGGATACCTGAAAAGAGGGGGCGGTGATGGTGATATCCCTCCGCAGTTGGTGGAGGCGGCATTTGCCCTCAAAGGAGGCGAAAAATTGAGCAGTGAAGTTGTGGCTGTGGGTGATATGTTCTATGTTTTTGAGGTCCTTGAACATCGCCAAGATCCGACTGCCATGGAAGCTGACCAGAAAAAACAGCTCGCTGAGCAATTATTGGTAAACCAGCAGAACCGTTTGGTTGCCAGTTGGGTGGAAAGACTTCGTGCTGATGCAAAAATATGGGTCAACGACCAATTGATACCGTAAGCCTGGTGGCTTTAGCATATTCTCACTGCCCATTTCATAATTTCATTTGCACCCTGGCAATTTCGCCGGGGTGTTTTTTTTAGTCTGTTTAGTGCTCAAATCTTACACTCCCAAGTGTATTAACATCGTTGTCGCCCATTTCCGGGCACCTGATTGGTAAAATTCATGCCTGTGACAAACCACGGAAAAAATATTCTTAACTCGTTTGCAGAACTCACCTTTTTGGAGAAGCTGTTGCTGCAACTAGCCTCAGTTATTTATGAGCCTGTCTCAAAAACTTTTTTAACAAAATGTATTGCCAAAGTAGGAGGTCCCTTTCCAGGTGCTAAGAAGCCCGGCAAGGACGACGTTGGTGCCGCCATAAAGAGCTTGCGGGCAAACGGATACCTAAACAATAAAAATCAATGTGAGCAGGTAAGTGCAGAGTATCTGACCCGGTCGGCAATAAGTGAAAAACGTTTTGAACGGTTTGTGGCTTTTATCGAAAAGGAAGCTCCGGTTTCCTATCATTCAGGCAAGCGGGCAACGCGTTGTTGGCGCGCCCTCAGGCAGTTTCGTATCGGTGTGTACCTTGAAGATTTTGATCGGATTGATGAGGCTTTGGCATTTCTTGATCAGGAGTGCGGCCAGGAGGTGCAGACAGATCCTCCGGCAGTGATCGTGACGGCGCGGGCCTTTGATCCTGAATGGCTCAGTACTTTGCCTGGTTCCTTGCAGTTTTACCTACTAGAGCAGGTGGTAAGGCATTCCCTGGAAAGCCTGCAGCATTTTCCAGATGTTCTTGCCTATCTCGAGAATGAAGTAACCTTGTCGGTATCCAGCATAGAGATGGTACCCTTTCATCGATTGCTTGCTAATTATTATTTGCTTCAGGGGCGTTTTGCTGATCTCAATACATTGCTTGAAAAGCATGGTGACTCCTTTCAGGGTTCAGGATATGCCGGCAGTGTCACTTTTTTGTGTGGTGATGTCAGTGAGGCATTGCGTCTTTTTGAAGAGGATCGGCAACGGCTGCAGGAATATGCAGGTGATAATCCCGTTTTTTTCTTCGGTCTCCCTGGATTATTTTCTATTTTTGCCCTGCTTGCAAGAAACGAGGAGGGAGATAGACAGGCTATTCAGAACGCGGTAGCTACTGTATTACAGCGCTGCCAGGGCTGTCCTGAAGAAGTGCCGTATCGTTTTCTTGAAACAGTGATCCGTGCTCCGGAAGGGACCCTGCCGGACATGATGGCACTGACTGATCGACTTGCAGCTGAAGAGAGGAGCTTGACAACTTTGGTTGCAGTCCTTTCATTGTATTGGATCGGTGTCGAAATACCGGCTGACTTTCAAAGTTCGCTTTCCGCTCTTTATGAACAGGCCAGGCTCAACACCTTTGACTGGTTGGCAATGGAAACTGCAGAGCTGCTTGCTACTGTGGGTGACGGGCAGGACGAGAAAAAACTAATTGCCGATGAACTGGCGGCAAACCTGCAGTGTCGATTTCTCACCCATATCATTTCTCCGCAAAATTCCTGGAAACAAAGCTTGCAGGAGTTGATTCAGATAACGAGAAAGGTGGGCGAACCGGAACGAACAACCAGGCTGGCGTGGTTTGTTCGATATGAACCTAATGAATTGGTTGTGCAGCCAAAGGAACAGAAGCGAACCAGTTCCGGTGGTTGGACAAAGGGGCGTTCTGTTGCCTTAAATCGATTGATGCACACTAAAGACTTTGCCTATCTCACAAGCCAGGACCGTCAGGTGTGTGAAACCATACACCAAGTTGGCGAAGTCACAGGACGAAATGGAGGGTGTGATTTCGACAAAGACAAGGCTCTGCCCTTGCTGGTCGGCCATCCTCATGTTTTTTTGGAACAAGCACAGCGAACACCCGTTGAACTCGTAAACGGGGAACCAGAGCTTGTCGTCGAGCAAAAAGGGGACACCCTTTTTATTCATTTTTCTCAAGATATAGGCGATGGCAATATTGCCATCTGGAAAGAGACCCCAACCCGATTTCGTATTATAAAAATCAGGGATGAACATCGAAAAGTTGCCGAAATTACGGGGAAAAGTGGATTGCATGTGCCCCTTGAAGCCAGCCAGCAGGTTCTTGATGCAATCGGCAATATCGCGTCTTTCATGACCGTACATTCTTCCATAGAGATGGTGAGTGAAGGAGAGCAGGCCGAGTTGGTAGAGAGTGACCCAACGATTCACATTCATATTATTCCCTATGGCAGTGGCTTCAGGTTGGAAATGTTTGTCAGGCCATTTTCTCAAGGAGGACCCTATTTAAAACCCGGTGTTGGTGTTTCCAATCTGATGTCTGAAATTGGCGGCAAGCGATTGCAGACACGTAGGAATCTGTCGCTGGAAGAGGAGAAAGCCAGAGAAATTGAAGAAAGTTGCCCAATGCTTGACCTGGCAATTGATCTGGAGCAGGAAGATAAGCGGGAATGGCACCTGTTTGACCCTGAGGAGTGTCTGCAGGTTTTGCTTGAGCTGGAGGAAATTAAGGACAAGGTTGTCCTTGAGTGGCCTGAGGGCGAAAAGATTGCCATCCGTCGACAGATAAGTGTCAATCAGTTGAACCTTAATATTCGCACAAGCCAACAGGATTGGTTTGCGCTTTCGGGGCAACTGCAGATTGATCAGGACGAGGTCATTGGCCTGAAAACATTACTGGAAAAGGTCAGTGAGGCTCAAAGTCGCTTTATTCCCATGGGGGACGGCCAGTTTTTGGCTTTAACCCAAGAATTTCGTAACCGGCTGGAGGAACTGATTCTGTTTGGAAACAGTGAGTTTGGTGACGATGATGAAGTTGCCGTTCATCCCCTTGCTGCAATTGCACTTGATGAATTTACCCAGCAGGCGCAAACAAACGTCGACGAGGGGTGGCAAAGACAACTTAAAGCCATTGCAGATTCTCAGGAGGCAATTCCGCAGATTCCTTCAACCATTAAGGCGGAACTGCGGGATTATCAGCAGGATGGTTTCACTTGGATGAGCCGTT
Organism: Desulfogranum marinum; assembly: GCF_963675105.2. Classification (NCBI taxonomy): domain Bacteria; kingdom Pseudomonadati; phylum Thermodesulfobacteriota; class Desulfobulbia; order Desulfobulbales; family Desulfobulbaceae; genus Desulfogranum; species Desulfogranum marinum. The sequence goes on from NZ_CAXXRO010000005.1 coordinate 378,736, forward strand.
TAGCCAGCCTGGGTATCGGCGCATGTCTTGCTGATGATATGGGGCTGGGCAAGACTCTGCAGGCAATAACCGTTATTTTAAGTCTTGCTGACAAAGGGCCGACATTGGTTGTTGCTCCTACTTCTGTGTGCATGAACTGGGAAACAGAAGTGACTAAGTTTGCCCCCACCTTTAAGATTCATCAGTTTTTAAGCCAGAACAGAGAAGATACCATCGAAAACCTGGGTAAGTTTGATTTGCTCATTACCAGTTACACTCTGCTGCAACAGGAAATAGACCTTTTGGAAAAGGTCCAGTGGCAATCGGTTGTGCTTGATGAGGCGCAGGCCATAAAAAACGCAGCAACCAAGCGATCACGTGCTGCAATGCGGCTCAATGCCAGGTTCAGGTTGATTACCACTGGTACGCCCATTGAAAATCATTTGGGTGAATTGTGGAATCTGTTTAGCTTTGTCAATCGTGGACTGTTGGGCACCTATAAACAGTTTAATTCACGATTTGGAATTCCGATCGAGAAATACCATGATCGAGATGCACGCAGGTCCCTTAAAAAATTGATTCGTCCATTCATGTTGCGTCGTATTAAATCCCAGGTTCTGGATGAACTGCCCCCAAGAACCGAGATTACATTAAGAGTTGAGATGCAGCCGGAGGAATTGCAGTTTTATGAAGCATTGAGACAGCAGGCAATCGAAAATATAGAGGGAAGTGCAGAGAAAAACGGACGTCATTTACGTATTCTTGCCGAGATCATGCGGCTGAGAAGGGCGTGTTGTAATCCAAAATTGATTAATGAGAATATTCAAATTCCTTCCACCAAGCTGAAAGTTTTTCAGGAAGTGGTGGAAGAGCTTTTAGGAGGCAGGCATAAGGCCTTGGTATTCAGTCAGTTTACCGGTCACCTTGCCCTGATTCGTGCTTTTCTGGATGAACAGAATATTTCCTATAAATATCTGGATGGAACAACACCTGCAAAAGAAAGACAGCGGCAGGTCGAAAGTTTTCAAGCCGGTGAGGGTGATCTGTTTTTAATCAGCCTCAAGGCCGGCGGGCTCGGGTTGAATTTGACCGCTGCCGATTATGTGATTCATATGGATCCCTGGTGGAATCCGGCAGTAGAAGACCAGGCAGCTGACAGGGCGCATCGTATAGGTCAGAAACGGCCGGTAACGGTTTACCGTCTGGTAACCTCAGGGACAATTGAAGAAAAAATTGTTCGCCTGCATCAGGAAAAGAGAGACCTCGCTAATTCGTTGCTTGAAGGGGCGGATGTGAGTGCACGTATCAGTGCTGATGAACTCCTGTCGCTGATTCGTAACTCTTGAGGCTGGTGTGCAAAAAGAGCAAGCTCTCCAACACTCCTATTTTAGTGTTGCCATGAGATTTTTCCAGGAATGGATATCTTGTTGCAGCAGTGAACACGAGTAACCATGGAGAGTATACAGCGTTTCTCTGGCGGCTTTGTCTGGAAGCTGCAGACGACTGAGGTGTCCGAGGCTAACGCCTTGCGCTTTTTCTAAAAATTTCAATGTCTGCACAGAGAGCTGCCGCGTGAGCATGGTGTTGCCCGACCGGCATTGATTGCAGAGGAGGGCACCTATACCAGGTTGCATGGTGTAGGTGTTTTTGGGGGATATGGGCTTGCAACATTGACTGCAACACTCCAATTCAGGCCTATACCCGGCAATGTCAAGTAACCTGATATGGAAAAGTGCTGCTATCTTGAGGGGGCGATCACCTTGGTCAAGAGCGTGTAAGGCCCAGGTTAACAAAGAAAAAAGTCCGCATTCAGGGTCTTTTTCTTTTGTAAATCGAAGAATGAGTTCACAAAGGTACATGGCTCCTGCATATTTTTGATAAGACTGGCGAAGGGAGAGAAACGCGTGCTCTAACTCGGCCTCAGCGATAAACAGGAGGGTACTTGTGCGGGATGGTTTATAGGAAACGAGAATTCTGGAGAAGGGTTCCAGTTTGTTGACAAAGCGTTTTTTACTGCGCTTGGCGCCTTTGGCGATTCCGGTTACCTTGCCAAGGTTTTCACTGAAAAGGGTGACGATTTTATCTGATTCTCCGTGATCAGCTGTTTTCAGTACCAGGCAACGGGTACTGGAGACATTCATTATTTTTCCAGACCTTTTTTCAGCTGTAGCTGGAATTCGCCTGAATGTGCATCATCAAATGGAAATGGTTTGCCATTTAACGTCAGTTTTGCACTTGCCGGCTCTGAGAATCGTAAGAGTAAGCGGGAGCTTGCACGCCATTCTGTCTTTTTATTTTTTATAAATTCCTGATGCACTGTCGGCTGATCATCAATACTTACCTCAACCGAGGCATTGTCCAGAAAATGAGCTTTGAGCAGGATTTGGTCACCTTCAATGGTTTCGATTACTGATGGGGGCGAATCGTCGAAAGCTGCCATGATTGTTGAGGTGATATCTTTGGTGGTGTTGGTGAAAAATGCAAACGGATTCCATGACGTATACAGACAAAATCCGGTAAAGGTGAGGGCGATCAGCGCCAACAGAAACGCCGCTACCGTTGCAGAAGGTATATGGGAGGGTTCTGCAAGTTTTTTAGGAGCAAGAGAGTGACCGCTCATCAGTGTTTTGTTAAAACGATCAGGCTTTTTACCATTATTACGTTCCTTGATGAAACGGTTGGCAGCAAGCTGCCCGTCAATGCCTAAAAAATTGCCGTATAGAGTAAGCAGGCCTCGGGTGAAGGTGTCTGCAGGCAGGTTGGCAAAATCATGGGCTTCCATCGCTTTTAGGTTGGACACGGAAATCTTGGTTTCGGTCGAGACCTCTTCATAGCTGAGGCCTTGCTCTTCGCGAAGGTGCTTGAGGTGGCTGCCGACGACTTTCTGTTCTGTGGGATGATTATTTTTATCTTTTACGCGCATGTTTTCTACTGCAATGGTCAACGTTCACAATATTTTTATATATGCCTTGTTCCGGATACTTTCAATCCAGCTTTTATACAACAACTCCATCTCCTGTTGATACAGCTTTTCCCGTATTTCTTCTTTGACGGATTCGTATGGTACTTTGGTGATAATTTGCCCCTCTTGGCTAGACAAAATAGTAAAAAATTGATATCCGGAGGGAGTTTCAACTATTTTGCTTATCTGGCCAGGTTTAAGACCAACAATAGCATTCCGCATAAAAGGTGCCATTTCTTTTTCTTGGAAAATGCCTAGGTCTCCTCCATCTTTTGCCGATGGGAGGTCTGAATACTGCTGAGCAAGCTCTTTGAAATTTCCCCCTTGCTGAGCAAGTTTATGCACTTTGGTAATTTTTTCTTTTGCCTTCTTTTGACTGAGTTTTCGGCCGTCGGCACCCAGCGTATTTTTGGAAACACCAATTTGCAGTATATAATATCCTCCCGCTCCGACTTGCTCGGTGTAATGTAAATCGTAATAATCAATAATTTTCTCTTCCGGGATGATAACCTTAGAGCGTACCTCATAGTTGACGAGTTTAGAACGTAATATCTGCCCTTTGAGGTCTTCTAGATAGAGCGGCTCGGTCATGCCCATGCTCTTGAGCTCTTCCAGGAATTGTTGGCGTGAAATTTTATTGTTAACGAGGATACGTTGCAGAGCATTTTCAACTTCCTGCTCAGAGACGGTTATTTGCATTTTCCCCGCTTCCTGAAGCAGTAATTTTTTATCAATGAGTTTTTGGATGACGCTTGAACGTATCTGCTCCATAACTTCTTGTAATTTCTCAGGCGGAACCTCAGAGGCAGCTTTTTGAAAGAGAGGCTGACCTAGTTCGTTGACTTCTGAGAGCGTGATAATGTCATTGTTGACAATAGCTACACTTCGGTCAACGAGTTCTGCGGGTACGTTGTACGGTGTGCAGCAGCAGAAGAAGAACAATAAAAGAGCGAATTTTTTCCCAGTCATATATGATTGTAGTTGTTGGTAGAATTGGCTGGAATGTAAGACTTTGGCGAGGTGTGTAAAAACGGTAGTGTTCAGAGTCGGTAAATAATTACGAAAAGAATAACTGTATTACCTGACTATCTAATCGGTAGGAGGTAAAGGCGCAATATTTTTTGGTGAAAACGACCTCGGAGAGAAAAGCCTCCACTTTAAGATTACAGAAAATGGCCCGGATTTTGTATCCTTATGCTAAGATTCAATACCTTTTATTTTTTGGAGATATAATCATGATCGGCGGAATACATTCAGCCTTATCCGGCCTGGCCGCAGCGGGCGTTCAAACGGCTAATACAGCAAATAATGTTGCAAATCTGAACTCAGACGGATTTAAAAAGGGGCGAGTACTGCAGGCCGAACAACGTCCGCAAGGAGTAAGCACAATTGTCGAAAAGGTTGAGACACCAGGAGCATATGCCATAGAAGATACGTCCGAGGGACAGGCTCTCATCGAAAAGTCAAATGTTGATCTAAGCGAAGAAATGCCGCAAATGATGGTCAATCAGCACTCCTACAATGCAAACCTTAAAACACTGCAGGTTGCCGATGATATGACAGCCTCTCTTCTTGATATTAAGGCATGACGCTCTCTGGGCATAGTCATAGAGTTTCGTCAGTGACTGACATATTCGAGTTTTGAATTACTTATTTGCAATTTGTTCTATCTTTCGGGGATGCACTGTGTACCTTTTTTCACAAACAACAGATTAGCACTTTTCCTGGTTTCGATCCTGCGGAAGTATCAGCCTATACTGGCCAATCAGAAGTACATTGCGTTGTTTCTTTTCATCTTGCGGTAGTTTTCTAGTTTTTAAAAAAGAGTAGCTTGAGCTGCGATAGATATCATTTGGCCTTGAAATTTATGGTACAGTGCATTCTTCTGTACAAGAGTCATAAATTTATTATTTGGAATAAGGCTGCTTGTCGATAGTGTTGAGAGGAGGCCTTCAGGGAGAAAATAATGTTGAGTGTTGGGTTGAGGATGCGGGTTCTGAGTTTGGTTTGTAGTATAGCATTGTTCGGCTTGCCCATGACCACTTTGGGCGCAGTAGATATGCCCCGGTTTTCTTTGCCGTCAGTAACAGATGGAAAAGTTGTAGAGAGTTCCTCTTTTGCCGGCAAAGTTTTACTGGTTACTTTTTTTGCAACCTGGTGTGCTCCCTGTCGGCAGGAAGTACCGGTTCTCAAAGAACTCCATCAGAAATTTGAAGGGCAAGGCTTTTCCGTTATCGGGCTTTCCGTCGATGAAAAAGGGCCTGGGGTTGTCGCGGAACTGGTAGAACAGGCAAAGATAAATTACCCGGTGCTCATGGCAGATAGATCAACACCGCGGAAATTTGGAGGGATTATTGGTATCCCAACCTCTTTTTTAATCAACAAGGCAGGGCATGTGGTCAAAAAATATCCAGGGTACATACCTCGCGGCCTATTGGAAAAGGATATTAAATCAATTCTTTAAACGTTTCTGCCTGAAGAATTTGCTTGGGTTTGTTGTTGACAACTGGTGTGTTTTCCCTTACCTTTCGCTACAAAGATTGCAGTAAAGATGTTGAGTTAAGTTCCAATTAATTAAAGGAGGATATGATGAAAAAGGTTATTTCCGCTGTAGTGGTTGCTGCTTTTGTGATGAGTGCCAGTGTTGTTTTGGCTGCCAAGGTTACCTGTGAGGTCAGCGCAATTGAAGGCGATACGGTCACCATGACCTGTAAAAACGCTGATACATTGAAAGTAGGCGACAACGTCTCTGTAAAAGCCAAGAAAAAGAAAGCTATCGAAGGCTGCTAGTAGACTCTTTCCATTTTTTTTAGAGCGGGCCGGTGCTTCACCGCCCCGCTCTTTTTTTATGCTGACCCTGCTATGGAATTTTTTAAAGCCATCCTCCTTGGGATCATCCAAGGGCTCACAGAATTTTTACCTGTTTCAAGTTCCGGCCATCTTGTGATAGGGTCGGAATTATTGAATTTCAACGATCCTGGTATTGCCTTTGAGGTCTTTCTCCATGTAGGAACACTGCTAGCCGTGGTGATAGCCTTTCGCAAAGATTTACTGCATATGGTGCGTTCGCTTTTTTCCACGCCATCCCAGCGTAAGGATGACGCGGAACTGCAGCGGTCATTTTTGTGGAATATATATATCATCCTTGCAACCCTTCCTGCCGTTTTTGTCGGTTTGTTTCTCAAAGATTCCATTGAGCACTTTTTTAGCAATATTCTTGTGACATTTACGATGCTTGCGGTTACCGGATGCATCATGTTGTTAACGACAAAACTGAAAAAACAAAAAGGACAGATAAACGGAACAAGAGCCTTGTGGATGGGCGTAGCCCAGGCCATGGCGATTTTGCCGGGGTTGTCGCGAAGTGGTTCCACCATCTTCACCGGAATGGCACTGGGGGTTCATCGGGAGACAGCCGCCAGGTTTTCTTTTATCATGTCTATTCCGGCTATCCTCGGGGCTGCTGTATTGCAGATAAGTGAGCTTATCGCAGCACCGCCAAGTAGCAGTGAGATGTGGCATGTCATGGTTGGGACGGCAGCTTCTCTTGTTTCTGGATATTTTGCTATTATATTGTTAATGCGATTTGTGCGTAGGGGACAGTTGCACTGGTTTGGTTATTACTGTCTCTGTCTTTCGTTTGTAGGGTTTAGCTGGTATGCCCTGCAGTAAAATTTGTTTGAGCAAAAAATATTTCTACCTGATTGGTAATTGTGAATTTTATGGACCCACAAACCTTGCCGGCTGAAGAGCTGGCCCTCTATACCTCACTGAGAAAACAACTAAAACTTGCTTTTGAACCGCTCAAGGTGCAGGATTATCGTCTCAATCTTCTGAAGTGTACAGATCTGGAACAGATTCTAGAGGGGAAAGACCCTTTGAAGGATGTTTCCGCCTTTCCCCTGTGGATACGTTTGTGGGAGGCTGCCATCGTTCTTGCAAATTATTTTGCAGGACAAAAGCCTCAACCCGGCACGAGCTTGCTGGAACTTGGTGCAGGGTTGGGAGCTAGCGGACTCGTTGCCGCAGCAGCAGGGTATGAGGTAACTCTCACTGATTTTGAAGAGCGCATTCAGCAATTTCAGCGAATAAATGCTGCGGCAAGCAATTTATCAGGAGTACGGTTCGAATTTCTTGATTGGTTCAAGCCATCAGATATAGGGCAGTATGATGTGATTGCCGGTTCAGAAATTCTGTATCGCGATGAGTTTTTTGAGCCGCTTATTCACATTTTTAAAACTGCGTTACGCCCCGGCGGTGTTATCGTGCTCTCTCATGATGCCGGCCGTCGCAATATAGCCCCATTTTTTGAACTGGCGCAGCAGGATTTTAGAATTAGTGTAGTCAAGCGAACATTGAAAAGTCTGGAAGGTGATAAAGTTATCCTGCTTGCCCGTTTATTAAGGAAATAAGTTAACCTCACTAGTGTCGGCACCAAGAGTAGCCTGCTGTCTGGACCTTTTTAAAATCTGAGCCTTAAAAAAAACGTGTATCCTGTTTGTCTGCAGTTAAAAGATAAGCTTTGTGTGGTCATCGGCGGCGGTGGGGTGGCTGAACGCAAAGTTCGAGAGATTCTTATCCAACAAGGCAAGGTTCGACTTGTAAGCCCTGCACTTAGTCCCAAACTTCAAAGAATGGCTTCAGGGGACAAGGTCGTCTGGCTGAGGAAAGAATATGAGCCGGAAGATTTAAATGGTGCCTTTCTCGTCTATGCCGCCACTTCAAGTCGAGCCGTGCAGAAACGTATTCAACGAGATGCCAACGCTGCAAATCAGCTCATCAATATAGCTGATGATCCCGAAGGGTCCAGCTTTCATGTTCCAGCTTCTATCCACAGGGGAGATCTTACCCTTGCTATCTCAACAAACGGCAAAAGCCCAGCCATGTCGGCCATGGTGAGAAAACAACTGGAACATACCATTGGAGAAGAGTACGGGGTTCTACTTAATCTTGTTGCCGCTATTCGGAGTCAAATTTTAGCCGGAGATGAAGGGCAGCAGCAAAAAAGAATTCTATTCCAGAAAATTCTTCATCAGGATATAATCGGCTGGATAAAAAACGACCAATGGGAATTGGTTGAAGAGCATATAAATAACGTCCTGGGGACAACCGTTGAGGTTGACTGGAAGGACATCAGAGAGAACCGTCTATGAGTTTTCTACTTTTTCAAGTCAGTTGTATTATCTATCTGTTATCTGCAGCTACGTATCTTTTTTTCTTTCTCTCAGAGAAAAAAAAATTTCGGAAAGTTGCCCGGTGGCTCTTTTTTATTGCTGCTGTTCTTCATACCCTTAATATTCTTTTCAGATATATTGAGGCTGGGCATACGCCCATAACCAGTCATCACGAAACCATATCTTTTTTCGCTTGGGCAACGGCATGGAGTTATCTCTCCTTTCGCTGGCGTTATACCGTGAAAAATCTCGGCACCTTCGTTAGTACTCTAGTGGTTGTCTTAATGTTGGTCGCTGCATTTTCTTCCCGGCACATTATTCCCCTTGCTCCTGTCTATCAATCTTGGTGGCTACCTGTTCACGCATCCATTTCCCTGGTTGCTTATGCTTTTCTTGCTCTGTCCTTTCTCGGTAGTATTATGTATCTGCTCCAGGAAAGAGAAATTAAGCAGAAACGCTTCGGCCTTTTTTATTCCCGTCTTCCTTCTTTGGAGGCACTGGATAAACTCAACCACCATTGCCTCAGTGTTGGCTTCACCTTGCTTACCTTAGGGTTGGTAACCGGTGTACTTTGGGCCAAGCAAGCTTGGGGTGCATATTGGCACTGGGATCCCAAAGAGACGTGGTCGCTCATTACCTGGTTCCTCTACGCCGGGGTCATGCATCAGCGTTTTACAGTTGGATGGCGCGGCCGACGGATTGCCGTCATCAGTATTATAGCCTTTGTTTCAGCCATGTTTACCTTGTGGGGGGTGTCCTTTCTTTTGAAAGGGGTTCATACTTATGCCTCGTGATACTATTGTTTTGCTGGGGGTCAATCATAAAACCACACCGCTGGCCATAAGAGAAAAACTTGCCATTTCAGGGGGTTATGATCATTCTCTGGAAGTGTTGAGTAAGCTGGATGGCATTAAAGAATGCTACCTGCTTTCCACCTGCAATCGAGTGGAGGTGTTGTTCACCTGTCGGGAGCCGACAGAGTGCAGTAACGGGGTGCTCGAAATGCTTTTTGCTGATGCGGCTACCGGCGATGACCTTGAAAAATATGTCTATCAGTACCAGGACGAAGCTGCTGTGGAGCATCTTTTCATGGTTGCGGCCAGTCTCGATTCAATGATTGTCGGAGAGGCACAGATTTTAGGCCAGTTGAAAGAGGCTTATCGGTATGCTTCAGATCATAAAAGCTCTGGATTTGTGTTGAACAAACTGCTCCACAAGGCTTTTTCAACAGCAAAACGGGTGCGGACGGAAACCGGCATAGGCGCCAGTGCCGTCTCGATTAGTTATGCTGCGGTTGAGCTGGCTAAAAAAATATTCGGCGACTTGCACGACAAAAAAGTGCTGCTCATCGGGGCCGGCGAGATGGCAGAGCTTGCGGCAGAGAATTTGGTGGGGCAGGGCGTTGCTGAGGTGGTGGTTGCCAATCGAACATTACAACGGGCAGTGACCCTTGCTCGCTGTTTTAATGGCTATGCCGTTGCACTCGAAGAAGTCCTTGGCCAGCTTGAGCAAGTTGATATTGTCATCAGTTCCACCGGAGCAACAGAGGTTATTCTCAACAAAGATGACGTTCGTGGTGTCATGCGGGAGCGCCGTAACAGGCCGCTCTTTTTTATCGATATTGCAGTCCCCAGAGATCTGGATGCCGGCATAAACGAGTTGGATAATGTCTACCTTTACGATATTGACGATTTGAATAATGTCGTAGAAATGAACAAGAGTGAAAGAGATAGGGAGGCTGTCAAGGCTGAGCGGATTGTTGCCGAGGAAAAACTCAAGTTCACCAAATGGCTTGAAAATCTCGTCACGACACCGACTATCATTGAACTACGTAAGATGGTGGACGAGGTCGTTATGGGAGAGTATCAAAAAACTGTTAACCGTATAAACGGGCTCACAGAAAGTGACAAACGTTCAATGGAAAAAATGGCATCGGCCATAGCCAAGAAACTTATGCATCACCCTTTGCAGTACCTCAAGACAGACCATCATTGCGTAAATCAGACTGAAAGAATTACCGTGGTCAGGGCTCTTTTTAACCTGGATAACAATGAATCTATGAAATAGTTCATTATGATTACTGAAGAACGTGAGCTGATCATCGAGGAGGAATTGCTCATTATCCGTGATTCCGGGGAAATACCGGAAATAGCATTTCATTCAACTTTGGAGTATCTCACTCGTGATGGTGAAGGACCGGCAATGGTGCTCACAGAAGAAGAACTCAGCGCATTGCACGAAGCCGTTATTAAGCGATATCTTGAAATTATTCGTCGAGATTTGACCGCAGATAACCGTTCCCTTTCCTTGTTCAGAGGTGTGGAACGGGCTAGAGTCAACTGGGCAAGACTGCAGAGGTTTTGTAAGCGGGTTCAGGTTGATGTTGCTATATATCGGGAGGATGTTGCCCGGGCGTTGATTGCGTTTATGACTCTAGAATGCAATGAAAAACGGCCAGGACAGGCGTCTCAATCTTTTAATTGCTCATCTGTGCATCTTTGTGATTTTATTAGCGCACTCCACATCCCACTTGATCAGCTTCCCCAGGATTGGCAGGGATTGTGCGTACCTGCCAAACGATCCACATAAAAGACGACAAAAACAGAGAATGCCGGAGGAATAGCCATGACTGGAAAAAGTAAGCCATCAATCCTTCGAGTTGGGGTGATTGGTACAGGAAAACACGGCAGCCGGTATGCTAACCATTTGGTCCGTGATATTCCTGGTATGGAGCTTTCTGCAATCTCCCGTCGCTCCGCCGCCAAAGGCGCAGGTCAGGCAAAACAATGGGGATGCTCTTTTTATGCCGACTGGATGGATCTGATCGCCAGTAGTGATGTTGATTGTGTGGTAGCCGCGGTGCCGCCGACCATGAATTTGGCCATAGCAAAGGAATGTGCTCGGGTGAGCAAGCCGGTGCTGATTGAAAAACCACTTGCAGGTAGTTTGGAGGATGCTCACCGCATTGTATCCTTGGAAAGTGAAAAGGGGCTACAACTGACGACCGGCCAGACTTTGCGTTACAATGCTGTTGTTCAGGCATTGAAGCAAAATATTGGGCAAGTAGGAACGTTGCACACTTTTTCCGCCAACCAGCGCCTGGAACCGTCCACCCTTCAATGGCATGAAGATCCTTCGTTGGCAGGAGCGGGGGTAAGTTTTCATACAGCAGTGCATGTTTTTGATGCCCTTCGCTACATTACAGGTCTGGAAGTGGGCAAGGTAGCAGCTGTTACTCGCTCAAAAGGGGATAAACAGCTTGAGGATGTACTGGCTGTTTTGCTTGAAATGGATAACGGTGTGGTCGGTACCGTAGATTGTTCCAAGGTCGGCCATGCAAGGTCCGGCTTGTTTGAATTTGTTGGCGATAAGTGCCAACTTCTAGGTGAACAGATCTACAATAAATGCACGAAAATAGAGCAGCAGAAAATAACCGACTTAAGTCCGGTGGAACCTGTAAGTACTATTGTACCGCTACTCTGTGAATGGGAACAGTATCTGCATCGGCAGGCGCCAAATCCTGTTCCTGGGATTGAAGGGCTGGCGTCTGTTCGAATATGTGAAGCCTGTCTGGAAGCTGCCCGGCTGCAGCAATGGGTGACCCTGTAAAAGGGGACCTGCCGACCATCAATACTTCTTGGGAATAAGTACGTGAACGGCAGGTTGTGTAGAGTCTAACGATTAGGCCGAATTTCTCATGAACTTTTTGATTTTAAACTCAATTGTTTGATATTATTAATTAAAGAGTAATTGTGCAATTAACAGTCTGTCTTTCGTCTTCAATCAAAAAGTTCCCCCTTCGGGTCAATAGATTTTTTCGCAGGATCTGCGTTACAAACCACTTGCGCTAGTTTACTACCGGAGTCTTCGCTACCTGCTGCGCGGCTTGTGCCTTGCCCTGCGAAAAACTTTATTGATGAGAAACCCGGGTTAGTGCTTGAATGAACGTTGTCCTGTGTACATCATGGCAACCTTTGGGTTTGCTTCGTTGCAGGCTTCGATGGACTCAAAATCACGCAGCGAGCCGCCTGGCTGCAGAATTGCCGTTATTCCTTCCTTGATACCGACATCAACGCCATCTCGAAAAGGAAAAAATGCATCAGAAATCATCACAGAGCCTGACAAGCCTGCCTTATCTGCCATGACCTTGATGTCAATTTCCTCCAGCATGGACTTGTCTTTTTTCCCTTGTTTAATTTCAAGGGCCAGCTGCGCATAGGGAATATTGTACGTATCAAAACAAAGCATATCCGCATATTTTATGTAGGCTTTGTGTACTGCAATTTCAGCGACACCTACTCGGTCCTGTTCGCCTGTGCCAATACTGGCAGTACAACCGTCCTTGACATACAGCACCGAATTCGATGTTACACCATGCTCAATTGCCCAGCCAAAAAGCATGTCGTCAATTTCTCTTTGGGTGGGTTGCCGTTCACAGCGATATTCCACTCCTTTGCGCACTGTTTCTGCGGGCATTAAATCTTCAGGGGTGCGGATGGTGTTAATAGCAGATTGCTGTACAATAATGCCGCCATCGATCAGTGATTTAAAATCAATAAAACGATGGTGTTCAAAATCAGCCAGTTTGTTAATCCCGGCCATCTTGATAATTCGCAGGTTCTTTCTTTGGGCAAGGATATCAAGCGTTCCTTCTTCAAAATCAGGTGCGCATACGACCTCAAGATAATTTTCCGCCATCAATTTTGCTGTCTCTCTGTCAACCGGGAGAGTGGTTACAACCGCACCTCCAAATGCAGCAATTCTGTCAACCCGGTTGGCCTTGTTATAGGCATCAGCAAGATTTACACCCACTGCTGCACCACAGGGATTGTTGTGTTTTAGTATTGCAGCAGCCGGTTTATCTGCCAGGTATTTGATAATGTTCAGGCCGTTATCAACATCGGTCAGATTAATTTTACCAGGGTGTTTCCCTACTTGTACCATATCATCTACGGTAATGGCGCTGACCAGGCCATTACCTGGATTAATATAGCTGCATTCGCCGAGGACGAGGTTACCGTTGACCAGTTCGTAGAGTGCTGCCTCCTGATTAGGGTTTTCGCCATAACGCAGACCTCTTTCTTCCTCGGTTCCGTCAGCGGATTTGATGTTCCAGGTTTTCTTGCGATAGACCAGTTTCTGGTTATCAAAGGAAATGGTCATTTCCATGGGGAATGAATCGCCAAGGATAGATGAATACATTTTTTTTATATTACTCATGATTGTGAAGCTCCGTCGTGTTGAATGCCTGAGTAGAAATCGCTGAAAAGTGGTGGATATTACCCTTTAGTTACTCATTGAGAAAGTGAAAACTCAGTCAGTGGTGAAATGATCGGCACTGATTATTATCCTACTCTGTGGACCAGTGGCGGGATACGTTCATTTTGGTCGATAGAACAGTTCTCAAGAACTGCATGGGCACCTATAACAGCACTGTCGGCAACAGTGCAATCATGGAGCACAGCCCCTGTGTTGACAATGCAGCCTCTGCCAAGCGATGTCTTTCCGGTGAGCTGGATTCCCGGGTAGAGTATGCAGTCTCCCCCAATTGAGCAGGTGGGAGCTATCAGAGTGGTATCTGGAGAGAGCATAGTGATGCCGGTGAGCATGAACTCGTGGTTACATCGTTTTTGCAGCTCTTGATGAGCAAGGGCCAACTCCACCCGTGAATTCACCCCAAGTACATCGATTGCCTCAGGGTGTGAAAAATTGTGGACTTTATGGCCGCTGTTGACGGCAATGGAGACGATATCGGTGAGGTAGACTTCGCCCTGGCTGTTATCTGTCCCTACCTGATGAAGAGCGGAAAACAGAAAATCTTTTTTGACCACATATATACCCGCATTAATTTCACAAATTTTTTGCTGCTCTGGAGTGGCATCCTTTTGTTCTACAATCTCAACTACATTGTGTAGAGCATCTTTAACTATCCTTCCGTAACCAAAGGGGTTATCCAATGATGTCGTCAGTAGGGTAAGCGTTGCATCGGTGTCCAGATGTTGCTCAAGAAGAGCTTGGAGCATTTCAGGTCGGACTAGTGGTGTATCGCCGCAGAGGATCATTACCTGTTCAGCATTTGTGCACGCTGTTTCCGTACACAGTACAGCATGACCAGTCCCCAGTTGTTCCTGTTGGGTTACAGGGATGTATTCGTATTCTTTCAAGGAGCTTGCAACACGCTCTTGCTGGTGGCCGACAATGACAATGCTTTGTTGCACGGTAATCTGTTGAATACTGTCTAGTACATGATGCACCATGGGTTTAAAAAAAACTTCATGGAGCACCTTGGCTTTATCGGATTTCATCCGAGTTCCTTTGCCAGCGGCAAGGACAACAGCGGTAATAAAAGGGACCATCTTTTTCCTCAAGGCGATATTTAATTGGTTAATTCAACGCGTTGCGTGAAATGGATATATCAGGGAGTAAGATTCGCTGCATACAAGTGTAGCATCTTGCCCAATTCTACATGGACTTCTTCTCTCAATTGCTGTGGGGAGATGATTTCCGCCAAGCTGCCGAATTGAAGTACTTTCATTATGATTTCACGGTGATCGGCAACGGGCAGGGTAAGGAGTAATCTGTCACTCTTTTTATCCACAGACTGCTCCGGGTGCCATTGCTGGTATCTTACTGTTTCGGCTGCCTGGCCTTTAAAGGAAATGGTCACCGTGTTTGTTGGTGCTCCCTTGAAAATACCGAAAACGCCGGTAAGTGACCTGTCCCGTTTATCCATGGGGTGCTGAATAGGTTGGGGAAGCAGTTGTGCGTTTTGTATTCGTGAAAGATGAAACAGCCTTCTGGATTCACGCAGGTAGCACCACGCATAAAGGTACCATCGGCCCTGATAATGCAGCAACTTAAGAGGATCAAGCGTTCTTTTGGTCAAGAGATGACGCTCTTTGGTATATGCAACGGCAAGCTGTTTCTGCTCAAGCAGCGCATTAATTATACACATCAAAGTAACATGGTCAACAGGTTCGGTTTCCACCCATTCACAATGAAGATATTGTTCCAGGTTATGATGGCCTGGAACAACCAGGGAGGTTAATTTATTGCTGAGTTGGGCAAATTCCGGCAGTTCTGAGAGGCCGGCTTCTTTGGCAATGGAAGTCAGGATACCGAGGAAAAGAATGATTTTGGAACTTTCTTCAAAGGGAAGCCGAAAACCGGTTTCTGTATAGTAATACCCGTTTTTTTGTTGATCAAAAGCAAGAGGGGCGAGAAGACGGTCACGGAGATAACTGATATCCCTATGTGCCGTGGCTGTCGATACTTCAAACTCAGCAGCCAATTCGGAAGCATTGGGGAAACCATTGTTGTCAATTCGAGAGTGAAAAAAATAGATACGTTCAAGCAGGCTCATAATTATTTTTTCAAAAAAAAAGGGGGTTGATCACTATATGACAAACCTCCCCTGGTAGAGTCAAGAAAAACGACAAACAGGAGGAGTGTTATGCAATTTAAAATGATAGTGAGTCGGGCAATGTTTGTATTTAACGGAATTGTTGAAGGTAAGGCGCAGTTGGAATCAGTCCGTTTTTTGAGCGACAAAATGTTGCAGGAGCAAAACAATGTGCTGATAGTAAAAGAAAAAGAGAGTGTCGATTTTTTTCTTGCCGGCTCTCTCCCTCTTTCCAAAATTTCCAAAGAACAGTTTGCCTGTCTGGTTGCCGCTGCTCGTTTTTTTGGCCATATACCTGGGAGTAACGGTAAGATTCCCATGTGGTTTGGTGCCGATTCTCTGGCAATGGATTATCACCATTTTTCATCACCGCAGCAGGCAGCCTATGCTTATGAATAGCAGAATTCTCGACAGGATTGATTGGCGCAAAGGGCACTGTTGGAGTCTTTGCAAGGCTTAGGCTGTAAAAAAGGAAGGCAGGAATATCGTTTATTAAGCAACATAACAAATAACCTTGCCTCCACGATTTTTAACTGTTCAGTAGTGCTCCGGTTGCAAACACTCAGGCAGGATAACCGCAGTCATGCTACGTTTATCCGTCCTGGTCGTACGCACAAGTAGGCCCAGGGCTTGGTGGCATGTTACTGAAAGTTAAGCAGTAATTATTTTAGAGGGGAGGAAAGAGGTGTCTGGGAAGATATTGAGAAGCCACCTTGCAGATACTCACTCATTCGTAAATCAGAAGGGCTGTAATCAATTTTGATGGAACCGCAGGCTGTGAGTAGGGCTGGTTCTACCAGAAACGTGACCTCATCGTAGCGGTAGACAAGATCACTTCTTCTTGGCGAATCGAGACGGAGTGCAAGGGATTTCCAGTTACTCCCCAAGCTAACGAGATCAATGCGCACAGCATGAGTGTCCTGTTTTTTATCCAGGTATCGTTTTAAGATAGTGATGGCGGATGTGGTGACCTTGATCATACTGTTTGTCATTACAGTTATTGGTGCACCCAAAATGTAGCTATAGGGTATCTCAAAGGATGAAAAATATACTTTTAAAGATTCTATACTTCGAAACCATTCGTATGCTTACTGGCTTGTGAAGGTCTCGTCAAGTTGAAAAAACCTATATACTTCAAAGTGTTATGGCGTAGTGGTGATAGATTAAGAGGGGGCTTCTTAAAAGGGTTGTGCGCCAATGATTTTCTGGCAAAAGGGGGTTTTGGGACCGACGCTTTATTTTTTGGAGGGTATTTACTTAACCCACTGAGTTACTGTTGATGTGGCTTTATTTTCAGAAAGATGATAAGTTTTTCTCTGTTTTTATTATTAATTGTACTGTTGGTTTTCAAGACTAGCTGTCGCTAATAAGTAAAAAAGGAAAAGAGGAACCCAGGATTACTCTTTTTGGATATAAACATACTTTTGTATGCATTTGAGCAGGTAGGCGAAGAAAATGATTCATTTCACTGCGTAAAGTTGCTGTACTTGCAGCCGTCATAAATCCATTAAAGGGTAAAGCGAAAAGAATGTTGATTCAGGGTAAAGCGTACAGTGTCTCTCCTCATGCCCATCTGAAAAGGTGCGAGTTCATGGCGGTTTCAACTGTTAATAGATGATTTTGAATAACTATAGATAATAATGCAACCAACAGATCACGAAATACTTATTTTGGATGGTGCTTGTGGGACCAACCTTCAGGAGATGGATATACCTTCGTCAGCTTGGGGGGAAAGCGAAGGGTGTAACGAATTGCTTAACATTTCCTCCCCGGAAACGATTGTTGCACTGCACACCGGCTTTGTCGATGCCGGGGCAATGGTAATAGAAACCAATACCTTTGGTGCCAGCAGCATCGTGCTTGCAGAATACGGCCTAGAGGAGAAAGTAGAAGAAATCAATCTTGCCGGGGTGGAGAACGCTCGTAGAGCTATTAACGGTAAGCCTAATACATATATTGCCGGTTCTGTGGGACCGGGAACCAAACTGCCTTCGCTCGGCCATATAACCGTTGACGCGCTCGCCAGCGCTCATGCCGAGCAGATACGTGCTTTAGTAAGAGGGGGGGTGGATCTGCTGATAATTGAAACCTGCCAGGATCTGTTGCAAATTAAAACTGCCATGACAACCTGTTTTCAAGTTCTGGAAGAGATGGAGAAAAAGGATATTCCGGTTATGGCCTCTGTTACCATTGAGCGTACAGGAACCATGCTTGTCGGCACTGATATTGCGGCTGCGGCGGTGACTTTTGAGCCTTTTCCATTGTTCTCCTTTGGCTTGAACTGCGCAACTGGTCCGGGGGAAATGGAATCACACATCAGATATTTGAGTCAGAATTGGGCCGGACGGATTTCCTGCGTACCTAACCAAGGGTTGCCAGAGGTTGTGGACGGCAAAACCTGTTACCCGCTTTCACCGAAACAATATGCATTGGCTATGAAGCGTTTTGTTACTGAATTCGGAGTAAGTATAGTCGGCGGATGTTGTGGAACAACGCCTGAACATACCCGTGCATTGGTCAAGGAGTTAAAAGACGTGAAGCCTGCGAGCAGGGAGGTGAGTGCATGAAGCCTTCAGTTTCAAGTCTGTACCAGGCAGTGGAATTACAGCAGGAAATTCCGCCACTTTTAATAGGGGAGCGCGCCAATTCCAATGGCTCCAAAAAATTTAGAGAACTACTGCTGGCCGATGATTTTGAGAGCTGTCTGAAAATAGCCCAAGAGCAAGAGGCTAAAGGTGCCCATATCATCGATTTATGCACAGCCTATGCCGGGCGGGATGAGCTGGCCGACATGACCACTTTAGTACAAATGTGTGCTGGTTCAGTCAAGGCGCCGCTTATGATTGACTCAACTACACCTGAGTGCATTGAAGCTTGTTTAAAGCTCTACCCCGGGCGATGTATTATTAATTCGATCAACCTTGAAGATGGTGGTGCCAATTTGCGCCGGATCTGCGGTGCAGCGAAAAAATATGGTGCGGCGGTCGTGGCTTTGACCATCAACGAGCAGGGAATGGCAATGACGGCAGCTGATAAGCTGGCCATCGCGAAAGAGATCTATGCCATTGCTGTGGAAGAACTAGGCCTGCGACCAAGCGATCTACTTTTTGACTGCCTTACCTTTACTGTAGGCTCGGGTGATGAAAATCTTCGCGATGCTGCCATACATACCATTGAAGGTATTAAGCTGGTAAAAAAAGAATTACCAGGCACCCTGACAGTTCTTGGGTTGAGCAATATTTCGTTTGGGTTGGCACCCAAGGCGCGCCGGATACTGAACTCTGTCTTTTTACATGAAGCGGTTGAGGCAGGGCTGGATGCCGCCATTGTCGATGCTGCAAAAATTTTGCCTTTAGCCAGGATCTCTCAAGAGGATCGTGAAGTGTGCCTTGATCTGCTGTTTGATAGAACAGCAGGGCAGGAGCCTAAGCCGCTGATGCGATTTATTGAACATTTCAGCGATCGAGCAGATGATGATTTCGATGAAGAGAAGGGCAGCGGCAGGACTCCTGAAGAACAACTGTTTCATCATGTGGTGACCGGCGATAAGGATGGGCTGGAAGATATACTGCCGGTGCTGATGGAGCGCTACAAGCCACTTGCTATTATCAACCAGATGCTTGTACCTGCCATGCGCCATGTGGGCGAACTGTTTGGTAAAGGTGAAATCCTTCTCCCCTTTGTACTGCAGTCCGCAGAGGTTATGAAAAGGTCAGTAACCTTGCTGGAGCCTTTTATGGATAAAATTGATGGAGAGAGCGCTACCAAAATTCTTTTGGCCACGGTTCAAGGGGATGTACATGATATCGGTAAAAACCTGGTCGATATTATTCTCTCCAATAATGGATACAAGGTCTACAATATTGGGATAAAGATTCCTGCTGAAGCTATTATCGAGAAGGCCAAAGAGTATGATGTCGATTTGATCGGCCTGAGTGGTTTACTTGTGAAATCGGCTATTGTGATGCAGGAGTCCATGGCTCAGTATAAGGCTGCCGGTTTAAAAACACCGATCATGCTTGGCGGTGCAGCATTGACCCCTAAGTTTGTCGCTGAATCCTGTGTACCCGGGTATGATGGACCTGTGGTGTATTGCCGGGATGCGTTTGCAGGACTAAAAGCGGTACGGGAATTTGAAGATGGTACTTTAACTTCCACTGTTTTTGATCGTATCACCAGTGTGGAGGCCATGAAACCTGGAGTGAAGGATGCCGCAATAGATCGGGACGTCCCGGTGCCGACCCCTCCTTTTATTGGGCAGAGGTATGTGGAAGCAATCGATCCGCAAGAACTTTTCCCATTGGTCAACATCCAGGCTCTTTTTCGAGGGCGCTGGGGATATCGACGTGGAAAAATGGGAGCCGAGGAATACAGTGAACTTCTAACCACTACTGTGCAGCCTATTTATGATGGGCTCATAGAGCAGTCACTTGAACAACACCTGATTGCTCCCAAAGTATCCTATGGGTATTTTTCCTGTTACTCCAAAGATAATACGGTTTTCATAGAGGCCGATGGTACAACATATCCCTTTGCCTTTCCACGCCAGACAGAGGCTCCTCATTTGTGCATCGCTGATTATTTTAAGACCAAAGAAGAGGGTGGCGACATCGCTGGGTTTTTCGTCGTTACGATTGGTGAAAAAATGGCTGAGACCACAGCACGGCTTTACGATACTGACGCGTATCATGATTACTTAATGCTCCATGGTTTTAGCGTTGAAGTGACAGATGCTCTGGCCGAGTATTGGCATGCCAAAATGAGGGAGGAACTTGGGATCGGTGACACCAATGTGCAGGGTGTTGTTACCCAAGGATACCAGGGGTCACGTTATGGATTTGGCTATCCTGCCTGTCCTGATATGGACGTACACAAACCACTTTTTGCCTTTCTTAAACCTGAAAAAATAGGTGTTAGCCTTACTGAAAATATGCAGATGGTACCGGAGCAAACTACCTCGGCGATTGTTGTTCATCATCCACAAGCGAAATATTTTGCGGTGTAACCATGGAAAGCGATGAACTAAACGAAAGATATATATGTATAAATTGTGGGTATGTTTATGACCCTGCCAAGGGGGATCCAATGAACAACATTGCTGACGATACCCCCTTTGCTGAGCTTCCGGAAGCGTGGGTTTGCCCAATGTGTTATGCTACCCAAGACCAATTTGATCTCCTTGATTGATGCCCTTTTCTAAAGAGGCATCAGCTACGCGTCATACTGTCTTTCCCTTCATACGATCCACTTATAACTAGTGGCGTATGTCGGGAAAGATGATGTTTCCTTCCTGACTGTTTTTATTCATCCGGCTTTCTGTTTGGAGAGTGTCAGCATTTGTTCATGACCATGTTCAAAAAGAAATCTAGGTCGGATACCACTTCTTGAGGTCAAGCAAATACGATGAAATGTCCAAAGTGCGGCTTTATCCAAACTGATAATCGTGAATGTACTAAATGCGGTATTATTTTTGAGAAATATGAAGCGTTCCAGGAAAGAAAAAAACGCGTCTCTCTGCAGGATAACCGTTCAAGTGGAAAAGGTATTTTTTCTTTGATTACCGGCATGGTCATTGTTGCTGGTGTGTCAGTCGCAGTTGGATTGCACTTGATGCAGGCGGAGAAGCCTGCCGATAACACGTTATCGGTGAGCACTGATCAGAGCAATTTGGTGGCTGCGCAGGAGCCGCGGCCAGGTGCAGCACCTGCACAAATAGAGCGACTACAGCCTCTTTTGGGAAGTGATCAAGGCCGTGGGGTGGAACCCGAAGGGCTGGCTGGTCAGCTTGCACAGAACTTTGCAGGGACAGGGAGCCCCGTGGAATCTGCCCGAAATGCCACCGTCTCCATTGTCACACCATGGGGGAGCGGCTCTGGTTTTTTTATCGATAGATTTGGAACAATTATTACCAATCGCCACGTGGTTCAGTATAACGTCGATCAATTAGAGTGGATGGAATCGCAGGCTGAACTTCTGCGAGATCGTTTACATAATGAAAGGGAAAATCTCGATTTGATGCGGAGGCAGTTAAAACAGGTCAACGACCTCCGGGTGAAACAACAGGTAATGAAAAATATTGGTTTACGCGAACAACAATATACCAAGTATCAGCAAAAGTTAACGGAAATGGAGCAGCAGATTACAAAGATTAAACAGAGTGATTTTCTACAGGACGGAAAAATTATTCTTGTAGATGGGAGCGAATATGCTGTGAGCACATTTCAGCTCAGTCCGGAGCAGGATCTCGCTTTGCTTTCAATTGATGTCTATAATTCACCTGCCATCCCTGTAGTTAAGGCTGCAGAATACCCGAAGCAGGGAGCTTCTGTATTTACCATAGGGAGTCCGCTCGGTTTACATCATAGTGTTACCTCGGGTGTCATTTCAGGGTACAGGACGCTTAAAGGAAAAAAAATGGTTCAGGTCGATGCACCCATCAATCCCGGGAACAGTGGCGGGCCGTTAATCAATGCTCAAGGTCACGTTATAGGTGTGAATACGATGATCATCAATAATACGGAAGGCATCGGGTTTGCCATTCCTTTTGAGACTGTACTGGAAGAGTTCCCAGGAGTTTTGAACGAACAATAGTCAGACACAAACCATCATCAATTTACTCGATGTTGTCATAACAGGGAACGAGGACACCGGCCTCTCTAAAGCGTTCAATAATCTGAGTTTGTGCTGCTACGTCAACCTGGACTGTTTTGTGCAATGTTTCGAGGTAAACGGAAGGCTTTAAGCATTGCTCAAATTGTCGCAAGGTCAGACGATAACTGCGGTGGGGCAGGGAGAGGACCTCATCTTGAAGAAAGAAACACACTGTGCGCTGATATGGTATGGCAGCATTACCCTCCATTTGTTGGAGCAGGTCAAGAAAACTGCTCAAATCAGAATAATCATACTGGTGTATACTCATTCTTTGTCGATTGAGGGTGCAGAGGATATCATCTGACTCGCTATATTCGGCTAGCTCGGAGCCGGAAAAACGAAGTTCCTCCTTTTTCAAACTATACGCTACCAAATCATTGAAAAACGAAAGACGCTCATATTTTTTTTCGTTTCTAATTATTTTCACCAGTTCATCCAATAACGCCGCAAGCGGTAGTTGAGCAAAAAAAGCAGCCTGTTGTTTTTCAACCCAGGGTTGAATGATAGTTGCGAGGGCCCTCAGCCAGAATGTACCGGTACAATAGAAAAGAATATGGAAAAGTTCATGGTAGTTTTGTTCGATATGCTCAAGGCACTGAATAAGTGCTTCGGTGTGCATCAGTTCCTTTTCAGAGAGTGATGGAGGCATATACAAACATAAATTGTCGACCGGAAAAGGATACCGTTGCTGTTGATCAATAAGCTGTTTTTGGACAAGAAAATCACAAAAAATATTGGAGTGTTCAGGTTGTTGATGCCAATAACCGGAAGCTACATCAGTCGAGAGATGATCATAGCAGACGTGAATAGAGTGGTGTCCTGAGGTGTATAAAGTATGCTTCAAGCTAAATATTTGCTCAATTTCCCGGTCCAGGAATTCTTTCGTCGCTTCAGTTGGATGGTAGCGACTGAAAAAAAGTTCAATCCGCGTGTTATGTTGCAGCTCTTTGCTGAGCTTGATGCAGTTATCAATAAGATCACCCAGAGCATAGGTAGCAGCACCTTTAATTTTTTTTCGACTCTTGTCTGCAATGACTTCGGGAGAAAATTCAAAGACGGGCTTGGCCCCTTGCCGGTTAAAGGCTTTTTTATATGCCGCAAGAAAATCATCGCTAACGAGATGCCATGCGCCGTAGTTGAGGGTGAAATGGTTGCGTAATTTTTGGTCAGCAGCGATAGCGCGAAATAATGAGATGATGTATTGGGGGTTGTTTTCATAACAGATATATAAAGTGTCTGTTACCTCTTTAAGGTGGTGTAAATCTTTAATAATGGATGGGATTGACCTACAAACAGGGTGGTTTCGGTGAGAATGTATCGTGAATGCCTGGCGACTCCCTCCGCAATAATCGCAATTAAAGACACAACCCCTGCCGATAAAAAGTGGGAACCCTAATATTGCATTTATTTTTGTAAAATATTGATTGGCATCCTCTAGAAGATCGATACGGGCAAACGACATCGTGTTGAGAAGTTGCTGGTCTATGAGCCACTCGTGGGAGCTGGTGGTAATTGCGTCTTGGTTGCGAAAAGTAAGGTTGGCTATATTCCCAATCGGCTTTTCCTGCAGCAGGTGAAGGAGTGGTTCTTCAGGATC
>NZ_CAXXRO010000005.1:407500-701629 GCF_963675105.2 Desulfogranum marinum
GCATATCTATGGCAAGCTGAGGAAATCGGACAAACCTGAGGCACTTAAAAACGTTTACGTCCCTCAAGGATGCTGCACTTATTCAAACTCAACCTGGTTGTCAACGCCTTCCAAGCCACACCCTCTTTCTGTCTTCTGACCTCTGTCATCTGACTTCTGATCTGGTGGGCCTAGGTGGACTTGAACCACCGACCTCACGCTTATCAGGCGTGCGCTCTAACCAAGCTGAGCTATAGGCCCATGACCTTGATCTAAAATCTTCACAAAGATTATAGCCACACGGTTCTTTTTCGAGCGCCTTGTAAGCGTCAGAGGTGCTCCAGATTTGTGCAGGCGTGATTGCTCGCTATAACCTATCTATGCGGGCAGTCGCGTCCGTGCAAAGATGGTGTGCCTATGACTGCTTATCCTTGATCTCTCAAAACTGAACAGTAAAACAAGCGGGGTTGATCCCTTTGCAGTCTAAGCTGCATATCCTTATAAAGGAGGTGATCCAGCCCCAGGTTCCCCTAGGGCTACCTTGTTACGACTTCACCCCAGTTACCAGCCATACCTTGGCAGCCTCCATCCCGAAGGTTTGGTCAACTGCTTCTGGTACAACCGACTCCCGTGGTGTGACGGGCGGTGTGTACAAGGCCCGGGAACGTATTCACCGTGGCATGCTGATCCACGATTACTAGCGATTCCGACTTCATGGAGTCGAGTTGCAGACTCCAATCCGGACTGAGACCGGCTTTACGGGATTCGCTTCAGGTCGCCCTGTCGCTGCCCTTTGTACCGGCCATTGTAGTACGTGTGTAGCCCTGGTCATAAAGGCCATGAGGACTTGACGTCATCCCCACCTTCCTCCGGTTTGACACCGGCAGTCCCTTTAGAGTGCTCAGCCGAACTGCTAGCAACTAAAGGCAAGGGTTGCGCTCGTTGCGGGACTTAACCCAACATCTCACGACACGAGCTGACGACAGCCATGCAGCACCTGTCACCAAGTTCTCCGAAAAGCACTCTTCTATTTCTAGAAGATTCTTGGGATGTCAAGACCAGGTAAGGTTCTTCGCGTTGCATCGAATTAAACCACATACTCCACCGCTTGTGCGGGCCCCCGTCAATTTCTTTGAGTTTTAATCTTGCGACCGTACTCCCCAGGCGGTCAACTTAATGCGTTAGCTGCGGCACAGAGGGGATCAACACCCCCTACACCTAGTTGACATCGTTTACGGCGTGGACTACCAGGGTATCTAATCCTGTTTGCTCCCCACGCTTTCGCACCTCAGCGTCAGTATTCAGCCAGAAAGTCGCCTTCGCCACTGGTATTCCTCCTGATATCTACGAATTTCACCTCTACACCAGGAATTCCACTTTCCCCTCTGATACTCAAGCCTAATAGTTTCAAATGCACTTCCACGGTTAAGCCGTGGGCTTTCACATCTGACTTATCAGGCCGCCTGCGTGCCCTTTACGCCCAGTAATTCCGAACAACGCTTGCACCCTCCGTATTACCGCGGCTGCTGGCACGGAGTTAGCCGGTGCTTCCTTTAAAGGTACCGTCAAACATAATAAGTATTAATCATTATGCATTTCTTCCCTTTTGACAGAGCTTTACGACCCGAAAGCCTTCCTCACTCACGCGGCGTCGCTGCGTCAGGGTTGCCCCCATTGCGCAATATTCCTCACTGCTGCCTCCCGTAGGAGTCTGGCCCGTGTTTCAGTGCCAGTGTGACGGATCATCCTCTCAGACCCGCTAACCATCGATGCCTTGGTAGGCTCTTACCCCACCAACTAGCTAATGGTACGCAGACCCCTCCTCATGCAGTAGCTTAAATCAGAGGCCACCTTTTCTTATTACGCTTATGAAAAACAAGAACATCCGGTATTAGTCCACCTTTCGGTGGGGTATCCCAGACATAAGGACAGGTTATCTACGCGTTACTCACCCGTGCGCCACTCTACTAGAATTCCGAAGAATCCGTTCGCGTTCGACTTGCATGTGTTAAGCACGCCGCCAGCGTTCGTTCTGAGCCAGAATCAAACTCTCCAGTTTATATCCTAGCCACAATCACTTACGATTGGACTTACTTACTTCAAAAAAAACCAAAATCAATTGGCCCGCTTGTTTACTGTTCAGTTGTCAAAGATCAAGGTAAAGTGCTGTGACAGCACAAAGCCGCTGTGGTTTTCAGCGGAGCGGCAAATATACAGTAGTTGCTTTTTTGAGTCAAGCAAAAAGGCTCTTGTTCGTTCGTTTTTCGGTTTACGGTGCTTTGAACCCAGTTGTAGGGGCAGTCAATTGTGGGAAGAAGCGCGGACTTAGGTATGATCCTCCTCTTATTTGTCGGCTGTCCATTTTGTTAAGGTCGTAATGATCTTTTCAGCTTGTGCAGCGCTTGAGATATTAAATTTTGATTTTGGAATATACTGACCATTTCTTTTTTGATACCTTCTTATCGAGTATTTTTCCGGACCGTATTCTTCCTTGGTTCTATTGTATTCCTGGTAGCAAAAGAGGATAGTAGTCCATGCTCCCTTTGAAAGGACCTCTTTGTCGAGTTCCTTTACTACTACTAAGCCGTCTTCCTCATAGTTGATTGTCAGCTCTTCTATTTCTGATGCCATTTTCTATCCTTTTTTTATCTTGGTGTCCTGGTAGAGTGTTTGCAAAAGCGCTATCTAGTCGAACCCTTTTAAAATGGCAATCTCTGTTTTACTTCTCATTGAGAGAACCATATTAAATTGTTTGCTTGGATAAGGAGACTGGGGATTTTTTATCCGAAATAATCTTCACGGTTGGGTGAAATGTTAAAAAGCCCAGCTTTTCTTCTGTTTAGAAAAGCTGGGAGGGGATTACTTTTTACTGAAATGTAATTGATTGTCGAGGTTCGCTGATACCTGTATATGATCACCGGTTACGAATCTACCTTCAAGAATCTCCAGTGCCAAGGGGTCTTCAATGTAGCGCCTTATTGCTCTTTTGAGTGGTCTTGCGCCGAATGCGGGTTCATAGCCTGCATTGACCAGAAATTGAATTGCATCGTTGCTAAGGGTTATTTCAAATTTTTGGTCTGCCAGCCTTTTCCTCATCCGCTTAATCTGGATGTCCACTATTTGTTCCAGATCTTCTTTACTGAGACTGTGGAATGTTATTAACTCGTCAACTCTATTCAGAAATTCCGGCTTGAACTGCCGGTGAAGCAAATCGTCAATCTGGCGGCGCAGTTCATCCGGGTTTGTTTGGCCCATCTCCATAATTAGCTGGCTGCCAAGGTTGGAGGTCATGATCAGTAAAGTGTTCTTGAAGTCAACTGTACGGCCTTTTCCGTCTGTCATTCGTCCGTCGTCAAGCACCTGGAGCAAGACGTTAAAAATGTCCGGGTGGGCTTTTTCGATCTCATCAAGAAGAATGACAGCATAGGGGCGTCTTCTGACAGCTTCGGTAAGCATGCCCCCTTCATCGTACCCAACATAGCCCGGAGGTGCCCCAATGAGGCGCGCTACCGAATGCTTTTCCATGTACTCAGACATGTCGATTCGGATCATGGCTGATTCCGAGTCGAATAGAAACTCTGCCAG
The DNA here is from genome assembly GCF_963675105.2 of Desulfogranum marinum. Lineage (NCBI taxonomy): Bacteria > Pseudomonadati > Thermodesulfobacteriota > Desulfobulbia > Desulfobulbales > Desulfobulbaceae > Desulfogranum > Desulfogranum marinum. The sequence continues at coordinate 411,065 of NZ_CAXXRO010000005.1, forward strand.
TGAACGAGCCAGCTCTGTTTTTCCCACCCCTGTCGGGCCGAGAAAAATAAATGAGCCCAAGGGTCTGTCTGGATCCTGAAGACCTGCCCTTGCCCGGCGAACCGCGTTGGCAACAGCATGGATGGCTTCTTTTTGACCAATGACTCTTTTGGCGAGCACATTGTCCGCCTGAACCAATTTCTCTTTTTCCCCTTCGAGCAACTTGTCAACAGGAATTCCTGTCCACTTGGCAACAACGGCGGCTACGTCTTCTTCTGAAACCTCCTCTTTGAGCATGGGATTGTTTTCTTGAATATCAGCAAGTTTTTTGTTTGCGGACTCAAGGTCTTGTTCGAGTTGAACAATCTTGCCGTAGCGGATTTCTGCCACTTTACTGAGTTCGCCGCTGCGCTCAGCACGCTGCTCTTCCATTCTCGCTTCATCTATGTTTGCTTTAATATCCCGAATTGACTGGATAATGTCACGTTCAAGGCTCCACCGACCTTTCATGGCTTTTAATTCGTCATCCAAGTTGGCCAGATATTGTTTGAGTTCTTGCAGGCGCTCTTTAGATGTTTGGTCTTTTTCTTTTTTTAAGGCTTCTTGCTCAATTTCAAGTTTTATTTTTTTTCGCTCCAACTGATCAATTTCAGTCGGCATCGAGTCTATTTCGATACGCAATCGTGATGCAGCTTCGTCGATAAGATCGATTGCTTTGTCCGGTAAAAACCTGTCGGTTATATACCTGCTTGACAAAGATACAGCCGCTACGGTAGCGGAGTCCTGTATCCTGACGCCATGGTGCACTTCGTATTTTTCCTTAATGCCTCGTAAAATAGCTATGGTGTCCTCTTCGCTTGGTTCCTGAACAAGCACTGGTTGAAAGCGCCGTTCAAGAGCCGCATCTTTTTCAATGTATTTTCGGTATTCATCGAGTGTGGTCGCGCCGACACAATGCAGCTCCCCTCTTGCAAGTGCGGGTTTGAGCATGTTAGACGCATCCATGGAGCCCTCTGCTGCTCCTGCCCCCACAAGAGTGTGCATCTCATCGATGAAAAGGATTATTTCGCCTGCTCTTTTTTCTACCTCTTTGATTACAGCTTTGAGTCGGTCTTCAAATTCCCCCCTATATTTAGCCCCGGCAACAAGGGCTCCCAGGTCAAGCGCTATAACCTGTTTGCCCTCAAGGGTTGAAGGGATATCTCCGTTGACTATCCGCTGGGCAAGGCCTTCGATAATAGCGGTTTTACCGACTCCAGGTTCGCCAATCAGGACCGGGTTGTTTTTGGTTCTTCTGGAAAGTACCTGGATGATACGTCGAATCTCTTCATCTCTGCCAATCACAGGGTCAAGTTTTTCCTGTCTTGCCACATCTGTTAGATTGCGAGCGTATTTTTCAAGGGCTTGATACTTTTCTTCAGGGTAGGGGTCAGTCACCCTCTGGTTACCCCTTATTGAAGTTAGGGCTTGCAGGAATTTATCGCTGGTAATTCCCATGCGTTTAAGCATGGATGCTACCTTGAGATTCTGTGTGGCGAGCATGGTCAGGAAGAGGTGTTCCTGTGAGACATATTCGTCCTGCATGTTGGCGGCCGTTTTAAATGCCTGTTCAAGCAGGGTGCGAAATTGTGGCGAAGCATATGATTGATTTGCTCCGGCACCCGTGACTTGGGGTAATTCACTAATTAAGGAATTGGTTTCTTTGAGGATGAGGCTTGGCGTTATTCCCATTTTTTGTAAAACAGGAACGACCACTCCTTCGGGCTGCTCCAGGATTGCCTTGAGTAAGTGTTCCGGCTGTATTTCCTGGTTGCCGCCATTTTGGGCAAGGTTGTGGGCATTTTGAATTGCCTCCTGTGACTTGAGAGTGAATTTATCGAGTTGCATTGTATTTCTCCTTTTTTCCCTATGGGAGGGTTGAGGGTAAAAAATTTTATATCGGAGAAAGTAAGGATGAAAAGTAGTGTGTCAAGATTTTGGCACACCAGGCTTTTGTTTTGTTTTTGCTCATAAAAAAATGCCTTTGTCAAGTGACAAAGGCATTTTAGTGAAATTATATTTTTGCTATGAGCAACACGATCCAGAGGCGCATGACCCGGAACTGCAGCCACCACCGCCAACGGGATTTGTTGAGGTTATTGAAAATCCAGAACCGTGTTCTGCCTCTACGAAATCAATTTTTACGGCCCCACAGGTGGAGAGCAGTTCTTTTTCTATCAAAAATTGAAGAGTGCCCTCTTGAAAGGTGGTATCGTTATCTTTTACATCATCTAGTGCTAAGCCCAATGCGGGACCTGCACAACCACCCTGCATCAGCGCAATGCGGATGGCCGACTCCGTGTTATTTTGCTGCAGGTAAGATGTAAGGTTTTCTAGGGCCGATTCTGTAATTTCAAACATATGTATCTCCTGTGAGTTCTCAAATAATTATTTAACGGGAAACATGATAGTGAGATATGAGTTTGTTGATTTACAAGAATTTTCGTTCAAGGTCGAGGCATGATCAAAAAATAACCACAGGCATATATTTGATATTCCGAGGATTATTTTTTTAACATAACGAAGAGATTGGGCGAAAAGGCAGTAAATCAACGGGCTCGGATATGTACCCCTTGTTTTTAACTGGACAAGCATAATGGCTAAATAAAGTTACCAGTGGTACGACTTTGTTAGCTGCCTCCAGGAGTTACAGGGCTTTCTTTTGATCAAAAAAAAGCCCCTGCCGGGAGGCAGGGGCTTGTGTACAAGAAAATGGTTCCTTGTAATCAACCGCACGATCCTGAAGAGCAGGATCCTGAACTGCAGCCACCACCGCCAATTGGATTTGTTGAGGTTATGGAAAAACCTGATCTATATCCTGCTTCGAGGAAATCAACTTTGATTGCACCGCAGGTAGTCAACAGACTATCTTCAACCAGGAATTTTATAGCGTCTTCTTCAAACGTTTTATCGTTATCTTTTGGCTCATCCAGAGCCAATCCCAAAGATGGGCCAGCTCAACCGCCCTGCATCAAGGCGATGCGGACAGCAGAATCAATGCTGTTTTGCTCCATATAGGATTTGAGATTTTTTATGGCTGATTCCGTTACTTCAAACATTCATACCTCCTAAGTTTCCTTTCTTTATCCCTTACAGGGAATGTGTTCTGACGTAAATATTACGTTAAGGCAGTTGATATGTAAAGTCAATACAGGGCGACAAGCCAATGTCATCTGCATGAAATTACGTATATCTGAAATGAAAAAGCCCTTTACCATAGAATGTCAAAATAGGGAAGTCCTCTTTGTATACGGAGAGGAGGACGTGAATCGGAAGCAAATGAGAGCGAAGTGTTGAAAGATGTTGTCAAAACTGTTCCCAGTCTCTACACTTTGTTTTTTGTAATGTCGAATATGCATTCTCTCCTTTTCCAAAGTTGAAGTGCATCTAGAAAATAAAAAAATTTTCATATTATCAGACAGAATGCGTGAAAAAATTTTAATATCCACCGGCGGTGGAGATGCCCCTGGTCTTAATGCGGTAATTTTTGCGGTGGTTAAATCTGCAACCAGAAAGGGATGGGAGGTGTATGGCAGCCGCTCGGGCTATGGCGGCTTATTGGACCGGGATGATTTGGTGCGCCTTTCTCCGGAAGATGTTGAGGGGATTCTTCCAGTGGGGGGGACTATTCTTGGCTCAACCAATAAGGGAAATCCGTTTGCAGTACCGGTCGAAAATCTTGCAGGTGAAATTAAAATAGTTGATATTTCGGATAAAATTTTGAGCAACTTTAAACGAATGGGCTTTTTTTGTCACGTGGCTATCGGTGGTGATGGAAGCCTGGATATAGCCCACCGTTTTGCTCAGAAAGGGATGCCCGTTATCGGGGTACCCAAAACCATTGATAATGACCTGGAAGCGACTGATCGGACATTTGGTTTTGATACTGCCGTTTCCACCGCTACCGATGCCATTGATAAGCTGCATTCTACTGCAAAATCCCATGATAGAGTGATGGTTGTTGAAGTGATGGGACGAGAATCAGGGTGGATAGCGTTGTATTCAGGTATCTCCGGTGGCGCCGATGTTATTCTTATCCCTGAGATCCCTTTTAGTCTTGATGCAGTTTGCGAAAAGATTGCCGATAATGAATTGCATGACAAGCATTATTCAATCGTAGTGGTTGCTGAAGGAGCTGCCTCCGAAGGGGGGCAGGTAATGAGTAAAGGTAAAGGTGAACTTGGCAGAGATGAGGTGGTGCTCGGTGGTGTCGGTGAGTGGGTTGCAGCTGAGATCCGTGACCGGCTTGGCAAGGATACACGCTCGCTGGTACTGGGGCATCTTCAGCGGGGCGGCTCTCCTACGACCTTTGACAGGCTCCTTGCCCTTCGCTTCGGTGCCGCAGCGGTTCGGATGGCTGAGGCGGAAATGTTTGATCATATGGTAGCCTGGACCCCGCCTACAATGACATCGGTACCCATTGCGGATGCTATCTGCAGGCGAAAAAAGGTGGACTTGAGTAGTGATAAAGTGCTTACCGCTCGTGAAATTGGCATCTGTCTGGGGGATTAAAGAAACCAATGGCCGCAGATGCACTCAGTGAAATGTATACCAGGCTCATGGATCATTTCGGCCCGCAAAGCTGGTGGCCGGGAGAAACACCTTTTGAAGTAATGGTGGGCGCTATATTGACCCAAAATACTAACTGGGGCAATGTGGAAAAGGCCATGCAAAGGCTTAAGGACGCAGGGCTGCTCAGCCTGGAAAAGATGGTCGAATTGCCTTCCGGATTGCTGGCAGAATATATTCGTCCTGCAGGCTACTACAATATCAAGGCTACTCGCCTGCTGAACTTATGTCGCTGCATAGTCACTCATGGAGATGGGACCGTGGCTGGTTTTTTAGCGCAGCCACTCACACAATTGCGAGCTCAGCTTTTGAGTGTCAAAGGGATTGGTCAGGAAACTGCTGATTCTATTCTTCTTTATGCTGCTCAGTTTCCTGTTTTTGTCGTTGATACGTATACCTATCGCGTTTTGAGTCGGCATAACCTTGTGGGGGAGACAACCAGTTACGAGGAAATGCAGGCATTGTTCATGGATAATTTGAACGCTGATGTCAAGGTGTTCAATGAATATCACGCGTTATTGGTACAGGTCGGCAAGCAGTATTGCCGGAAAAAAAATCCCGCGTGCAGCAGCTGCCCTTTATACGGGATCTGATTTTTTGGTTTGATGCCAGATAAATTTTCTACAGATCCCGCGAATCATGCTGGCCTCTTTTTTCCTCAGTCTGATTCTGCTTAAAAACTGACGAATATTACGCATCCAGTAGGTTTGGTTGGTATCGTGGAGAAAGGTGATCTGAAGGAGGGCCTGTTCTATGTGCTCATACATGCCTTCAAGATCGTATGAGTTGGCATATTCCTGGGTTTTATTGTGAGGGTGGACAACATCGGGCAGGACTGTGTAGAGCTCATAGCAATGTATGGCCACCGCCTGAGCAAGATTGAGCGAGGAAAAATCCGCTGTGGGGATTGTGGAGGTGAACTGGCACAGGTCGACATCTTCGTTGGTGAGGCCGGCATTTTCAGGACCGAACATGATGGCCACCTTGTTCCCCGCCACCAGTGGCGCAAATTCCTGCATCACCCGTCGTGGACTCATCTTTTGCGGCCTTTGCCTCCCCTGTCTGGCCGTGGTTGCTACGATGGAATGAAAGGGACGGGCTGCTTCCGCTGTTGTTGCATATATCTCCATTTCATGGATCATGTGTGCAGCTTTGTGCGTGGCCATCTTAAGCATTTTGTCTTTATCCGGCTGTTCGTCGGTAACAACGATCAGTTTTTGAATGCCGAAGTTATGGGCTATACGTGCTGAAGCGCCTATGTTTTCAGGATATTTCGGTCGTACCAGGATGAGAGCGATCATCGTGTGTTCAGGGCTGTGTTGTGTGTCGTTCATTGTAGGGTAGGGAAGCGAGAGGCAGGTGGTCGTGTTTGCAGGAGCGCAGAAAAAAGATATTGCCGGAACTCCAAGGCGGAGTTCCGGTAAAAAGAGGAAGTTGGTAATGTTAGGCTCAGCTACCGGTTGATTCTTCGAGTTCCAGGTGACGTTTGCCGGGTTTTTCTGCTGGTGTTGAAGAGTTGGTGGTCATACGTTTAAAGAAAGGAATAATCCCCCTTTCCGCCCGTTTGATTTCCTCTTCAGCGTCTTTAAGTGTAATCTGCCAGGCAGGAGCAAAGCCTGGTGATTTCTCAAACATGATTTCAATTGCTTTCTGGTAGACCTGTGTCTGGCGGAGTTCCTGTCGGCCAGGTTTTTGATTGAGCACCTGGACCATGTTGCGCAGGTTGTCTCGTTCCTGTTTCAGTTTGTCGGTCTCTATTTTACGGCGCTCGTTTTCTTCAGAGTCAATTTCCAGTTTGGTGTGCAGATGTTCACGCAATTTTTTCAGGTTGCTGTTGAGATCACGTATTTTGAAAAGTGCCTTTACCCAGAGAATAAATGCGATTGCGAGTCCAATGAGAAGGCCCCGTAGGAAAGGGTTACCTAATATGCTGCCTATCCAGCTTGTTTCTTCCATGTTGATACCTCGAAATAAAGCCTTTTTCTTATAAGATGAGAGGGCGACTTGACATTCACTACGCTTATGTTGTCGTTGTCCTCTGTGTAAAATACTACGTGTTTTGTCGAAGAGTTGTGTCTGGGGATAATTGGGTGTCCACAGGATGGAATTTACATTCTTCTCCTTAGCGTTTGTCAGCCATGCGCATAGTCAAGCTGGGTTTTATTTGAAATAGGCTGCTTCGTCAAGAGAAACTGCAGTTGCAATCATCCATGGTCAATGAGCAGAACCTGCTCAGTTGTCTTCTGCCGTAGCAAGGGAAAAGGTAATGCGTTTACTGAGAATGTCCACATGGTCGAGTGTAACCTCCACTGTATCTCCTAGTTGGAGGATACGGTTTGTCCGTTCTCCAATGAGGCGATGCCGTTTTGCATCATGAAGATAATAATCGTCTTTCATGGTTTGAACCGGAATGGCTCCACTGATATACTCTTTCTGTAATTCTACAAAAAGACCAAAAGAGGTGACCCCGGAAATAACGGCCGGGTACTGTTCCCCCACTTTGTCCCTCATGTAGACCGCCGCTAACCGGGCATGGACGTTTCGTTCAACCGTAATGGCTTTACGTTCGCAACCAGAAAGGTTTTTTCCTGCCTCTACAAGAGCGTTGTAGCCGGATGATTGTGGGAGCAGACGAGTGTCACCTGTTTCGCGTCTGAGCAGGGCATGCAGTGCTCGGTGGGCAATCAAATCCGGGTAGCGCCTGATGGGGGAGGTAAAATGGAGGTAGTACTCTGCGGCAAGTCCAAAGTGACCGGTGTTTTCAGCAGCATATCTTGCTTGCTGCATCGTACGGAGCAGGAGATTGTTGATGACATACTCACGGGGGGTGCCGGCAGTAGTTGCAATAACCTCTGCAAACCAGGCTGGAGTTTTAGCGGTTGTTGGTATGATTACGGCCAATGCCTTGCAAACATCGACAAAGCTCTCTACTTTTGCCGGGTCTGGGTTTTCATGTATCCTGAACAATGCCTGGCGGCCATGGGTGGCGAGCGTTTCGGCAACAGCTTCATTGGCCGCAAGCATACACTCTTCAATTAACATGTGTGCTTGATTTCTTTCGCTCAAGGTGATGGTTGTCACCTTACCTTGAGCAACCTGTATGGATGGCTCGGGTATGTTGAAACCGAGGCTGCCGCGTCGAGCTCTTTGCCCTGCGAGTAGGGTGGTGAGCGTCTTCGCATTTTCCAGCATGGGCAGAAGGTCGGCATGTTGCTGGAGAAGAAGCTGGTCCTGTTGGTATAAGAGTTGATAAATGGTTGAGTAGGTGAAACGACGCCTGCTCTTAATCAGGCTTTTTGTATATTGTTCATCAATTCGATGGCCTGTTTTGTCAAAGCGTAATATGGCTGTAAATGCAGGGCGGGGTTTTTCCGGAACCAGGCTGCAGAGATTATTGGATAACCGCTCGGGAAGCATTGGCAGTACCCTGTCTGGGAGATAAACGCTTGTACCACGGGCGTACGCCTCCTGATCTATTGCAGATCCGGGTTTAACATAGTGGCTGACGTCGGCTATGGAAACATACAGGGTAAAACCGGTGGCTGTCTGTTCTACCGCTATGGCATCATCAAAGTCACGGGCATCAGCACCGTCAATGGTTACATGTGGAATATGCTGCAGATCTTGCCGATCATCGCTGCATGTGGTAAGCGGCTGAAGTTTTTCTGCTTGTGCGGTAACTGCATCGGGAAAATGATCGCGAAGCTTGGCCTCCAGTATGGCCATCCTTATTTGCACCTCGGTGTTGTAGGGATCGCCGAGGATTTGGGTGATCTTTCCTTGTGGTGATTGCCGTTCGTTACCGTAGTCAATTATTTCCACGACTACAGCCATACCGTCCTCTGCATTAGAGGTGTTATCCTTACCGATAAGCACCGTGTAGGGGAGCCTGTCGTTATCAGGAGTTACATAACCGCTTGTACCGCTTGCATTGAAAATGCCGCAAAGACTTGTGATGGCTCGAGAGAGTACCTGAATAACCCTGCCTTCCCTCCGCCCCCTGGCAAAGTGCGTTATGGCTACCAGTATCGTGTCGCCATGGCTTGCACCGTTGAGGTCTCTAGCAGCAATAAAGATATCTTTTTCTTTGGGGGCCTGGTTTTCTACTGTAGCAAAGCCAAACCCCTTTGCCGTAAGGTCTAATTTTGCACGCACCAGGTCTTTACCGAAGGCAAGGCAGAACCGTTTCCCTTTCTTCTGTAATTTTTTTTTGGTCGTCATCTCTTCAAGCAGCTTAGCCAGGCGAGGTCTCTCCTTTCTGGAAAGGTGTATGGCCGCTGCAATATCTGACAGCGATATCGGCTTTTTTTGGTTGACCAGTATGTTCGTCACTTTTTGCTCAATCAGGGGCATGCTGGAGTCTGTTGAGCGTGATTTTCTATGGTTCTTTCTGGCGGCGGATTTGTTTCGCAGCCGATGATTGTTTTTTCTGGTCATTTTATATCGTTGATGTCGGTCTTCAGGAGCCTGTGGCAGGAGAATTTACTTTGTTGGATAATGACAATCTGCTACACTGCAGGGCAAGCTTGCAGCAAAGCATGAATTTAATCCTACACTATCTGGATGATAAAAACAGAAAAACAGGTCCATTTGGGCAACTATGATGCATAAATCCTCTTTTGATATTCCTGCTTATAAAGAGGTTATGGGGCGCTTTGTCGATCAAAGTGCTGAGGGACAAGTCTTTTGGGATGCATTGGATTTCGCATTTGATGCCCATGGGGATCAATGGCGTCGTTCAGGCGATCCCTACATTATGCATCCGTGCAGTGTTGCCCGTATTCTTGCAGAAGAACTTGATATCACTGATCCGGAGATGCTGGCAGCAGCGCTGTTGCATGATACGGTTGAGGATGTTGAGAGTATTACCAACGAAACGATTCGCCATCACTTTGGTCCCACTGTGGAAGCGATTGTTGATGGATGCACTAAGGTAACCAATTATTCGGGGGACCGGCAGACTTTTAAAAAGCTTGTCCACCGGAAAATTTTTAGTGGTGCGGCAGCGCGGCTTGAGGTGATGCTGGTAAAACTTGCAGACAGGTTGCATAATCTGCGTACCCTTTCTTCCATGCCTCGCCGTAAAAGGCAGAAGATAGCAGCAGAAACGTTGGACATTTATGCTCCCCTGGCAACCATTCTTGGGCTGTTTGATATCAAGCGAGAACTGTATAACCTTGCCTTGGCATATAAATATCCGCGTCAGGGAAATAAGCTGCAACTCAAGATAAACAAGCTGAAAAACGATCCTGCTTCTCTGGAAATCATTGCCAATGCCCAGCAGGCATTAAGTAAGGCTGGGATCGAGAGCAAGATAACACTACGAACCAAGGGGTTATGGGGGTACTATGATTTTCGTCATCGTATCCTTATTCAGGAGATTGAGACACCCCAGGAGGTGTTGGTACTTGTTGGCCAGCGGAAAGACTGCTACACTGCCTTGGGCACATTGAATGTCATCTATCCACCAATCCCGAGAACCATTCGAGATTTTATAGCCAATCCTAAGCCCTCCGGTTATCAAGGGCTTCATGCACGATGCAATATAGGCGGCCGCAAGTACCTTTTTAAGATCCGCACAGAAAGTATGGCCCGTAGGGCTCAACGAGGACTTGTCCGCGATTGGAATGAGGGCGGTAAGGCTAAAGTTCGTTTTGTTAAAGAAATTCAAGAGATGTTTGATATCCTCGGCAGCGAGGATTCGGTGTCGTATCGCGACCTGATTGCGGCCAGAGGGCGAAAAGAGATCTATACCTACACGCCCCAAGGTGATCTTGTCTGTCTCCCGGTCAACTCAGTTGTGCTTGATTTCGCCTTTCGTGTTCATACAGCCATTGGCCATACTTGTGTCGGAGCCATGATTGGTAATCGTAAGGTCGATGTCCATGCAAAGCTCAGAGATGGCAATGTCGTCAAGGTACTGCGCCAGGACAAGCCTGTTAATTTTGATTATGACACCCAGAGGAAGTGCCAAACATCACGTGCACGTTCAGAGTTGGCAAAGGCATTTCGGTTACGTCGGGAAAAGGTACTCACGGACATCGGCGCTTCTGTTTTGCGTCAGGAGATGCGGCGTTATGGTGTGCCTTTTGAGGTGATTGAAAAACAGGGGATGGCCGATATCTTGGCATACTTTAAGCTTGATTCCCTTGAAGAGCTTTTTCTTCAGCTAGGCGTAGGGCATGTCAGGCTGCGAGAACTTATTTACGAGATTCGCAATGGGTTGTATGTTGGTCGGCCCACTTTGTATCAGCCCACCGGGGTCTTTAACCGGGTCGATCTTACTACTTTGGACCCGGTGGTCATGAAATCTTCTGCCTGTTGTAAACCGACACCGTTGGATAAAGGAGTTATTGGCCTGTTGAGTGAGCGTGGTTTGTCGTTGCACCGTAAAGATTGTGAACAGTTACAACGGATTAAGTTTCAACGGGAAGACGCAGTGGAAGTACGGTGGAAGCTCAAGGAAACAAAAATAGATAAATCACAGAAGCTGATTGTTATGGAAGTCAACCGCCATCGATTGTTCATGTTGCTTTCTGTCGCTCCATTGGAGATGAAAGTGACGGATATTGTCTATTTAGGGCGTGGCGTCTCTCAAGTCGGTGACTGGGAAATTAATTTTACTGTCCCTAACCTGTATGGGCTCAAAAAAATCAACCGTCACTTTGCCCGCTCTTCCCTGCGCTATGATTTTGACTTGGACATGTAATGTATGGGGGATGAATAATTTTTCTTGACAGGCACATTGTGGTACTTATAATACAAGTCATGGCAGGGCGAGAACAACCTGCTTTCGACTGGTCATTGTATGGCAGTGCAGGATCAGTCAGTACCGGTTGAAGACCTGAACACCCTTCAATTGGTAATCATGTCCTTCCTGATTGGCGTCTGTTTGCAGGTCCCCTCCTTACCTGCTTCTACAGACGCCATTTTTTTTGCGGCTTGCACGAGTCGATCTGTATGTCCAGCTGTTCCTGAAATTGCTCTCTGGAAATTTCCCTTGCTCCAAAACGAACAAGATGTTCTGTGGTCATTTGACAGTCAATAATGGCAATGTTAAGGGCGTTTGCGTTGTTGGCCAAGGTAGCCAGCGCAACCTTAGATGCATCTGTAATAGTGGTGAACATGGATTCGCCAAAAAAGAAGCTGTCTATACACACCCCATAGAGTCCACCGGCCAGTCTCCCCTCATGCCAGCATTCAATGGAATGGGCAAAGCCGAGTTCATGGAGGCGGATATAGGCTTGCTGCATGGCTGCGGTAATCCAGGTTCCCTCCAGGTCGCGATGACCGGCCTGGGAGCAGGAGGTGATAACCTCTGCAAAGGCGGTATCTGCGGTGACGGTAAATTTTTTTTTGTTGATGCTGCGGCGAAGGCTGCGCGGCATGTGAAATTCTTCAGGGAAGAGGACAAGTCTTGGCGCGGGTGACCACCAGAGTAATGGTTCCCCTTCTGTGTACCAGGGAAAGATGCCGTTGGTATAAGCCATGAGTAATCGCTCCGGTGAAAGATCTCCCCCAATGGCAAGGAGTCCCTCCGGTTCGGCAAGGTCGGTGGCAGGAAAGATCAGGTCATCTATAAGGCGAAAAACGGGCATGGATAAAGGTGAAGTTTATACACAGGTAGTTGTTTGTAAGAGAGAACATATTTGGTGGTAACTATACCTGGAATAAATGGAATTTCACCCTAAGAAGCGAGGATGTCGATAAAATAAAAAAGGCAGACCCTAAGGCCTGCCTTTTTACATTGAGATGAGTGTGTATGGCTACTTTCTCATTTTTCTCCTGCTTACGCCTGCGAGTGCTGCTATACCAGTTCCGAAAAGGAGCATGGTGGTTGGTTCTGGGACAGGATCTGCAATGAGTTGACTCTGATGGTACTCTTTTATTGTTTCGCCATCGCTTTCGTATCTAACTATGTTCATCGCTTGGACATTACCAGCTATCTCCCAGCTTCCTAAATTGTCCACAAAGTCTAAAAAACTATCATTACTGGAAAAGGTTCCTTCGCCTTCTATTTCCCAAATTGATTTTTGTACTAGATTGGCTAATGCGTCTTCTGTACCCCATGCTGAAAGGTTACCATAAAGGTAATTCCAGTAGATCCAGGCTGTTTTAACGTCTATGCTGTCTTTACCAGTGGCATCTTGACCACCAAGTCCACCCAACTCAGCATAATTGCTGATGCTAGAAATGACATATTCTGTACCATATCTTATGTTTTCATCTCTCTCAAGGCAAAAGCTTATGTAGTTCCGAGTAGTTGATCCATTGACAAAGATATCGAATTCACCACCGGCAGTTGTTCCGAAATCGCCATTTTGTAGAACCACAGTGTCCCCAGACGAAGGAAGAGCATAAGCATTAATTGTAAGTAAAGAAAGTAATGTTACTGCAATAAACACTTGTTTTAAGGTTTGCATACTTTTTCCTTTTGCTATTGTTTGTTGTGATTTTTGAAAAGCATTAATTGGTTTGTAAGCTGGACAAGCAGGAATAATGCCAGAAAAGACCTGGTGGAGTAAAGTTTTTTAATTTATTGGATTTATTAGGGAAAAAAATATTCGCGGTAGTTCGTTCTACTCGTTAATCTACGAAACTATCTTTCGGCTTTCAATAAACCGTATTTTTTCTTATTTTTTTCGTTTTTACGGAAAAAATAAAGGAGGGTTGTATGGAAAGGTTCTTAAATGAGGAGTCTGAGTCATTAGTCTTTATTCATGACGGCTGAGCCGCCATGAATCTCGGTGCTGACTATATCGAGCTCCTTGCCTAGACACCTTGAACAACACAGCCAAACTACGCTTGGTTGCATCGGCCACGGCGCTGGTAACAGCACCGTGGTTATTTTACGGCCTGCAGGCTACAATCCAAATTTAGTGTCTGTTTTGACAGACGGTTGACGTGAGTGGTGTCGGCAAAATTGATCGCAAAGAGTTTGTGGAGAACTGGTACAAATTTTTTTTATAAATTATAATTTTTCTGCACATTACATTTTTTCCGAAAATAAGGAAAAGTAGGGTTCTTGCCAACGTCAGTTGTGAAAATACGCTTTAACTATGGCATGGACTGGTGGTGTCGAGTTTGGAGCAACTATATTTTTTTAAGGGGGGTAATAGAATCGTTTTTATATAAATGGTTAAATTAATTTGGTTTGGAACGTTGTCGGTAAAGTGATAAAAATATAAATCCGATGCGTTACATCATATTGATAATTGAATGCAGGTTGTACAAGGATGTGAAACAGGAGAAGCTTCCAGTGGCAGTTTGTGTAAGAGTATTGTTAGGAGCCGATACAGAGAAAACAAGGTATATTATTACTAAAAAGGAGAGAAAAGAGTGCCTAGCGGTAAAAAAGAGGTTTACAGGAGATGCTAAGTCATTGATAATCGAATGACTTGTGATAAAATTAGGCACTAGAGACTGCTTTTTTCCTCAAATTTACACAGCATTTTAAATATATCGCCCATGTATCTGGAACATTTTAACTTACATTACGAACCGTTTAAGGAAGAACCTGATGTCAATATCTTCTATCCCGGCGGTCAAAGAGAAGTTGTCTGCAAGGCCTTAATCAGCGATATCATTGCCGGCAAACCTCTGGTTAAGTTTATCGGCAGTGAAGGGTCCGGCAAAACGCTCATCTGCCGTATCGTTGCCAATAAGATTCCCGGCAATACTGATGTTGTCTATCTTGATAATCCCATAGGTTCCTTTGATGACCTATTACGCGTCATTTGCCTGGATCTTGGAATGCATCCTTCCGGCGGACACGAGTCGGTTAATTTTATGCATGAACTGCATGGATTATTGGACAAGCGGCGCCAACAGAATAAGAAGGTGCTGATAATCGTCGATGAGGCGGAAAAGCTCTTTCTAGCAACGCTGGAACGATTGGTGCGATCTATCTGTGAGGCCGAGGAAAGCGATGTGTTGCGTATCGTTCTTGCCGGTCGCCCTGGTCTTGATGCAAACCTAGAGCAACTGGCGATTTATTGTGCCAATGTGGATATCAACGCCGGACATTATCTCGAGCCATTGGACGAAGAAGAGACCAGCGAATACCTCATGTATCGGTTGGAGGCCGCCGGGCTTTCTTTAGACCAGCATGAAGATTTTTTCTCTGATGGTGCTCTTGCTAAGATTTATACATCTTCCCAAGGTAATATGCGGATGATCAATATCTTAGCCGAGGAGTCACTGCAGAATTCCTGTTCAGTGAAATCGTTCATGGTGCTGTTGGATCATGTAACTGTTGACGATGAGACTGATGAGCATGCGACTCCCCTGGTAACGAGGGTGACGGAGAAGCTGGAAGGTGCAGTTGGTTTTTTTCAGGAAAACAAGTTGCTTGCTGGTGCCGGAGCAGCAGCAATTATTTTGGTGTTTGTGATCGGAATGTTGGTTTCCGGAGGAGAAGAACAACTTGATCCGGTTGCTCTGTCCTTGCCTCCTGAACAGGAAAATGCGATCGAAACGACAGCCGGCGTGCCGGCTGTTGAGCCGCCGGTGGAAACGATTTCAGTGCCTGCGGCTGACCCGGAAAAAGAACTCGCAGAAGAGAAAAATGGAGAGGTAGTGCCGCCGCCTGTGGCTGAACTCACCCAGGCACCCGAAAGCGTTGCCATTGAGGAGGATGTCATTGTTGAACCTCTTGATACGCCTGTTGTTCAGGAAACTCCTCCTGCCTCTACCCAGATAAAGGCGGAATCAAAAAAACCGGCTATCATTATAGTCCGGCCGGAGGGCAAAAAGCGGGCTCCTGATGCGCCCCCTGTTGTCGCTACCGAGCCTCCTCCCGAAGTAGCTGCCCAAGAGCCTGTAGAGAGACCTTCGGAAAAGGTGATGTATAAGGGGCGGGACGGTGAGCTGCTTTTCCGTGAGCGTCGTCGAGCAAGTGCAGGCTGGCTGGCAGAGGCTTTTCGTGGAGGGTATACTATTCAATTGATGATGCTGACCTCCAACAACGCAGAGGGCAACCTGAAAAGGATGCTGGTCCAGGATCAGTATCACGACATTAAGGATCAGCTCTATATTCTGCGTAAAAAATCGTCGCCTCCAACTCTGTTCGTTTATTATGGAATTTACGATTCCATGGACCAGGCCCGAAAAGAGCGCAATATTATGCCGGTTTTTTTACGCAAACATCACCCCTATGCTGTGTCGATCAATGATGCCTTGAAGAAAACAGAAGATTAATACTGATGGCGCCGTAGGAATGTATCTCTTTTGCGGCGCCATCTTGTTCAGTATTACTACCAAAAATTTTGAACCTGCCACCGCCTGAACTGATCAGAAATCCCAGTTAAATACATCACTCGTTTCTTTCTCAGTAGGCCATGTAGCTCAACGATTTGAGAATGAGCGCAAATCCCATGGCAAACATACCTGTTAATCCCATACCACAGGCAAAGCCTGCCAGCAGGACAGGTGCATACTGTCGCCACATGGAGCCATAGCGTTTGTGGAAGTAATAGCGCCCCAGCAGGGCTCCTGCAACTTCCAGGATAATGCCATGGGGGGTTGATTGACCAAGTCCCCTGACCACCCCGTAAATCAGCAACACAGGCAGGCCTAGAACGCTAAGGATCATATACATGACCAAACCCAGCCCCAGGCCGGAAAACACATAGGACGCCTTCAGTGCCTGGAAGAAGAGAGAGTTGCCCTCCAGTGTTGAAGTCTGCATCAGAAGCGTGTTCAGGGCTTGTAAATGCCACAGTTCTTGGGCATACGGATAGCTCGCAGAGGGTATGGGTGCCAGCCGCCAGATAAACTGGGAAAAAAGTAAACTGGAGATCATGACCACCGGGAAAACTACCAGTTCAGCCTTGATGATGCCGCGCAACGAGGTGCCTGTCAGTTCAATTTCCCTGAACCCGACTGTTGCCTCGCCGTAATTATGGATAGGGATCGGCGCATACCAGATCTCAATTCCCTGGTAGCCGAAATATTTAGCCCCGGCGATAAAGCTTGCTTCCCTTACAAGCGGCAGGCTCACAAACTGACCGGCAATACCCTCCATCCTGGCAGTGATGTAAGAAATGATCGGTGTGTAGATAAAGCCATAGCCAAGGAAGAAAATCCAGGGAAAGTTGGGCACCAGCCACATACAGAGCAGCACGTAGGACAGGGTGGAGCAAACATAGATACCAATGGATATCCAGAAGTTGAAATCCCCTCTGCCGGCCGGTGGGTTGAAGAGGTCCTTGAGTGTCCCCCGTTCAGCTCCGCTTTTACTAAAGGAGCGGATGACCGACCAGATGCCGATAACTCCTATGGCGAGTCCAAGCCCGATGCCAAAGCTCATGTAAAAATCAAAATTATTGGCAAACACGGTATCCACCGTACCCATACCCTGGTGCCAGCGGTGCAAAATGCCCTTGTCCCAGAGGATCGGGTTTAGGAAAATCGTGATAATTAACCCGATCATGCCGCCCATAACCGCCCAGAAAGGGAGCACCATTCCGATGAACACCAGGCCGAGATCTAACTGGATGCCTGTTGCCACCGCAGGCAGGACTTCTTCGGTGTGTCTGGTCAACTCAATCCATGGTATGGGAATCAACCGTATCGGTTCAGTAAAAATTAAGCCGGACACAACCGGCAGCAAAACATAAATGCCGCCAAAGGCCAGCCCTATAACCGCACCAATGGAAAAGACTCGCCATTTCCATCCTGTTTTTTTTTCTTCGGTAGACTCGGCAAGGGCCATGGTTCCCAATGCCCCGACCGGTGCCATGGGAAAAGGGAGCTTTTCCACATCTGAAGTAATTCTGTATAGCGCGTACCCCAGGCCAAATCGGTCGACCCTTTGGATAATCTGTGAACCCACAAGAAGCAGGATGGGGATAAGCCAGTCCCGGTGGAGAAAGGTTCTCTGCAGAAGGGATTCCGAGCCGGCACCAGGTGCAATCCACGTCGGGATAAACTCTGCAACTCCAAGCATCTTGGCTGCATCGGACTGTACGAGGTATTGGCTCCATAACAACCCTTGAAAAGGGGATGCCAATGCAGCCCCGGCCATGTAATAGAGGATGAAAATTTCTTGCTGCCGCAGATTCGTGTGTGCTCTTTTGGCAATTTCCGCAAAAAGAATAATCGTCACCCAGCGGGCAGCAGGGCCAATCCCAGATCCGATAACCAACTGCAGGTACATGGAACCGGGCATCATGAGAAAACCGATGAAAATCGCTCCGACAACGGTTTTCCAATCAAAGCCCTCTTCAAATGTTTCAGGAGTCTTGAGCAGATCCCTGTATTCTTTTAGTTCCTTGTCATCATACATGCGACTGTTTTACCTGTTGACTGGTGTTTGCTATTTTTGTTGCTAATCAGGCAGGACCTGATAACTACCATCAGCGAACAAACCGACTATGGCCCAGGTGCCTCCCATAAAGAGGTCGCCTATGATCAGGCCGATGAAAAAGAATCGTAGTTTTTTAAATAAGACCACCCCGCCATAGCGCATACACAGCGCATTGCACATCCACCCGATAAAAAAAGAAAACCAGAGGATACGCATGGCAGACGAATAGGCGGTGAGGTAGCCAATGGGATGGATGGGCCACCAATAAAAACGGTGATAACAGGTGACCAGGATACCCATCACCACTGCCCCGACGATGGAGAATATTTTTACCCAGTGACCGGCTTCTATCCCGGTATCGTTGAGGCGGACAATATTCTCATAGACTCCCAAAGAGGTTCGGGTTGCCCATTCAAGCTGGAGTTCCCGTATTCCGTATTTATAGCACAGGGCAAGCATGGCCATGAAAGAAACCATGACCGCGGTTGTTAGTGTCAGGCCGATTCCGAAGAGCAGTAACCGCCTGTTATGCATATTGTGATGCACTTCACGTGCATGGAGCAACGAGGCCGTCAGGGATTCCCTGAGATCGACAAATAATACTTTTTGTGCCACCGCCGCAATCAGCAGACCGACCTTGCTGAAAAGTGCTGGGCCAAAGATGACCAGTAATCCGTCAAGAGGGGCAGCGGTCAGGGTAAAATAACCAAGTCCTCCCTGACATATGATCCTGGAGGCAACCAGGGTGATCATAAAAAAGGCGAAAACCGTGAGCAGGGCCGTGGTTGGCTGCATACCGAAAAAAATCGCCCAGCCGACAATGGCTGCCATCCCGGCCACTGCTATCCAGAAAGAGAGACGAATGGAAAACCACTCGGTGTTGACCGCCACCGGTCCTGTGGAAAAGGCCTGTTTAACGATGTGTTGCAGGTGATGCCTTGATAGCCAGACAAGGAAGACAAAAAAAACGCCATAGGCACCGATCATCTGGGTTTCTTCCGGGCGAGCCAGGGTAGGGCCAAAGGTAACGCCTAGAGAAGAGGCCGGTATATTATAACCAAGAACGCCAAGCAGACCGATGAGCAGGCTGCCGACTAAAAAGAAGAGCCAGCAGGAAAGGGAAACCTGGCGGGCAGCCAGAAAGGCAAAACCTATAAACACTGGATAAATATATATCTTAAGTTTTATAAAACCTGAAAGGATTCCCACCTTGGGGAAATAGGGTCCGGCAAGGATCAGGGTGGGGACGGATGGAACAGACGGGAAATAATAATTGAGCCCATTGAGCAGATGCAGGGTAACAGGTATGGACAGTCCCCACAGGAGATAGGGGTTTAATAAAAAGGAACGTAAACTATTGTTGTCAAAACTTTCCGCCATGAGAAGTGGAACCCGTAGCAGTGGAAAATTCATACGTTCGTTGTGAATCCACTGTCGGGAAAGCAGGTTGATCAGGGCAATCATGACGGTGTAGCAGAGCAGAATAAAAACCCCCCAGGCCAAAAGTGGTTTTATCCAATGTTGCCACGGGATATTGGCAATGACTTCCAGCCAGCCCATACGACGACCATTGGCCAGCCCATTGTAAAGGCCAGTGATGGCGCCTTCTCCTGGGTAGAGGAGGTCGGGTAAAAGTGGTTGAAGCGTTTCCTGCCAGTTGTTTTCAGCGGTGGCAAATTGAAAGGGAACCGTCAGGTTAATGAAAAAGGTTCGAGTGAGCCCGGTGTAGGCAATACCCGAAGCAATGACCATTTGTATCCAGACGACCAAAAGTTCCTGTCCGGTTATGAGTCGTGCTGTGGGCAAGACTCTGGCGATTATTCCGGCCAGCAAGGATGTGGTGAGGAGGATGTAAAACGGCGCAAGGGGAAAGTGACCTCCTCCTAAGGGTGTGGCCTGGTTATAGATGTTGTTGACCGGGGTGAGCGCACAGATGACTGCGGCCAGCATCGTTCCCAGGAGTACCGCCCGCAGGCGGATAGGTTTAGGGGCTGTTTCGGGAGAAGCATTCATGCTGTTTTCTCGGTAGTAGCGGGTGCTGTTCCTTGATCAAGGACCTTGGCATATTGAGCATGGCCTTCCTTGTCTAGCGATCTCCAGACAAGGAGCTGTTTACGAAGGGTATGGATAAACGCACTGTTGACTCGTCGCCATACCCCGAACTCACCGGCCATTCTGGTCAGGGTAACACTAATTTCAAGAAAATCTTCTCCTTCCTTTGCGTGGCAAAACCTGAGATCAACCCACTGCAAGATACCAAAATCAAAAGGAGCAAGCCAGACTTTGGCTCGCAGATGGAGACAGTCATCGGCCATTGGGAGCCGGTGTTGCCCGTAAGTTTCCATTTTTGAAGCATCAATAATCTCGATCGGGCCAGTGGAAAAGATACCGTGGGAGACATCCTGATGGGCGCTGAAATAGGCATGCAGAAAACCGCAGATGGACCCATGCTCATGAAAGCGCATTAAAAAGGGCAAGGTTACGGTCAGCGCATCTTGCTCGGCTTCGGGCATGACCCAGCTTTTATTGACGTCAGGTATGGCAATGGAGGCTGCAACCTTTGATGGGTAGATAACAGACAACAACACAACTCCCATGACCAGGAGCATGGCTGCCACACCGGCTGTGGAAGAATAATTAACCGTAATCCCTTCCCAGAGGCTTGTACCGGCAAGGAAGCCGGCGCTGGTTTGGGCCAGTAAGTAGCCCAGAACTACAGAGATCACGGCAAAGGCCAGTGCCTCGGCAATGAACAGGAAAGAGACATGGGTGGGAGCAAGCCCTACGGAAGTGTAGACCGCGATTTCTTTTTTTCTTTCATACACCGAACTGATCATTGTATTGAGGACGATAAGAATGGATATAACCAGTGGAATAAGGATGTTGGGCATACCCGAATACTGCATGGTGTCGCTTGCATTATAGACAAAAACCCCATCTGATTCGCTGCTGAACAGGGTCAGGTTGAACCGGTCCGTCAGGGTGGTGAGCATTTCATCACTGATGGGCTGAGGTGTTGTCAGGGCAATGCTTTTTAATTCTCCGCCTAGGCTGAGCAGTGTTTCGGCCGGCAAAATTAATACCTGGTCGGCACTTATATGCCGGTAGCGACCTTGGAAATTATGTACATCCTCTCCTGACTCCAGGGCATCTTTTTCCACTTCCGTCATTTCCCGCATGCTTTCCGAAGGAAAAATAGCCGGAGTCAGGATTTCGCCATCAAGATCAATGAATTCTTGAAGGCGTTTTTCAGAAAAAATACCGGTTACTTTGAGAGACATGCCCCAGAGGTTGAGGGTCGGCTGATCGGCATTATCAGGATCTCTATCTATTCGTTCTGCCAGGCTGGCAGGAATAATAACCCCATTCGGTTCGTCACTGTTGAACCAGCGGCCTTGAAGGAGGATGGAATCAATGCCGCTCAGCTTAGGTTCCATGGAGGAAAGTCCGGTAAGCCCCTGAAAGAGAAAAGGGGTTTTCCGCCAATTAACCTGAATACGGGCTGCTCGGGTCGGGTCTTCAGCGCTCAGCCATACCCTGGGACCTACCAAAGCCCGTCCATGAAACAGTGATTTGAATGTTGACAAGGTCTCCCTTGGCATTTTTGTCCAGCTGATGTCTTTAAACAGTACTCCCTGATAGGTGCCTTGTTCATCAAAGTTGAGTTTGTTTTGCCTGCGCGTGGTGTTGACAGTGGTAAAACTCATGATGGTAAAAGTCAGGATGATCAGGGTCAGACACGTCAAGGCGGTTCTGAGACGTCGCCTGCGCAGGTTGGAAACCCCTAGGTAGAAGGCAGCCATAAAAGCCTTCCAGGCAGAAATTTCCACTGGTCGTTTATGGGAGGCTCTTCGCTGTAACAGGATCATTTCGTTTTCAAACCGGAGGAGAATGATCATGGTGACCAGTAAGGAAAGACCGATGATGAAAAAGGCAAGAATAACAACTGTTGGGCTGTAGGCCAGAGCAAAGGCAGGATGCACCTGGGCAATGAGAGCGATGAGGATGCACAGAATAAGGGTAAAGGCCGTGATTCGTTTGTAAATTGAGACATAGCCGAACAGGAGACGTTCCATGCAAAAAGCAAAGGGCACGAAAAGAGCGATGTAAAACAGCACGCCGAACAAGACATCCTTCTGCGTCTTTTCTACATCTTCATACACTCGGCTGGCAAGCGCCCACGAAGTGTTTGCCGCTTCGCTAAAAAGTTGATATTGATTTTCCTGCAGAGCCTGGCGGGCGGTTTTAAGTGCAGCCACCCCCTGTTGCTGTAAATTTTTGATCCGCTCATTATGAATGCCATGGCGTTCAAGATTGGCTATTCGGGGCGCGAGTAGTGCCCAGTGGTCGCGAGCGGTCAGGTAATTGGTGTGATAGAGGGAAGGATGGGTGTCAACCAGATACCCTTGTCCCAGCGGATGAAGCGAATCTGAATTGGTAAGGAGCATCTTTTTCTTAAGGATCGTATCTGAAAGGGTCAGTTTTATCTGTGTACCCGGCTCAAGGAAAAGACTGGCAATGATCGAGGACCTGGTGTCAATACGGCTGTACCAGTAGCGTAGCGGTGGTGCCTCCCTGCGGCCGTCAATCAGTTGTAGTTTGGTCATGTAGCGGAGGCTACGTGGCTCAAGAAGATTAAAGAAGGTCACTTGTTTGCAGTTAAACATGACCAGGTCGGTACGCATGGCCTGACGCTGCATCTTAATTCGATAAGAAGCTTTGCCGGTGAGTTTTTTGTCAATGGCCCAGTTGGTGCCGTCATCCACAGGTGAAAATTTATATCCTTCCAGGATAACCTTGTCCTGTACGTGTTTTTTATCTGCCACCCCCTTGAGAAGGAACTGCCCCTGGAGATCGGTAAGCAGGTGGTAGCGGGCAGGTCCCTGGAAGGCGAGCAGCATGGTTTCCGGAGCTGGTTGTTCGGCAAACAGCTCGCCATGGAGGAGCAGACCGGCTTTGCCTGAGACTGTGGAAAACCCGTCACGAATGTATCCAAGGGGCAGATCCGCCGCTTTGTCCAGGCCCATGATCAGCGACTTGGCCAATTGCCACTGTTGGCTGGCTTTACTCCAGTCAATATGGTCAGCAGTGTCAAAGGGAGTACCCCATTTTGACCTGAGATCACCGGTGGTGACGAGTGACAGACCCGGCAATCCAGCGAGGCAGCTCACTTCTCCACCCAAGTGCGGCTTATCGGGCAGCAGGTCCTGCCAGGGATGAAGCCTGTCTGGGCGAAGGGTTGATATGAAAATGGGTGCGGTCGCCGGGGTTGCTGCTGCAACCTGCTGCAGGGCATCATCGATTTCACGAAAGGCACCGGTTCGATTGATTCTAGTGCGAAGCGGGTACATGAAACCGCGTTCAAATGCTCCTAATCCGCTGCCGTGGCTCGATAAGTGAAGAGAAATGATAGCGCGAGGCTCAAATTCAGCAAGCAGAGAACGGAATCGTCTGTTTTTTTTCAGCATTTTTTGCTGGCTGTTGAGTTCAGACAGCACGTTAAGGTGAGTAGCGATTGCCGATTGAGCAAGCGGTATAAGGAGTGTTGTCTCGTTTTTGTTCAGGTCGTTGAAGTTCGTGCGCCAGCTGATTTGACGGAGGAGGAGCCTTCTTTGGGCAAGCACCTTGATGCGTTTTTTTGACGCAAATGTCTCACCGGCCATGCGAAGGTTCATTAACTCGTTTGAAAGACGGTCAATATCGAGTTTTAGAGTTTCTCGCAACCCAGCTTGCAGGCTCATGCCATCAAGCTCTTCTGTTTTTCCTGCAATAAAACTCTGCAATGTATCAACGTAGCTACTGCGCAGCTTTTGATCAGCCTTGATTTCTTTCCCCATCTGTCGCAGGTCTTTGGAGGCAACCTTGGCTGTCCATATCATTTCCCGCATGCCTGCGAGTTCCTGACTATGACCGCTGGTTGCCACAAGGAGAAAGGGCCTTTGAGGGGGATTGTGATGGAGAAAATCGGCCAGATCGAGCAACGAAGCAATGGAAAGAGCTTCGTCCGCACCAGGGGAAGAACCGGGAATAAAAACTGAAGAGTCGTAAAAAGCTTCGACAATAAGGAGTTGATTTTTTTTGGTTGAATCGGTGCCGGGAAAAAGTGCGTACAGATTACGTCCTGCGCCTCGCTCCCATTGGATGGAACTTGTAAGTGTGACGGCTTGGGCAAGCGGTTGACGTTTGGGGGAAAGCTGTACGGGAAGGAAGCCGGCAAGTTCTGTTTCGTTTACCCAAAAGCAGGGAAACTGAATAGGGGAGAGCTCGATTTTATCTATAAATTGAGGACGCGTTGCTCTGTCGCTCCCAACATATATCAGTGCTTTTGCCCCGAGTGAAGCCGCATTGAGCCAGTTGCGGCCGGAATCAAAATCCATGAGGACAATCGAGCCGACAACTTCCAAACCATTAAAATCGCCAAGCTCACCTTTGCCGACATAGATCAGATCACCTTGTACGCCTTCTGGAGGAAGGTTTTGCGGCGTGATGGCATTGTAGTAAAGTGGATGGATAGGAAGGGAGGTATTGCCAATGCTGAGTTTCGATCCATGGTGACGGCGAAGAGGAAGGGCAAAGTCAATATATCCCGATTCCACCGGGCCAGCTGCAGCCAGTCGTTTTTCAATATACTCAGCTGCGGCAATGGTACCGGGAGTAGCAGTCGATCGATCGCCAAGGGAGGAGAAAAAAGAAACAGCCGTTTGCAAACTGCCTGCTTGCGGCAAAGGGGGGAGAGAGGCGGACGTTGCTCCAGTGTAAAACAGTATGGATATAATGAACGAAGCAATACAGAGTGGCATGGAACGCGGCACTAACCGTATTTGGCTGTCGCAAGTTTTTGCTGTGCTGTTAACGCTCATCAATGGTGCCTACAGAGATATTTAATTCTTCACGT
This sequence comes from Desulfogranum marinum, assembly GCF_963675105.2. Taxonomy (NCBI): domain Bacteria; kingdom Pseudomonadati; phylum Thermodesulfobacteriota; class Desulfobulbia; order Desulfobulbales; family Desulfobulbaceae; genus Desulfogranum; species Desulfogranum marinum. Next base: position 435,856 of record NZ_CAXXRO010000005.1, read on the forward strand.
TTTTCAATTTTGTCAATCCTGCCGTCACGAATCCAGATAACCTCATCGGATACGTTGAGCATTTTAAAATCGTGGGTCGCTGAAATAATAGTGACTCCCCGATCTGAACTCATCTGCTTGAGAAGATCTATGATTTCTTCTCCTGTGGTGAGATCAAGGTTTCCTGTGGGTTCGTCGGCAAGGATTATTGCCGGGTCATTGGCAAGGGCGCGGGCAACGGCTACCCGTTGTTGCTGGCCGCCGGAGAGTTCCGATGGCTTATGGCTGAAACGAGTTTCCAGGCCGACCTGCTTGAGTAGTCCCATACCTCGTTCCACTGCTTCATCATTTCCCGTACCGCCAAAGGTCATGGGCAGCGTCACATTTTCCAGGGCCGTCATTACGGGGATGAGGTTGAAAGTCTGGAAAATGTACCCTATTTTACGGCACCGTAACCAGGCCAGCTCATAGGCGTCCAACTGGGCAATATCAACTTCATCGATAAAGACTTTTCCGGAGGTAGGTTTGTCCAGACCGCCTATCATGTTGAACAGGGTAGACTTGCCGGATCCTGAAGGGCCCATTATGGAGATATAGCGGCCGGTTGAGATGGTCAGGCTGATACCTTTAAGTACCTCCAGCTGGTGTTTGCCAAGCTGAAAACTTTTTTTGACGTCAGTGGTTCGGACGATAGAGTGTTGCATAATACTCGTTACAGGTAAAGGTTACCGGACACTGAGCAAAGCGGGTGTGTACAGTTTAAGTATATTTTTGCAAGAGGTGTCATTGTTCCACCCGCATAGCTTCCACAGGTTCCATACGCGCTGCTTTAATGGCCGGATAAATAACACCAACCAGACTGAGCAGGCAGCCTGTGAGGGTAGCTTTGAGCATGGTGAGCAGCAGTGTTTGCAGTGGAAACGAATCAAACAAGGCGGTTCCCAGAGAAGACAGGGAGCTGAGAATCCCACTAACACAGCCGAGCAATGCTCCTGTAGTGGCTCCAACAAACCCCTGCATGGCTGCTTCAATTAAAAAGAGGAGCAGGACCACGCGGTCCAGAGCTCCGAGGCATTTCATTGTACCTATTTCACGAAAACGCTCTGTGACGGCCATAAGCTGGGCATTGACGATACCTACCACGCAAACCAGGAGGGAAAGGACAACTATCCACTGTTGTTTGGCATCTTCACCTATGGCTGTTGTCTGGGAGGTGATGTCAAAGCCGGCTTTGACAAGGGCCTGGAGGGCCGTAGGCTCGCCGGTCAGAAAAAGAGCATTGGCTAGATTGTTGCAGACTTGAATATAGCAGAGAAAAGCAACCGCCAACACCAGGCTGGTTGTGGTGATTAGGCTGCGAAAAAAACGCACCTTAATCGATTTATAGGCGATCTCAATGGATTTTGATAACGGCAGGGGGGGCAGCCTTTCCATATGTTTCCCTTATTGAATGTTATGCCGTTGCAGTCACATTACCTGGTTGAATAACATGCATTAGAAAAGATTCGGACTGCAGTTTAAAAGGGCTGGCCAAACATGACCCACATGTTTGTTCCTTCGTCTGATACTGCTACATCAAGTCTGGCTACTGAGCCGGCAAACAAACAGCGGAGGCCAACCCCTGCGTCTACTTTCCAGTCTTGAAATAATTCTGAGAGATCATATTCATTGGCCACTCTGCCTCCTTCGACAAAGCCAACCAGCTGCATCCAGTCGCTTTGCAGAAAGCGTAACCACGAGATGTTGCCCAGAGGGTTCCAATCCAGAGTGTATCTGTATTCAGCAGTGGTGTAAATCGCTGAACGGTCATTAAATCTGTCTTGTGGAAAGCCGCGCATCCGGTAAAAACCACCCAGGCTTGCTCCTTCATAAAAGGGTGGTCGGTTGCTCACTGTGGTAATACCGTCTGCATTGGTTGTTTCCTCCCAGCTGGGTGCATCGCCGGTCCAGAAGTTTAGGGCTATAATACGTTGTCTGGCATACTCTGAGGGGCCAAGAGAAAAATATTTGCTCGCTTCAAACTCTATAAATGTCCAGTCGTCCGGCGATTCAAGCCACCCAAAATCATGGGTAACAGACAGGTATTGTGAGCTCCCCATGGACGGATTAGTGGGGAAGTCTGTGTTATCATAGCTAACAGCTAGCTGAACAGGGTGGGTGGTTGCTTCAAGTTCCCCCTGGTCTGTGTCAAAGCTGCGATAACGATTATATTGTCTGAGCAGGAGAGTTGTGATACCGTTTTCCATCGGGTTCCATGTTTCACCACCCACCGGCGTTGACTGCAGCAGGCCGTTTTTTAACTTGTAGGTGACCATTCCTCTATCCTGACCGCTTCCCAAGGGAAGAACGTACTCGAGCCTAAAGTCGGTCCAGTTGTCATACCCCTTTTCTTCAATATAAGCATCTTTATCAGAGTCGTTACTGCCCGGCCGGGTTTGCCCCTTTTCAAAAAAAGGTGCACTATAGCCTCGCTGCCGCGGATAGTGACCGACCATTCCCTGTGCGCCGAAAAACAATCGCTGTGACCAGGAGGGCCTGTAGTCCCACATGCCGAGAAACAAACCGACTGCGGAATCAAAGCTACCAAATGCGGTTGAGCCCAGCAGCAATTGATCCTGGCCATAGCCTTTCATCATGCCGCCGACACCGATCGTGGTTCCCATGGAATCCGAAGAAAAAGCATAGGGTAAGATGAGGGTAGATTGCTGCTTTTTTGGGTTTTCATCGCGGATGGTCGTGTTTTTTACCGAGGTCATGGGTTTGGCCTGAAGGGTTGTGACCAGGATGGTTGGAAGGCAGAGTGCGAGCAGCAACGTTTTATTGAAAAGGTTCATGAAAGCATATCCTTAAATTGGCATTTTCTATAAAAGTAGGTACTGTCTGAAGGGTAGCATTTTCATCGAAATATGGCTACTTTTCACTGCGTTGAATTGAGAAAAATTATTTATACTAGTGTTGGATAGAAAAATATGAAAATATTCCTTGCAAGGCCACGCGGATTTTGTGCAGGCGTCAACCGGGCAATTGCCATTGTAAATAAAGCTCTTGAACGTCATGGAGCCCCGGTGTTTGTTCTCCACGAGATAGTACATAATAGCCATGTTATTGATGAGTTGCGAACTAAAGGGGCTGTTTTTGTTGAGCGACTTGAAGACATCCCCCAAGGTGCGGTTGCTATTTTCAGCGCCCATGGTGTTTCTCCAGCGGTTGAAGAAAAAGCCGTCAAGCTTGGCCTGCGGAGTATTGATGCTACCTGTCCCCTGGTGGCAACGGTTCATCGAAGGGTAAGCAGGCTCAATAAAATAGGATATGATGTCCTGGTTATAGGGCACAAGGGACATCCTGAGGTGGAGGGTACTTGCGGCCATGCCACCGGTAATGTGCATGTCGTTTCGACGGTCGAGGAAGTTGCTGAAGTTGTCGTGGCTGATGAGAGTATGGTCGGGTATGTCACTCAAACCACCTTGAGTGTGGATGACACCAAAGATATTTTTGAAGCCATCCACAAGCGATTTCCACTCAGCAGTGCTCCTGAACGTTCAGATATCTGCTATGCAACCACAAATCGGCAGCATGCGGTCCGTAAGTTGGCGGAAAAGGTGGATGTGGTGCTGGTCGTTGGCTCAAAGAACAGCTCAAATTCAAACAGATTGAGGGAGGTTGCCCAGTTGCAGGGAACTCCTGCCTATCTCATCGATCATGCCGGTGAGATAGCGTCAGAATGGCTGGCTGGTGTTGAGCGAGTCGGTATTACGGCCGGTGCTTCAGCTCCTGAACATCTGGTCACGGAGGTTATTCAGCATTTGGCTGGTGAGGAAGATGTCCCTGTTACCGAGCTGGAAGGAGAGGAGGAAAATATACGTTTCCAGATCCCGGATCTTGACGTTTAGTGAAAAAATGATGATCGAATTTCGTTGCTCATATCCTGAAAGGTGCAGGCAGGAAGGTGGTACTCCTGCACAAGCCGGAGCAGCAGATCAAGAAAAGCAAAGCCCTGTCGGTTCATCAGCTGGTGATGCAGCATAATTCCCATGATCCCTGAATCGGCTGCCTGGTTTATTTCTGCATACAGTGCTTCCCACGATGTTGTAGCGTCCTGTTCTTTACGGGTATGCAGGTCTATGTTTATTTGTATATCCGGCAGTTCCGCAGGTGGAAGCGGCGCTGCTTTTTTAGATCGTGAAACTGCGTAAAATCGCTGTTCCGCAAGTGTCTCCAATGTGTGCGAGGAGCATCGGTTCCATGGCGGCGTAAACGCGGGGTGGAAGGCCTCTCCCAGCAGGTTTGCCAGTTTATTTTTGCCGTTTACTATATCCTGTTTCACTTCGTTTTTAGTTCGGGAACGGCCAAATTCCGCCTTTTTGCCGGCCTGCTCATGGTTGGTGTGGCTGTATCCATGCTGGTGCCAGCACCATTGGCTACTTTGCGGTTGGTACTGCTGGTAGTGAGACCAGGTAGCACTATCGATCCAGGTGGGGACTACCGCAAGGCAAAGCGGTATACGGTGGGTGAGAAAAAGCTCCATCAGCGGATGAAAGAGCGGATCTGTTTTTCCACCGATATCATCTGCACGAAAAAAAATAGGCGTGTCTTTATAGGCTGAGAGAATTGTACGCAGGCTTTTTTCGGTGTTCAGCGGAAGAGGGGCTGTCCAAAGCGGTGCCGGGAGATTTTTCATAGGGTTTCTTTTTTGCCTTTGGCCATTGCCAGTAATGTTTGCGCTGTCTGGTTAGCTCCGTCCATTGCCGGTTGTTTTGACGGGGACGATGGAACGTGCAAGGCCTCGTGCATGTGGTGGGCAAGAACAGGCGGCAGCAGATCCTTTGCCTCAAGCAGGGTGATTGGCACATAGTGTTGGAGCCGTTCAGCACGGAGTCGTTGCTCATGGTTTTGGTTGAAAGGATAAATGAGCGCTGGACAACCGGCTGCAACCACATCCATGGTGGTGTTATAGCCGCCCATGGAAACAGAGAGGGCTGCTTGTCGAAGCGCTGCAGGCAGGTCATCACAGAAGGTGGCTATCCGGGCATGGTCGCCCGCCAGTTTTATCAACCTCTGTTGCTTCTCCTGTTCCAGATACGGTCCTGTGTAGAGGTTCAGGATGGATGGAGATTGACTCGCAAGGAGCGTATGCGCCTTGAGTGTTGCTTCCAACAAGGCATAGCCAACACTTCCGCCGCCGGCACTGGCAACTATCAGAGGCAGGGCCGGCGTTGTTTTCTGTACGCTTTTTTCTTGCTTGGGCGGGCGATGCACATACCCTGTATAAACAGTTTGTATCTTGAGATCGGCCATTCGGCTGAAGGTTTCGTTCAGGCGGATGACAGCAGGGTCGCTGTGGATGAGCAGCAAATCAAAAAAATGGTTGAGCCTTTCCACTGCCCGTCGCTCAAATTTCACTCGGTTGTCTCTTTCCACAAGTATATCACGAACGCTTGAAGCTATGAGGCAGGAAGGAAGTTCCTGTTTCGCCTGCTCGAGCAGTGGGGCAATTTCAAAATGAAAACCATTTCTGCCAAAGGGGTAAAGCTCTATGAGGAGGATATCCGGTTGGACTTCACGCAAGCAATTGCCGATAATTTTTTGCCGCTGCTTTTTAATTTTCTCAAGTGGTTCACCGGTGGGGGGGGAGAGGGTGGAAAAGGTAGCGTCCATCATCAGCGGTGGGAGCTGAACAGTGGTGACATGCTCAGGAGGGGCCAAGTTTATCTCTGCGCCACCAAGAAGCAGGGTGATCTGGTGTCCTTTTAAAGCCTTGAGTATCTCAAAAGTTCGGACAAGATGGCCAATACCGAGCACATGTTGGCAGTATACTAAAATACGCATGGTGCTTCAGGCTGAAAGTGGTAAATGATTAAGGTGGGTAAGGGCAAGCGCTGAATTATGCATTGCAAGGATGTGAAGGTGGTATTTTTTGAGAATAGTCGGTTCTTCAGGCAAAAAGGCGCGGCCGCAAAGGTGATAGAGTAAACATTTTATAACGCCTTCGTGACACACGATAAGCATTCGCTGCCCTGGCCAGGTTTGGCTTGCTTGATTGAGCGCTTCTAAGCTGCGCTTGAGAACTGTTTGGCGTGATTCTCCTCCTGGGGGCCGGAATTGCCATCCCTTTTTTTGAGCTACTTTGAGAAGAGCCTTGTCCTGTTGTTTGATTTCGGCCAAGGTAAGCCCTGTCCATGCACCCCAATCTTGTTCTCTGAGAAGACCGTCAGTACTGCAGGGAATGTGCAATTGTTGATTGATAATTGCGGCAGTGTCTTTGGCTCGACCCAGGTCACTGGAGATGATTCGCTGCCACCCCAAGGCCCCCAGCGTTTCTCCCCATGTCTCGGCCATTGCTCTTCCTCTGCAGGAAAGAGGGCTGTCCAGTTGTCCCTGGATTTTTTTTTCTTCGTTCCAGAGCGTCATGGAATGTCGAATTAAACCTATTTGTGTGGAATCAGTTTTCATGGCGAAGCAAGATGTGGATGGTTTTGCCGGACAACATCCTGGATGCGGGAGCCCATTGTTCCATAATTTTTTTCTTTATCATGATGTTGCCTGACGCGCTGAGCAGCATATTTACCCATCTGTCGGCGCAGCTGCTGGTTTGTCAGCAGGGTTTTGATATTGGCTGTAAACGCATTTTTGTCGGTGACCGGAGAAAGTAAGCCGCTTTTTTTATGGATCACCACTTCTGGAATTCCACCATTGTCGCAGGCTACAACAGGCAGACCACACGACTGTGCTTCTAAAAATACCATGCCCAGCGATTCGCGAAAACCGGGAAAGGCGAAAATGTCACCTCCGGAATAGACTTGATACATCTGCTCGTGTTTGAACGCGCCTGTAAAAACGACGCTATCAGCCAGGTGCTGTCGTGCCAATTGGTGCAGGTACTGTTTCTGCGGGCCATCTCCTGTAATGACGAGTTGAAATAAAAAACCTTGTTTACGAAGCTTGCCGCAGCATTCAATCACCCAGGCTATCCCCTTACTCTTGACATCGGCGCGAAACATGGCCGCTGTTAGAATAACGGGCATTTTGTTGGTTTGCCACCGTGTATGCATTTTGTGCCGGGACTCTCTATCAAAACGAAAACGTGCCGGTTCTAAACCAGGCTTCACATAGGTTAGTCGATGCGGGGGCACTATCCTTTGCAGGTCGACCAGGTTGTGATAGCGATCGCTGATATGGAGATCTGCCTGTAATAATGCTTTTTTATTGAGGATAAAGCCTGGGATGGTGTGGAACTGTCTGCGAAATTTTGTGGCATAACTCCCCTGGCAGATAATATAGGGCAGACCGAGCTTTTTAGTAACCGTCGGCCCAACGATATCAGGCGCTTTATAGTAGCAATGATAGGTAAGCCAGCAATCCACCGGTTCTTTTTGTAAACGGTGGATAACTTTTTTTATTTCGATAAGGGCTTGGAGGATATGGCTGGGGTTCCAGTAGATCCAGCGGCATCGCAATTTGCTGACAATAAAAACCTGGTGGCCTTGGCTACATAAGCTTGCATATATACCTCTGCCTATCATCTGGTCCCCTGAAGGCGTGGGATGATCCAGCGGTTTAAATGGTGCGTAAAAAGCAATGCGCATTACATGTCAGCTCCAGTAAGCAGGCGTAAACCGTAAACACTACAAAGCGGATAGATTTTAAAAGGTTGTTGCTAAGGTGTTGTACCAAAATAACTGTGACATAACGAAGAGATTGGGCGAAAAGGCAGTCAATCAACCGGCTCATTTATTTCGTTACAGACCCTAACTGCGGCATGGCCTCTCTGTACAGTGCTGCCAGTTGTCTAATCAGGGCTTTATTGTCGAAATGGCCTTGCACATGTTTTTTTCCTTCACGTGTGACGCGGCTACGCAGTTGTGTGTCTTGCAGGATACGTAACAGGGCATCTGCAAGGGCTGTCGAGCTTTTTGCCGGCACTGCCAAGCCTGTTTGTTCAGTGATTAATATCTCAGGCAGGGCCGAAATATTAGTACCCACTGCAGGAACCCCCATTGCCAGGCTCTCGACCAGGACATTGGGAATACCGTCCCTATCACCATTTTTAGCAATTTTGCACCCAAGGACAAAAGCATCAGCAGCTTTGAGTTCTTCAATAACATTTGCATGGGGCATGGTACCAAGCCAGCGAGTTTGCTTGCGCAGGCCGCTTGCGCAGATCTGCTGTATGACCTGCTCTTTGTCGTCTCCATCACCAATTAAGGTGAATGTAAAAGAGATCCCCTTTTTTTTCAGTAGTTGCAGCGCTTCCAGGATATGGGGAATACCTTTTTTTTCGGTCAGTCGGGCAATGGTGAGAATTTTATAGGGAGGGGCAGGGGGAGCCTTTTTTACTGTGGCAGTGAAAAGGTCCAGGTCGATTCCATGGTACACGCAGTGGATTGGTGTGGGCGTCTCTTGCGCAAGGGACCGTAGATAGTCGACATTGTGCCTGGTACAGGTCATGACCATTGAAGCTAGTTCTATTTTTTCCCGCAGCTGATTAGGGTTTGAGGTGTAGATATCCTTGGCATGCGCGGTGAAACTAAACGGCAGGCCACTGAGCATACTGGAAAACAGAGCCACCGAAGAGGGGGAGTGGGCAAAGTGTGCGTGCAGGTGGACCACCTCCGGAGATTTGGCCAACAGGTGATGGGTCAGGTAGCAGCCCTGCATCAAGTGTTTGAGGGTCCCAAGGCTTCGCGTACGCTCAAACCGTTGCCCTGCTTTTTTGAGTACTTCAAGAAAGCGTGCCGGATTGTTGACCGCATACAGGGTTGTCTGCAAAAGTAGCCTCTGAAAATCAAGGAAAAGATCTGTGGGAAGGTAGTCGACCCTGGCCTTAATTTGTTTTACCGAATCATGGCAAAAAGACTCCCTTGGCAGGCGCATGGAAAATATCCTGATCGGAATACCAAGTTGTTCGAGCAGGAGTATCTCGTTGGAGATAAAGGTCTCTGATATGCGGGGGTACCCCTTGAGTATCATACCAAGGGTTGGTGGGGAAAGAGATGGAGCATTCATAGTTATTGTACCAGATTGTGGGCGCCCACGATGTCAACTGTCGCAAGCAGCTCCCTGTTACATTGGGTCAGTGCGGCGAGAGTGGCTTTGTTGGGGTGGCCAATACCAATGGCCGAACCGTTTTTTTGAGCCAGTTGAATCAGTTTTTTAATCTGCTTGCATATTTTTTTGGGATCATGGTCGTTATCGAGAAAGACATGACGCCGGTTAGTTGGGATGTTGAGACGTTGAGCTTCGTCCAGTCCTTTTGATTGTGCCGTGGTAAAGGAGTCGATATAAAAGAAGCCCTTTTTTAGCAGTGTTAAGAGTACTGTTTGCATGGCCTCCCTGTTTTCAGAAAACAGGGACCCCATGTGGTTGTTGGCACCAATGGCATGGGGAACAACGCCAATCAATTGCTCGGTTTTGGTCCGTAAAAGGACCTTGTCATCTTTCAGATACAGTGCTCCTTCTCCAGGGTTCCATTGTGGATCCTTGGGCTCCATGGGGATATGAACAAGAATATCACTCCCTTTCTCGTGGGCGATTTGCGCATGCGTGGCAGTAAATGGTGCTAAGGGAAGAAAGGAGTAGGTCAGGTTTAGCTCAAGGGCTAACAGGCGCTCCCCCAATATCTGGTGATGGCCCATATCATCGATGATGATTGCAACCTGGGGACGCTTTTTTTGAAGTACGACGTGTTTGCTCTTTGCGGCTGTTACACTAACGGATGCTTGTTGCTCCGTGTGAGGAGGCGGGTCAGGTTCTTCAAAGACGATGAGCAACGCATTAGGAGCAACCTCCTGCACGTGCGGCAGTTGGGAACTGGGTGCAGCCTCGGTGGCTACCTGGTCTTTTTTTTGTTGATTACCGCAATTGCTCAAAAGAAGAAGAATAGCCAAGAGGGTAAAGCAGGCAAAAAACCGTTGTAAGGAAGTGAGAAAAAGCATTGTGGACGATTATTTTTTTCTTTGCAGTATGTACTGACCAAGCGCCTGGAGTACGGTCAGGCTTTCCTGGTCGGGGTGCTGGTGAAAAAGTTGGAGCGACTGTTCTGCGTCTTCTATCAGAGCTTTTGCCGTTTTTTCTGCAGAAGCGAAGCCGTCATGGGACGCAATCAGTTTATGTGTCTGCTGATAGGCCTGGGGCGAATGCCTATCACCTGTAATCAGTTGTCGCAGCAATGCTCGATGTGGGGCATCGGCCTGGGCATAAGCTCGAATAAAAGGGAGGGTGATTTTCCCTTCAACAAAATCGTTTCCCACTGCTTTTCCTGTTTCCCGGGCCTTTCCTTGATAGTCGAGCAAGTCGTCAACTACTTGAAAAGCAGTGCCTATTTTATCGCCGAACAGAGAGAGAGCCTTTCTTTCATCATCACTGGCTCCGCCATAGAGTGCTCCTATTTCGCAGGTAGAGGAAATGAGGTTACCGGTTTTACATTGAATGATTCGGAAATAGTCTTTTTCCGTTGCCTCCGGATTGGCCACACAGCGAAGCTGAAGAAATTCTCCGTCCACCATGCCTTCGGTTGCTTGGCAAAAAATGGTCAAACCGATTTGGCCGCCCAATTTACCAACCAGGCGCATACTCCTAGAAAGGAGCCAGTCACCAGCCAGGATAGCGGAGGAAAAACCGTATTCGGCAACCAGGGATGCCTTGCCTCGGCGCTGTTGGGCATGATCAATGATGTCATCATGGATGAGGCTGGCTACATGCAGATACTCAAAGGCCGCAGCCAGCCTGTAGAGATCGTCATCGTCTCGTCCGCACAGTCTTGAACAGAGGATGGCCAATAACGGTCGTATCCGTTTACCGCCGCTAAATACGGCATAGTTGACTATCTCTTGCAATAGGGGATCGCATTTGCTCAAAACATGGGAAAGGTCAGCCTGTATGGCAGACTCCACCCTGATGTTGGCTGCAGCCGCATGTTTCTTGAGGTTTTCAATATAAACTTGTTCAGTGGGCATCATTGTCGTCACGAAAAAAATCAGCAACCTGCTGGTATTCTCTGGTAAGCGGACTCGGCGGCAGGCTTTTTAGAAAGCGGCGGCCATATCCTTTAGTAAAAAGTCGTATGTCCAAAATAGCAATCACCCCTCTGTCATTGGTGGCTCTCATCAGTCGACCAACTCCCTGGCGCAAACCAAGAATGGCCCTTGGGACTTGGAATTCGAAAAAAGGATTGCCACCATTTGCCTTGATGCGGTTAATCCTGGCCATAAGAACAGGGTCACTGGGTACTTCAAACGGCAACTTATCTATGATCACTAAACTCAAGGATTCTCCAGGGATGTCTACCCCTTCCCAAAAACTGGAAACAGCAAAAAGTACGGACCGGATATCCCTGCTGAATTGATTCAGCAATGCATGCCGAGGTGCTTCCCCCTGGATAAGCATCGGATATGGGATGTGTCCTTTGAGACTGTAAAAGGCCGTTTCCATTGCTTTAAAAGAAGTGAACAAGACAAGCGCCCTTCCCTGAGCACTTTCAATGAGTTGTTTTATCTGTTCCTGTACTTTTGCCGTGTAAGCGGGTGAAGCAGGCTCTGGAAAATTATTTTTCGGAATATAGAGCAACGTTCTGTTGAGATAATCAAAGGGTGACGGGAACGAGAGCGTTTTTGTCTGTTCCGGTAGCCCAAGCCGTTTGCAAAAAAAGTGAAAATCACCGCCGGTGGTCAGCGTTGCAGAGGTGAACACACAGGCTGAGACAGATGCGTAAAGGGTAGACTGTAATTCCTGGGAAACATCAATGGGAGTGGCAAAAAGGGCAATGTTTCTTTCCGTTCTCTCAAACCAGTAGGTATAATGGAGTTCATCAGCCGGGCAGTCGTCAAGCGAGTCGGCAGTAATCAGAGTGAGCCTGGCTGCCAGTTCATGGCAACGATTAGCATACTGCTCCCATGGTTCGTCGCCTCCTCGTATATTGTCCAGGTTGGCACCCAGCTTTTCAAGTGCGTTAAGGATGCTTTGCACTATATTTTCAAGGGTGGAATTATGCTGCAGTACCTGGTCCAAAGGAAACCTGCCCCTTTCCATTGGTAGCTGCAGGTTCAACGATTCAATCGCTGCCGTAAGGGAAGTGGTCTGGGCGAGGGTGAGTTTTTTGTTTGTATCGGCTAATGCAGTGGACGCGCTACGCTCAATATCACCGACTAAATCGGTTATTTGGTATTTAGAAAAAGAGTACCCAAAAAAATTGGAAGCCACATTTTCGATGTGATGCGCTTCGTCAAAGATAACAGCTTCGTAGCGAGGAAGAACCTCTCCATACCCTGTTTTGCGGATAGCTAAATCAGAAAATAAGAGGTGGTGGTTAACGATAAGCAACTGACTTGCAGCTGCGTCCCGGCGAAGTCTGCTAAGGAAACAGCGGCTGCTTTCCGGGCAGTCACTGCCAAGACAAAAATGGGAGAGGCAGCAAACTTTCTGCCACAGCGGCGAGTTCGAAGGAAGCCAAGAGAGTTCTGAACGGTCACCATACATGGTGTCCTCAACCCATTCATGGATTGTTTGTTTTTCTTCCCCATCCAGCAAGGAAGATTGTTTTTCGGTGTTAAGTTGGTGCCATCGGTACAGGCAAAGGTAGTTTTGCCGACCTTTAACGCACATGGCCTGCAGTTCAGGGGCTATATGTTGCTGAATAAAGGGTATTTCCCTTTTAATAATCTGGTCCTGAAGATTGCGGGTATTGGTGGAAACGACCACCTTGCGACCGCTTACAACTGCCGGTATAAGGTAGGCCAGGGTTTTACCCAGTCCTGTTTCTGCCTCAATGGCCAGGCATTGCGCCTGATCTTGTTCGCCAAAAGGCAAGTCATCGTTGCTTGTAAGGAGATCATAAACCGCTGCTGCCATATCGGCTTGGCCAACTCGAGGCTCAAATCCCGGCATATGTCGAGACAATAGGCCCTTACTGCCGTAGTAGTCATCCATGTGGTGTTGTGTTTATTGTGTCAATTATGTCTGTAACTATTTCAACGACCTGGAAGGAGGGGTCATCGGTCATGGATCGGACAAGTGCTATTGCCTGGTCTGAGCCGATTATACCGAGCAGATTAACTGCTTCCCCCCGAACCCATTCCTTTTCGTTGTTGAGAGCCTCTGCAAGAGAGGGAATCGCTAAATGGACGTCTTGGGGGCATTCAACAACCAGGTGCTCATAGAGCACTGCAAGACCAAGCCGGACGGCAAAACGCTGGTCAGCAAGCAACGTTCCGCTCCACGTATGACAGCGTGGCTCCTGCTTGAACAGAGCAATAATATTATCAACATGTCCCATTTCCAAAAAATCTGCGATAACGATTTGCAGTTCATCGTCACTGACAGTGGACTGGGGCTGCTTGGTAGCGTGAATAGGTTGTGTATGCATAGTAGAGTGATACGTATCAGTTAGCCGGTATCTTTCCTCGGTTCATGCGGTGCCGGGGTGAAAGTGTTTGGTAGTAAATAGGTAAGCGCAGACTCCGGGTAAGCGCAGACTCCGGGTAAGCGCAGACTCCGGGTAAGCGCAGACTCCTATCCAAGTCTCCACTCACCTTTTCCTGCCGAAACACGAAAGGTACTGGTGCCGCATGGATTGATCTTTGGTCAGTATATTTTATATATTTTTCATGTGATAGGTTTTAACAATATAAATACGAACTGATTCATATCACGCAAAGAATGACAAGATGCTCATGAAAAAATCGGATAAGCTGTCTCTGCATACCATGGGACCCTTGATGAGGCAATGTGAGAATGCAATCACGATCCTTGACACACCATATTTTCATGAGTAGAACCAAGGGGTACGCGACTATTTCTGCAAATTATTGAATAAAGGTTGCTACTCACAGGCAGCCCATGAAGTCTTCCGTTGGTCGCTTACCTTTTTTGGCGGTCACGATCTCCCGCATTGATAGGCTGGCAGTGTCTTCGCTTACCTGCCAAAAATTGCGCCTGTTCAAAAACGAGGCACTTGTAACTGGTTACAAATAAAGCACATTTCCAATGAAGAAATCGCAAAACTTGCCTCGTCTAGGGGCGCCGCAAAGTGATGAACTGCTGCAGCGGGATGAAGTTATACTTATCGTTGACGACTTCCCGGACATTGTCGGCTTGTTGCAGGAGTTTTTGGTTAATGAGCAATTCCCCACCATTACTGCAAATTCTGCAGCCGGCCTTTTTCAGGCACTTCGCGAGCATAATGTTGCTTTGGTTTTATTGGATATCGGGCTTCCTGATGCCGATGGAATGGGCTTGCTGCCGGAGCTAAGAGAACAATACCAGGATCTCTCTATTGTGATGTTGACGGCGGTCAGCGATTTGCAAACCGCCCTTTCCTGTATACGCCTTGGAGCTGATGATTATCTTGCCAAGCCCGTTCATTTTACAGACTTGTTGACCACAATACAAAAAGTCCTTGAGAAACGCCGTCTCCAGATAAATAACAGATTGTATCAGCAACAATTGGAGCAGGCACGTTTTCGTCTCCAGCTTGCCCATGAACTTGCGATTAAGATGAATACCGCTTTCCTGAGCCTGGTGGAACTCGATGAAATTCTGCAGGCAATTTTAGTCGGTATTACCGCTGAAGAAGGGTTGCAGTTTAATCGGGCGTTTTTAGCCTTGTTTAATGATGAAGGTACTCAGCTCCAAGGACAGATGGCCATAGGGCCCGGCAGCATGGAGGACGGCGGCCGCATCTGGCACAATCTTGAGCAGCTTGACCTGGATTTCCAGGATTTGCTATCCCGCAGTAACGTGCTTGCAAGCGATACAGAAGTAAATCGGATTGTTAAGGCTATTTGTGTTGACGTAAAAGAAGAAGACCACCTATTTGTTCGGGCGGTGCGAACAAGACAATCCATCAGCGTTGTCGACGGAAAAAGTGAGTTCCAGGTCCCTGTGGAATTAATAGGTCTGCTGCAGGAAGATTCTTTTGTAGTGGTCCCGCTATTTTCATCCAATCGTTCCTTGGGCGTCATTATCGCAGATCATTATATTTCCAAAAAACCCATTACCTCTGAACGTGTTCAGGCGCTGGAGAGTTTTGCAAGTCAAGCCAGTCTGGCCATTGAGCACTGTCATCTGTACATGGAAATGGACCGGAAGATTAAAGAGCTTGAGGCAATGACCCGTGAACTGGAGAAAAATAAAGACCTGTTGATCGAAACCGAAAGATACTCAGCGGTTGGTCATGTAGCTGCGGAGTTAGCCCATAACATACGTAACCCTATTACTTCCATTGGTGGTACAGCCCGCTTACTTGCAAGAAAAACAGAAGACAGTCAGTGGCTGCAGTTTCTCAATATGATGACCAGTGAGGCTGAAAAAATTGAAGCTATCCTTGAGGATCTCTTTAGTTTTGTGGAAACATCGCAGCCTTCTTTTGCGTCTGTGCCGCTTTTTTCAGTTATTAACAAATCCATGCTCCTTCATTACCCTGGTTTACATGAACATGCTATTACCCACAAACTTATATTTCCAGATAGAGAGCCTGTGCTTTGTATTGATCAGCAACTGATCCAGAAAGTATTGGTACACCTTATCCGTAACAGTATCGAATCAATGCCGGACGGAGGTGAGCTCACTGTAGAGGTAGTAGAGGGGGAAGGCGAGGTGCAAATTATACTAACTGATACTGGCGTTGGGGCTGGTGGGTTCGGCTTTGAGCAGAGGACTGAGTCAGCTGCTTTTACAACCCAAACCGTTGGCACCAGTATGGGGCTGATGCTTGTGCAGCGGATTGTTGAAGACCATCATGGTTCATTAACAATACAGGCCAGGGCAAATGGAGGAACAAGGGCGGTGGTGACTCTGCCTGCCTGATAAAAGCGCAAGCTGTTGGTAGCTTGGTGGAAGGGATTTTTTCTTTGCAGGGAGTTATAAAAAAAGGCGAGCCCTGTACAAGGCTCGCCTTTTTAGATGTACAACTGCTAGATGATGTAATTCAGATTAAAAGTTTACATCAAATTTAGCATAGGTACCGAAAGCACCGTCATCTTCTAGTACTGAATCAAGACGACCATCGTAGGATGGGCTCAGGTAGCCTGCGTACCAAGAGAAGGTGCAACCTTTGGATACAGCATACTTGAGAACACCGGAAACTTCCATTGCATCGAATACACGATCGGTCTGATCTGCAGGGAAATCGTCGTTGGTGTCTGCATCTGCATAGACCAAGTTACCCGTGAGGCTCAGGGCTTCAGTTACTGCATAGTTAACACGAAGACCAGCCCAGTACATATCGACTGCGCTACCACCAATTGACAATGCACCAATTGGTTCTTCACCGCCGAGCATTACGAATCCGTAAAATGGGTCAGGTGCAAAACCATCTTTGGTGAAACCAAGGTCAAGAGCGAGAGTCAGGGCATCCATGCTCCAGCTACCGCGAACATAACCACCATATCCGTCGTCAGTGCCTGCGCCTTGAACCTTATCAAGGGTTACGCCGTTTTCTGCATAGGCAAATTCACCTTCGATACCGAATGCGTCAGCAATGGTACCTTTTGCAAATATGGAGCCCCAGAAACCATCAGCATTACCGTTACCGGTATCTACCAAAGCATTGTCTACAACTTGTGTTTCAACACGGTCGTCGGTATCATAAGCAGCGATAGCACCTATTGACCAGTTCTCAATGCTGGTGACGGTTAATGCTGCACCAAAACGATAGGAATCATTGTCTTCCAAAATATCCTGAGGAATGCCATTAACCTGACCCTCGGACTGTACTTCGAGGAAAGGAATTACCTGGATGCCGTCAGCAGCATAGATACCACGGAAACCAGCCAGTCCGATATCATCGTACATGAAACCGTTACCATAGCTTACACGATACTTACCACCTTCGAGGGTGAAAGCGTCATTGAAAGGAATACCGATGTATGCTTTGTCAACATAGATGTTGTCGTCGGCAGCTATGGAAGTTGTACCATTAAATTTCTCTTCTGCCAGGCGGATACGACCGTGAATGTATGCGCCGCCTGCTGCGGTACCGCGTATTTCAAAACGAACACGGGAATCCATGGTGGTATTGGCATCAGCGTCGGTGTTGCCGAAATCATACTTGTCTTTGTAGATTACACGGGCACGAGCATTACCGGTAATTTTTACGCCGGACTGGTCGTCCATTTCAGCCGCAGTAGCAATGCTACCAGCCATAAGCAGTGCTGCGCCTGTTGCGAGTACTTTTTTCATCTTGATCTCCTCATTAAAAGGTCTTGTTTAACGCCTCTTCCTCTAGAAGAGGAAAAAACTAAATTTCCGTCATGATTCACTGTCAAAGTATAACGTTGTTCAAGGAGAGTCAAGTTTTTTTTACTTAAAGTTTAATTTTTTTTACTTTTCCTGTTGGTGGGCAGAGATAATGACTAATAAACAGTTATTTAGACCTTGGGGAGTAGGCTGTTTTGGATGGTTACCATTTAGCCAGATCTCACGGAGTCTTGTGCTTGCGTTGTCATGTTCAAAATTTTATCCTCGGAGATAAGGGGTAGACTTCGATACCAAATACCGTCCTGTGGTAAAAGTCATCGTACCCGAGAAAATGGTTTGCCTGAGCTCGAATTCAATTGCTACTCATTCAAGTTGCCCATCAGTGTTATTTTTGTATTTATCCGTCGGCGGGTTGCTGCTGATTGTCGCTGTCAGCTTTTAATCGCAGGCGATAGCCGTTAATGGTTGCAGAATTGGTCTGCCAGAATGCGAAGGGGTAGCTTGTTTCTGCTTCGCTGAAAACAAGGAAAAAATCCTGTTGCCCCTCTAGTTGCTTGGCAGCACCCATCACCTGATAATTAATTATGTAATCAGGTCGTTTTTGGGTCTCCAGCAATGGGGTGAGCATGTTGGTTTTCCATGTAAGCGCCATTATGGTACCACCGTCAAAATACCTGAGCCTCGGCATAAAACGGACATGCTCTGCCTGGTTGCGGCCGACCAGGACGTCGTTAATACCATCACCGTCCAGATCGGTGATAACAAGCCTTGATTTGATGTAGGTCGGTACGGTTATGGAACGTTCTTCGTTGCTTGAGAGGGTGCCGAAAAAATTGCGCCCTGCACCGAACTGTTCGCTACTTGTCCACATCACACTGCCCGCTTCATTAAGCACTTGTAACCGATTGCCAGGCGTAATCAGTATTGTTTCTTTGCTTTTGTCCCCAGTTATATCGGCTACCGTAAAATCGTATACCTGAACGCCTTTTGGGAGGCCGATTTTTTTCACTCGGGTAAAAGTCCCTTGGCTGTCTCTTTGCAATTCGTATATTGCACCGTTGCTTGGCAAGGTGGGCGTGCCAACCTGGCCGTAGAGGATAGGGGGCTGGCCTGGTTGCGAAACCGCACGTAAATAGTAGGGGATATTACGTTGTATTACCTTTGCCTTTTTTCCCTGCCAGGTAATAATGGCAGAAGAAGGCCTGTTGCCGCTATTGCCGCTGATGTACAGTTCTTGTATCCCGTTGTTGTCCATGTCGGCAAAGGTAACCGAATGTAAGCGCAAATGGTTATCCAGTGGGATGTTGCCTATGGTATGAAAGGTATTTTTTTCAAACCGGTACAGTTGAAGTTGAGAATCTGTTAACAGCAGAATCTCGGTAACGCCGTCACCATCAATATCCACTGCGTTTATATCCTTCACATCCTCATAGATTCGCCCGCTGCGATGAGAGCTAACCAGCTCGAATCGGCCACCGATGCCGAGTCCTGCCATTGTGCTGTGCAGTAAACCTTCTCGGTAGGTACGGTCCGGGTGGGCTGTATGGAAAGCTGCTACACCATCTGCAGCAGGCGACTCCTTAGCTTTTGTCGGTTGGGGATGGCCGAATATTTGACCGCTGATTTTCCACGACATGTTGTCTACAGCATCCATGGCCTGGTTTATACCGACAAGAGGTTCTTCAAACTTGACCGGCCCCCGGCCTGGTGATTTTTGAAAAACATAGCTGGTGAGAGTAAAAAGACTATCCTGACGGTCCAGAGAACCGAATATGAGATAATCGGCATCTGTTTTGGCAAGTAATTTGCCAAAAGCATTGTATTGACCGCCCTCCAGGAAGGTAGCCAGTTGTTTGCCGGTACTTTTTCCCGCAATGGGCTGTATCTTTGCGCGGGTGGCCAGTCTGCTTGAGAGTACCGAACTCAGGCCGTTTTCAAGATAAGCGTAGGAGCCTGGAACATTGACGGAAAACGGCATGAAAAGCACCTTGCTCCCTTTAGGGGGAGGATTTTCTGCATAAGCAGTGGAATAGCTTATGAATACCATCACCACCAGTAAGGCTGCAAATGAAAGGCGTAAGGCTTGTATTGGAATGGGAGTGGCAGGGATGAGATGAAAGGAATTGTGTGTGGACACTGTAGAACTCCTATTGCTGCTTTTTTATAAAAGAAATATTTTTAAAAATATAAACAGTGATCTAGCCGGCCTGGTTGTTTCCTTTTCAGCTTTCCCCAAGGGGAAGAAGGGCGGACCATTGCCTCTGTGACACTGCTCAAGGAGGCGGTTTTTCAGTACTCCTTAAACGGCTTTGGCGGATTACTGGTTACTGCTTGAGGCCTCCGTTAAATATAGCGGTCAGTATACCTGATTTATAGATTGAAGAAAGAGGTATCTTGCAAGAATTTCAGTGATAAGGCACTGCTGTCAGGCCTTTAAGGGCAACTCTTTGTGGGAATATTCAAAATATAGGTAGTGGAAAACCTGCCGGCCCGAATTCCTCATCAGTTCAGGTGGTGCCGGATTCAAAGTTTTTGGTAGTAATACTGAACAAGATGGTGTCGCATGGACTGACTTTGGGTGAGCATATCTTTTTAAAATGATAAAATGCTCACTGAGAAATTCGGGCTGTTGCTTGCCGGCCTGCATTGCTCCTTGCTCAAAGATCATCAAGGCGTCGCCGTCGATCACACATGGAACCGGAAGCAGAGTAGGGGAGGTACACCTCGATAACCCCTGGTTCTGGGGAGTAAATAGTGTTAAGTATTTCTTTTGAATACCATATTCCTGCAATTTGTTGATCAGGAGTGACTATATACCCACCCCGATAGGGACAGTACGCACTGAATTCACTTTTGTACCAAGCCAGCCATTCTTTGATGAGTTTTGGGGTAACAGCTATTTGAATCCAAAGGTTGGACTGCAATCTATAGGCATTGTCAATGGCAATGATAGCATCGGGACGAGCTTTTTGGCCGGTATAATAATAAGTGTGATTTTGAAGGATTGTGGCCGATGTAAAAAGTTTTTGCGCCTCCTGGTTCTGTTGCCAGTTACCGGTAGGTCCTTTGGCAACGCAGCCAATGGACAGAAAAACAGGTAAAAGAATAGACAGCAGGAGTAAGGGTATACGGTTGATCATGATTTTTTCCTTTGCGCAGGAAGGTTGAAAGCCTCAAGGCATACACAATATATTGACGCATAATATACTGGAATTGATTTTTTATTGAGAGAAAAATGACATATTTGATGACATCGATTTTTGTTGCCCGAACAGCTGGTACACGTTAGGCTAGCCCGGAATTCTCATCAGCTCAGGCGGTGCCTGGTTTCAACTTTATAATGCCGGAATACTGAAGAAGATGGTGCTGTATGGACTGACATTCGGTGAGTATTTTGTCAATTTTATATTTGATTGGTTTTGATAGTATGAATATGAAATTATTCATATTTTCAAAAAACGACAAAATGCTCATGTAAAATGTGAGTTAAACGATTATGAAATGAACACCCTCGTATTGCCTTGTTATCGGTATAGAGGTGTATGGCCAATCAGGTGGAATAACCACCATTGACAAAAGAGCCGTGATGGGAACATCCAACTCCTACAATATCCTTATTTATTCCCATGACACGTACGGTCTGGGTCACATCAGGCGTACCATGGCTATTGCCGGGCACCTGAGAGAGTCAACCGTTAATGTCCTGATCCTGACCGGGTCGCCCATTGCCGGGCGATTTTCGTTTCCCGAAAACGTCGATTTCGTGCGTATTCCCGGGATGATAAAAAAAACAAATGATGAATACCAATCGCTTTCCATTCGGATAGATCCGGAACATGCATTAAATATTCGTCGGTCCATTATTCTTACCACTGCGAAAACCTTTCGCCCAAATTTATTTTTAGTTGATAAGGAGCCTCTGGGGTTAAAAAAAGAGGTACTCCCTACTTTGGAGTGGATTCAGCGTTACTGTCCGCATACAAAAACTGTTCTGGGACTGCGCGATATAATGGATGATCGCGAAACCGTCAGGGCTGATTGGGTGAATAAAGATGTGTATCGTCTTCTCGATCAACTGTATTCGGAAATCTGGATCTACGGGCGAAAATCAATTTATGATGCAGTTAAAGAATATGGTATTCCGGATTCTGTAAAAGAGAAAATTGTTTTTACCGGTTATCTCCCCCGCAGAGTGGCAGGGGAAAAAGCAAAAGTCAAGACTCGTAAAAAATTCTGTGTCGGCAAAAATGAGCAGATGATCGTGGTAACCACCGGCGGTGGCGGAGACGGCTACGATGTTATGGATTGTTTTTTGACAATGCAGGAAGAGGGCATCTTTCGCCAAGGGAAGAGTATACTTATCTCCGGTCCTTTTATGCCACTGAGCATGAGGCGCAAGTTAGCAAAGCGTGGTCGAAAACTGCAGATAAAGCTGCTCCCTTTTTATCCGAGAATGGAGGAGATGATCGGTGCCGCAGATCTGGTGATTTCCATGGGTGGATATAACACCATGTGCGAAATTCTGAGTCAGAAAACGCCCTCTCTCATCATCCCTCGTGAGACGCCACGCAAAGAACAGCTTATAAGAGCGCAGGCCTTCCAGCATCAGCAATTGATAGACTATCTTCCCTGGAACGAATTGACACCGCAAAAGCTAGGCGGAAAAATAAATGGAATGCTGGCTAATCTGCAGCCTTATCAGCAGGCGATGGATCAGTTTGAGCTGCGAGGCATAGACTGCATAAAGCAACGGTTACAGGTCTTTCGTGAGGTTGGATAGCAGTTCAGTCTTGCCGTAAATTGTTTTTTATAAGACCAAAAAACAGGCCATTGCCGCTGAACCTCCACCCCATATGTCGATGGCAATTCCTGCAGAGTACCATCTGCCACCTATATCCGGCAAACCAGCTAAATGCATTTGATGGCTTTCCTTCCGGATATACCCCCACTGCTTCATGGAAACAGCGAAGTTCAAACACAATGCCGGCAGGATTGAAAAAGGTGTGTTCGTGGCTGTTGTTAATAACAGCAGTGTGCTTGGAAGTGGTGATGATGGAGCTGCAGACGCTGCAGCGTATTCCATGCTCATCGTTTTCTCCTGGACCACAGTCATCATCTGTCAGGGGCACTCCCTTTTTGACCGGGTCCAGTTGAATACGACAATTAAACGGAAAAGCTCTTCTACTCCTTGTCTTTGGCAGGGCTATTCTTGTAGTGGTCAACAATGGTGTTTACCATGTCGTTAATGGTATAACTCTCGGGTTGTATATCTACTTGCAAGCCGCTTTCTGTGACGGTTTTTGCCGTAATCGGACCGATGGCGGCGATGGTTACCTTGTTCAACAGCTGCTGTAGCTCGTCATTGTCCTTGGCGTCAACCATGGAGAGAAAGTTGGTTACCGTCGAGGAACTGGTAAAGGTCAGTAGGTCGATATCGCCTTCAATCAGCTGGTCGCGGAGTTCTTCTTTTCTGCCTTGCGGCGGTACGTTTTGATACACCGGCACCACGTCGACATCGGCTCCGGCGTCGACCAGTGTCTCTGGTAAAACTTCACTTGCACGCAGGGCGCGCGGAAGAAGTATTTTAGATCCTGCGCCGACCTTTGATTCCAGCAGGGCCTCTGCCAGGCCTTCACCTGTAAATCGTTGCGGGATAAGATCTGCCCGCAGCCCGTATTTGAGCAGCTCCTCTGCCGTTGCTTTCCCAACTGCCGCAATCTTTGGGCCGGCAAGGCTGCGGCTATCGAGACCACTTTGGTACAGTCGTTTGAAAAAATACGTTACCGCGTTAAGACTGGTAAAAAGTATCCACTGATATTGTTTGATATCGGCAAAGGCTTGATCCAGAGGTGTGTAGTCGCTGACCGGCTCTATGTGGATGGTTGAGTATTCAAGGCAATCAGCTCCGTGTTCCTCAAGCTTGGCAACCAGTTCACTGGCCTGTTCCCTGGTTCTGGTGACAACGACTCGCTTGTCAAAAAGAGGCCTTTTTTCGTACCAATCAATGGTCTTGCGCAGCTTGACTACCTCACCGACTATAACCAGGGCAGGGGGCTTAATATCTGCTTTCTGCACGACTTCCGTAATAGTGGCAAGGGTTCCTTCCACCGATCGTTGCTGCGGGGTGGACGCCCAGCGAACAACTGCCACCGGAGTGTCGGGGGATCTACCGTAGTCGATCAGTTTTTTGGTAATAAGCGGCAGGGTTTTTATTCCCATATAAATAACAATGGTTCCCGCCCCTGTGGCGAGTTTGTCCCACTGAATATTGGAATATTTTTTGGTGGGGTCTTCGTGGCCGGTAACAAAGGCAACAGATGCTGTATAGTCTCGATGGGTAATGGGAATGCCGGCGTAGGTGGCAGCAGCTGTTGCGGAAGTGACACCTGGGACCACTTCAAAATCAATCCCTTCGGCAACAATTTCTTCTATTTCCTCGCCGCCACGTCCAAATATAAAAGGGTCGCCACCTTTTAAGCGGACAACTATATTGCCTGCTTTTGCATGGTCCACCAGGAGCTGGTTGATACCTTCCTGGGTGTAGGCATGCAGGCCGCCACCTTTTTTTCCGGCATAAATGAATTTGGCGGTTTTAGGCACATAGTTGAGCAGTTTTTTATTGGCCAGGTAATCGTAGACAACAACCTCGGCTCGTTCGAGCAGGTATTTTCCGCGAAGAGT
This sequence comes from Desulfogranum marinum, assembly GCF_963675105.2. Taxonomy (NCBI): domain Bacteria; kingdom Pseudomonadati; phylum Thermodesulfobacteriota; class Desulfobulbia; order Desulfobulbales; family Desulfobulbaceae; genus Desulfogranum; species Desulfogranum marinum. The sequence continues at coordinate 459,706 of NZ_CAXXRO010000005.1, forward strand.
AATAAGTCCTGGATCGCCGGGGCCGGCTCCAATCAGATAAACTTTGCCGGCAGGTTTTTTCTGGTCTGTTTTTTGTGTGGTCACTGGTTACTGTACCGTTGAATAGTATATCATGAGTAAGGCTGACCCAAAGGAACAATCAATCTTGGGCGCTGTACACTTCATCTAAAATAGCCTTTCCGCCTCGGTCGAGCAGGATCTCTGCCAGTTGAGTGCCGAGTTGAGCCGCTTCTACGGCAGGTCCTTCGATGGAGTCTTTTAAAATGGTGGTACCGTCAACACTTGCCACAAGCCCTGTGAGGCATACCTTGTCGCCCTCAAGGGTTGCATGGGCACCGATAGGAACCTGGCAGCCGCCATCGAGTCGGATGAGAAAGGCTCTTTCCGCAGAGACTGTGGTTGCAGTGTGATCGTGGTGAAGAAATTGCAATCCCTGGAGGAGCTCTGTATCATCTTTGCGCAGCTCCAAGCCCAGTGACCCCTGACCAATTGCAGGCAGCATTTGGGTAGGAGTAAAGAGGGCTGCTATACGTTTTTGCATGCCCAGTCTGTTGAGTCCTGCACCGGCAAGAATGATGGCATCGTACTCTCCTTGCTCCATTTTTTTTAACCGGGTGTCAAGGTTGCCTCGCAGGTCAAGTATGCATAAATCAGGACGCATTGCGGCCAGCTGTGATTTTCTGCGTAGGCTGGATGTCCCAATTTTTGCCCCTTGGGGAAGGTCTTCAATGCTTTTGTAGTGGACGGAAACAAAGGCATCGGCTGCCGTTTCTCTTTCAGGAATTATCGCGACATGCAAATCTGCGGGCAGTTCGGTGGGGACGTCCTTCATGGAATGTACAGCAATGTCGACTTCGTCGGCCAGGAGAGCGTCTTCTATCTCTTTGACAAAAAGTCCTTTGCCGCCGACCTTGGCCAGAGGAACATCTAGGATCTTATCACCCTTGGTAGTGATTCGAACGAGTTCAACCTTCGTGTCAGGGTATTGGTTTTCAATCTGATCTTTGACCCAGGTAGATTGGGTGACTGCCAGCAGGCTGGCTCGAGTTCCTATACGTAACAGGGGACGCATGAAGTATCTTCCGGTGTTGAGTTATTATCAGGTGTATGTCACAGGAGCCATATACAGGCTCTACTGAGATTTGTCAATTTCATCGAGTAAGGCCGCAGCAAACAGAGGCAGCATCAGCTCATGATGGCCGGTGAAATTAAATCCCTTGCCGCCTTCCAGGTTGGGACGATGGACAACGTTGGTTGCAGGGCGGTAATGACGAATGAAATCAAAATTAGCAGTGGTGAATTGGGTCACCTGGTGGCCTAGATTGCGGACCACGGTAAGGGCTTTTAAAAAAACCTCCGGTAACAGCACTGCCGAGCCGACATTGAGGTAAACTCCTCCCTGGAGATGACTGATCAGGCTGCAAAATAGCCTGAAATCGTGGTGCCCTGCACTGCCGATGGAGCCACCGTCAACACTGGGGTGAATATGGATAATATCGGTGCCCATGGCCACGTGTACTGTTACCGGTACCTTGAGCTTATAGGCTGCAGCAAGGAGGCTGTGCTTGTTGTGGGGGAAGTTTTGCTCACAGAGCATTTTGCCGACTGCTTCACCTATCCCGATCCCTTGTGCTGCTCCCCGGTTGATGGCGGTATTAAGATGTTCTCCCGTCTCTCTGGCAGCACCAAATGCACCTTCGCCGAGTACATCGGCAACTTCCTCTGAGGTGCGTCCGACCATGGCAATTTCCGTATCATGGATAATTCCCGCTCCATTGAGCGCTATGGCGGAGATGATGCCCTGTTCCATAAGTGAGATAAGGATCGGATTAAGACCAACCTTGATTACATGGGCTCCCATGCCAAGAATAATTGGGTGCTGTTGCTGATGTGCCAGTGCTGTCCGGCTGATAAACTCAGGGAAATCAATGCCCATGAGTTGAGTGGGTAAACAGTTTATCAGTTGGCTGACTGTCATTGCCGGGTGAACCGGTCCGGCAAAGTCGTCAACGCTGACCTTGGAGTGCCGGTCATGGACAGAGTAGGTATTCAGTTTGTCAAATTGCAGAGGGTCGATAGTATATCTAGACATTGTCTACAGTGGGAGGAGTGAATTTCTGGAAGAAACTGGAAACTATTACTACTGGTCGGCAAACATTTTCATTTCAACAATTTCGCAAAGCATATGCTCGACCCAAAGATGGGCTTCCTGGATATGCGGGGTCTCGTCTGATGGTACATTCAAGACCATGTCACAGATCTCAGCCAGATCTCCGCCGGGTCTTTTGGTTCCGCCCGTGAGCGCAACGGTTTTCATGCCGATCTTTTCGGCTGCTTCCATTGCTTTGACCACATTGGTAGATGTTCCTGAGGTAGATATCCCAAGGGCCAGGTCTTCGGGTTTGCCAAAGGCCTCAACCTGTTTTGCGAAAATAACGTCAAAGGAAAAATCATTGCCGATGGAGGTGATAACCGAGGTGTCGGTGGTGAGTGCCAAGGCAGGGAGTGGACGGCGGTTAATCAGGAAACGATTGACAAACTCTGCGGCAAGGTGCTGTGCATCTGCTGCGCTGCCACCATTGCCGAAAATCAGCAATTTCCCGCCGGATTCAAGCGTGTTTTGGGTCCACTCGGTCAGCTCAATGATTTTGTCAATGGAGCTTTGTGCAAAGGCTTCTTTAGCTGTGATGGATTGAACAAGATTTGAAACTATAAGTGCTTTCATGACCACCATCAATGATTGAAAAAAGGGCAGCTGTCAAATAAAAAAACGTTTCCGTACAAGTTATGTACGGAAACGTTTTTGTCATGTATGAAATAAGGCTGCTTACGGCAGGTCTTTCATAATAGCATCAGATACTTCTTTGATGGCCATGGAACCATCAACAGAGATCACAGGGATACCATCAAGGTTTTTGAAGTAGTTAACAGCGGCCATGGTGCCTGTCTTGTCATCATAGTAGATGTTATGGCGCTTGTTGATTGCTTCTTCATCCTGGTCATCTGCGCGGGTGGACAATTCTCCGCCACAAACACGGCAAACCAGCTTGCCGTCTTTTTCTACCGGCTTGATGGCGTCAAAAGCGATGTGGTTTGGATGGTTATTGTCGTTGGCACACAGGCGACGACCCATGATGCGCTCTTTAGCAATTTCGCGGTCCAATTCGATCTCAACGACACAGTCGAGTTTCATGCCGGCTTCTTTCAGTGCCTTGTCAAGAGCCTCTGCTTGTGCAAGAGAACGTGGGAAACCGTCAAGGAGCCAGCCATTTTCTTTAGATTTGTTGAGGGTTTCCAGAACCATAGGGATGGTAATGTCGTCTGGTACCAAATCGCCTCGGTCAATATATTCTTTTGCTTTCTTACCAAGTTCAGTGCCGCCTTTGATGTGCTCACGGAAAATTGCTCCGGATTCAATGTGGTCGATACCATATTTCTCTTTTACGATGGCACCTTGGGTACCTTTACCGCTGCCGTTAGGGCCGAAAGTAAGAATGTTCATGCCGGTCTCCTTTGAGTATTTTTCAATGGTAATAAGTGTCTAACGTCTTGAATTCTAATAAGAAAACAAGGCGGAAAAAATGAATGGTCTCTCATTAACTCGCCGAGTATACAGCAAGTCGAAAGCTTTGGCTATGAAAATGATTGGTCAGGTGAGCTTTGGCTTGTCGCCAATTCAACAACATAGAATCCCAGACTGATGTTTAGTGAAGTTATATTCCAGAAAGAGACAAGCTATATTTTTTGACAACCGATGGTAAAGCGATTAAAAAAACGTGCGAGGTTGTATGTCCCTTAAACTCAAGGCTATCTTGAATAATTGCCATTTCGCCCGACCTCAGCGTTATGCTCAAAATTTTATCCTTGGAATATTAAATATATGCCTGTGGTAAAATTTTTCACATGCCTTGATCTCGAACGAAATTACTAACAATTCAAGATACCCTCAATATAGGTTGATTGACCATGAAAAAAATTCAGGTTGGAATAATTGGTTTTGGTACGGTAGGCAGCGGGCTTGCTGAGGTTTTGTATAGCCAGCAGGAACGGATTATGAAACGAACGGGGATAGATATTTCCTTGACCAAAGTTGCTGACACCTCCTTGACTGTCCTGCCCGATCATTTTAGTGATGTTACCTTGGTCCAAGATGCCAAAGAGATAATCAATGACCCTGATATTGACATTGTTGCGGAATTGATAGGGGGCATAGAACCTGCTAAAACTTTTGTCATGGAAGCCATTAAGGCCGGTAAACACGTGGTTACCGCCAACAAGGCCCTTTTGTCCCAGGAAGGGCATGATATTTTTAGTGCTGCTGCTGAACATGGAGTTGAAGTCGGTTTTGAAGCCAGCGTTGGTGGAGGCATACCGGTTATTAAGTCGCTTCGTGAAGGGCTGGTTGCCAATAGGATTTTGTCCATCATGGGTATCATGAATGGGACCGCCAATTATATTTTAACCAGGATGACGGACGAAGGCGTGCCTTTTGACGTCGTGCTCAAGGATGCCCAGGAAAAGGGTTTTGCAGAAGCTGATCCCACCTATGATGTTGAAGGGATAGATACGGCCCATAAACTCGCGATTCTTATGTGCATGGCCTATGGGATGAATATCACCCATAACGAAATCGCCACTGAGGGGATTTCTCAGATAGAGCCACTGGACATTGAGTTGGCCCGTGAGTTCGGCTGCCGGATCAAGCTGCTCGCGATCAGTCGTAACCATGGCGAACATGTCGAGGCGAGAGTACACCCAACCATGGTGCCGGAGAATCATCTGCTTGCCTCTATTAATGGGGCCTATAATGCCATCCATTTCACCGGTGATACCGTCGGCAACGTGCTGCTGTATGGATTGGGAGCAGGGAAGGTGCCAACCGGCAGTGCTGTGGCTGCAGATGTGGTTGACATTGCGCGTAATATCAACTCCGGTTCAGTGGGCAGAGTCCCACCGCTGGCATATATGCCGGATCAAATTCAGGACCGCCGGATCACACCCATGAACGAACTGTTCGGGCCCTACTATTTCCGCTTTACCGTGCGGGACGAGCCCGGAGTGTTGGCAGCTATTTCCGGCATCCTTGGTCAGCATAATATCAGCATCGAATCGGTGGTGCAGAAGATACGCGAGCAAAATAGTGCCGTACCGTTGGTCATGTTGACGCATACAGCCAAAGAATCATCCGTGGTGGCAGCGTTGGAGGAAATTAAGGCGCTTGATGCTGTTGTGGCACCGATTGTGAAAATTCGTCTTCTTGAAGAAGAACAGGGGTAACCTGAGCCAGGGGAAAAGATATGAAATATATATTACTGATCGGCGACGGCATGGGCGACGTGCCTGTCCCTTTGCTCGGCGATAAGACGCCGATGGAGGCTGCTGCCACCCCGGCCATGGATCGTTTGGCCAAAGAAGGAGAACTGTTGCTTGTGCAGACCGTTCCAGACGGATATCCACCGGGCAGCGATGTTGCCAATCTTTCCCTGCTTGGTTATGAGCCGGAGAAATATTATACCGGCAGAGCGCCGCTTGAAGCAGCCAGTATGGGCGTAGAAATTGAGGCCGATGAGCTGGCTTTTCGCTGTAATCTGGTGAATGTCGAGTGGCTGGGTGATCGGGTGACGATGATCGATTACAGTGCCGGTCATATTTCCACTGAGGAAAGTCGGCAACTGATAGAAGCGGTACAGGAAGCCTGCGGGACTGAGGTTTTACGGCTGTATCCCGGGATCAGTTACCGACACCTGGTTGTGTATAAGGGCGCTATTCCAAGTGCGCTCCAGACAGTCCCTCCCCATGATCACATGGATCAAGACGTTACTGCGTATTATAATCTCTATAAACATGATGCTGCTTTGTTCAAATTGATGGAACAGGCTGCTGAAGTACTGGCAAATCATCCTGTCAACGCGCAGCGAGCAAAAGAGGGGAAAAAAACAGCCAACTCTCTCTGGCTGTGGGGGGAAGGTAAGCGGCCGGCAATGGAGACTATACCCGCACGTTATAAGGTGAATGGCGGTATGATTTCAGCGGTTGATCTGTTGATGGGGCTTGGCGTTCTCAGTGGTCTGGAAGTGGTAAAAGTCGAAGGCGCAACCGGCTATCTGGATACGAATTATAAAGGTAAGGCTGAGGCTGCCTTGCAGGTACTGGCTGAAAAAGATTTTGTGGTTGTTCATGTCGAGGCACCTGACGAGACCGGCCATCAAGGGTTGGCAGCTGAAAAGGTGAAGGCCATCGAAGACTTTGACCGGCAGATTGTAGCGCCCATCATCAAAGGAGTTGAGGCAAGCGAAGAACCATTTCGGGTTGTGGTCACCATGGATCATTATACACCTGTTCATCGCCGGACCCATGAAGACTGGCCTGTGCCCATGCTGATGTATGATAGCCGTGGCGTGGAAAATCCTTCCGGTCGACCCTATACCGAAAAAGAGGTGTTGACTGCGATAGAGCAAAATGGCTTGAAGCTGGCTTCCGGCGCAGCATTTTTCAGCCGTTTCATGGAGCGGGTGGTTGATAATGGCTAAATCTTTTTCAGCAAGTCTCCACGAACCGATTTTCAGGACGACCTACCGGGTTATTTACGGTGATACAGATGCAGCAGGCGTGGTGTATAATGCCAACTATCTCCGTTATTTTGAGATAGGGCGCACCGAGATGATGCGGGCATGGGCTATACCGTATAGCCAAGTGGAACAGATGGGGTGTGTGCTGCCCATTACCGAAAGTTATATCCGTTTTAAAGCACCAGCCCGCTACGATGATTTGTTGACCATCGCAACATCACTGGTCGAAGTGAAAAGAGTCTCATGCCGTTTCCACTATGCTATCTATCGCACAGAGGAAGGTGGGCGGGAACAGTTGCTTGTAAGAGGCTTTACAAGCCTTGCCTGCATCAATGCAGAAGGCAGGCTCACTGCCTTTCCCGACGAGTTGATGGAAAAGATTTCAGCCTTGGTACCCCAAAAAGAGGTGTAATGCTAAAAATATTGTTGACAATATCTCAGTCTCTGATATAGTGCCTCGCACGGAACGCGGGGTGGAGCAGTTCGGTAGCTCGTCGGGCTCATAACCCGAAGGTCGCTGGTTCAAATCCGGCCCCCGCTACCAACAGATTCAAGGACTTACAGTATAATTGCTGTGAGTCCTTTTTTTTTTTGTAAGCACGTTGAATAAAAACAGCTTAAATGAGCGCCATTCGGTACAGGGTACCTTTTGGAAAGAGAAAACGTGACCTGTTCACTGTTTCCCTTGACAATATCTCAGTCTCTGATATAGTGCCTCGCACGGAACGCGGGGTGGAGCAGTTCGGTAGCTCGTCGGGCTCATAACCCGAAGGTCGCTGGTTCAAATCCGGCCCCCGCTACCAATAGATTCAAGGACTTACGGCTTGTTTGCTGTGAGTCCTTTTTTTTTGTTTTTAAGTGCATTGCCAGCAGACTGATCAATCCAAATAAAAAGGGTTGTAAAAAAAAAAATTAAACTGTAGAGATAGGCGCACAGTGCCGCCAAATGAAAAAGGGTATGTAGCTTTAAGCTACATACCCTTTTTGGGGGAGGAGTAAATTTTGTCGGCAATACTCTTTCGGTCTATTTTGTCTGATTTGCCTTTGAGAAATCGAAGCCCAAACAACGTGTTTAGTGGTGAAGAAAAATCATTTCTTTTTCCGGAGCCGTTTCATTGCCAGACGAATACTTGTTCCCATACGTTCGATGGCTCGGCTGAGTTGACCAATCTCATCACTTCTTTTTAGGCCGGTTATTTCCAGGTCGAGTTGTCCCTGGCTGTATTTGTCTGCGATATCAGTCAAGTTACGGATTGGCCCGGTCAGCCATTTTGAAACGAGTAATGCACTCACCATAATCATGGCCAGGGTAATCGCGAATAAAATAAGATTTTTTTGGTTTTCCGCTTTAATCAGTTGATAGGCTTCAGCGTAGCTCTGTTGACTTATCATCGTGAATCCTTGCGCTGTTTTCTGGGCAACAGCAACGATTTTCTCTCCATTCAAATTTTCAAAAATCGTTTTGGCCTGTCCGTTTTGCAGAGCGGTAAAGGCGTGATGCTTGCTCAGGTCTACCCTTGCTTCGGTCATTTCTGCATCAGGATGGGCGATGACCTGACCATGTTCGTCAAGCAGGAACGTAAAGCCTGTCACGCCTATTGTATTGTTAACAATTTTTTCAGAGAGCTCTGCCAGGGTCATAGCCTGGGCTAAGACACCTCTTAGATTACTGTCAGCATCAAAAATGCCTGTTGCTAATACCATTGCCGGCTTACCCGATGTCTTCCCGATCAAAACTTGTCTGCCTATCTGTTGGCCTGCTGCAACTTGTTTAAAATATGCGCGGTCACCATAATACTTTAATGGCTTACCATCGCTTCGACTGACATTGTCTCCTTTGATGTCAACGGTAAAGGTGAGATACGACCAATCGTAATATTTGATAATTGATTTTAAAATCGAAGTCTGTTGATAAGCTTCCATGGACTGCATCGAAGCAAGGGACGCATTCTGAATGAGCATCCTTTCGTTCATATCGATCCAGGCATCGACATAGGTAACAAGCTGTTCATTTATAGCTGAAAGCCCTAGATTGACCTTGTCATTGGTAAGTTTCGTAATATTTTTATAACTCAGGAACCAGATAGCCATAAGTGGGACCAATGCCACTATGAGAAGCATAATTGATAACTTTTGCGATATTCCAAATTTTACTTTCGCTTCCATTTCTTTCTCCGCTATAATTTTTCTGGGATAACGAATGAACAGTGCACTCAGGGTATTTTACTTTTTTGAGCTACCAGCTTTAACATGGCTGAGCAGGTGGTTTACCTGGCTGATCACTTTTTCAACCGGGTAACCCGGTTGTTGGATGACTCCGAGATAATATTGCTGGAGCGGGAATATGTGCAATCCTTGCCCCTTGCTCTGCGCAAAGCTAAGGGAACGGAAAAAGGAAAAGCCTGAAGTTTCCATGATGGCTAGAGCCTGTTTGCTGCAAATAGCGATTAAAGAAGAATAGTCAGCAGGGCCATCAACAAGATGGGCAAGGATATGGCCATCATCTTTGACGAGTAAACAGCCTCCAACCCCCTCGATTGTATTAACCCTGGCAAGAAAATCTTTTACGGTGGCCATGCCTTCTACCTCCCGCCTATTTGTGCAGTGACTTGAGCAATGCTTTCTCTGAATCGGCTAATTTGATCAGTATTGTCGATCTCCTCCTCGAACAATTGGATCAGCACTTTTACGTCTTTGAGCGTATATTTTCCCTGCTCCCTCCAACTTTCGACAACCTCGTCAAAAATAATATCAGCCATGGGACCAAGGATCTTAGGCAACTGCTCTTGAATTTGTTGTAAAACAGGCGTGACATTTTCGGCGGGGGCGGGAGTTTCTTGAGGGGAAGAAGGGGGCGGCGGTGCGACGGTCTTGCTTGTTAATTCCTGCTGCAGCAGATTTAGCGACATGGTAATGAGATTTTGGTTATAATCCGGATCACAAAGAAGGAAAATAATTGACGTTTCGTTTAGTTCACGGGCAAGAATTGCAGATTCGTCATACTGCAACGATAAATCCGTAAGATCGGGAAAACTCATGCGGCCGGCGCTGAGTAGTTTTGTTAGGAGTTTGCCTATCTCGGTCAATTTTTGTTCTGTGAAAATGGCGGGGAGGTTGGTTGCCAACATCCCGTTTTGACTATGGTAAACACCTGCACCGATGACGCCTGATAGATCCTTAAGGTCGTCAAGAATTCCTTTCATTGTTTTCAAGCTCCTTTAGGGTAGCAATCTGCAACAAATTACCCTGTATGTGTTGTGCTCTTTATGATTTGGGAGAGCTCCTGGCTGATTATTTGGGCACGAGAACCCTCTCGAAGTTTGACCAGCAAGCAGTATTCATTGATTAGAAAGAGTAAAAATGGGATCCGACCAGTTGTTGAGAAGCACATCAGCCGGCAAGGGCCTTGTTTGAGGATTTCTTCGAGGATAAAGGAGAGATGCAGGAAGATAGCCGGATCAAAGTTTTGAAGACTGCATTCTCCTGGATTGTGGAAGTTGAGAACGCTATGTCGGTCAAAAATAGCACATTCAGTTACTGCTTGTTGTGCCTTGATTTGCTGAAAGAGCTCTTCCCAGGCACCTTTGTTAACAGTGACACTCGTTTTTTCATGCTTTAAGGCAAAAGAAGGGCCAGCGGGATCACTTGATAGGGCATGTCCACCTTGTGTGCCCTCATCTTTTATGCAGTGCGCATTTAACAGTATGGATTCTATGGTCGCATTAATTCTCCCCTCCTGTCGCCTGCATATATTATCGAGTTCGATTTTGGTCTTTTCCCAACAAATTATCTGGTGGGCTGCATTCTCTCCGCGCAGTTCGTCATATTCAGCATCAATGAGGTTCCCTTCAAACATGTAGAGGTAACCCATTTTGTTTGCAGAGGTAACCTTAAGGGTACAGCTTTTCTTTTCCATTTGTAATAACTGCAAAAAACTGGCTGGTGTTATCCCCTGGATATAGCTTTTTGAATCTTTGCCAAGCCCCTCAAATATGGCTTTTTCTAATGTGTCTAAGTCAAGTGGCTTTTCTAGGTAGTGAATGGTTTCGTACTGAGCCAGCCGCGATTCGATCTCTGGAGTACCAAAAGCAGTCATGACGATAACAGGTAGCTGGGGCAATTCCCGACTTGCCCACGCCAATAATTCAAACCCATTCATGTGGGGCATTTCGAGGTCTGTTACAAGGAGATCAACCTGATTGTTTTTCAAGACCTCTACAGCTTCCTGCCCATTGCCTGCCGTTAAAATGGTGAATTTGTCCTCATGGATTTTGAATCCATCCTGCAGAGAAAGCAGGAATGATTTTTCGTCGTCAGCAATTAATACGTATTTCATGCTACTAAGCGATATTCTCAGTTATAAGTTGTCTTCTTGGCTTACTGGTAATCCTATGGTCACGCAGGTTCCCTCCCCAACTGTACTCTCTATGTCAATGCTGCTGTCCATTCGAGCCAGCAACTTTTGGGTAATGACCAGTCCCAGACCATTGCCGGAAGGTTTACTTGAGTTAAATGGCTGGAAAAGACGTTTCTTTTGTTCAGGAGAAATGCCGCAACCGTTGTCTTTGACGGTAATCCAAAGGATATTGTCCCTTATGGAGCCGGTTAAATGAATTTTCGGAGCAGAGGCTTTTTCAAGAGCATCAGCGGCATTGGAAATGATGTTAAGTAAAACCTGGTTCATTGCCCGTGGATCAATTTGTACTTTTCGTAAACTTGCTGATATATCTAAAGTGAACAGGATCCCCCTGTTGCGCAAATCCACTTCAGCAAGTGATTGGAAGGTTTTTAGATACTCTTGAATAATTATATCAGTGACATTGACAACTTCAAACATGCTGAAGTTTTTTAGTGACTTCAACAGGTATTCTACTCTGCCTATATCTGCCAGGCTTCGGTCTACGTACTCTTCAACCGTTTGTTGAGAAAATCGGTTCAGGTTTTGCCTGAGGACGCTCAATGTCATTTTCAACGAGTTAAGCGGGTTGCCCACTTCATGGCGGATGCCGGAAAAAATAAAGCCAAGATTGTCTATGCTGTTTGCCGCTTGAGCGATAGCCTCAAGGCGCATTCTTTCGGTTATGTCGCGGATGAAAATAGCACAGTACCTTTCAGCTATATGGTAGATGGAATACCCAAGTACCTTGTCATTGTGTTTAACCATTCCTGAAATGGTATCTGGTACCCCTCGTTTTGCGAGAACTTCCTTTTGGTCAAAGAAAAGGGAATAGATTTTTTCAAAATCACCTGAGGTGTCAACTTCGCCAATAAGCTCAAAGTAGAGGGGATTTTGATATTCGATTACGGATTCGAGTACATCAAGGACGACAATGCCAACGTCAATTCTATCTATAATCTGGTTGAGATCCCAAGTCGGCGCAGTAGAATGAGAAGCCTCGGTGTTGAAGCTTCCCAGGCCTGGATGGAGCGGATTGCCGGTACGATGTCGTGAATGTGTATTGAGTATAGCGGCAGAGTTATGGTGAGAAGATTTTGTTTCCATATAATATATGGCCTCAAAAAAACCGGAAATGCAAGAAGAAAACGTAGGTGTCTACATGTCTATAAAGAGGGAGGTGTCTGAAATGTTAGATAAAAGGGGCTTATTGTTAAAAATGCAACCCTTGACTACGTGGAGTAAGCGATACCGGTGAACGAAAATCGGAGGAACCGAGGGGAAACTCTGCAAGTTGACTATTTTATTGTGTGCATTCTTGACTGTAACTGCTCACAGGAAGTATAACTCCTTGATTTATCATAACTCAAATCTGTAACTGAAGATTTAATCAATTCTTGTCAGCCCACATCCCACGTCCTTGGAGTCTTGAAAATGCTTCTATCGATATCCAGGTGTTGCAGAAGTTCTCTTTGCAGTTCTTTGTGTCCACCAAGGCGTAGCCTTCTTGTATGAGGTGTTTGTTCAAAATTTGACCACTGATATACACCAAAGCAGCAGGTTGGCCATGTTCATCAATGGTTACCTCGTTAACAGCAATTTGTCTTCCTGTAACCAGAGAAGCGATGGTTTCGTTTGTCTGGTTTGCATAGGCCTGGCTTAATTCCGGAGTCTTTATGCCGTAGAGACGTATTGTAATTTGTTCGCTGTCACGTTCAACGGTTATCGTATCATTATTGGGCCCGGTTATTGCCTTGCCACTCCAGCATAAAGCATGGGCTGGGATAAGAATACACAATGCTGCAAGTATCAGGTGTTTTTTTATAATCATTTTGTTGATATTACTGCGGCCCGTTTTTGTTTGTATCTATAGAAATGGTGCTATGTTTTCCTGCGTTTGGGGTTGGTTTGGATATGGTTGACTTGTCGGTGAGGGTACATTGCAAAATAAGGTAGCAAACAGTAATGATAACGAGTGCGGCAATATGCCATGGCTTTATTTTTTGCTTAATAACCGTTTTGTTGGTGTCTGTTTGTCGGTCACTATTATCCTGTTTTTTTTTAGGAGTAGCTTAACGGCTTAACGGCTTAACGGCTTAACGGCTTAACGGATTGATGGAGGTAAACAAGCATTAGATTACTTTTTGTGCATGTTGGTTAACAGCGTAATGTATATCTATACCTTCACCGTTATTGCGAAGCCGTCATTTCGCCTAACTGTTGCCGGGATGCAGCAAAGGATGTTTGGTCTGGACGAGTGCTATTTTTTATTACCATTCAACAGTACCCGGCCATATACAAACCCTGTGTTACTTCCTTTAATCTCACCCCGCGGATAGGCTACTTTCCATCCTGCATAGAGGACTACAGAACCGAGACTTCCGACCTCTGCTGCTCATCGCGTTTGCAGATAGCTTGTATCCTGCGTCCGGCTGCGCCAACGCACTAGCCGATTGACCCCATTATTTCTTCTTGAAAATTTTCATCATTGATCAGTTTCATTGCAATCACCTTACACACCTCGGCAGGTAAAGATGTGCTGTCTTGTGCTGCGACATCAACGGAGACTTCTCCCGCATCATCAATAGTGAGGACAAGCGCTGCTTGATTTTCATGTAATTCCATGTTTATGATCCTTTGAAAGAGTTAGGTGAAAATATTTCTCTGTCTGTCGGGGTGATTTTTTAGCTTTTCGAGCACCTTGAAAAAATGCTTTTTCTTCCAATTTTGCTGTCACGCTCAAAATTTTATCCTCGGAGGTAAGCAGAGACGCTTATATCAAATATATGCCTGCGGAAAAATGCATCTTGCTCTTTGACCTTGATAAGAAAATTTATTTTTTCAAAGTACCCTTTATTTTGTCGTTTTTTTAGGTGGTTTTTTTCTTTTTGTCTCTATCATAGAGACTCTCTATTTCGTACTCTTTGCCGGCGACCATAATGTCGAGATCACCATCATTTTCAAAAATGTATTGAAAGGGGATAACGTCGGTTTTTTGAAAACGGTTGAGGTTACAATTTTTACCTTGATTGGTTACCATTTCATCATTTGGAGAAGTGCATTGTTCTTCAAATCGCGAACGTTCACTGCTACAGGCAGAAAGAGCGAGGAGCGCGGAGAATTAAGCAAAGCTTTTGGCGCGGAACAGCATAAGCTCTCCATGCAGTAATAAGTTTATTAATTTTAAAGCAGTATAGCACAAAGCTGGAATTTGGACGCAGTCTATTTTTTTTGTAAAGGATATCTGCTTTGGCAGAGTGCGTTCGTGCTAATGGAGGCCTTGTTGGAAGAGGTTGACTGTCCTGTAGAAAAAAAGGACGATTGTTGGTTTCCTCTTATCATAATTTTATCACTACGGGGTATCTTAACTAACCAGAATTTTCGTTTAACGTTGAGACGTGCTTAAGAAATTATCACAGGTATATCCTTAATGTCGGAGTCTAGGAGTCTGTCGGACTGAACCCTTTTTCCTCGACCAGGCAGGCTAGCCAGAATTTCTCATGAACTTTTTGATTTGAAACTTAAATGTTTGATATTGTTACTTAAAGGATAGTTGTACAATTAACAGTCTGTTTTCAGCTTAAATCAAAAAGTTCCCCCTTTGGGTCAATAGATTTTTCCTCAGGATCTGCGTTACAAGCCACTTGCGGTAGTTTAATATCGGAGTCTTCGCTTACCTGCTGCGCGGCTTTTGCCTTGCCCTGCGAAAAACTTTATTGATGAGAAATCTGGACTAGGGCTTACCACCGATGGTAATTTTTAAGCATAACGAAAAGGCAATTATGCAAGATGGCCCACTTGTATGGAAAGAATCATGGACTTAACGACCTTATTGGGGACAACCTTTGATTGCGCCTGCGGCAGGCGTCACCAAATCCCGACCGAAAAATTGATATATGGCCGAGATGCTTTTACAGCGCTACCGCAAATAGTGACAGACATAACCGACGGGCAAAAGTGTTTGCTTGTTGCTGATCAACGCACCTGGGAAAAAGCTGGGGAAAAAGCAGCCGGGGAACTTGAGGCATCCGGGCTGCAGGTCTTCTGTTTTATTGTTCCGGACAAGGATGGTGAGGAGCCGACTGCCGATGAGCAGACCAAAGACTACCTCATGCAAAATGCTCCTTTAGCAGATCTGTATATAGCCGTGGGTAGCGGCGTTATTAATGATCTGGTCAAATGGGTGGCATATTTACAAAGGAAGCCCTACGTAAGCGTACCTACTGCCGCCTCCATGAACGGGTATGCGTCCGCCAATGTTGCGGCAACGGTCGACGGCCTCAAGGTGTTGTTTCATGCTGAGGCGTGCCGGGCAGTGGTCGCGAACCCGGATATTATCAATAATGCTCCGCAGGAATTGACTGCTTCGGGCCTTGGAGATGTGCTTGCCAAATCGGTGAGTTCTGCCGACTGGAAACTCAATCAATTGCTTTTTGGCGACTATTACTGCCAGTTTGCCGTTGACCTGCTCAAAGATTTGGAACCAATCTACCTGGAAAATCCAAAGCAGATTCGTAAAAAAGATCCGGTTGCCCTGCAGGCACTTTTTGAAGCGCTGTTTTACTCCAGTGTTGCCATGACCATGACCGGAACCTCTTCGCCGGCTTCTGGGGGAGAGCATCTTATTTCCCATACCCTGGATATGCTGGCTATCCGCGATAACAAAAAGCATGATTTGCATGGCAGACAAGTAGGTGTCGGCTCCATCTTGAGTGCTGCCATATATGAAAAGGTGATGCAGCTTGAAAAACCTTTTTTTTATGAGGTGCCGCAGCAGGTTAACCAGGCATTTTGGGGGAGTCTTTTCCCTATCGTAGAGAAAGAGTACCAACAGAAGTTGGTGCGGATAAAACAGGCGGTTGATTATCTGCAGCAACCGGCAAACTGGCAGCTTTTTAAAAAGACCATTCAGCCGGGCCTGGTTCCGCCCATTCAACTCAAAAAATGTTTGCTGGAGGCTGGTGCGGCGCATCGGTTTGAGGATATCCGTTATGATGGAATCGCACTGCCAAGAAAAAAGTTTGTAGACATTGTCACCCATGCCAACCAGATGCGTCAGCGTTTTACCATTCTTGATTTGGCGGCGATCCTGGGGATTATTCCTGATCAATTGGATGCCTTGGTAGATGAGTGGTTGAGTTGACAGTGTTTTCTTTCCATGGCAGTGCAGGGAATTTGGGTTGACAGGGCCAAGAGAAAATAGCTAGTACTAGCCTACTCCTCTTTTCCGAAAGGAACATTGGTGCTGCAGTTTGGGGTAAACAAGGCACTTGTGGTATGTGTGAGGAAGAGGAGAATGGTTGTTGGTATTGGTCCAGGTCAAGGCAAGGTTTTATTTGTTATTCGCCGAATCGTTGCTTTGACAAAATTTTACAGAGGAGGGGTAGCATGAAAAGGATGATGGCGCTTTTGATGGCGGTTCTGTTTGCAGTCGGCACGGCAACCGCCGCAGAAGAATGTAAGAATCGCGGTACGCTGGATGAAATGTATTGCGACGAAAATATGGATCTCGTTGCCGATACACCCAAAAACGAGGAAGATTGGAAAGATCCCAAAACGCTTGTTTTCACTTATACTCCTGTTGAAGATCCTGCAGTGTACAAAGATGCATTTGCAGATTTTCAGAAGTATCTGGAAAAGGCAACAGGGAAAAGAGTTATCTATTATACCGTGCAGTCAAATGCTGCAGAAGTCGAGGCCATGCGCTCCGGGCGGCTGCACATTGCCGGTTTCTCAACCGGGCCTACGGGTTTTGCCGTTAACCTTGCCGGTTATGTACCCATCGCTGTGAAAGGGTACCCGGATGGTTTTCAGGGGTATAACCTGATTTTGGTGACCAAGAAAGACAGCGGTATTAAAACCATGGAAGATATTAAAGGAAAGCGGGTTGCTCACACCTCTGCCTCTTCCAACTCCGGAAACCTTGCGCCCAGAGCTATTTTTCCACAACACGGCATTATCCCGGACAAGGATTACACCGTTGTGTATTCCGGAAAGCATGATCAGTCCATCCTTGGTGTTGCCCACGGTGATTATGATGCAGCCCCGGTGGCTTCCGATGTTTTTTATCGAATGGCAGATGCCGGAAGGATCAATGCCGATGATTTTAATATAATCTTTACCAGTCCCAAGTTTCCGACTTCTTCTTTTGGCTATGCACATAATCTGAATCCTGAGTTAGTGAAAAAGATTGTTGATGCTTTTTATTCCTACCGATTTACCCCAGCCATGCAGGAGACCTTTGGTAAGGCCGATCGTTTTTATCCTGTAACCTATCAAAAAGATTGGAAAGTTATCCGCGATATCGCAGAATCTACAGGCACTTCCTATAATCAGGCCGGTTTGAAAAAGATGGCTGAAAAGGAAGCGGCTAAAGCTGCCAAAAAGAAGGCCCAAAAACAGTAATCTGTTTTTTTTTTACTGCATCATGCCCCGCTAAAATACAGAGGGCATGATGTACTTTTTTTACAGGACCGGTCTGGGGACACAGTCAGCCGGTTCTGCATTACATGATCGCAGAGATAGGTTGAGAATGGCGTCTACAAGATCGATTCGGGTAGAAAACCTGGTAAAGGAATACACAGCCGGTAAGCCGGTGTTGAATGATATAAGTTTTACGGTGAGCGGCAAGGCAAGTGTAGCTATTATCGGCCCTTCAGGAACTGGAAAAAGTACTCTCATTCGCTGTGTTAATAAACTCATCCCCCCCACAGCAGGGAATGTGTATGTAAGTGATGAGAATATTACGGAGCTGAGCGGCAAAGCGCTACGGCAGGCAAGAAGAAAGATCGGAATGGTTTTTCAGGAATTTAACCTGGTTGAGCGACTTTCGGTGATGGAGAATGTTCTCAGTGGTCGGCTTGGCTATGTCTCTCCCTGGCGAGCCTGGTTGCGCAAATACCCGCAGCAGGACATTGACCGGGCATTCGAACTCCTGGAATCTATCGGTCTGATTGATTTTTTCAGGCAGCGTGCAGACAGTCTGTCTGGGGGACAGCGTCAACGGGTGGGGATTGCCCGGGCAATTATGCAGGAACCCCATGTGCTTTTAGCTGACGAGCCTACCTCCTCACTGGACCCGAAAACCAGTGTGGAAATTATGGAACTGCTTGTTGCTTTGTCCGAGGAACGCGGTATTCCCCTTATTATAAATATCCATGATGTTGAACTGGCAAAACGTTTTACCTCCAGGGTTATTGGCTTGTCAAAAGGGGGGATTGTGTATGACGGTTCACCGTCGGCACTGACCAATGAGCACCTGAAGGAAATTTATGGTGGGGAGGATTGGCTGCAATGAGTGCCGCTGTAAGTCAAAAATACGGCCCCCCTTTTAAAACGAACTGGTGGGTGCGGGCAGGATGGACATTGGCCTTTCTCTATGCGCTGTATGCGGCGAACTATTTGGATGTGTCGTGGGTTCGGTTTATTCAAGGGCTCGGTAACGGTGGCCAATTTCTCAGTGAGATGGTGCCTATTGACTTTTCAAGGTGGAAACTGCTCGTAGAAAATTTGATCGAGACCATTGAGATTGCCATCATTGCTTCGGCTTTTGGCGTTTTTTTCTCGCTGCCGATTGGACTCCTGGCTGCTCGAAATCTTATGCCGTCGTGGGTAACATGGGTGTTTCGAACATTTATTGCTCTGTGCCGTTCCTTTCATCCCGTCATTTTTGCAATTTTATTTGTTAAGGCTGTCGGCTTCGGTCCTCTGGCCGGCATCCTTACTCTTATATTCGCCTCCATTGGTTTTATCGGTAAGCTTTTTGCCGAGGCCATTGAAGAGATTTCCCTGAAACCTATTGAGGCATTACGTGCTTCCGGTGCGCCTTTTATCAGCGTGATTTTGTATGGGGTATTGCCGCAGGTGCTCAATCGTTTTATCGGATTTTCTTCCTACCAGTTTGATGCCAATTTACGGAATTCAACCATGGTTGGTATTGTCGGTGCCGGTGGGATCGGTGGGACGCTTTTTGCCGCATTCCAGCGCTTTGATTACGATTTTTTAGCCACTATTCTTATCTCTATCATTGCCCTGGTTATGGTCAGTGAATTTATTTCCGTTCAGATTAAAAAGGTTTTTCAATGAGTAGTGCTTCCAACCATACCTGGAACAGGTTTACCCTGGCCCAGAGGCTGGCCAGGTTTACTGTCTTTCTTGGTTTTGCAGTGGCTCTTTCCGCTTCGTTGCGTACGGTGGAAGTCATTCCTGAATTCCTCTACGATGCCCCGACACAGGTAATTGATTTACTGGGGAGAATGTGGCCGTTGGATCTCTCTTATTATCCAGGCGGCATCCACGATGCCATGGTGGAAACCCTGCACATAGCCACCCTTGGTACCCTGCTTGCCATTGTCCTGGCGGTTCCTGTGGGTATCATGGGGGCCAATAATATCGTACGCCTGCCCCTTTTGAACTGGCTTGCAAAGCTTATTTTGGTTTCATCCAGGTCGGTTAATTCGCTGGTGTGGGCGCTGCTGTTTGTTGCCATTTTCGGCCCGGGCCCGTTGGCAGGAACGGTATGTATCGGATTTCGCTCCGTTGGGTTTGTGGGGAAGCTTTTTGCTGAGGCACTGGAAGAGGTAAATCCTGGACCAGTGGAGGCACTTACGGCAGCAGGTGCTCCATGGCCGTCTGTCTTTTTGAAAGGATATTGGCCGCAGGTTGTTCCGGCATTCTGGGCTATTTTTCTTTTCAGGTGGGATATTAATGTACGTGAATCAGCCGTTATCGGCCTGGTTGGCGCCGGAGGGGTTGGCATGGTGCTCGACACGGCACTTAATCTTTTTTACTGGGATAGGGTTTCCGTCATTTTGTTGAGTATTTTTACGGTTGTTGTTTTAGCTGAGTTGTTGGTGACGAAAATCCGTAAACATATCATATGATGTGGGCGTAAAAGAATTCCAGGTTACCTCGTTAGGCCAAGGTGGTCGCCGGTGCAGGCTGGGGGGGTATCACTGAGCTGCTGCCAGTTTTTTTATGATAACAGGAATAGCCGGCGGAACTCGCCGGCTTTCCGTGGTGATGTTGCGGATCATCGACAGATGCGTTCCTTTGACCGTGATATGTGGAATGCCTTGCAGTCGGGTTGAGTCTACCGTAACCAGGCCATCGCCCAGGCCATTAATCATGGACTGCATGAATTCGCCTATCATGTCGACCTGTTGCCCGAATTCTGGAACTATTTTCTTGATCTTGTTCTTCATCCGGGTAATGTCACCTTTATTCCAGGGCGAGGAGATACCTGCAATAATGAGCAGATCGACTTCCTTGGGAAGTGGTCGTTGATTGAGTTCCGTCAAAAAAACGCTGTCCGGCAGGAGGTCTATTTGAGCCTCTCCCGCACCATCGAAAAAAGTATCCAGCCAATTGGCCCCGCCATTCATCAACCGGACAAAGTGGTCTCTGATTTCTCCAAGTAAATGGAGCCGGGCAACCTGTGATCCATGGTTAGGGGGTGCCACCATTATAAGCGTGTTCGTTTTGGGGACACGGTCTTCAACCTGTAATTCTTTGTACTGTACACTTGGGCTGGTCAGCAGATCGCGGGAGATAAGGCCACCCATGCTGTGGGAGACAATATTGATGGTGGTAACGCCCCGTTTTCTGAGGTCCTGCAACTCGCGGACAAACAGCAGGCTCGACTCGGTTATGGGTTGATCATTAGGGTAATTGAGCAGCCACACATTATATCCGAGGGTGTCAAGTGCCGGAGCAAGATTCATCCACACCTTTCCCGGATCATCGAGTCCGTGTACCAGAACAACTGAGGGGCGATTGAGGTCAATTGGGCGCGCATCTTGCGCCATTTTTAGGTAGGGAAATATACCGATGTTTTGAGAAAAAACTTTTGCTTGTTCCGGAAAGGTTGCCACTATTTTTTGTCGAACCTGGTGACGTAGTTGTTTGTTGTTTTCTGAGTGCATGTTGCCGACAACTTGCCATAAGGCAATCAACAGCAGGGCCAGCCCTGTTATTTTCAGGGGCGAAAAGGTTTTTTTTAGCCATTTGGTGCGATTTTTTTTCATGGGCATGTGCTATCAGCTTTGCAGGTGTGCCGGTTCGGCTGAATGGTCATTCTTCACATCCACTCTGTCCTTCCCGGTTTTTTTTGTTCAACAGGCCATGGCTGAAAAATGGTAAGAAACATCCCCTTGCATTGTCAATTTTTTGATTTAAAGGTGTCGGTAATATTTTTGGTGATAACTAGGGGCCGGTGAATGCTTGTGTACATGCATCCGTTGATATGTCTGTTGGATATGTCTGGTGAGTTGCTTTTTTTATGGTAAGGGGTACATTTGACGCTGGTAATTCTCTGTAGTTGTTATACTCTTTTTTTGTATTTAATTCTTAAAAATTAACTTTGTGCGGAACGATTAGATGGCTGATGTATCTCATAAAAAAAGTATCCCGGTGGGGCAGGCGGTTGGGATGGTTCTTCCCCATGATATCACGGAGATAGTTCGTGATGAATTTAAGGGGCGTGCCTTTAAAAAGGGGCATATTATTCGTGCTGAAGATATTGATCATCTGCGCCGCCTCGGAAAAGAACACATTTATGTTTTGCGGTTAACTGCCGAAGAGATACATGAGGATGAGGCGGGCTTATTACTTGCAAAAGCTTTGGCAGGTCCTCAAATTGAGTTTGCCGATGAAGTTGTTGAAGGGAAAATGACACTTAAGGCAGCTTGTAACGGTATTTTAAAAGTAAATAAAGAGGCTCTGCTGCAATTTAATATGCTGGGGGAGGTGATGTGTGCCACTCTACAGGCAAATACCCCAGTACAAAAGGGAGAACAGGTTGCGGCAACTCGCTTGATTCCGTTAGTGGCACGGAGGAGGCTGGTCAACCGCGCGGTATCAATAGCCACCGTGGAGCAAGGGGTTATCAGTGTTAAACCCTTACGATCGGTTAAGGCTGGGCTGGTAATTACCGGCAGTGAAGTTTATTATAAAAGGATAGAGGATCGTTTTGAGCAGGTCCTGCGAGATAAGCTCAAGGCATTGGATTCAGAAGTTGTAAGTGTTGGCTTTGCCCCTGACAATCCGCAGCATATAGCAGCGGAAATTCATAAAAGCCTTGCAATGGGAGCGGAATTGATTGTCACCTCCGGTGGTATGTCGGTTGATCCGGATGATGTTACCCGGCTGGGGATCAAGGAGGCAGGAGCGTCTGATATGGTGTACGGCACACCGGTTCTTCCCGGCGCGATGTTTCTTGTTGCACGAATTGGTGAGGTTCCCGTCATAGGGGTACCAGCGTGCGGTATGTTTCACCATATTACTGTTCTCGATCTTGTATTACCGCGTATCCTGGCCGGCGAATCCATAGGCAGAAGAGAGCTTGCCGAGATGGGACATGGTGGGCTTTGTCGTAACTGCAAGCAGTGCCGGTATCCTGTTTGTAGCTTTGGAAAATGATAAACAACGATTGATTCTCAAGAAGAGGTTCGTTAAACTTTCAAAGAGAGCTAACCCAAAGCACAAGTATGAGCCACGTTTTATCTGAAATCAAGGCAGGGTGGCTTGGCAGTGCAAATGCGCCTGACATGTCTGTCGAGTGGCATGGAATATGCTTTAAAATGGTTTTGATGTTGTACTGAATAAGCTATACTATACGGAAAATTGGGATTTGGTTCATCCGTAATGGCCTTAAAATGATAAAGAAAAGGTGCAGGTTAAAAAGCCAGATGGAGACTATACTCATGCGCAAAAAAAATATTCTTACCTGGTGCATTTTACTGGTGGTGTTCCTTCTTTGTATTGAGTCATCGTACGGGGCGTATACTCTGGACACCGATTTTGGCGACAATGGGCAGGTCAGTGAGTCATTTGGCGGTATAAGTAATAAAGGGTTTGCCGTTGTTGTGCAGCCGGATGGGGCTATTGTTGTCGCCGGCTCGAAATCCAGTTCTGCAGATCAGGACTTTTCGCTCATTCGTTACCTGGCAGACGGCAGCTATGATTCGTCATTTAATATTGATGGCAGGGTGGTGACATCCATCGGCCGGGCAGATGATGAAATTTTAGCAGTTGGCTTGCTTGCCGATGGAAGGATTGTTGCCGCAGGCTACAGTGAAAATGACACAGATCGTGATTTTGCCTTGGCATGCTACTTTCCAGACGGCAGCCTTGATCCAAGCTTTGGTGATCAGGGAACGGTTGTCATGCAGATTGGGCGCGGGCACGATGAGATTACCGCTCTTGCCGTTACCCCTGAAAATCAGATTGTCATTGCAGGGGTAGCCGAAGGTACCAGTGGTAGTGTGATTGTGGCCGGTCGTTTCTATGATGACGGATCCTTGGATGCAAGCTTTGGCGAAGAGGGCGTAAGCCTGATTGGTGTTGGAGACGCTGCCGTGGCCGAAGACGTTTTGATACAGGAAAGCGGCAAGATCATTATTTCCGGGTCATATGTGGAAAACAATGTGGCATCTTTGCTCCTGATCAGGTTGACTGCCGACGGGATTATTGATGCTACTTTTGGTAGTGAGGGGGTTGCAGTCCCCACTGACGATGCAGAAATATCGGAAGGGTATGGCATAACCGCTGCTGCAGAGGGGCGGATTTATCTGGCCGCTGCAGTGGAAAACGACAACCAGCTTGATGCGGAACTGTTTCGGTTTACGATTGATGGTGCACCTGATTTGAGCTTTAACAGCAAGGGTTCTACAACCATTTATGCTGGTCCGGAGGACGATGTTATCTATGACGTAGAGCTACTGAATGAGGACAAGGTCGTCGTTACCGGTTATGCGACCCAGGAGGGGATTCGTCGCTTTTTGGTGGCTACTTACACTACTGAAAGCGATTCGCCGGATTCTGTTGCGCAATCCGACAGTTCTTTGGCTGAGCCTGTTCGTATATCCTCTTTGCAGGTTGTATCCGGACAATTGATTGATGAGGTTGAGGGGGATGAAGACAGCCAGCAGATAGAAGTGCTGGATTCTTTTGAGCAGTTTGTGCATGAAGAACAGGTAACAGCTGAAGAGACGGAAACGGTTATGCAGGGGACGACACCAGCTGTCCATCCTGTAACGTCGATACTGCATGGTCTTTTAGATAGTGTCTCGTCTTTTTTCGTAGGGCAGGCCATGGCCGCCGAATCTGGCACTGAAGACGGTTCCGACGATGAAGACACGGTCACCGTGACCATTCTTGACTCTGAGGAGGGTGATACCTCCGGCAATGCCCTTTCTGTGCTGGATAGCGGCGAAGTTGTGGTCGTTGGTACAAGCACAGACCAGAATGACACCGATACGCTGACTGTTACACAACTCTCAAGTACCACAGAGAGCTCGGAAACCGTTTCCCTTGCCAGTGCAACCAGCAGCTATATTAGTACCACTCCGGTGACGGCAATCACCCGTACCGGTGCCTTGACCGGGGGCAGGATTCTGTCAGGATTAGGGACAGTAACGAAAAAAGGAGTGGTTTTCAGTATTGCACCTTATCCACAATACAAGAGTAGCGTGAGCAGTGATGACGAAGATACCCTCACCGTCTCCATTACCAATCCGAGCAGTGATGACGTGATTACGACAGAGTCTTTCACCCTCTCTGTTACTACCTCCCTTTCAAGCATGTGTGGTTATAATTCAGGAGAAGACACGGTTTTTGAGTCGATGACATCTTTTTCCAGTTCTTATACCACGAGCCACAGTGTGGATCTCGAACTAGAAAACGGAGATTATATTTATTATGTACGATGTCAGACCTCTGATGAAGAGGATGAAGGTGTGTCTTCCGTGGAATTTACTGTTGCAGTGGATACAACAACAGCCATGTTGGAAAAAATACTGCAGACCACAGGTAATTTTTTAGTGGCCGAGGCTGTGGCAGCAGATGATGATGACAGTGAAGAGGATTCAGGCGGACTGTTTGGTGGATCCTCCGACGGCTTTGACGAAGAAGGCGAAACCGAAGACGGGAGCGGCACCGGCACATACAGTTCGATTCTGGAAAACCTCAAGCCTGGAACAATCTTCTACGCACGGGCCTATGCGATTGTTGGTGGGACCGTATATTACGGCGATGAAGTTACTTTCAGGACCGATGATTCCTGTTTTATTGCAACTGCTTCTTATGGTTCTGTTTTTCACCCGATGGTGGAAATTCTACGTGATTTCAGGGATTCGTATCTTCTGCAAGTTGAACCAGGCAGGAAGTTCGTTGATTTTTACTACGCGGTTTCCCCGCCGGTGGCAGATCTTATTGCCTCCAGAGCATGGATGCGGTTTATTGTAAGGTTGCTCTTGCTGCCGTTTGTCGGTTTTTCATGGTTGGCGTTGCATACGGGGATCTGGCAGGCTGTGGGCATAAGTGTGGTTGGCGTATGGCTGGCAGGATATGGAGTTGTACGGACAAAAAGTGTTTTGAGTATGCGGGTGCAGCAGTAACTGCAGGCCGATATTTTAGAGAAAACAATGAGGATTGTTTATATGAAGGGATGGAACAGGGAGAGCCTGCGCGTTGGAAACATGCAGGGATTCACCCTTATTGAGTTGATGGTGGTCATGGTGATTTTAGGGATCCTTGCCGGATTGATTGTACCCCGAATCATGGATAGGCCCGAAGAGGCCCGAAGAACCAAGGCAGCCATTCAGATTCGCTCACTGGAGCAGGCTCTGAAGCTGTACAAACTCGATAATGGGCAATACCCCACAACCGAGCAAGGCTTGCAGGCCCTGGTGGAGCCGCCCTCTGTGGGTCGACTGGCAAAGAGATGGCGAGAGGGTGGGTATCTGGAAAAAGGGAAAACACCTCTTGATCCTTGGGAGAACGAATTTGTATACATAAGCCCAGGGCTAAACGGGGATTTTGACCTGATTAGCTATGGCCCGGACAATGAACCTGGCGGCGATGGTAATGACGCCGATATTAACAATTGGGAAATCGAGTAACCCTCTTCTTGTATATTTACAGGTGTACATTGCCTGTACGAAATACAAGGGGATTCACTCTTCTGGAACTTATATTGGTCATGGTGCTCATTGGAGTGACCATGGCCTTTGCTGTGCCTCGTCTTTCCAGCTTTGTTTTTAGCGATCCGCTCAAACAGAGCACCCGCAAACTTACCCTCCTGATCACCCAGACATCACGGCTGGCGGTGCGGACATCCCGTCCTTACCAGTTGCAATACGATTCTTCGACTCGTAGCTTCGAGGTGGTGGCTATCGACGAAAAAGAAACAGAAACAGAAAGCGCTGTCAATGACGAGTCGAGCCACCTTCCTGCTCTTCAACTTCCTGACTCGGTGTTGCTCAAAGATATTACTTTTGCAGCCGCAGAAGAAAAAAAATCTGGCTCATTTTCCTTGCGATTCAGCGAAAAAGGCTATCTTGAGCCGTGCCTGATCCATCTTCAGGAGCAAAGCGGTGACGAGATGACTGTTAAACTTTCTCCTTTTGTCGGCCATGTCACACTCCATCAGGGGTATGTTTCCCTCGAAGAGGATACCTTTCGGTAACCCGATTATGAACTTAAGCAGGCAATCCAGTGCACAAGGCTTCACGCTGCTTGAGGTGATGATTGCGGTGGCAGTATTGGCAATTGCTCTGGTCAGCCTTTTAGGATCTCAGTCACAAACGATTTCTATTGCCACTGATGCCCGGTTTGATACGATTGCTGCCTTGTTGGCTCAGGAAAAGATGGCGGAAATTCGTTTGCAGGATTTTGAACAGGTAGAGAGTGAGAGCGGAATCTTTGAAGATGGGTTTAGTGAATTTTCCTGGAATACGGAAGTGGTACCAGTCTTGGAAGACGACATTTCGATCCCGGACACAGACGGAATGCTGAAGCAGGTGGTCTTAACTGTTGCCCTTGCCGAAGATGAAACACAGCATCTTACTGTACAGACAACGATTTTTAAAAAAATAGTTCCCGATGACCAACGTCAATAACAGAGGCTTCACTTTACTGGAGGTCATGCTTGCTGTCTCAATTTTGGCAGTGGTGAGCTCAATGGTTGGATTCGCCTTGAACAGTACTGTGGATCTGTTGGCTGCAACAGCAAACCAGAAAGATATCTATCGGCAGGCACGTATTACCCTGGATAGGATGAGGAGTGATCTGGCTGCTGCTGTAGTCGATGGTGAGGTCGGATTTGTAGGGACGAAAAATGAGATTAACGGCCGGCAGGCAGCCGGTTTGATCTTCAGTTCCATGGCGCACCTGGCTTTTGACGATGGACGATCAGACAAGGGGAGCACCACCATTGCCTATGAGGTGATAGAAGATGAAAATGATCCTGGTTCGTTCAAACTACTGAGAGCGGATACACTTTCAGTGTTTGCAGAGGAGAGCGGTGAGAAAGAAGCGTACACCTTGTGTGCCGGACTTCGCTCTTTGCAATTGACGTATTGGGATGCTGAAGGTCAAAAAAATGACAGCTGGGCGAGTAAGCCGGACGAAGAAAATGAGCAAGAGCCTGTACTACTGCCGGCAGCAGTATTTATTACGTTGGAGTTCTGGCAGGATAGTGAGCACAAGACCGTTATTCCTTTTCGCTCAGGGGTGTGGCTTCCCACCGGCAGTATAAAAGAGGAGCAAGACGGTGAGTCATAAGCATTTGCTCAAGGATCAAAAAGGTGTTGCCTTGCTGTTGGCTCTATTGACCGTCAGTTTTTTGGTTACCATGACCATGCAACTCCTGGTTGATGTTGACGGGCAGGTTGAGGATGCCGCACTAGTGGAGAAAACGCTTGCCATGGAAAATGCAGTGTATTCGGGGCTCAGTATTGTTCAGGCAGCCTTGTATAGTGATCAGCAGGCAACGACCTATGATTCCCTTCTTGATAGTTGGGCCGGCATTGACGGGGAACAGCTTACCTCTTTGACAGACGATATCTCACTTACCTGCGCTGTGAATGATCTTTCTGGGAAATTGCAGATTCATGCCCTGCTGGCGAATCCTTTACAAGGCGGTAATGGAGCCAACAATACAAATACAACTTCTGCTCAAGAACAGCAACAACAGCTTGAAAAAGTCGAACAGGTTTGGACAAGGTTCCTGCTCTCCGGTAAATTTGCCATTGATGATGAGCAGCAGGTAGAAGCATTACTTGATGCCATTCGTGATTGGATAGATGAAGATGATGATGCACGGATAAATGGCGCGGAAAATGCATATTATCAATCACTTTCTCCGGGGTATTCGTGTCGAAATGGGGCCATGTTGGCTGTAGAAGAGCTTTTGTTTGTAAAGGGCGTGACACCTGCGCTTTTTTATGGGGATGAGGAACATGAAGGCATTGCAGCATATATTACCGTGGCGGGCGATGACGGTAAAATTAATTTGAATACGGCGCCGGATGCGGTTTTGGCCGCGTTGAATCCTGAGTTAAACGAGGATATGATAAGCGAGTTGCAAGTATACAGGGAGGAGCCGGATAACAGCGACAATCTTGCCGACCCAGCCTGGTATAAAAACGTCAGCGGTTTTCCTGGAGATATAACACTGGATGAAAATCTGCTTACAGTTTCAGCCAAGGCTTTTGCTCTAACCATTACGGCTGCAACCGAAGATGGCAGATGTATCGGCAAAGGGGTACTTTTGCGTGGGGAAAATCACGAGCAGACACTTGTTCACTGGCAGATACAATAAATTGAGAAGTAAACGAGATAGAAATGAATAAAAAGTTTCTCGGA
Organism: Desulfogranum marinum; assembly: GCF_963675105.2. Lineage (NCBI taxonomy): Bacteria > Pseudomonadati > Thermodesulfobacteriota > Desulfobulbia > Desulfobulbales > Desulfobulbaceae > Desulfogranum > Desulfogranum marinum. The sequence goes on from NZ_CAXXRO010000005.1 coordinate 488,317, forward strand.
CTCTATTACGGTGACGAGTGTCTCACAGGTGTTGTGACAGGACAACAGGGGAAAACCGTGGTCGTTGAGTCGAGTGCTTCTATTCCCTTATCCACGGAGGGTATTGCAGCTACACCGGTGGAAGAGCTTCTGGAAAAGCTTGACTGGCAGGGCGGGGAATGTGTTTGCGGGCTATCGCTTGCAGCAGTGAGTACCCGCAACTTGGAGCTGCCTTTTTCCGATAAAAAAAATATTACCCAGACCCTCCCTTTTGAGTTGGAAGATCAATTCATCCGGCCCATGGAAGAGGTGGTCACAGATTTTAATGTACTAAGGACAACTGACCAAAGTAGCTCTCTCCTGGTTTTTGCCGTTGAAAAGAGAGTGCTGAGTGATGTCCTTGAACGCCTAAAGCAACATGATGCCGAGCCTGGAGTTGTTGTGCCGGCTGCGGTCGCAGTGGCAGAGTTCGTCGGGCACCGTTTTCCTGAAGGGTGGTACTTGGTTTTGGAGGCTGACGATGCTGAGGCAACCCTGTTGTTGCTGCATAACGGTATCTGTCAATTCTGTCGTAAATTACCTGTTTTGTCGCAGACGATGTCAGGTGGGGCTGAGATCGATGTGTTTGGGGCACAATTAGGTGCGCTTCAGCAGACGGTTGGGCGAACTTTGGGATTTTTACGATCCATTGGCTTCCCGGTCGATGATATTGAACATACACTGGTAACCGGACGTTTCGTCGAAAGTGAAGAGGTCCGAGCTGCCTTAAAGGCGCAGCTGGGTATGGACGTGGAACCTGTGGACCTTCTTGCTTTGTCGGGAATCAATGTTCCAACGGGGCTCGAGCATATGCCACCGGGAGAGTTTGCAACGGCGTTAAGCCTCTCGCTGTACAGGCCCGGCAAAAACACAGATTTTAATTTACGGCAAGGAGAACTGGCATCTAAAAAGACACTTTTTACTTCGAAGAAACAGATAGTCGCTGTTGCGGCTTCCGTCCTTGTCTGTATAGGTTCTATTGTCGGCTACTATGCCCTGGAAAATAGAAGTTTAACGATAAAGAATAATCGATTGCGGCAGCAGATGGAGCAGCTGTATCGGAACCAGTTTACCAGCGCTACCCGTATCCAGGATCCTTACGTGCAGATGAAGGTTGCTTTGAAGGAAATGGAGTCTTCTGAAACCAACATGCCTGTATATGCCGACCAGCAGAGGATGTTGGATTTCTTGGCAGATATCTCAGCTCGTATTCCTGCTACCTTGTCGCTCCATGTCTCTAGAATGGTGATAGATCAAAAGGCAATCCGCATGCGCGGGATGACTGGGACTTTTAATACGGTCAATCAAATTAAAAGTCTTCTCTCGCAGTCACCCCTGTATGGTGACGTGCAGATCGTATCAGCGACCGCGGATAAAAAGACTCGAAAAATTCGCTTTGAGATACAGCTGGAGTTGGGTGAGAGCTGATGCAGATGACATCACGAGAAAAAAACGCAGTCATTATTGCCGGGATCAGTCTTGTACTTTTTTTGCTTCTGCAATTTGTTCTTTTTCCTTTAATGGAAAATCGGGAAAAAATGACAAAAAATGTTGTAACCCGGCAACGACAACTCGAAGAAATGGAACAAATGCAGCAGCGTTACGCTCTTTTTAGCCAAAAAAGCCGCTCTATTGCGGCCCTGCTCAACGAGCGGGCCAGTGGGTTCAGTCTGTTTTCTTTTTTAGAGCAAAATGCGGCTGACATTAAGGTCAAAGAGCGAATTGCATATATGAAGCCTTCGGAGCTTGCCGCTGAAGGGGTCTTGAAGCAAAGCATGGTTGAAATGAAATTACAGGCAGTCAGTCTGAAACAGCTTGTTGCTTTTCTTAAAACTACTGAATCTCCGCAAAATCTCGTCGGGATTAAACGCATTACCATTCAGGAGAACAATAAGGAGAAAGGGACGCTGGATGTGATTTTACAAATTGTCAGCGTTGATCAGGTTGTTAACGCTGTTAACTAGGGTAAATGCTTGGAATGTGCCTAATGTGTGGTGGTTGTGATCAACATCAAGAACTGTATATGAGTGCTCGCTGATGATGGCAAAAACGCTTCGTTGGGGAAGGAGTATACTGGGATATTTTCTCTTTACCGTGGCAGGGCTCGTTCTCATGTTGTGGATACTTTTTCCTGTGGATTTCCTTGACCAGTGGATACCTGAGTATCTTGGTGCACGTTTCCCTTACACGAGGGTAGCATTATCTAACGTAGCGGTTGGGTTTCCTGGAAAATTGGTTTTGACCGGATTGGAGTTCTCTTCATCTGCAGAGCAAAAGACGCTGTTGAAGGTTGAAACCTTGGAGCTGCAGCCGAAATTTGCAAGTTTATTGAATATGCAACCTGTAGTCGGCTATGTGGCGACGATTGAACAGGGGCGTGTTGCCGGTACCTTTAGCACTGGTTCAAGCTTGGATGCTTTTAACGTTGCAGGACAAATTGAGCACGTGCAGCTTGATTTGGTTACCGGCATACGAGCAATTTTGGGAAGAGAGATACAAGGAAAATTGAATGCACAATTTAAGGGCAAGGTGCAAAGCGACTTCACAGCATTAGGTAATATGGATGTGAAAGTGAGTATCGGTAACGGTAAAATAGGTCTGAAAAAAAAGATCCTTGGGCATGGTGTTTTTCCTTTTTCACAGGTGCGTTTTACAGTGACAGGCAACGAGCAAAAACTGTTTATTGATGGAGGACAGGTGGAGTCTGAGTTGTTTTCAGCTGACTTTAGCGGAAACATTGAGCTTAACCATCCTTATGCCCAATCGGGATTGAGCTTTGCCGGGATCATGTTACCACGGCCGGAGTTTTTTGTTCATGTAACAGATGGGCAGCTTTTATCTGCTATTCGAAATCAATTGCAGGATGATGGTGCCGCTTTTAAGGTTAGTGGAGACGTCGCTGATCCCGGTATTACCTTTGGTGAGCTGTCTTCGTTGTTTGAGGCTGCAGCAACCACGGCGGAGCAGTAATCGTGATACGGGTATTGCTAACCTTACTGTCTTTGACAATCCTGATTTTCGCAGGAGTGTCTTTATGGTACGAGCGGGTTGAAGAAGGGCTGGTAGCATTTATTCCTACAGGAAGTGAGGTCGTTGAATCTGTTGATGAAGAACGCGTTGCAGGTGCCGTTCGTTCAGTTTTGCCGACAGATTACGAGGTTATTGCCGGTAGAAATATTTTTCAGGCATTGTTGGAAGCAAGTGACAGCGAATCACTACCGGTTGAGGATGAAGACCATGAAGAGACTTCATTAAAGTTGGTACTTCTCGGTACGGTTGTGGGCGATGAAACGGATGCTCGAGCGATTATTATCGATGAAAAGGAAAAAAAGCAGGATCTTTTTCGTATAGGTGATAGCGTGCAAAATGCCAGAATCCGCAAGATTGTCAGAGGAAAGGTGATCTTGGAGGTCGATGGACGTACTGAAGCGTTGACTATTCAGGAAAGAAAAGGTGGTGGTTCTCCGTCTCCTCAACCCTTAACGGGCGGAATGAGGCAACAAAACGTCAGCAGTACAGCTGTCGAAAAAAGGGTGCCTGTTGTGAGGCCCAGAAGGCGTATTAGCTTTCGGGAAAGTCGTCCCCAATTGTCTGAGCCTGAGGCGGTGGAAGAGCCGTTTGAGCCCCTTGAGGTTGAAGAGGGCGCTCGTGAGGAAGGCATTGAGGAGGAGATTGAGGAGCCCGATGAGGGGCACGAAAATGAGGCGCCTGATGAGGGGCTCGAAAATGAATAAAGAACATCATTTGGTCGCAGGTTGTTTTCTCAAAAGAGATGATGGCCAGGTGGAACGAGGTGGAGCTGTGAAAGGGGCTGTTAAATGAAGAGCGGGTGCGGCTTTATGATAAAGAAATTGATTCTATCTCTGGTTTGTTTGAGTTGTTGTCTGCTGTTTACAGGCATTTTCGGCGAAGCAAACGGTGCACCTCAAAAAGTAACACCGCAAAGGTATGTTACCATCGATTTTAATGATGTCGATATCAATCTGTTTATAAAGTATATCAGTGAGCTCACTGGGAAAAATTTTATTGTTGATCGGGCTGTAAAGGGGAATGTAACCATTATTTCTCCTACCAGGATCAGCGAAGAAGATGCCTATCGGGTTTTCGAATCAGTGCTCGAGGTCCACGGATTCACGACCATTCCCAGTGGTACGGTGGTGAAAATTGTACCTGCTGTCCAGGCCAGATCGAAAAATATTTCCACTCTGTACCAAGGTGATGTTGATATACCGGAAGATAGGGTTGTCACCCAGATTATCCCCTTGGTGCATTCCAATGCTGATGATCTCAAGAAAATTCTTTCACCCCTTGTCTCTAAAACCAGTGTCCTTATTGCCCATGCCGAGTCGGGAATGCTTATTATCACTGATGTGCAGTCTAATATTTCCAGGTTGATGGAAATAATTAAGGTGGTTGATGTGCCGTCCATTGGTGAGGAAACCGTGACCATTACCCTGGAGCATGCAGATGCGGTCACGGTGGCAAAATCCATCCGTGAATTATTTGTACAGCGGGTTGTAAAAGGGAAGCGGACGGAAACGATTAAAATTATAGCGTATGAACGGACCAACTCACTTATTATTGTTGCTCCAAAGGCGCAGATTGATAAGATCTATGACCTGCTTAAAGAGCTTGATCGTCAAGTTCCCAGGGGGGAGGGTAAGATACGCGTCTATTACCTGCAGCACGCCAATGCTGAAGAGATGGTCAAGGTGTTGACCAGTCTGCCGGGTAAGCAGGCAACCGGCACCAAGCAAACCGGCGGTAAGGCTGGGCCTGTGCTTTCCTCTGATATACAGGTAGTGGCTGATGCAGAGACAAATGCCCTGATTATTACAGCTCCCCGCGAGGAGTACCTGGTCCTTGAAGATGTGATCAAGAAATTAGATATCCCGAGGCGTATGGTGTATATGGAAGCGCTTATCATGGAGGTGCAGGTCTCAAAGGATTTTGGACTTGGGGTCCAGTATGGCGGATCCGGAACCTTTGCCGATGAAACCGGTACGCTGTTTGGAGGTTTCAGCGGTGAGTCCGGGGACAACGCCTATGGGATTTTAGGAGGGCTTACCAGCGATCCGCCAGTCCTTCCTGGCGGCTTTACCATGGGCGTTTTGAAAGAAGGAATCGAAATCGGCGGTGTTTATTTTCCCAATCTTGGCGCAGTGATCAACGCCTATAAGGATGACGAAGACATAAACATTATCGCCACCCCGCAGATCTTAACCACCGATAATAAGAAAGCCAGTATAAAGGTGGGGGAGAATGTACCCTACATTACCAGTAAAAATACTACTACTTCCCAGCAGGATTACACCAACTACGAATATAAGGATGTGGCCACGACCCTGACCATTACCCCGCAGATCAATCAGGCTAACGTTGTACGTTTGGAAATCGCAGTGGAGGTGATAAAGCTTAAGGATCTGGGTGATGGAAACCCGACCACTTTTAACCGGACAGCCGATACAACCGTGGTCGTTCACAATGAGGAAACCGTAGTGCTTGGCGGGATTATCGGCCAGGATACCAGTACTGGTGAATACAAGGTGCCGTTGCTCGGCGATATTCCACTTTTAGGCTGGCTTTTCAAAAGCAGAACCGAGACCGAGACCAAAACAAATCTGTTTATCTTCATTACCCCACATATAGTTGAAAATCCTGCCGAATTGGCGGAGATTTACTACAATAAACGTGATGTCATGGAAGATGTGCAGCCTGGTTCTTCGCAAATAGCTGATGATTTTTTTCAGAAGAAACCAAATCCGGAGCATGCAGCTGCCCTCACCGATCTTGGGTTTGCTAAGCTGCAACGCAGTGAATTTTTAGAGGCCAAGGACTATTTTCTACAGGCTTTGGATATTGATCCTGAAAATCCTTATGCAACCATTAATCTAGGAGTCGTTTACGAACGTGAAGGCAATGTACAGGGAGCTAGAGAGATGTATCAAAAGGTTTTGGAGCTTAACCCTGGAGAGGAACAGCAGGATGAGTGGCGGCAAAGCCCTTATGATGTCTTAAAACAGCTCGCCAGAGAAAACATACAACATCTTCGCACCAGTGGACAATAAGAGTATGATCATGAATAGGCAGGGTGAAAGGGTAGGCATTCTGCCGATTGTATGAAAGATAACGCTGGAAGGGTGTTTGGAGCTATGCAACCTATCGGAAATATACTTCAGGAGCAGTTTGGGCTGGACGAAACAGCTCTTGTGGCCGCATTGGAGAGTCAGAAGGAAAAGGGGGGGCGGATAGGTGAGATCCTGGTACAGGAAAAGCAGATTACCGAAGAGGAGTTGCTGCAGGCAAGAAGCATCCAGTGCAATCTGAAAGTCGTCAAAAAGTTGCCAAAAGAAATTGAGCCGTTTTTTGTGAAGCGGGTTCCTATCGGATATCTTAAACGCTTTAAGATGATTCCGGTGGCAACGCCTTATTGTTCGTATGTAGCCCTTGCTGAGCCCTTTTGTGTGCAGCAGCTTGATGATCTCAAGCGACTTTTGCAATGGGAAGGAATGGAGACGGTGCTGGCACCCCAAAACGAAATTTTTATAGCCATCAATACCGCCTATGACATGACCAGTAACGAGGCTGCGGATCAGGTTATGCAGGATATGCATGAAGAAGATCCGGACAGTATCTTTTCTCAGATAGAAGAAACAGCCGACCTGCTGGATGATACCAGTGATGCACCGGTGATTAAACTCGTTAACCTGGTGCTTTCGCAGGCTGTGCGCGATAATGCCAGTGACGTCCATATTGAGCCTTATAAAAATAGGGTCAAGATACGGAAGAGGGTAGATGGTATCCTCTACGACATGTATGCGCCGCCTCGGCATGTTTTAGGGAAGTTAATTTCTCGCGTCAAAATACTGGCGAAGATGGATATTGCCGAAAAAAGGCTGCCTCAGGATGGACGGATCGAGATTCGCATTGCTGATAAAAATGTCGATATCCGTGTTTCCACTTTACCCACGGCTTTTGGTGAGCGGGTGGTTATGCGCCTGCTTGACAAGTCAAGCGTCTATCTTCCGTTGGAAGAATTGGGACTTGTGGCTAATGATCTTGCCCATTTTCTCCAGCTAATTAAAGCACCTCATGGCATTATTCTGGTCACAGGGCCCACTGGTAGCGGAAAAACAACCACCCTTTATTCCGCATTGGGAATTTTAAACAGTCCGGATATAAATATTATAACGGTTGAAGACCCCATTGAATACCAGATGGACGGTATTTCGCAGATGCAGGTGAACGCTAAGATCGGCCTTACCTTTGCCGGCGGGCTGCGGACCATTGTTCGCCAGGATCCTGATGTCATTCTTGTCGGTGAGATTCGTGATCTGGAAACAGCGGAAATAGCCATTCAGGCAGCACTCACTGGTCACCTTGTGTTTTCCACCTTGCACACTAATGATGCCGCCAGTGCCGTAACCCGGCTTATTGATATGGGAGTGGAGCCGTTTCTGGTTTCTTCTTCCGTAAACGCCATCCTTGCCCAGCGGCTTGTCCGTCAGATTTGTCCGCATTGTAAAGAGGCTTTTGTGCCGACCAGCGAATATCTGGAGAAAGCTGGTTTTAGTGTAGAGGACGTTGGCGATAAAAGTTTGTACAGGGGGAAAGGGTGCCCTGAGTGCTTTGAAACAGGCTACAAAGGAAGGATTGCCATATTTGAATTGATGATCTTAACCGATGAACTAAAGCGGTTTACCCTTACCACCTCTGATGCTGGGTTGATAAAACAGAAGGCGCTTTCAATGGAGGAAACCGGCATGATTACCCTGCGTCAGGACGGATTGAGGAAGATACTTACAGGGCAAACCACCCTGGAGGAGGTCTTCCGCGTTACCTGATCAATTGGTTCATTTCAAAAATCGGCAGCAGGATCGAGATAACGATAAAACTAACCGCCACTCCCATGACCAGAATCATGACCGGCTCAATCATTGAGGTGAGGGCTAAAATCTTGGCTTCGACTTCTTTTTCATAGCTGTCTGCAGCTTTTTCAAGCATTTTTTCCAATGCCCCACTTTGCTCCCCAACTGCAATCATCTGCACCAGCATTGGTGGGAAATAGTCGCTGGCCTTAAAAATCTGGGACAGACTCTTCCCTTTTTCCAGTTCTTGTTCTGCCTGTTCAATAACCTCAGCAAGCACGCTATTGTTGACGATGTTTTCTACTATCTGCAGTGAGGCAGTGAGTGATACACCCGAACTGAGCAGGCTTGCAAGGGTTCGGCCAAACCTAGCTGAGGCAATTTTTATATTCAGATCCCTTAAGCCGGGAAGGGAAAGTTTACATGTATCCCACATTCTTTTTCCTTTCGGTCTTCGAAGAAAGGCTGTGATGGCAAAGAGTGTTCCGGTAATGACGAGCAGAAAGAGCCACCAGTATTGTTGAAGCAGGGAACTGGTAGCAATGAGGATGATAGTCGGCAGGGGAAGCGCTTGCGAGGTTCCTTCAAAAACGGAGGTGATGCTGGGGACAATAAAGGTAATCAAAAGAACCAGGACAGCGATGCCGACAAAAGCCATGAAGATGGGGTAGAGTAATGCTGCTTTGACCCTTGAGCGAAGAGCAGCCTGATTCTCACCAAATTCCGCCAGCCGTTCGAGAACTACATCCAACGAGCCTGATGCTTCTCCGGCTCTGACCATGTTGATGTAGATTTTGGAAAAAAGACGCGGGTGTTCTTCAAGAGCAGCGGTAAGGGAGTTCCCTTCATTGACGGCATCTTTTATCTGGGCAATAGTTTTTTTTAAGTAACGATTATTCGTTTGCTCTACGAGACCATCAAGAGCTTGGATAAGGGGGATGCCTGCCTCCAGTAAGGTGGCAAGCTGGCGCGTGGAGACATGGATTTCCTGAGCGGTTATTTTTTTGCCGATATGAAAGGAAAGTGTAGCGGCTTTTTGTGTCTTTTTCCTGGCAGCAGTCTCTTTGATCTCTACTGGATAGTTGCCCTGCGCTCGTATTTTTTGCCGTGCTGCGGTCTGGGAATCAGCATCAAGGATACCTCTGGTCTTTTTTCCTGAGCTGTCGAGAGCTGTGAATTCATATACAGGCATAGGTCTCAGATGGTGTCGAAATTGTGAATAAAGGAGCGTGACGGAAAAAGGTGCGTGGTTGAAAAAACTCTTTCATATTCATTGCACCGGCTAACCAATATGCTAGTATAGCGCGCTGTTAATAAAAAGAGCAATGGCGTCTTGCCAAAAAAAAAATGGGCGGTGGTATGCGAGTAACAATAGAATATTGCGTGCAATGAAACTATAAACCACGTGCTTCCAGTTTGGAAGCTGCGTTAGAACAGGCATTCAGCCAAAAGCTTGAGGTAACTTTGATTCCCGGTTCAAACGGTATATTTGATGTTACTTTGGATGGTAATCTTTTGTTTTCTAAGAGAGAATCAGGGCGCTTTCCCGAGTCAAATGAAATTATTGGGTTGATGCGGGCCAACGGATAAAAGCAAACAGCTGCAGCTGTTATTGTTCCTGCTTGGGGGCAAGGCATTGAGAGATGCATTCAGCACAGGTACTTCGAAGTTCACCTTTTTGGCAGAAACTGGCAAATCCGGCAATTAATTCCTCCCCTCCCCTGGGACAGACGTTAAGGAATTTAATAAATAGTACCATTCTGTTGATGATTTCTCTTGGGGCCGTATGTTCAATCTTGCATGCTCCTTCTTCGGCTGTATCATGGTCAAGAGCTAGTACTTCTGTAAAGAATTTTTTTAATGCGTTATGCCGTTCAATGACATCTTCAGCAACCTCACGTCCTTTTTCTGTCATGGTGATGACTTCATAGGGTACATAGTTGATGAGACCTTTTTTAGACAGGGCTCGAAGTGCTTCCGTTACTGAAGGGCCGCTGACGTCAAGCCGTGAAGAAATATCTTTTCCACGCGCAACCTGCTTTTCTGTAATGATATGGTAAATGGCTTCAATATAATCCTCAAGACTGGCGCTTAATTGTGGACTGGTAGACACGGTAACTCCCTTTATGGTAAAAGATAGGTATCTCTCCGAAAATACTGTTTGCCGGAGGACCCGTCAAGGGGAATGTCGCTTGCCCTGAGCCTGGGAAAATGGAAAAAGTAGGGATGGACCGGTCTTATCTTGTGTCTGCATGGAAGTGGGGACTTTGGTTTGCGGGCGGGTAAGCAACATACTCCGAGGTAGGCTGAATATTTTACAGCAGACAGAGAGTTGAGAACAGCGTCTTGGCTCAGCTACGAGCATAAAATTTTAAGCACAGTGCCGTTTGCGGACTTAAATTAGATGGAAGAGCAGGGCGAGCACGCGCTCAACCCGAATTTCTCATAAACGTTGTGTCAATTCGTCTACGTGTAAACAACCTCATCATGTTGAGTATAAATAGATGGAGTTGTAAATTTTCACAACGTTCACCAACGGTCAGTCCATGCGGTACCATCTTGTTCAGTCTTTTGGCAGTAAAAGGTTGGCGTAGACTCCGATAACATATTGTCGGAGTCTACTTGTACCCGGGAGTCTTCGCTTACCGGGAGTCTTCGCTCTCCTCTTTACTCCTAAAAATTTTGAGCCTGGCACCACCTGAATTGATGAGCAATACGGGGTGACTTCATTTCTTCAGGCAGGCAGCAAGGGTGGAAGAGACCACCTGCTTTTCGTAATAATAATAGATATAATGAATCCAAAAGGTAACACCCCTAAGGTCAGTCGTCATGCTCCATGAACTCAGAGTACAAAATCTCGCCTTGGTTGATGCACTTCATCTCGATGTGTCGGAACGTGCAACCGGGTTAATTGTGTTAACAGGTGAAACAGGTGCTGGTAAATCTATAATTTTGCAGGCAATACACCTGCTGGGGGGCGGCAGGAGCTCTTCGTCCTGGGTACGTAGCGACTGCGACCAGGCACACATTGAAGCACTGTTCGAAATTCGTGAGGAGCAAGGTGCTTTGCAGGACGTGCTCGACAACCATGCATTGCATAACGGTGCGACGTGTATTGTCCGCAGGGTTATTACCAGTCAAGGGCGAAGCAAATTGTATATCAATGACCAGCTTGTAACTGCCCGTACGGCCAGGGAATTGGCTGATGGTTTAGTCAATATTGCCAGCCAGCATGATAATCAACAGCTGCTGAATACTCGTCATCATTTGGATTTTCTTGATACCTATGGGGAACTCTGGCCGTTGAGAGAGCAGTTTTCCCGTTTGTTTAAACAGTGGCAGGCGCTTTCAACCGATCTGAGACAGTTACTTGAAAAAGAACAGGAAAAAGAACAGCAGAAAGATTTTCTTCTTTTTCAGCTGGAAGAGATCGAAAATGCGAGACTGAGGCCGGGAGAGGATGAACAGCTCTTGCAGGAGCGAGATAAACTCAAGTCATCAGCAGCATTGCTCCAGATTACCAAAAAGGCGCAACATCTTTTTTCAGGAACTATTTTAGATACCCTTTCAGAGGTCAGAAAAGACCTGGGACAGCTGACAACCCTTGACCCTTCTGTTGCTGAACTTGCTGAGCGCGCTGTTTCAGCCTGCTATGAAATCAGTGATATAGAACAGGAACTGAGCAGTTATCTCCAGACTATCCCAACGGATGTGTCACGGATGGAAGCTATAGCAGAGCGATTGGCATTGTTAAAGCAGCTGCAGAGAAAATATGGTCCTACTTTGGAGGAAGTTATTGCGTTTGCAGAAAAGGTTCGCCTGGAGGTGAAAGAGCTGGAAGGGCTTGAGGGACGGATTGATGACCTGGAGGTTGAACTCGAGCAAGTCAGTACCAAGGCATTGTTAAAGGCGACGGAGCTGTCAGAGGCAAGGAAAGAGACTGCTCTGCGGCTAGGGAGAGTCATGGAATCAGAGTTAGCTTCCCTGAGTTTCAATCAGGCGATTTTTAAAGTGCAGATGGCCGTTCCGGAAGGGCTTGGTCTGGATGGAGTACAGGTAAGTGGCCGGGATACGGTGGAGTTTCTTTTTTCCGCCAATCCAGGTGAACCACCTAAGCCGCTGGTTCGCATTGCCTCTGGTGGGGAGTTGTCACGCCTGATGCTGGCCATGAAATGCATTCTTGCCCGTCGAGATCAGGTCGATACGGTCATTTTTGATGAGGTCGATGCCGGGATAGGTGGTCAGGCTGCAGAGGCAGTTGCTGAAAAAATTCGTGAGCTTTCCAGCCATCACCAGGTTTTTTGTATTACCCACCTCCCCCAGATCGCTGCAGGTGCTGATCTTCATTTCAGGATTGAAAAACGCATTCAGGACGGGCGGACCAAAACCGTATTGGTTCGGCTTGATGAAGAGGAAAAAGTAGTAGAGCTGGCAAGGATGCTTGGTGGAGAGGATCCTACCGGCCAGACCATGATGTATGCAAAAGAACTGGCCGAACGTAGGCGGAAAAGGAGTAGCGTGTGAAACAAACAGTAGCCTTAGGGCTTTTTTCCGGTGGGCTTGATTCTATTCTTGCCTGCCGGGTTATTGCAGCGCAGGGGATTAAGGTGGTGGCATTGAAATTCGTGACCCCTTTTTTTGACTATGACCTGCTTGCAAAAAAAGATGAATATACCGCAGAGGTGGAACGTAAGTATGGGCTCGACGTTGAGTTGGTGAACCTGAGTGAAGGGTACCTGGATCTGTTGCGAAATCCTACCCATGGGTTTGGTAAAAATTTTAATCCCTGTATTGATTGTAAGATACTTATGTTGACCAGGGCCAGGGAACTGATGGCACGGTATAACGCTTCTTTTCTGGTAACCGGTGAGGTGGTGGGACAACGTCCCATGTCGCAAAGAAGGGATACTTTGCGCGTCATAGAGCGTGATGCAGGCTGCGCCGGGATTTTGTTGCGGCCTTTGAGTGCCAAGTTGCTTGTGCCGACCAGGGCCGAACAGGAAGGTCTTGTTGATCGGGAACAACTCTACGGTTTTTCGGGTAGGGGAAGAAAGCCGCAGATGGCATTGGCTAAAGCCTTGGGGATAAAGGACTATCCAAATGCGGCCGGTGGCTGCATGCTTACAGACGGAAACCTTGGTGGGCGGATAGAAAAATATTACGCTGGTGCCTACACGCCTGATTCGCAGGATATTTCTGTTGATGATGTTAATTTGCTGCTCGTTGGGCGTCAATTTTTACTGTTTGATAAATTTTGGCTGGTGGTAGGTAGAGATGAAAAAGAGAATGATCGGATAGCCTCTTACTGGAGACCGGGTGACTGGCTGTTTGAAATGACGACCCATCCCGGTCCTACCGCATTGTTACGCCTCGGTGACGCGCAGATAGAGGGGCATCGTAAAGAGGAAGTTGTTAATGCTGCTGCCGGAATAGTGGTTTCCTACAGTAAAAAAGTAAATGGTGAGGCAATTCCCGCAGAGGTGACTGTTACCACTGGAAGGGGACGTGTCTCTCAAATGTATAAACCGCTTGCTGGGTCAAAGCTTCAGTTGTGGCGGATTGAATAAAAGGTAGCTCTTATGGTTCAAGGGCAGGGAGCGCTGACCGGAAAGCAGGTAGCCCGTGTCCTGCCGTGCTGGCTATGTGAAAAACTTGCTGCATTGCAGGAGCAACATGGGCAATCAGTGTATCTTGCAGGGGGAACGGTTCGTGATTTGCTCCTCGGTTATATTCCGGGGGATATTGATATTACAGTGCCTGATGGAGCACATTTGTGGGCAGGGGAAGTGGCTAAGCAGACAGGTGGGGCTTTTGTTCCCCTTGGTCGGGAAGAAGATGCTGCAAGGATCGTGTTCCACGGAGTGAGCGTTGATTTTTCAGCCTTTCGAGAAGGTGCTGCAACTTTTGCAGAGGAATTAAATAAACGTGATTTAACCATCAACTCCCTTGGCGTTTGTCTTGATCCTCTGTTGGAACAAGGCTGGGAGAAAAAAAACTGTTTGTTGCCAATCGTCGATCCCTCCGGAGGTTTGTCGGATATTGCAGCCCGAAAAATTCGCGTAACATCGGAGCAGGCCTTTGAGCGTGACCCGTTGCGTATGGTGCGCGTATTCCGGTTTGCGGCCGTGCTTGGATTTGACATAGAGTCAAGTACAGGTGATCTCGTCAGGCGTCAGGCAAGCCTTGTTGACCATGTCGCTCCTGAGCGAATTTGTCATGAGCTTGATTTAATCATGGGGTCAGGGCGTGCTGCTGCCACTTTCAAAGAAATGGCTGAGAGCAGGTTGTTGTGGGAGATATTGCCGGAGTTACGCCAAGGATTAGGCATGCAGCAGCCGGCCAGCCATCATTTGGACGTCTTTTTTCATAATATTGAGACACTGGCTCAAATGGAGCTGTTGCTTCGGTCAACTGCTCATGGGTATCCGGAACGGAAAGATTCTATAGCAGAGTATCTGGCTGGTGAAGACTGTACAGCTATACTTACTTGGGCTGCTCTTCTTCATGATGTAGGGAAGCCGGTGACCCATGTTATTGATCAAAGTCGGGATGATCGAATAACCTTTTATAACCATGATAATGAAGGGGCGCGGATTGTCAGGGCAATCGGTAAAAGGCAGCGCTGGAGTAATTATATTGTTGAAAAGGTAGCGAATTTAATTAGTCATCACATGCGCCCGTTTCATTTGCTTAACGTGGCACGTACAGGTAGCGTATCGACCAAGGCTTGTATTCGTTTGATTAAAAGTATGGGAACCGACCTTGCCGGCCTTTTTCTGTTGGCCATGGCTGATGCGCGAGCCGGTCAGGGGGGGATGCGACCGCTGAACATAGAAATGGAGCTAGGGCAATTGTTTGCACAGGTGGAATTGGTGCAGGTGGAGAATGTTGCGCCGGTTCTTGCCGGGACGCCGTTACTCACTGGAAACGACCTTATTGGTGAATTGGCTCTTGTTCCTGGTCCGCATTTTAAAGTCATTCTGGAGGCGGTTCTGGAGGCGCAGATGGAACAGTTGATAACAACCCGCGATGAGGCTTTGGCTATGGCTCGGTCTATTGCGGAAGATATGCAGGAGAAGTCAGGGGCACGTCAACGATGAAATGTCGGCATATGGCGTTGAAGTTTTTTGCATCAGCGTTGCCGTGACACTCAGCCCGGATTTTTCATAAATAAAGTTTTTGGCAGGGTAGGGCTCAAGCCGCGCAGCAGGTAAGCGAAGACTCCGGGTAGACTCCGGTAGTTAACCACCGCAAGTGGTTTGTAACGTAGACCCTGCGGAAAAATCTATTGACCCGAAGGGAGAACTTTTTGATTGAAAACGAAAAACAGACAGTTAATTGTACAATTAATCTTAAACAATAATATCAATTAATTGAGTTTGTAATCAAAAAGTTCATGAGGAAATTGGGTTAGAAAAAGATGGAGAGAGAATGCGTAAGGTAAATGATTTTTATTTTAAAAAGGCAAAGAAAGACAATTATCCGGCTCGCTCTGTATATAAGCTTGATGAGGTGCAGCAGAAATACAAGTTTATGAAAAAAGGGCAGCGGATTATTGATTTTGGTTGCCATCCCGGAAGTTGGAGTTTGTATGCAGCAGAGGTGGCTGGTGAACGTGGAACTGTTGTTGGGGTCGATATCCAGCCAACAGATTTTCCCAGTCAAAAACCCAATGCTGAAATTCATTGGCTCTGTTATGATGTGTACGCCGACGACTTGGTTACCCTGCTTCGTGAAAAATGGCCTGGTTTTCATGTCGTTCTCAGTGATATGGCACCAAGGACAACCGGCAGTCAATATGCAGATCATCAGCAATCGATGCGGTTGGTGCGCAGAGTGTTGGAGCTTTCTGTGAATCTGTTGCATGAAAACGGGACATTGTACGTAAAGGCCTTTCAGGGAGAAGACTTTCCAGCGGTGGTACAGGCGTGTAAAGCTTTTTTCCAGACGGTAAAGGTGGTCAAGCCGAAGAGTTCGCGTAAAGAAAGCCGAGAGGTTTTTATTCTCGGGCGGGGGTTTCGTCAAAAAGCCGTGCAGAAGTAAAGAGTGGCTTTTGTGTAGGAGTGTCCCTTTCAGGTGGCGCCGAATAAAAAAATATTAAGTGGAAATAACCGAAAAATAACCATTAACTACATGGTTTGAGATAAATACTAGAGAGGGGGAGTTTCGCAGTGTCTGGACATTCTAAATGGAGCACCATTAAACGTAAGAAAGGGGCAAACGATGCCAAGCGTGGAAAAATTTTTACCAAATTAATTAAAGAAATTACCATTGCCGCCAAAATGGGTGGCGGAGATGCCGATGGTAACCCTCGTCTGCGAAGTGCGATAACAGCTGCTAAATCTGAAAATATGCCCAAGGATAATATCGACAGGGCTATTAAGAAAGGTACCGGTGATCTAGACGGTGCGGTCTATGAAGAGATTTTGTATGAAGGATACGGTCCAGGTGGGGTGGCTGTCCTGGTTGAGACGATGACCGACAACAAGAACAGAACCGTTGCCGATATTCGGCATTATTTTGCAAAAAGCGGCGGCAACCTTGGCGAATCCGGCTGTGTTGCTTGGATGTTTGATAAGAAAGGTTCTATCCTGGTTGACAAGGAAGGTATTGATGAAGAAGCGTTGATGGACATTGCTTTGGAAGCGGGTGCAGAAGACGTGGTTGAGGAAGAAGATAACTTCCAGATTCTCACCGAGCCTGAAGACTTCAGCGAAGTGGTTGACGAACTCGAGAAAAATAAAGTGGTATGCAGCGAGGCCACCATTTCCATGATTCCTAAAAATGTGGTTGAGGTAGATGAAGAAAAGCCTGCCAAATCATTGTTGAAATTGTTGGAAAACCTTGAAGACCATGATGACGTGCAGAAAGTGCATGCCAACTTTGATATCCCGGATGAGTTGATAGAGGCTCTTTCCTGAGCGTGTCGGCAAAGGTGGTGCGTATCCTTGGGGTAGACCCCGGGTCCAGAATAACCGGATATGGGGTGATAGCTACCGAGGGACAAAATATTGGGTTTATCGCATGCGGGACGATACGCACTACCCATGAAAAGGACTTTTCTAGACGCCTTTCTGTTATTTTTAACGGTTTGAATGAGGTCATTCTTACCCATAAGCCCGAGGTTGCTGCCATTGAAGATGTTTTTGTCGATCGTAATCCTCGATCGGCCCTGAAGCTCGGACATGCGAGAGGTGCAGCCATTGTTGCCATTATGCAGCATTCCATGGAGGCTTTTGATTATACAGCAAGGAAGGTCAAGCAGGCTATCTCCGGCTATGGCCAGGCTGATAAAAAACAAGTGCAGCATATGGTCAAAGTGTTGCTTGAGTTGGAGAAAAGTCCTTCCAGTGACGCAGCCGATGCCCTTGCGGTGGCCATTTGCCATGCTCATCATTTAAGATATGGGGAGCGGTTGAATTGTTGAGAGGTGCAATGGTTGATACAGGGTATTTTGGTGCCGAGGTTGCTAGTCCTTTTTTAGCAAGCTCGGCGACATGTTGGTTTGATTTCTTTGGCATTTTCGCCATACGTTCATGATTGCTTCGCTCAACGGTATTGTACGTTCTAAGTCGCCTGGTTCCATTGTACTTGATGTGCAGGGTGTCGGGTATGAGGTGTTTATCTCTTCCAGGACCTATGATTTGCTGCCGGCAATCGGTGAAGAGTGTTTTCTGCTGATTCAGACCAATGTCCGCGAGGACGCAATTACTCTTTTTGGGTTTGAAAAGCAGGAGACCAAGAAGTTATTTCTTTTGCTGGTAACTGTATCCGGCATCGGCCCTAAGCTGGCGTTGGCAATTCTTTCCGGGCTTGGGAGTGAAGAATTGACCACGGCGATAAGTATGGAGGACTATGCTCGGTTAACTGCAATTTCCGGAGTTGGTAAGAAAACAGCGCAACGATTGTGCGTTGAATTGGGCGAGAAGGTAGGTCGTTTAGCGCCTTCTGGAGTTGAAGGGCAGCCATCTGTGGTATCAGGAAGTCCCGCTCAGGGGAATGCTGTCCAGGATGCTGTGTCGGCCCTGATTAATCTTGGCTATCCACAACACCTTGCATGGCAGGCCTTGCGTCGTGTACAGAAACAGCATGGTGAGGGGGCTGATGCCATGGCAGTGGAAGAGCTTATCCGTCTTGCTTTACAGGGTTTGGCATGACCGACAATGGTAATTGGAGAGACAATAGGTGAGTTATGAATTTTGAAGAAGACCTCACCGGTAAGCGCCTGGTGTCAAGTTCCGAGTTGCAGGCGGATCAACAGCCAGGGCTGGAGTTGCGTCCTGACAGGCTTGATCAGTATATCGGCCAGGAACAGTTGAAGCAAAGCCTGCGCGTTTTTATCGAGGCGGCGCGCAGGCGTGGAGAACCTTTGGACCACGTGCTCTTCCATGGCTTTCCTGGCCTGGGAAAAACAACTCTTGCCTATATTATTGCCAATGAAATGCAGGCAAACATCAAGGTTACTTCAGGCCCGGTTATTGAGCGTCCCGGCGACCTGGCTGCTATTCTTACCAGCTTGCAGGCTGGGGATGTGCTTTTCATTGATGAAATACACCGGTTGAACCATGTGGTGGAAGAAATACTCTATCCGGCCATGGAAGATTATCAACTGGATCTGGTCATCGGCCAGGGGCCTGGAGCCCGTTCGGTCAAAATGGATCTGCCCCGGTTTACTTTGGTTGGAGCAACGACAAGAACCGGTTTGTTGACCCCGCCACTTCGCGATAGGTTTGGCGTGATTTTACGTCTTGAGTTTTATGCCCCGGAAGAATTGAAGACAATTGTTCAACGGGCTGCCGGTTTGTTTCAAGTCAGTATCGACCAGGAAGGAGCGCTGGAGCTTGGCAGGCGCTCTCGTGGTACGCCGAGGATTGCCAATCGTCTTTTACGGAGGGTTCGCGACTTTGCTGAAGTGGCTGGTCAGGAAATTATTACCGGTCCCATCGCAGATAAGGCATTGCATATGCTTAACGTCGATCGGTTGGGTCTCGACGACATGGATCGCCGGATTTTGTTGACCTTGATAGATAAGTTTCAGGGTGGCCCTATTGGCCTGGAAACGCTTGCCACTGCAGTGTGTGAAGAAAAAAACACCTTGGAAGATGTTTACGAACCTTTTCTTATCCAGTCTGGTTTTTTAATCCGTACACCCCGCGGCAGGATGGCCACCGAAGCGGCCTATAAACATTTTGATTATACAGCACCAACACCGTTGCGGCAGTCGCGACTCTTTGACTGATTTACTTCCTTAAGTAGACTGTTTTTCTATTGCTGGTAATTTTTCCCCACTTTGCCCCCTCGTTTTTTTGTGATTTTTCTCCCCTTCTGTTTTTCTCCAACTTCGCCTGAAAAAGTATCTTTATATCAACGTGTTGATCACTGATCGCACGCCCAGAAGCTGTTGTATGCCACTGTTAAGGATGTTCGTTTAGATTAATTTTTGTGCCTCGTGAGTGGTTGGCATACAATATGTTGTGCTCTCTTTGTTTAGGGTGGGGTGACAAGCCATTGATCTTCTGAGAAATTTCCTTGACGCACCCACCTCCTTGGTATAAAAAATGGTTATAAGTGGTGTAAAGTGGTTTAAAAGGGTTGCGTGGTAACTACGGTAGGTGCATTGAAAGGCAATATTTCAGAATACAGATTTCGCAGCCGTTCCGAGCACACGCTTGACAGCAAGGGGCGCCTCAATATTCCTACTAGATTCAGGGAAGTATTACGCGAAGTGTATACAGAGACTCTTGTTGTGACCAACTGGGAAAAATGCCTCCGAGCCTATCCTGTTTCCGAATGGGAAGAACTTGAAGAAAAGCTCCTTGGGCAAGGGCAGATGGAGCCTGGCTTTGGAGATTTTGTCCGCTACGTTATCTCAGGTGTGACAGAGTGTACGTTAGATAAGCAAGGTAGAATTCTAGTGCCTGCAACGCTGCGGTCAGAATTTGAAATTGACAAAGATGTCGTGTTGAACGGTATGCTCCACCATTTCGAAATATGGGATAAAACTGCTTGGATTGAGCAGACCCGCAAGACCAGAAATCGTTTTCCGGATTTCAATTCCGGACTTTCTTCTTTAGGAATTCTTTAAGGCTATTATGGGTAATCGAGGCCGAGAAATACATGTTCCGGTACTCACCCAAGAGGTTTTGTACTGGATGTCACCGGTGCCTGGGGGCGTGTATGTGGACGCCACGTTGGGGCTTGGCGGGCATACCGAAGCTTTGTTGACCTTTGAGCCCGGCATCGCAAAGGTAATCGGGTTTGAGTGGGATGGTGATGCTGCAGAGCTTGCTGCAGAGCGGCTGGCTTCTTTTGGCAGTCAATTTGTTTTGGTTCAGGCATCGTATGCCCATCTGCAGGAGGAACTGGATCGTATCGGTGTAGACCGCATCAACGGTTTAGTTGCGGACTTGGGGGTTTCGTCGCTTCATTTGGATCGTAGTGAAAGGGGGTTTACCTTTAAAGCTGATGCTCCGTTGGACATGCGCATGAACAAGGACATTACCCTGACGGCGGCAAAACTTATTGCAGAGTTGAGCGAGGCAGAGTTGGCCGACATCTTTTATCATTACGGAGAGGAGCGTCAGGCCCGTCGCATAGCGCGGTTTGTTGTCGAAGCAAGGGAAAGGGAACCCATATATACGACAGCACAACTGGCTGATGTAATCTCGCGTGCCGTCCCTGTTAAATATCATCCAAAAAAGATTCATGTGGCAACCAAGGTTTTCCAGGCTTTGCGCATAGCGGTCAATCGTGAGTTTGAAAATATAACGAAGTTGATCAGCACGGCTCCTCAGGTGCTCGCAGAAGACGCTAGGATTTGCATGATTAGTTTTCATTCCATCGAAGACAGGATTGTAAAACAGGCTTTTGCAAAGAGCGATGCGTATCAGGTGATAACCAAGAAACCGGTGCAGGCTTCCCAAGAAGAAATAACAAGTAATCCGAGAGCACGCAGTGCCAAGATGAGAGTGGCTACGCGATGTCATTAATATAACGACTTTAGCTCTCATTGAACTGTGGAGGCAGGAGTATGATTACAAATGTAAGTGTTAGGCCTTATAGACCAGGAACGGTATGTACTACTTCCGTGGCAAGGCGAAAAGTCAGGCGTAAACCTTTGGCGATTTCGCCACTTAAACATTTGCAGAGACCTTTGGCTGTTATCTTGATTGCCGCGGTGGTTTTGGTTGCCGGTGTAAGTCAGCTTTTCAGTTGGCAGATTCAACGTGCTCAAAAAACACTGCAACAGGTACAACAGCAACGGAAAGTGCTTGATGACTCACACATGATACTGTTGGCCAAAAGGGCACAGCTCACGTCGGAAAGCCATATCCAGGCTTTGGCAGGGGCACGTCTGGAACTTTACGTGCCCTCCCAGGGGCAGGTGCACAAGATGTAGGTGAAATGGTAAGCACAGTTTCTCCACGAATAATAAAGCAGCGAAGACGACGACGGTGCCTTGGTACCATAGTTTGCGTTTTGCTGATAATAGGCGGTGTGTTTTTCTACCGAAATCCTGTGGTAATTCAGGATTTGGGTGGAAAAATGGCTGCTTTGATAGATAAAAATGCATGGTTTTCAGCGGGCGAATCGTTCGCTGAACCTGTTTTAAGAGGTACTATTTACGACAGATCCTTGAAGGAACTGGCTGTCTCGTATCACTTGTTTTCCTTGTTTGTCCATCCTGCTGAAATTAAGGACCGAAAAGAGGCCGCTGCGCTTTTAGGGCAGGTGTTGGAAGAAAGCCCGGATATACTGGAAGTTCAACTTAAAAGTCGTCAACGCGTTATCGAGTTGGCAGATGATCTGGATAAAGAGCAGGCGGAGGCGGTCAATAAAGCAGATTTGCCGGGGGTCTACTGTAAATCCGAAGAGGTGCGTTTTTACCCGGCGCATACTGCCGCATCCCATGTGCTGGGTTTCGTGGGCGAGGGAATTGGACTGGCCGGGGTGGAAGGAAGATATGATACACTGCTGCAGCCGGGGGCTTTTAGAAAGGAGGATGTACAAGAGATTGATTTGTCAGATCAACCAATTTTAGGCAGAAAAGCGACGGATGTGGTGTTGACCCTTGACATCGACATTCAAAAGCAGCTTGAAAAGCGTTTTCGCAGTTATCTGGATCAACAGGGAGCCGTCAAGGGTATGGGGGTTTTACTCGAGCCATTGACTGGTAAGGTTCTGGCGGTAATGAACTACCCCTCTTTTAATCCCAATTATTTCTGGCAGGCTGATGATCAAGTTCGGTTGAACAGGGTCTATCGGCACGATTTTCATAAGGCACTGATTGAGCCGATCATTGCTAAAGCTGCAGCCATAGCCAGAGAAGGCCTGACAATCAAAAAAATGTTGCCTCCCACCGTTGCTGCGCCCAGGTACGGTGTTGATGAACAGACTCTGCAACAGTTTGAAACGCGGTTAGGGTTGGAAAAGCATGTGCTTGACCAGTGGGGAACGAACACCAAGGATCAACAATTAGAAAAAGAATCGGCAGGAAGTCCCGCAGAAGACACACTGACCGGCGCGCAAATGAGCGTTGCGCTGGCCAGTCTTGTTAATGGAGGGTGGAGAATAGCGCCATATATTCTGGAGGGAATCTATGATCACGGCACTAAGAGGGAATATGTAAGAGATCAGGAGTTTACGGAGCGTGAACATATTCTTGACCCTGCCTCAGGGGTCATTGTACGAAGAGAATTGTTTCGCAATCAAAATCCCAAAAAAGGTGAGATGGAAGGGTTGGTTGATTTTACTACATCGCATGTAGCCTTAAACGTGAACAATGGGTTGTCACAGTATCTGATGCAAGAATTCTACATGGGACTTTTACCTGTAAAAATGCCGCGTTATATGTTGGTGATGGCTGTTGAAAAAGACACCCTGCTGCCATCTCCCGGAAACAAGAAAAAAGAGAAGTTGGCCAATATCGGTAAGGATGTGCTGAGCCAATTAATGAATAAGCCGCATGTGGAGAGACCACCCTATCCGCAACAAAAAAATCCTGAGAATTTTCATCAGTTTTTTATTAGCAAGCGACTTGATTTCCAAGAACCTGTGGAAACAGCCGTTGCCGCAACCGTGCATATGCCGGAGCTGATAGGGTTGAGCTTACGCAAGGGGCTGCAGAGAATCAATACGCAGAATATCAGGGTGCGGATAAGTGGAACCGGAAAAATTGTCGCACAGGATCCGGCGCCGGGAGAACCTCTGGCAAGTGTTGATGAGTGTTCTTTAACTCTACAAAAAGAGATTTAGCCACCCATGCCGACTCTAAAAAAAATACTTGCAGTACTTGAGCCATCTGTCCTGAACGGCAAAGATGTTGATATGGAGCAAGAGGTTACCCTCTTGACCTGCAACAGTAAAGAGGTGCGTCCTGGTAGTGTTTTTATAGCAGTAAAAGGTGTGCATCAAGACGGGCATACATTTATCGCTGATGCGATTTCCAGGGGAGCGATCCTGGTGGTTGCTCAGGAAGGTTGCACTATACCGGTTAAAGCCGCGAGGGAAAAACAACTGGTTGTGTTGGTTGACGATCCGCGAGCTGCTTTAGCGGAGTTGGCTGCTGTTTTTTATGGAAAACCGGCTGATGAGATGGTGCTGATTGGGTTGACTGGGACCAACGGCAAAACAACCTGCACATGGTTGCTGGAGAAAATATTGGCGGAAGCCGGATACGTTCCTGGTGTAATTGGTACGGTAAACTACCGGTATGTAAGACAAAAAGAAACAACAGTGCTGCAAGAGGCACCCCTTACCACTCCAGACCCAGTGACATTGCAGAAGACGCTACGACGCATGGCTGATAATGGGGTGACACATGTACTCATCGAGGTTTCCTCCCATGCTCTTGATCAGAAGCGATTGGGCTCCCTGTTGTTTGATGTTGCTGCATTTACAAATTTGAGCAGGGATCACCTTGATTACCACCATGATTTGGAGGAGTATTTCGCGGTAAAAAAGCGTCTATTTCAGTTGCATCTCAAAACTGATGGCGCTGCTGTCATCGTTAATAGGGAAAACGCGGAAGGACGAAACTGGGGAGCACGACTTGCTGATGCTCTCCCGTCTTTGCAAGTGTATCGATGCGGTTTGGACTCTACAAATGATATCTGGCCCACTGAAACAGTACAGGGGAAAAGCGGGACGAGTTGTACCCTTCACGTTGTTGATCGAGAGGTGCAAGTGGAATCTGTTTTGACTGGAGAGTTTAATATCCTCAATATGCTCACTGCAGGGGGAGTCAGTCATGCCTTGGGACTGAGTTGCCAACAGGTACGCAATGGGTTGGCCGCTCTTGAAAGCGTTCCCGGGAGAATGGAACAAGTGGTGCTAAATGAACAACACCCAGAGCAACAGCCTGCAGTTTTTGTTGATTATGCGCACACGCCTGACGCGCTGGATAATGTTTTAAGGACAGTCAAACAACTCTGCAGGGGCCGGTTAGTTTGCGTGTTTGGTTGCGGGGGTGATCGTGATCGCGGTAAACGGCCCGAAATGGGCAAGATAGTTGGTCAATGGGCAGATTGTATTGTAGTCACTTCCGACAATCCGAGAACGGAAGATCCAGAGCAAATAATACAAGATATTATTCCCGGTGTGCAAGCATCGGGAGCAATCATGGTTTCACCTGAAGAGCTTTTTGAACGGTCACAAGATACAAAAAGTTTTTCCGTGGTCACTGACAGGCACGAAGCCATTAGCTTTGCCTGTAGTCAAGCTGAAAATAAAGATTGGGTTGTTATTGCCGGAAAGGGGCATGAAACATACCAGATAGTTGGTCGTGAAAAACATTATTTTGATGATCGATTCGAAGCATTACAGGGGTTATTGGTTTGGTCTGTTAAACATTTGCTGGCTGCGACCAAAGGACAGATAGTTTCAGGGAGCCGGAAAGATTGCTATAAGCGAGTGTCAACCGACTCCCGAAAAATACAGCCCGGCGATATCTTCGTGGCCCTTCATGGTGAACACTTTGATGGTCATAATTTTATTGAGGTAGCCGTTGAAAACGGCGCTGCCGCGGTTGTGGTTGATCGGGAGTGTGGTCCTGTCAATCCTGGTGTTCTTGTCATAAAGGTTGCTGATACACTGGTTGCTTTGGGCGCACTTGCTGCTTACCGACGCAGGTTGCTGGGAAAGAGGTTGCTTGTGGCGTCTATAACCGGCAGCTCCGGCAAAACAACAGTAAAGGAGATGACCGCTGCTATTTTTGCTGCCTGCGATGGACAAAAACAAGCATACGGAGACTCGGTGCTGAAAACCGAAGGCAATTTCAATAACTTAATTGGGCTCCCATTGTCACTGCTGCCGGTTACCTCCGCCCACAGAGCAGCCATTCTGGAGATGGGCATGAATTCTTTCGGCGAGATTGCAAAGCTGACAGCCATTGCCGATCCTGATATTGGTTGTATCAATAATGTGCAGCCGGCACATCTCCTTGGGCTGGGAACCGTTGAAGGGGTCGCTGCTGCCAAGGGCGAATTGTTTGCCGGCATGCGACCAGAGAGCACTAAGGTGGTTAATTATGACGACCCACACGTTCGCAGATTAGTAAAGGGCGACCAAGGAAAAAAAATCGGGTTTGCCGTTACCGCAACAGGGAGAAGGTACAAACCTGCTGTGCAGGTAACACGTATTTTTAATAAAGGGCATTTGGGAACCAATTTCACCCTGGATGTCAAGGGTGAAAAAAAACCGGTTTCGTTACAGGTGCCCGGCAACCACAATGTGAGTAATGCAGCGGCGGCAGCAGCGATAGCTGTTGCTGCAGGTATTCCTGTTGCAGATATCGTGACCGGGCTCGAGTCCTATGCTGCCTATGATAAGCGTATGGTTACTGTTACGTTGCCTGGAGGCCTGCAGGTTGTAAACGATACCTATAATGCAAATCCAGCCTCTATGGCGGCTGCCTTGCAAACGGTCGCTTCTTTTGGCGAGCAGGGAAAGCGTATTGCTGCGCTGGGAGATATGCTTGAGCTGGGTGAGCTCGCAGAGACAGCTCACGAACAGGTAGGACGTCTGGCAGCTGAACTTGGTTACAACGAGCTTGCCGTTACCGGAGAATACGCAACTACTGTTTCAAAAGGGGCGCTGGCTGGCGGTATGGCAGAATCGAGCATTCATATTTTCGCCGATCCCAAGGCTATTGCTACCTGGTTGTATCACCTGATCTCCAATGGAGTGGTTGCCGAAAATGACTGGCTTCTTGCCAAAGGGTCGCGGGGAATGAGGATGGAAACTATTATCGAAGAGCTGGAACAGCTCCTGAAACTTTAACGGGATGCGCTATGCTCTATAACTTTCTCTATCCTCTTCATATCGACTACAGCTGGCTCAATGTTTTTCGTTATATTACTTTTAGGGCCATTGGCAGTTCTATTACGGCCCTTCTTTTTGTGATTATAGTCGGCCCGATTTTTATCGCCTGGCTAAAAAAGAAACAAATCGGCCAGGTAATAAGGGAGGACGGCCCTGAATCACATTTTTCAAAACAGGGCGTACCCACCATGGGAGGCGTGCTCATATTAGCGGCCATGATCTTTTCAACCTTCATTTGGGCTGATTTAACCAATGGCCTGGTTTGGTTGTTGCTCGGGGTTAGCATTTTTTTTGGCATTATCGGATCAGTTGATGATTGGAAAAAGATCCGAAAGGGCAACTCCAGGGGGTTGACAGCCAGGGAAAAGCTAGCGCTACAGGTGGTGGGTGCTTCTATTGTCGGCTTGTATCTTATCTTGCATCCAGTCTACGACGGGGTGTTGAGTTTACCTTTTTTTAAGGCCATTCTGCCGGATTTGGGTTGGTGGTACATTCCTTTAGCAGTGCTGGTGATTGTGGGTGCTTCCAACGCCGTCAATCTGACCGATGGCCTTGATGGACTGGCTGCCGGTCCGATTGTTATTACCGGGGCGGTGTATCTTGTTTTCTCCTATGTTGCAGGAAACATGGTCGTTGCCCAGTATTTACAGATTCCTTTTGTCCAGGGTGCTGGTGAAGTTGCCGTGTATTGCGGCACTTTGGTCGGCGCATGTCTTGGTTTTCTCTGGTTTAATGCCTATCCTGCCCAGATTTTTATGGGTGATGTCGGTTCACTTTCTCTTGGGGGAACACTTGGTGCTGTTTCCATTATTACCAAACAAGAATTACTGCTGGCCATTGTTGGCGGTATATTTGTGCTGGAAGCGGTTTCCGTCATCCTTCAGGTGGGATATTTTAAGCTCACAGCAGGGAAACGGATTTTTCTCATGGCTCCAATTCATCACCATTTTGAGAAAAAGGGGTGGGTTGAACCCAAAGTAGTGGTCAGGTTCTGGATAATTTCGATCATACTTGGCCTGATTGGGCTGGCTACTTTAAAGTTGAGGTAACAGTGCTGCTTCTTCCAGGAATGAAAGGTGTCGTGGTCGGTTGCGGAAAGGCCGGCTTGTCTGCTGTTCGATTTTTGCTGGATCGTGATGTTTGCGTAGGGGTATCTGAAGGAAGGACTGCAGATCAACTGGACGCTGCTTTGACTGCTGATTTGCAGAGCAAAGGGGTGCAGTTTGAGTTTGGAGGGCATACAGAAGAATTTTTAAGTTCATTTGATTTTGTAGTGCCCAGTCCTGGTATCCCACTTGATCTGCCTGTATTGCATGCAGTGAGGCAAAAGGGGATTAAGATTGTAGGGGAGCTCGGATTGGCCGCCGGACTATTTCAAGTCCCTGTAATTGCAGTTACTGGTTCCAATGGCAAAACAACTGTGACGTCTCTAGTCGGCTCGTTGTTGGCTTATGCTCAGCAGCAGGTGTTTGTTGGAGGTAATATCGGTACCCCCTTGCTTGAGTATTTTTCAAGCAAAGAGCAATCGAGTGTAGTTGTGTTAGAGCTTTCAAGTTTTCAATTGGACATGGCTGGAGCTTTTAGACCTGATATCGGCCTGGTTTTAAATATTTCGCCAGACCATTTGGATCGTCATCATACAATAGACGCTTATGTCGACGCCAAACTCAAGCTGGTCAGCCATCAGCGTCCAGGTGATCGACTTATTTTGGGGGGAGATGATCAGCGCTTGGCTGAAATTACCAGCGTGGATAATGTTGACGTCTATCGGTTTGGGACAGGCAAGCGGTTCGAGGCAGTCGTTAACGGAGATGCAGTAGAGTTGAACTTCAAGGAGAACGGGGTGTTGAGGCAGGAAACCTATAACCTGCAAGATACGCATCTTACCTCTTCTGTTAATCGCCTCAATGCAGCAGCAGCCATTCTTGCAGTTAGGCTTGCCGGTTGTAAACGAGAGGAGGTTCAAGGTGGACTCAAGGTATTTGAGCCTCCCCTACATAGAATGACTGAAGTCGCAGTGATAGAAGGTGTTCGATACATAAATGATTCGAAGGCAACCAACTATGGTGCAATGCATGCTGCACTCAAAGGGTGCACGGAGCCGGTGGTATTGATCGCGGGAGGCAGAGAAAAAGGTGGCGACTGGCAGTTGTTGCGCGATGTCGTAGCACAAAAAGTGCGCCGGCTTATACTGCTTGGAGAGGCTGCAGAAAAAATGAAGCAGGTGTTTGGCGATATAGTGCCTGTTGCCATTGCAGAGTCAATGGATGATGCCGTTCAGGTAGCTCGCAGGTGTGCACAGCGTGGAGACTTGGTTTTGCTTGCCCCGGGATGTGCAAGCTTTGACATGTATGCCGGATATGAAGAGCGGGGAAGGGTGTTCATGGAGAGTGTGCATCGATTGCAGCATGAGAAGAAAGAAAAGGGGGTGCAATGACAATCAAAGTGTGCTGTCTCTGCAACAGGGTAGAGCGTAACGGCATATGGAGGTATAGCAATCGTTTCGTCGAAGGGGCTGTTGTCAGTCATGGCTATTGTCCGCAGTGTTTTCAAGAAACCATGGCGGAAATTGAGAAAATGTTTGCTCCGGATCTCGATGGCAGTAGCTTGCAATTGCACCATGGCGGATGTGGCGAATGCGTTTAGTTGTTACTGGTGGGGGAACTGGAGGGCACTTGTTTCCAGGGTTAGCTCTGGCAAAGGCAATGCAGCAAGCTGTTGCGAAAACAGAGGTTTTGTTTATTGGAACTTCAAGGGCGATTGATCAGCAGGTCCTGGCCGGGACGAATATGGAGACAGTGGTACTCAACTGCAGTGGATTGAAAGGGTCAACGGTTATCGAGAAGGCTCGCAGCCTGGTTCAACAGCCCGCAGCTGTGCTAAGCGCTATCAAAATTTTAAGACGATTTAAAGCCGATCTGGTTTTTGCAGTTGGTGGGTATGTTACCGGACCTGTGATGGTTGCCGCAAAATTACTGGCTATACCAGTGTGCATTCATGAACAGAATTCTGTGCCGGGACTTGCAAACAGGCTTGCCGGAAGGATAGCTGATACTATTTGCACTTCAATTCCATGCGGTGATAGCTTTCCTGCGGCAAAGGTCGTGCAGACCGGTAACCCGGTACGCCGGGAA
Source organism: Desulfogranum marinum (assembly GCF_963675105.2). NCBI lineage: Bacteria > Pseudomonadati > Thermodesulfobacteriota > Desulfobulbia > Desulfobulbales > Desulfobulbaceae > Desulfogranum > Desulfogranum marinum. The sequence goes on from NZ_CAXXRO010000005.1 coordinate 517,658, forward strand.
ATCCTGGATATAGCCAAAGTTTCCAAAGTGTATCAGGAACCGTTAACATTACTTGTTTTAGGGGGCAGTCAAGGCGCGCACAGGATCAATGTTTTATTTCTTGAAGCAGTCAGGAAAATGGTAGAAAAAGGACACCGCTTCCATGTTATACATCAAACAGGTCAGCAGGATTACCAGATGGTTGCCGGAGCTTATGATGACTTGGATGTGGAGGCCGAGGTACAGCCTTTTTTTAGAGATATGGCAAAGCTTTACAGGCGTGCTCATTTTGTGGTATCGAGAGCGGGTGCCACAACCTTGGCTGAACTTGCCGTGGTAGGACTGCCGGCAGTGCTGATCCCTTATCCCTACGCAGCGGATAATCATCAGCAAACTAATGCAGAATATTACGCCAATGGAGGGGGATGTCTAGTACGACACCAGGATACTCTTTCAGGGGATGAATTGGCAACGTTGCTGCGAAGTTTATTGCTCAAGCCGGAAGATGAGTTGTGTGCAATGGCAGCCAATATGCGGGAAATGGGAGTGCCGGAAGCTACTGATCGAATCGTGGAACAGTGTTTGCGCCTTATTGAAAATAAAAAGCAGGGCAAGCAAAACGAGTATTAAAAGCTATGTACAGAAAAACAAAACATATTCATTTTGTCGGAATCGGTGGGATTGGTATGTCCGGGATCGCCGAACTGCTTTTGAATCTTGGCTATACCGTAAGTGGGTCTGACCTGCAGGTAACAGATATAACCGCAAAACTGGAGCAACTTGGCGCTAAAATCTATCGTGGACATGAACGCCAATGGGTGGGTGGTGCTGATGTTGTCGTCACCTCTACCGCTATTGCAGAAGACAACCCGGAAGTCGCTCAAGCCCTGGAAGAACATATACCCGTGATTCAGCGGGCAGAGATGCTTGCCGAGCTGATGCGGTTAAAAAAATACGGTATAGCAATTGCCGGCAGTCATGGTAAGACATCTACTACTTCTTTAGTTGCTACTATCTTAGGTGAGGCTGCATTGGATCCGACCATAGTGGTTGGGGGCAAGGTTGCAAGCCTGGGAGGTAATGCAAAGCTGGGCGAAGGTGAGTTCCTGGTGGCGGAGGCTGATGAAAGCGATGGTTCTTTCTTGAAATTGTCTCCTGTGATTGAAGTGGTAACCAATATTGATTTGGAGCATTTGGATTACTACCGTGACATAGAGCATATCAAAGATGTCTTTTTGGAGTTTATTAACCGATTACCCTTTTATGGCGTTGCAATTGTTTGTTTTGACGATAAAAATGTCGCTGCGTTGCTACCGGAGATCCATAAAAGAACCATAACGTACGGGCTGACTGAACAGGCTGATCTGTATGCTACTCGGATTGTCTCTGCCGATGGTGGTACCAGTTTTACCGTCAAGAGACGGCAGGAGGAATTGGGTCAGGTAACCCTCAACCGGCCGGGACGACACACTATCTACAACAGTCTGGCAGCTATCGCAGTGGGGCTGGAACTTGAAATTGATTTTTCCATTATCGCCACTGCACTGCAAGGTTTTCAAGGGGTTGAGCGACGTATAGAGGTTAAAGGCGAGTCCGGGGGGGTGCTGGTGGTAGATGATTACGGGCATCACCCGACAGAAATTCGGGCAACCCTCGATGCGGTACGAGAAGCCTGGCCGGAGAAGAGGCTGGTGGTAGCTTTTCAGCCCCATCGTTACAGCAGGACGCAGGGCTTGTTTGATGAGTTTACTACAGCTTTCCACCGGGCGGACGTATTGATTCTTACTGATATTTATCCGGCAAGTGAGGCGCCGATTGAGGGCGTAACTGCTTTGGCCTTGCAGGAAGCAATAAAAAAGCATGGACAACGCAACACTTTCTATATTCCAAGGCTCATTGATGCACCGTCCGAACTGCTTCCTCTTTTGCAGGAAAATGATTTGCTGTTAACCTTGGGAGCAGGCAATATTGTGCGTACCGGCGAACAAATGCTGCACCTTATTACCGAAAAAAATAGAAGGGATTAATGACCAGCAACCAGCGCAGACAATTAGAGCAGCGCGTTTCGCATGTGCAGTGGCATGTGGATATGGGGATTCATTCGACCTTTAAAGTCGGCGGTAGGGTGGATGCGTTGGTGAAAGTGAAAACACGAGGCGAACTTGCCGCTTTTTTGGTCTGGGCAGAAGCAGAAGGCATATCATGGACAATACTTGGCGGCGGGTCGAACATCCTTGTTGTAACCAGGCATGTAAAAGGTATGTTTTTCCAGCTTGGTGACCGTTTCACGGAAATTCAAGTGGCGGGAAAAAGGGAAACTGCCGGCAATATTTTTGTTAGTGTTGGCGCTGGATGCAGGTTAGGCAAGCTGGTTTCCTTTTGTTCGCAAAAGGCGTTGACCGGCATGGAATGGGCGACAGGCATTCCCGGAACAGTGGGGGGCGCGATTCGTATGAATGCAGGTGCCCATGGAAGTCAAATGGCCGATATCGTGCATTCGGTGATGCTGATGGACCACACAGGGCAGGAGTGGGAAGTGCCTGCAGAAGAGATTACTTTTGGGTATCGGACAACTTGTTTGCCCCGTGAATCAGCAGGGCAGCGATATGTTATAACCGGTTGTACTTTGCAGTTAACATCAGGGGAAGTACAACAGGTTCAGCAACGATGCAGAGAATACGCCCATTGGCGGAAGTTACACCAGCCAGGCGGATCGGGATCTGCAGGGTCTTTTTTTAAAAACCCGAAGGACGATTCAGCCGGGCGATTGATAGAGGCGGTTGGCTTAAAAGGTTTTCAGTTGGGTGGAGCAAAAATTTCCGACAAACATGCTAATTTCATCATAAATAATGGTGGTGCCGTACCGCAGGATATCATCAATCTCATGGAACTTATACAGGAAAAGGTCGAAACAGAAATAGGGGTTCAGCTGGAACCGGAAGTACACATTTATTAAAGGATATCGAAACAGTATGGTCGCCTACACACCAGGAGGCTTTTCTCCCCGCCCACCAAAGAAAAAGAAGGGGGTATTGGTGCGCATACTGGATCGCTTGAAAAGAAAAATTACCAGGAAAAAGCACAATCCCTCGCCGCCGGGAATGCAGCATTCTATTGTGGGTGCCCAGCGTCAGGCACAGATTAAGTGGTACTCACGGGGCGTGGCGACTCTGGTTTTTCTTTGCGTTATTGCCGGTTTTTTTTCCTGGGGGGCCTATGCGCTCCTCATGCGCTCAGATGTTTTTCGACTCACCGACATACAGGTAAAAGGGCAAAGGGTAAGTGCTCTGCCACAGATTTTAAAAAAGGGAAACATTGAGCAGGGGCAGAGTCTGTTTGCCGTGAATACCAAAGCAGCCGAAAGGGCGATCAGCAGTTTGCCTTGGGTAGAGCGGGTTACTCTTACAAAGCGATGGCCATCGGCAATTGAAATCAAGGTCAGGGAGCATCGACCGCTGGCACTGGTGAATATCGAAAATGCTTCCGGCAGTAAGTTGTTTTATCTTAATAATAAGGGGGCGTTGTTTGCGCCCTTGCTTTTGGGGCAGGATTTTGATTATCCTGTCATTACCGGTATTAAGTGGGGAACAGTAAAATCGGCAAACCAACTGCCTCAAGGTACCTTGGCGGAATCGGCACTAGTATTGCTGAAGCTGGCCGCCAAGGGGAATGCTATTCTCCCTATACAATCAATATCTGAAGTACATGTGGATAATCGGCAGGGGTTGATAGTTTATTTGGTTGATCAGCCTTTTCCTATCTACTTCGGGACAGAAAAAATTTATACCAGGTACTACCGTCTAGTAAAAATTCTGGAACGGCTGTACCGCAAAAAAAAGATAGAAGGGATTGCATCCATCCGGATGGATTACATGGAAAATAAGGTCTTAGTCGCTCGAGCTGAACTTGACAGGTAGGGTAGCATGGAAGAAATCGAAGTACGTGGATCCGGTGAGCTGATAGCCGGGCTGGATATAGGTACAACAAAGGTCCTGGCTGTTGTCGGCGAAATTTTTGAAGACAGGATTGAAGTGGTTGGGGTGGGCACTGCTGCGTCATCTGGGCTGAAGAATGGTGTTGTCGTCAATATTGAGGCAACGGTCAAGGCGATTCGCCAGGCTGTTGCCGCTGCTTCAGATCAAGCTGGGTGTGATATTGAGACAGTTTACGTCGGTATTGCCGGCAATCATATCAAGGGCTTTAATTCTCCAGGGATCATTGCCGTTAATAATCAGGAAATAAAGGAAAAGGATATTGAGGCGGTTATCAGGGCTGCCCAGACCGTCAAAATATCCGATAATCAGCAGATAGTTCATGTTCTGCCGCAGGAATACATGGTCGATGACCATACTGGTATTCAAAATCCTCTTGGTATGACCGGTGTTCGTTTGGTGACCAATGTCCATATCGTTACCGCTGATGTTACTGCTCTGCATAATCTGGTTACAAGCTGCAATCGTTCCGGTTTGGCCGTATCAGAGATTGTATTGGAATCAGTGGCTTCGTCCCATGCGGTTTTAACTCGGGATGAGATGGAGTTGGGTGTTGTCTTGATTGATGTCGGCGGCGGAACAACTGATCTGGCCATTTTTTGTAACGGCACCATCAAACATACCTGGGAACTGGCCCTTGGGGGGAACAATTTAACCAGTGATCTGAGTGTGGGGCTGCGTACGCCCCTCCAGGAGGCGGAAGAATTAAAATACCTGTACGGTGGTGCTTTGTCGTCAATGATAAAAGAAAATCAGATCATTGAAGTTCCGACTGTGGGCGACCGTAAGCCGAGAAAGGTTTCACAGCGGGTGATGGTCGAAATTCTTGAAGCCAGGATGGAAGAAATTCTGCAGATGGTTAACAAAAATATCTGTGGCTCAGGGTATCGTAACCGGATAAATGCCGGGGTGGTAATAACCGGCGGTACCGCTTTGTTAGCCAATATTGTCGAGATGGCCGAACAGATTTTTGATCTGCCGGTGCGGATTGGTTATCCCAGTGGGATGGAGGGTCGAATGGAGGATGTTAATTCCCCTCGTTGCACCACCGGAGTAGGGTTGGTTCTGTATGGCAGTAAGGCAAATCACTACGTGCCGAAAGAGAGCAGCACGATGGTGAGTAAGTTGAAAAATTGGTTGAAACAAATTGTATAGATTTCCTTAAAATACCTTTGGTCTAAGAACAATTAATGGTATATTCGAGTGCAATTAATCTAGGAATATTGTTCATGGGAGATGAGCATGCCGTTTAGAATGGCTGAAGAAGAATCTGTTGCTGTAATCAAGGTAATCGGTGTTGGTGGCGGTGGTGGTAATGCTATCAATACAATGGTTGAAAACCGGTTGGCCGGAGTGGAGTTTATTGTGGCCAATACGGATATGCAGGCACTTGAGAAATCACGTGCTGATGTCCGTCTGCAACTGGGACCAGGGATAACCAAGGGCATGGGCGCCGGTGCTGACCCCGAGATGGGGAAAGAATCTGCCCAGGAAAGCTACGAGGACCTGCAGCAAGCTATGCGGGGTGCGGATATGGTTTTTGTCACCGCCGGACTTGGTGGCGGCACGGGAACAGGCGCTGCACCTGAGATAGCGAAGCTCAGTAAAGAAGCAGGAGCACTGACGGTTGCGGTTGTGACTAAGCCATTCTATTTTGAGGCCAAAAAGCGGATGCGTAACGCAGAGGCTGGTTGGGAAAAACTCAAAGAGTATGCCGACACCATTATCACCGTACCCAATGATCGGCTCCTTGGTTTGATGAACAAAAATTCCACCTTGGTGGATATGATGAAGATGGTTGATAATGTCCTTTTACAGGCCGTAAAAGGTATTACCGACCTTATTAATCTCCCCGGTCATATCAATGTGGATTTTGCCGACCTTAAAACAGTCATGAAAGAAGTCGGGCCGGCAATTATGGGATCTGGTGCAGCAGTCGGTGAGAATCGTGCCAGTGAGGCTGCCAAGCGGGCGATCGATAATCAACTGCTTGAAGATGTCGGTATAGATGGTGCAAGAGGAATCCTTATTAATATCTCGGCCGCCGAAGAAACCCTGACCATGAATGAGTTCATGGAGGCTTCTGCCTTGATTCAGGAAAAGGCGCATGATGAGGCTAATATTATTATCGGTGCCTTGTTTGATGAATCGCTGGGAGATGAATTACGGGTCACTGTCATCGCCACTGGTATTTCAAGCATTGATGAAACGGAAACCATATCTCAGCTCGAAGTTGTGAGGAGAAATCAGGAGCCGCCACAGCCCACCGCCAAAACGAGCCAGGTAAAATCCGTAGCGGAAGCCGATGGCAAATTTACAGGGGGGGAAAGTAACTCCTTTGCCGCAGCCAAACCTAACAGACAGCCCCAAGGATTGCCTTCGATGCCAAGGCCGATTTTTGAAGATCGTGAAAACCACGATTATGATGAGCCTGCCTACCTGAGGAAGAAGGCAAATTAAATAAATTTCAAGGGAAAGAGAGAAGATGCCCCTGAGTCAGACTAGGAGTTTGTCCGAGAAAAGGGCATTTTATTTGTATCAGGGGGCGCTTAAAAAACAAGCACCGGCACATATACGATATTAGAGCCTGCGTTTACCTCCAAACTTTATTTTGTGAGTATGCCCCCTGAGTCGGGCGAAAATAACATTATCGAACCGACTCCCTGTTAACAGAACAACTGCACCGTCGACGCCTGGATCCACAAGATGGTGCTGGTTCTACCTTATGTGCAGTTCAACCGGTGTATTGTATACTTGTTCCCCTTACTCGCTAAAGAAATCGGTACTGTCCACAAAAAATGGGCAAACCGCCTGCCTGTTGCCTTAATTTATCCCAATACTTATTCCGTAGCGGTTTCCAACCTTGGCCTGCAAATTGTTTATAATTTGCTCAATGCATACGAGGGGATTGTCTGTGAAAGGTTTATCTATCCTGATACAGGTTCCTCTTTTCGCTCTCTTGAAAGTGGGCGAGCCCTCTGTGATTTCCCTGTAATTTGTGGTTCTATCAGTTTTGAAGAGGATTATACCCGGTTGGCAGCAATGCTGCCTGCTGGACGGGTCGAACCGTTTGCGGAAAAAAGAGCTGCTTTCATTGCTCCAGGCAGCCCCCTGGTGATATTGGGGGGAGTGGCGGTTTTTATGAATCCAGAGCCACTCGCGCCTTTTGCCGATGTTATGGTTATCGGCGAGGCTGAAGGCATTCTTGCGAGTCTGCTCACTGTGGTGGAGCAGTGTGCCGGCGCTGACAGGAAAGATGTTTTGCAGCAGATAGCAAGGCAATGCCAAGGATGCTATGTGCCGAGCCTATATACTGTTGCCTATGATGATCTGGGAAAAGTGGAGCAAGTGACCGCTCCACCGGGAATCCCGGCTCGAATTAAAAAGGTTATAGCTCCGCCACAGGAAAGAGCAGGACATTCGCAATTGCTGTCACCTGAGGCCGAACTTAATATGTACATGGTGGAACTCGGGCGCGGCTGCAGTCGAGGCTGTCGTTTTTGCGCTGCCGGATACATCTATCGTCCTCCCAGGTTGTGGAACAGTGAAGCAATTTTAAAAGCATTTGCTGAGCGACCGGCAAGTGTCGATCGGGTAGGAATGCTTGGCATGGAGATGGCTCACTCCGAAACCCTTGATACCATAGCCCAGTACCTGCACACAAATAACTGCTCGCTTTCGTTCTCCTCTCTTCGAGCGGATCATATTTCTGATAAATTACTCTCACTGCTCGCCGCCTCTCATCTCAAAAGTGTTGCGATCGCTCCAGATGGTGCTTCAGAGAGGTTACGCAGGCTCATCAATAAAGGACTGAGTGAAGAGGATCTGCTTTCTGCTGCCATCAGATTAGCAGAGGTAGGGATTTTTCACTTGAAACTCTATCTTATGATTGGGTTACCCACGGAAACCAACCAGGATCTTGAGGAGTTTGTCAACCTCGTTAAAAAAGTACAGCAAGCACTTTTACCCATTGGCCGCAAACGTGGCAGGTTAACGGAAATCAGCCTGTCCGTGAATTCTTTTGTACCTAAACCATGGACTCCCTTTCAATACTGTTCTTTTGGAGGGATTGATACTGGGCAGGCAACGGGAGAACAGTCTACTGCCCAGTCAGTCATGGCGTTGAAACAAAAAATAAAGTATCTTCGAAAAGCCTTGACTAAAGTGCCCAATTTTCGGATCAAGGTCGATCGTCCTGAACGGGTTTTACAGCAGGCCGTGTATGCCAGAGCAGACAGGAGGATTGCCCCGTTGCTGATTGATGTGGGCATGGGCCGGTTAACATTTAAACAGGCTCTTAAACAATATGATCTCAGTAGCTGGCAGTATGCTGTTCGACCTCGGGAAGGTGATGAACGTATGTGCTGGGAAGTCGTTGATCATGGGCTGAAACCTGGATATCTCTGGAAGGAATATGCAAAATCAATGGCAGGGCAATTTACTCCGCCATGCGAAACAACTCTATGCCGCCGCTGCGGTATATGTGGCGAAAATCCCCCGTCCTGATATTCATCGGCTGGGAAATTTTTTCAAACACGGAAAAAAAGGTGACGGTCTACTGCCGTTTGAGCTGGTAAAGTATTTTTCCTTTACAGCCTTGCTGGCTATGCTGATTACCTCTTTCGTCCTTTCCTGGATGATTTCAAACAACGCCCGAAGTGTACTGCTCAAAAGAAGCGAGGCCTATTCGCAACTTTTTGCAGATAATCTTAATCGTCAGGTTTTTCTTCAATTTGTTTTGCCTACCGTCGTTCGCTATGGCCGCATCGCTCTGTCCGAAGAAAAACAGTATAACCGTCTTGACCAGATTGTTCGTAATATTACCCGTGGATTACGTATCGATTCTGTGACCATTTTTGATGCAGGTGAAAACAGGATCAGCTATTCGACCAAGCCGGAATTAATGGGCAAACTCAATATGGGTGGTCTAGAATATCAAAAAGCGTTGGAGGGAGAGAATACAACCATCGTCATAACCGGTGGGTCGCTTTTCAGTTTACTGCCTGGAATGCCGGAAGTTTTTTGTACACTCAAAACCTTTGTCCCTTTTCACCAGGAAGACCGATTGGGCAAGCGTACCGGCGAAATAATGGGTGTGGTTGAAATTCGCCAGGATCTTTCCGATGACCTAAAAGCTATCATCAAGCTCCAGGCCAGGATCATCGTTTTTTCTTTATCCATTATGGGCGTTCTTTTTGCCATCCTCAGCTTGATAGTTGTCAAGGCTAACCGTACCATGACTCGGCGCGCAGCAGAACGTATTCAGCTGGAAGAACAACTCAACAAGGCTCAGCGGTTGGCATCACTTGGTAAAATGGTGGCTTCTGTTTCCCATGAGATAAAAAACCCCTTGGGTATCGTTAGATCCACTGCGGAAATTTTACTCAAACGAATTGCGTCTGTTGCCCCTGGAAATGAGCATCTTGCCGGCATTATCGTAGAAGAAACAACCCGTTTGGATAACATCGTCCGAGAATTTCTTGATTTTGCACGTCCACGGGAAGGTGCCGTGAAGCAGGAATTCATAAATAATGTCGGCGAGCGGGTGATGCGTTTTATGGAATCAGAATTTGCAAAGAAACAGATAGCCGTTGAGGTGGATTTTTCCCCTGATCTGCCACTTGTTTCTATGGACAGCGAGCAAATTTACCAGGTCGTTTTTAATATTGTTTTCAACGCAATTCAGGCAATGGAACAAGGCGGGACGTTGACGATGAAAACCGGTTTTGATATTGACCAAGAGCAGGTGTGGTTGACGGTCGATGATACTGGACCGGGTATTGAGCTTGATAAACAGGAACAGATTTTCACCCCATTTTATACTGAGAAAAATCGAGGGACCGGGCTGGGGTTGTCTATTGCCAAAAGCATTGTTGAAAAGCACAACGGACAGATAACTGTACAGAGTCAAATGGGAGTGGGAAGCAGCTTTACCATCATTCTGCCTGTGCAACCAGCGGAAACAAACTGAGGCCCATGAAGATAGGCTTTTGCATTACCTCTCATGGCTTCGGGCATGCAGCTAGAGCCGTAGCGGTGATGCAGGCTCTGGCTAAAAGAGAGAGTGTGGAGTTTGTTATTGCCACCACTGTTCCGAAATGGTTTTTCAGCCAATCTCTGGAGGCCCCCTTCATCTATCATTCCATACTCACTGATATCGGCATGGTGCAGCTGACGGGACTGGAGGAGAATATTCCAGCCACAGCAGCAGCCCTGGATACTTTCTATCCTTTGACTCGGTCAAAAATAGAGGCTTGCGCTGCTTTCTTTTCTCAATGTCGAATGGTGATTTGCGATATTGCGCCATTGGGAATCCTGGCTGCAAAACAGGCAAAAATCCCTTCGATATTGGTGGAAAATTTTACATGGGATTGGATCTATGCGGCTTATGAACAGAAAAGTGCCTCCCTTCGTAGCCACATAGACTATCTCGATCACCTTTTTCAACAGGCCGATTTTCACGTGCAGACAGAACCTGTCTGCCTGTCTATAGGCTGTGATTGCCGTGTCCCGCCGGTTGCAAGGAGTATAAAAGCATCAGCGCCGGCGTTGCGGAGCAGATTTAGTCAAGGCAGCGACAAACTGGTACTTGTTACCATGGGCGGTACGAATCGGGATTCCTTTTCCTCGGTAGGGGTACGGGCCAAAAAAGGGTACTCGTTTGTCGTCACGGGCAATGAGGGGCCAACGATAAATGATGGCAATATTTGTTATCTTGACCGGTGCTCTTCAGTGTATCATCCGGATCTTGTAGCAGCAGCTGATATCGTGGTTGGCAAAGTCGGTTATTCCACCCTGGCCGAGGTTTATCAGGCAGGAAGTGTGTTTGCCTACATATCCAGGCCTTATTTTCCGGAGGCTGAAGTGTTGTGCAAGTTTGCGGCAGAGCATATGGCCTCGAAGCAGATAACAAGAGAAGCGTTTTACAGCGGCAGGTGGGCGGAGGAACTTGATGATCTTATCGCACTCAAGGGGCAGGCGTTTTTTCCGGTCCAGGAGAACGGTGCCGAACATATAGCTGATTTTCTTCTTAGGCTCGCCTGACCAGAGCTCGGGGGGATGAGCCATGAAGTATTCCGGTTTTCACTCTGGGTATGGGCTGTTTTCACTTGTTTTGCAAACGTGTCACAGCTACTATGTACTTGATTCTTTTTGTGTATTTGTATGTTTGTCCTTTTTGCACAAGGTTTGTTGTGTAGCGTTGTTTCACAAAGGCTAATAATTGCAACCCCGTCAGGATAAATACCATTGCTCATGCCATGAATAATTTACCTAAGGACAGTATATACCGCTTACTTGCAGAAAATTCTAGGGATCTTCTGTGGGCAAAAGACCTGGAAGGGCGATATATTTTTGTCAACAGTGTCGTCTGCGAAAAATTGCTGATCGCCGACGGGATAGAAGAGCCTTTGGGAAAAACAGATCTCTTTTTTGCCCATCGACAACGGGCACTTTACCCTGACAATCCCAACTGGCATACCTTTGGCGAACTGTGTATGGATTCAGATCAGGTTGTTATCAAAGAGCGCAAAGCGCAACGCTTTGATGAGTTTGGCAACGTCCAAGGTAAATTTCTTTATCTGGATGTATATAAATCACCGCTTTTTGATGACCAGGGGACACTGATCGGTACTATGGGCAGCGGTAGAATAGTCACCAGGCAAAGGAAACAGCAGCAGCAACTAGAGCAGAGTGAAGCTCTTTTTCGTTCCTTTGCTGAAACATCGCAGGATGTTTTTTTCAGGCTCGACAGAACTGGGCGCATTACGTACCTGTCGCCTGCAAGCAGTGTGTTGCTCGGTGTCAATCACGAGGAGTGGGATGGCCGTCATTACCTTTCAGGTATAGCCCATGAAGATCATGCACTTGCCGGTAAAGCATTTTCAGAACTGCTTGCAGGTAAGGACAAGGAAAGCCTCATTCTGCATACCTTCGGCAAAGACGGGATGCCCGTGTGGATGGAGATTCATGCAACCCCTTACTATAAAAAAGAGGGGATTGCAGGCGTTCAGGGGATAGTGCGAGATATATCAGAACGAAAACAGTATGAAGAAAAACTCCATTTGTTCAATCAGCGTTTGATAAAGATGGTTGAAATCCGAACCCGGGAACTGTTTATAAATACTCAGCTCCTGCAAAATGCACTGGATACCGTTGCAGCGGGAATCGGTATTGTCAGCCAAGGCATATTCAGCTATGTCAATGACACCATGGAGAAACTTACCGGGTATAAGGCTGAAGAGCTGGTCGGTAAACAGTGGGAGATGCTTTTCACCTCTTCCGACAGAGCCAATTCCGTTGTTGAGATGAACAACAATAGTGATCAGGACGATAGTAACCAGCCCGTTGAAAGACTGTGGCGCAGGAAGGACAATACGTATTGTAACGTATTGTTAAGTGTACAGTCAGTTGTGAAGGAAAATCAAGCTCAGGGCGATTTGCTTGTTACTGCTTTTGACATTACTGCCGCAAAACAGGCCGAAAGAGAAGCCTTACAGGCGTATAATGAACTTGATCAGATCTATAACGTTGCCATTCCTCTTTGCCTGCTTTCAACTGCGTGTCGAGTCGTCAGGGTGAATCAGGCCTTTTGCCATTTCCTTGGCTTGAGCGAAGAAAATATACTGGGAAAAACGGGTGAAGAGTTGTGGTTATGCAACCATTGCCACACTGCCAAGTGTTATTTAAAAATGTTTGCAGCAGGGGCTGCAAACATAGTGGAGGATGTTGAACGTACCATTAATGGGCAGGAAAAGATTTGTACAGTGCATGCTGTCCCATTCAAGGACACCGATGGAAAGTTAAAAGGGATAGTGCTTACTTTTTTGGATATTTCGGCTCAGAGAAAAATCCAGAGAGATTTAGAACATACGCAAAAACAACTGATACAGGCGGAAAAATTCAGCGCAATCGGTGCCTTGACAGCTTCGATTACCCATGAATTTAATAGTCCTGTCTGTGGCATAAAGAATGTTCTGCAGCGAGTACTTCGCAAGGCTGATATGGGTGAGATGGAGTCCTCTCTCATGCAGCTGGCTCTGGATGAATGTAAACGGATCGAGCAAATGGTACGCGATCTTCAAAATTTCAGTGTGCCGCCAACAACAGAAAAAGTTGCATTTGACCTGCATACAATGCTGGACAGTGTTGCATTGTTTTTAAAGAAATATCTTAAGCAGAATAAGGTGTCGCTTAATTTTGCCTACACAGGGACGCTTCAGGTGGTAGGGGCAAAGGATCAGCTCAAGCAGGTTTGTCTTTCTTTAATCATCAGAAGCATAAATAGCATACCGGAAACCGGAGGCTCTATTATTCTGACCACAACTCGTCACGCCGACCACATCGAACTAGTTATAGCCGATGATGGCCAAGGGCTTAACGCAGAGGAAGTCATGGGGCTTTGGGATCCACTTGATTCTTCCTGTTCTGCGAAAAGAGGAGGGGGAGCAGGGCTTGCCATGTCGCAGAGTATTGTTCGAAATCATGGCGGTGATGTCAATGTGCAAGCTACCCCTGGGAAAGGAACGGTGGTTAAGGTATTGCTGCCTGTTGAGCCACTTTCAAATACGGTGAGGTACTAATGGAACAACATTCCATTTTAATAGTAGATGATGAGCCCATTGTACGCCATACCCTGCAGCAGGACCTACTCGACCAGGGATATTTGGTTGATTCTGCAGAAGGGGGCGAGATCGCCTTGCAAAAGCTGGCCAAGAAGGAATATTCTCTCATTATCACCGATCTTATAATGGGAGAAATGAACGGTCTTGATTTACTGGATGCTATCAAGCAAAAGCGTCCAGAGCAGGCTGTATTTATTCTTACCGGTTACGGGCGGTTGGAGTCGGCAATCGCTGCGCTGCGGCTGGGGGCAACAGACTACTTGCTGAAACCTTACGACTATGATGAGATGATTCTTCGAGTTGGACGTTGTCTGGCCATGCAGAAAATGGAGAAAACTCTTAAAATGTATGAAAACCTGTTGTCCATTTGCAGCGAATGTAAAAAAATACGTGATGACAGTTCGACAACAAAAGAAAAAGGGGAAAACTGGATTAGCATTGAAAAGTATCTGAGCAAGACCACAGGCAGTGACTTGAGCCATGGTATCTGTCCGGAATGTTACAAGAAAAAGATCAAGGAGCTGGATCTGTTCATGAAGAAGACGAACCAGCCCACAAGGAAAGAATAAGCAGGCGGCCTCGGGTTTGGCCCGAAAACGCAAGTATGATGCAAGCGATAGCTGGCAATATCAAATATTTTTTACTGTATCCGACACTTCACCAGCTCGAATTCCTTATGAACGTTTTGATTTTACACTCAAATAATTGATATTATTGCTTAAAGAAGAGTGTTTTAATTAACCGTCTATTTTTCGTTTTCAATCAAAAGGTTTCCCTTTCGGGCCAATAGATTTTTCCGCAGGATCTATGCTACTAACCGCTTGCGGTAGTTTATTACCGGAGTCTTCGCTTACCTGTTGCGCGGTTTGTGCCTTGCCCTGCGAAAAATTTTATTGATGAAAAATCGGGGCTAGAAAAAGTGAGCAAAAAATATTATGCATTTATGCCCCTGTATCACAAATTTCGGTTATGACTATTCGTACTGTTTTATTGGTTCATTACACCAACGAGAGCTTCAGCAAGAGGCTCAATTTGTGATTGTTTTAGCCCTGCAATATTGATACGACCATTGGTCACTCCATAAATAGCATACTTCTCTCGCAACACAGCCATCTGTTCTTTGGTGAGAGGGAGCATGGAAAACATACCGTTTTGTTGCGAAATGAGCTGTAGTTCGGGTGCAGCGTTGAGATCGGCCAGAATAGCCCCCAACTTCTGACGAGTTTGCTTAATACGGTTTCGATAAACCGATAATTCATTCAGCCATGGAACGGGGTTGTCGAATAACAAGTTGGCAACAGCAGCGCCGTGTTCCGGCGGCATCGAGTAGTTTGCACGAGTAATAGACTCCAGAAGGGTACGGATGCTCTGCAACTTATTGGAGTCAGGTGTTACTATCATTGCAGCCCCGGTTCGTTCACAGTAAAGCCCCATATTCTTTGAGCAACTGGCTGCAACAAGGACCAGGTCCAGTTGGTCAACAAACAACCTTAATCCTGCTGCATCCTTGTCAGGAGCTTCAGCAAATCCCTGATAGGCAATATCGACAAGGGGAACAATGCCCTTTGCTTTAAAAACGTCAGCAAACTGTTGCCATTGCTCAGGGGTTGGGTCAATTCCGGTTGGATTATGGCAACATCCATGGAGCAATACGATATCCCCCTCATGTGCATCTTCCAAGTCGGTGAGACAAGTTTGAATATCCAGTTCTCCTGCTTGCTGCTGCCATCTAAATGGCTTTACTGTAAGACCAACACTCTCCATTATTGGCTTGTGATTGATGTAGCCGGGATCTGTGTTCCAGATAATAGAATTTGGGGAAAGGTGAGCAACGAACTCTGCGAGCAATCGTAAAGCACCAGTACCACCCACGGTTTGAATGGTGCACTGCCTGTTAAGATTCTCACTGTCACCCAATAGGAAACTGGCTATCTGGTCATTAAACTTCAGATTGCCGGATAACTCGCCGTAACACTTTGATTTCGCTTGTTTTGCTAATTCGTGCTCAGCGTCCTTCACAACCTGCATAACGGGAGTTACTCCTGTTTCATCCCGATAAACGCCGACAATCAGGTTAACTTTTTCTTTTCGATTGTCTTGGTTAAACAGGCTAATCAGCTCCCATAGAGGGTCTCCAGCCATAGTAGATAAGTTATGTAACATGAGTTGATCTCCACTTGATATTATAAAAAAATGAGCATTTTGTTCATTTTCTATCTGATTGATTGAAATAGTATAAATTTGAACTAATTGGTCTTTTAATAAAAAGGCAAAATGCTCATGAGAAATTCCGACTAGTAGATACCGGCAACTTTGTCGACGCTTTTATTTCTTTTAAAGCAAAACTTGTTTTTACCGACGTTACTCCTGGAAGCCGTCGGATAACATTTCGTGATAATTTTTCATAAGACTCCAAGTTTTCCGTCACGACCTGCAACAGGTAATCCGACTCTCCTGAGATATTGTGGCAAAACAAGACTTCTGGGATTTCCTGAACAGCCTGTTCAAATTTAACCAAAGTTTGCTCCATATGTGTGGAAAAACTGATTTCCACAAAAGCCAATACCCCAAAGCCTAAAAGCTTACGATTCAGGTTAGCCTGATAGGCCTGAATGTACCCCTCTTCTTCGAGGCGTTTAAGTCTACGCCAACAGGGTGTTTCGCTCAAATTGAGTGTCTCTGCCAGTTTTACGTTGGGTGCTCGACCATCTTCTTGGAGCAGGTTGAGTATGGCGCAATCTGTTTCATCAATTTTATGTTTTGGCAATTTATTTCCTCTGTGCGGTTAAAAATGAAATAATCTTTCGAATATTGCCTTATATTAAGAAGGAAAAGCAAGGATATTCCAATGATTAGATGGTAAAGTTTTCATTAAATCCTTCATTTTAATGAGTCACCAGAGGTTAACTATGGAAGCTTACAACCCTGAGCATGCACTATTAAAAGCGCGTAGAGAATTCGGAGAACACGGCGGTGTTGCCCCATCCATTTCAAGGTCTTCTACATTTACGGTCATGCACCCCAAAACCATGCCGGAAATTTTTGCTGGTCTCAGAGGCCCTGAACAAGGTGGGTGTTTCTTGTACAGTCGCCATTTCAATCCTACTGTAGATGTTCTGTCCCGTTATCTTGCCGCCATGGAAGGTACTGAAGCCGCAATCTGCACAGCCAGCGGCATGTCAGCCATATCCTGTACTATCCTGCAAATATGTAACAGCGGCGACCATATTGTGGCCAGTGAAAGTATATATGGAGGGACCCATGCTCTCTTTGAATCCCTTTTACCCCAGATGAATATCAGGACAACTTTTGTTGATATCACGGATCTTGAAGCGGTTAAAGCTGCAATGACGCAACAAACAAAAGTGATTTACACGGAAACCATGGGTAACCCCACCCTTAAAATTGCTGATATCCCTGCGCTTGCAGAAACAGCACACCAAAGGGATATCAAGTTGGTGGTAGACAATACCTTTTCACCGCTGATTTTTACGCCCAAGATCCTCGGTGCCGATGTGGTGGTGTATTCGTTGACAAAGTACATCAACGGGGCCAGTGACCTAATCGCAGGCGCGGTCTGCGCAGATAAGTCCTTTATCCAGGATTTAATGGATCTGCATACCGGCCGAATCATGCTGCTGGGACCGACTATGGATCCTCGGGTAGCTTTTGATATCCTGCAGCGGATCCCACATCTTCCCATCCGTATGCGGGAGCACAGTAGAAGAGGGCAAGCAATGGCGCAAATGCTGAAACAGATGGACGTCAAGGTTTGCTATCCCGGCTTACCGGAGCATCCCCAACATGAAAAAGCTCAGGATTTAGGCAATGACGGATATGGCTTAGGTGGCATTCTGACCATTGACTGTGGAACACGGGAAAAAGCGGAAGAATTGATGGATGTACTGCAGAACGAAGAATCTTTTGGCATGATTGCCGTTTCCCTTGGGTATTTCGATACGCTGATCAGCTGCTCCGGCTCCTCCACATCTTCCGAGATCAAGACTGAAGACCAGCAGAAGATGGGCTTATCACCAGGGCTGCTCAGGATTGCTTTGGGATACACCGGCGACCTGGAAACTCGGATGGTGCAAATGAAAAGAGGGGTTCAAAAAGTTTTAACTGGAGTTGAGTGATGAAATCTACCGACATTGCCAGAAACTTTTGGATAGGTACTCTGAAAACGCATCAGGATTTTGTTTTTGTTGGCGCAAAAGTCTCTAAAATCGTCACTCATTCCCAAGACTGTCGTGACGATATGCCAATTAAAAGAAATGAATATGGAACGATTGATTATAAATACTACGCAAAAAAAGGCAGGCAGATTCGTTCTAAATCGGCGGGGTTAGTGTTTAAAGCGTTAATATCGTATATGACTGTTTTAGGAAGTATTTTGTTTGTTATGATCTGATTTTTACTGATACGCCACAGAAGGCAGCCACAACACCAGCTCGGGCCAGAAAACCACCAGCAAAAGGCCGATGACCTGCAGTATGATAAAGGGAATCACCCCTTTGTAAAGATCGCGCAGTTCTATCTCAGGGGGGCACACCCCGCGAAGATAGAAAAGTGCGAATCCCACCGGAGGCGTGAGAAACGAAGTCTGCAGGGTTACTGCCACCAGGATGGCAAACCAGATCAGGGTGGGATTATCCAGATGGGGCCAGTGGCCGATGTCCAACCCTAAGTTGGGCACGATGGGCGCTAGGAGCGGTAGGATGATCAAGGTGATCTCAATCCAGTCCAGGAAAAATCCCAGCAGAAAGACCACACCCAGGATAACAGCCACCAAACCATAAGGGCCCAACGGCAGACTGGTTAAGGCATTTTCAACGAACGCGTCTCCGCCCAGTTCCCTGAGGACCAGAGCGAAACAGGTGGCTCCGAGTACGATCGCAAAAATATAGGCCGTGGTGCTGAAGGTTTGATACACCACTTCTTTAAGAACGGTCAGGCTCATTCGCCTGTTGACCACGGTCAGCACCAACGCGCCCACGGCACCAATGCCGCTGGCTTCCGTTGGGGTGGCAACCCCGAAAAAAATGCTGCCCAACACCGTGAAAATAAGTATGACAGGTGGAATACAGGTCCACAGCACCTTGAGTACAAGCCAGACATCCATCCTGGTGTCGGCCTGGGCTTCCGGCAGGGGGGCCTCACCTGGTTTAATCAGTGCCAGGACTAAAATATAAACAATATAAAGAGTGCCCAAAAGCAGGCCAGGAAACAGTGCGCCCATAAACAGGTCGCCCACAGACAGGCCCAGACGGTCGGCCATCATGACCAGCATGATACTGGGGGGAATCAGGATGCCCAGCGTACCTGCGCCGCAAATCGTGCCGATGGACAGTGTCTTGGAGTACCCCTGCTTGAGCATGACCGGCAGGCTCAAGAGCCCCAAAAGTACCACTGATGCACCTATGATACCGGTGCTTGCCGCCAGGATAATGCCGATCAGGGTGACGGTAACCGCAAGCCCCCCGCGCACCTTGCCGAAAAGCGCTTGTATGCTGTGCATCATTTTTTCGGCAATGCCGGAACGATCCAGCATAAGGCCCATGAAAATAAACATGGGCAGCGCCACCATGATCCAGTTGCTCATGGTGGCAAACATGCGGTTGACCACCATCCCGATAGCCATAAAATCCAGACCGGTCATGGTGTCCAGATACATATCGGAAAGATAGCCAACCAGGGTAAACAGCATGGCCACTCCCCCCAGAATCAGGGCAATGGGAAACCCGGTGAACAGTAGACCTATGAAGGTCAGCATCATGGCGATGACCAGAATATCGTTAGGCTCCATGCTGCTGATTCCTTTCTATGCTGCCGGTTAAATACAGTACAGCCCGTGCAATGCGGGCCAGGGCTGCCAAAAAAAACAGACCAAAGCTGATGGGTAACACAGATTTGATGATCCAGTAACAGCACAGACCACCAGGGGAGTTGGAGCGTTCACTCACCCGCCATGCAGCGGCTACAAAGTCCATCCCATGGCTGATCACCACATAGCACCAGGGCAGCACCAGGATGAGTAGACCCACCATGTCGATCCATGCCTTGGTGGTACGGCTGAACCTGGCGTGGAAAAGGTCCAGACGGACGTGGCTGTTGGTGGTCAGAGCATAGGACAAGCCCATCATGATGCCCACACCGTACAGGTGCCACTGGAGCTCTTCCAGGGCGACCGAGTTATAATTGAAAATGTAACGCATGCTTACCTGAACCAGAATAACACCAATCAGCAGCAGGTTGAGCCAGGCCACAGTCTTACCAATGCAGACAACCAGCTTTTCTATCCCCCTGACAAATATAAAAAGGCTGTGGGGCCTCTGCGGGGCTGTGGGGTTGTTCATGGGAAACGTCCTTTCATCAAGGCAGGGTTAAGGGCGATCAGGCAGACAGGGGTCAAGGAGGTTGTCCCGGAATAGCAATTTTAAAAGGGTATTCCGAGGCAGCCTCCTGATCGCTTAGCGTACCCGATTAGTAGTTACTTGGCGGTGGGGGGTTCTGGGCGGGGCAAAAAGCCCACTGAGGCCCACTGTTTATAGTCAGCGCGGAATTGCTGAATATCCTTCCATACCTTATTGAACATCTCGTCTTTGGCGGCTTCCTCGGCAGCCACTTCCAGCCATGCGTTTTCAAACGCAGTCAGCATTTCGTCAGACCAATACATTGTTTTGACGCCGTGCTTTTCGCTATTTTCGCGAAGCACTTTGCCCTGCATGCCGTCGCTCAGGGCCAATGAGTACAGGGTCGCGGCCATGCAGGTAGTTTCAATCAATGTCTTTTGCTGGTCATCCAGCTGATTCCATACGTCCTTGTTGATCAGCAGTTCCTGCACGGTGGAGGGCTGGTGCCATCCGGGAAAATAGTTGTATTTAGCAACCTTGTGGAAGCCCAAAGGAACATCGCACACCGGCTGGGAAAATTCCGTGGCATCAATCAACCCTTTTTCCAGGGCCTGGAAGATCTCACCTGCAGGCAGCATGGTGACGGCCACCCCTAATTTTGTCACGACTTTGCCGCCAATGCCAGCGATGCGCATTTTGATGCCTTTAAGGTCCTCAGGAGAGTTAATAGGTTTGGTGAACCAGCCCGAGGTCTCCGCGCTGATGATTCCGGCAGGCAGCACTTTAACATTGTAACCGTAGTGGTCATACATCTCCTGATACAACTTCAGACCATTTCCATAGTAGTACCAGGCAATGTATTCAGCGGGTTCCGGGCCAAAGGGAAAGGAGCTGAACAGTACACTTGCTGGATTTTTGCCCGCATAATAGAACGCGGCTGTGTAACCGGCGTTGGTTTTACCGCTGCTCACTGTGTCCAGTACTTCCAGCGGGGGAACCAGTTTGCCGGGTTCATACAGGCGCATTTTAATGGTGCCCTGGCTGGTGCTGTTGATCCGGTCGGCGATAAAGCCGATGATGTCATCACCCAGCACCGGCACGCTGAAAGGCACCGAACAGGGCACCTTAAGCAAGACTTTTTTAGCCAGAGCCGGACCGGCCCCGCCCATTAAGAAGGCAAATGCCAGGGCCATGATCAGCCCCGTGTCCATAAGCCTGCTGAACGTTTTTGGTGTTACCCTTTTGAATTTCACCTGATTCATCCTCCTTAGCTCCTTTCACCAGTGTTGTTTGTTAAATTTGATGCCATTCTTATTTCATGCGGCTGCATAGCGGCATCTCTTAATTTGGCCGGCACTACAATCAAAATATGTAATTACTCACGGGAGTTTAACTGGGCGTAATTGATATCCTCCAAACCGTAACTGTTTTCATGTCCCACAGATTTGGCCAGGCGTGATTCTTCGTTATCGTTGGCCCATGCGGGGAATCAAGCTTGACTGAAGAGGTAAGCGACCAGCGGAAGACTCCGTGGAGTGCCTGTTAACAGTTACAGAAATATTACTAAACTGAAATGGGTTATTATCCGTATTTTGTACCCGTGTCAACTCATGCGGTTAAATTCTCGTAACTGATCACAGGGTTTGCAGCTCCTTGGTTTTTCATGCTACAGGCAGGTAACTGGTCACAGGTGGCCCAGATTTGAACTAGCACGATTGGCAGCAGGTAAGCGACCGAAGAGAGACTCCGTGGGTTCCTGTGAGCAGTTACAAATTCTCATCTACCAGCTGTATGGGATGAACCATTTTCAAAGGATCGTCCGGTTTCAGATGCAGCCTGAGATGCAAATGACATCCGGGACATCCCGTGGCCCAAAGCCGGGCACCGGTTTCTTTTGCATGTTGTATCTTTTTGGCGGCAATCTTTCCGGCAATATCAGGGTGTTCATAGGCAAAGGACCCGCCACCACCGCAACAGGAATCCGCATCTACGGACGGGCGGAAATCAATGCTCGGCAGTTTTGCAATCAGCTTTTCAACCTTGTTTTGAACCCCCTGAGCGTTTCTCAAGTGGCATGGATTGTGGTAGGTGACAGGTTGAACTGTTGCATTCGCATTCAAATGAGGCGCTAGCAACTCAAAATGGTCGGCAATAAATTCGGAGGCATCAAATACTTTTTTGGATAAGGACACCGCCTCTTCTGCAGGGCGCCCTAAAGATTTGAGCAGAGCCCCATACCCATGTCGCAGTGCGGAACCACAGGTGGCACAATCCGTTAAAACAGCCAGCGCATCGTCCTGATTGAACAGCTTGATATTTTTTTCGATATTGGAGGCGGCTTTGTCGGTCTCGCCATGGATAAATATCGGCAAAGCACAGCAGACCTGGCCTTTGGGGATCACCACATCATACCCCATTATTGTCAATACCCGGACAATGCTCTTGCCGGTATCTTCGAATATATGATTGGTGGCACAACCTGTGAAATACAGAACTGTTCCCTGGTAATCCCCCACATGTGTATTGGTCTCGGGCATCTGATCCAGGAAAGGACGAGCATTGAGTTTTGGCACCTGCTTAAGATTGTAATCGCCAATATCCACATCACGAAACAGTCCCTTCAGCACTTTGTTGCGGCCAAATCTTGCGACACCGGCGGCAAATTTAAGTTTTTTTTGATCGCTGAGCAGATGATAAATGATGCGTAGCGGCCAGGTGGTTCCAAGCTCTGAGGACAAAGCACTTCGAAGTTTCATAAAGAGAAGGTCATGCGCAAGGGAACTCGGGCAACCTGCAGTGCAGGTGCCGCACATCAGGCATTTTGAGAACACCTCATTGAGCGGATCAGACAAGCTCAGTTTGTCTTCCGTCACAAAACGGCTGAGCTGCACCTTGGATCGTGGACTCACGGTTTCATCCAAGGTCGTCTGGTACACCGGACATTTTTCAAGGCAAATGCCGCATCTTGCACACTCCTGGGCCTCTGACCTGTCGCATTGATGAAGATTCATTTACCCCTTTTATACAAACTTGCCAGGATTTAATATATTGTCCGGGTCAACGGATCTTTTGACCGTGCGCAGGAACTCAATCGTATCCAGATTCATGGACATTGGAAGGAATGATTTTTTGGCAAGCCC
Organism: Desulfogranum marinum; assembly: GCF_963675105.2. Classification (NCBI taxonomy): domain Bacteria; kingdom Pseudomonadati; phylum Thermodesulfobacteriota; class Desulfobulbia; order Desulfobulbales; family Desulfobulbaceae; genus Desulfogranum; species Desulfogranum marinum. Next base: position 540,745 of record NZ_CAXXRO010000005.1, read on the forward strand.
GATCCCATGTTCTCCGGAAAGGCACCCTCCCATTTCCAGGGCCAGTTCAAAAATTTTTTCAATTGCCTTTTCCACCCGCTGCCATTCTTCCTTGTTGTTGATGTCGGTGGAAATCGTAGGATGCAGATTCCCATCACCGGCGTGGCCGACAATACTGATCTTCAAATCAAACTCTTCTGCAATTTTTCTGCACCCCCGGATCATGGCAGGGACTTTGCTGACCGGAACCGTGGCATCTTCAACAATCGTGGTCGGGGATAACCGGCTTAAAAGCCCGTATACCGTACGTCTTCCCTTCCAGAGTTCATCGGCCTGTTCTTTGCTGTGTGCAATCACGATGTTGCCTGCGCCATTGTTTTTGGCAATGTGACCGATTTCATGAATTTCTTTTTCAACCTGTTCTTCGGGCCCGTCCACATCCACCAGTAAGATGCCTTCTGCATCCCGCGGCAGACCTATGTTCATGTGATTTTCAATGAGATTGATCACCTCATTATCCATCAACTCCATGGCTGCCGGCAAAATTCCCTGACGGATCACCTGGGAAACGGTTTTTGCCGTGTCATTCAAGTTATTGTAAACCACCATGGCGGTTCTGACCGCTTTGGGTGCGGGCACGATTTTCAAGGTAGCCTCGGTAACAATGCCAAGGGTTCCTTCGGAACCGCAAAAAAGCCCGGCAGGCCGGTATCCTGTGACATCCTTGACATTAGGGCTACCCATCCGGATCACTTTACCGGATGCCAGAACCACCTCAAGCCCCAGGATATAATCGACAGTTACCCCGTACTTCAGACACCTGGGTCCCCCTGCATTTTCCGCGATGTTCCCGCCGATGGTTGAGATCATGAAGCTGCTTGGATCCGGAGGGAAAAAATACCCATGGCTCGAAAGCGCTTTTTGCAGGTCCCCGTTTATAACCCCCGGCTGCACCACGACATAACGGTCTTCAGGTGCGATATTTACAATCCGGTTCATCTGTGTCAGGCAGAGCACTATCCCCTTTTCAGCCGGAATGGAACCGCCGCTGAGGTTCGTACCGGCCCCTCGGGCCGTGACCGGAACTTTCTCTTCACTTGCCACTTGCATGATTGCTGAAACTTCTTCGGTTGTTTTTGGAAAAACAACGGCCCATGCACTGGCTTCTTCAATATATGCGTCGTATGAGTGGGCAGATATGGCGACCGGATCATCTTTAAAACGATCTGCGCCAACGATTTCAATTAAGGCTGCTTTTATTTGTGAGGACAGCATCATACACTCTTTTTCATCCTAACCCGAATTTCTCATGAACATTCTGCTCTCTTTAAATCGCATTGATTTTCACTGTATCGTTTTGAAAAAAATAGGTAACTGTTCAGCAGCACCCCACGGAGTCTGCGCTTACCTCTCTCCACGATCTGCCCTCCCAGCATGCCGATGTATCGAGTTCGGGGCTTACCTGCTAATCGGTCAGCTTGTGAACATTTTGAGCACTGCTGAGCAGTTGCAGGTCGGGGGAAATTGTCAGCTTTTAGTTCTCCACTGAACAGTTACTAAAATATTTTTTCAAAAATGACAAAGTGTTCATGAGAAATTCGAGTTAGAAGCTGACTTCTCCATAAAGAGAAAAAAGTCTTATTTATATTTAGTGTGTTACAAACACATGCCATTGAACATCGGGGCATGCTGCATATACACGATCAACGGATGGAAAGGGTCCCATTGTTTGAACTGAATTTGAGTATGAGTAAGAAGGGAAATGGTAATGTAATACTATTCAATACATCCCGGCGACAGATCCTGAGTGGAGGCGAGTTGCCCTGGTTGTTTGTAACTTCTCTTTTTCAGCCGGAGATCAAAAAAAAACTTTAAAGGCATTGGGGCTCAGCTTGGGAAATACAGTTTCGCGCTTATTGGGTTTTATAAGAGGATGTTTCTTTCTTGTCTGGGTAAAACACCGCACCTTGCTGCAGTGTACCATTAAGTGTTTTTTCAAGGACGGTCTGCCAGTCGCCGATAATGCCATCGAGCACATTTATTTTTTTCCAGACCAGAAAGTTGTAATGTAACTCTTCAATGCCATTGCAAACCATAGCCGTAATGTGTTCTTCAATAATCATATGGCATAGCTCTTCATCCGATGGGCGTTCCATGATTATAGTCTTAGGTTCTCCGAGCAGTGAACCATCTTCATATCTGGCAATGAGAACCTCGGTTGCCAGATCGAACCTGGGTGCGACAAAATCGCCTTGAATGGGAATCATTAATTTATGCACATTAGAAACCTCGGTTCATATTAATCAATGGTAAATTGATAGAGTCGTCATGTAGCTCTCGAATTCAGGCCAGTAGGCCGTATTTTTTCATCTTTCGCCACAGCTTCATCCGAGTCCATCGGAGATGGGATGCTACCTTCTTTCTGCTGCCACCATGCTCTTTTAGGGTATCAATGATCATCTGGCGCTCAATATCGTTCCAGCTCTCCTGTTTTTGTTCAGACAAAACCATTGAAGGGCTGGGTTGCGCCGTTGTATCCTGCTGTGGTTGCTCGTAAAAATTCTCATCGTCACTGATGTGAGATTCAGCGGGAGCCTCCGGGATTGGTTCAAAGATATAACCCGGCAGATGTTCCAGGCCAACTTTCTTCTCTTTGCACATGTTTACGGCATACTCAACAATATTACTCATCTCCCTGACATTCCCTGGGTAGCTGTAACTGAGTAGCGAATCCATGGCCTCAGAAGTAAAGCCAACTATATTACTCCTCAGGGCAGCTGTAAATTTTTCCAGGAAATGGTCAGCAAGGTAACGGATGTCGACCTCTCTTTCGCGCAGGGGCGGCAGGTGTACGTAGAGCACATTCAAGCGATAAAAGAGGTCCTCTCTAAATTTTTTCTTTTTCACCTGCTCCTGAAGTGAGCGATGGGTTGCTGCGATAATTCGTACGTCTACACTGATACTCTGCTCTCCGCCAATAGGGAAAAATTGTCTATCGTCCAGCACGGAAAGTAGTTTTACCTGTAACGGTAGAGGCATGTCACCGATCTCTGTCAAAAAGAGCGTGCCCCGGTCAGCCAGTTTAAACATCCCCGCCTTGTTGCGTGTTGCTCCGGTAAAAGCCCCTTTTGTATGACCAAATAGCTCAGACTCGAGAAGGCCTAGAGGAAGGGCGCCACAGTTAATTTTAATGAAGGGAAATCTGGATCTGGGTGAATGGTTGTGGATTATTTCTGCAATTTTATCTTTACCTGTACCAGTCTCACCCGTAATTAGCGCAGATGCATCGGTTTGTGAGATAAGTGGTATTTTATCGAAAACCTGCTGCATCTTGGGGCTGTAACCAATTATTTCATTCAAGGAAAAAATTTTGTTGGTCGGGTCTTTTTTAACCTCATCAAGCTGGACCAATTCTGTGACAACAAACAAACCTCTCCTGTTATTTTTTCTGTTTGCAAGAGGCGAAATATAACAATGCACAGGGATCTTGCGTCGATAGCAGTTGAGAATATCCCCTTCCGAAGCTACCGGTTCCCCCGTTTCCAGCACTGCTTTGAAAAGGCGATCCCTATTGTTGCCCACATTGCTGCGCAACACCAGCTCACCATGAATGCCCCGCACCTCATCTATAACGTGGCCACTCATTGCCTCCATGAGTCGGTTCATGTCAACGATTCTGAGCATATCGTCAAGAACCATGGCTGGAGATGGTACTCCTTCAAGCAGGGATTTTATGTCTGGAGTAAACATTGTACCTCTTGCATTTACTGCCGGTTCGTCAAAAAAAGTCCGGTTTTACTTGTCCATATGCTGTTCATGGAACAAGCTCCTGCAACCGGCGGATCGATTACTTTACCAACCCTTACTTTTAAGAATTTTTTCAATTTCCTCCTTGGATTTTTCTTGTAGGATAACAACCCGTTTATTATGGGCTGTTTCAATCTTGTTCAGCAGGTCAGCTATATCGACCGGTTTTTCCAGCAGGTCCTCTGCCCCTATTTTCATAGCCTTGACACTGTTTTCAACGGAGGCATGGCCGGTAAGTATGATAATCTCTGCATCAGGGTGCTTAGCTTTAATTTGCTGTAATGTCTCCAGACCGTCCATACCTGGCATGGCAAGGTCCAATATTATGGCGTCAAAGGAGTGCTCATTAGCCATATGGATTGCGTCCTCGCCACAGTTGACGGTCATTACCTTAAGATTGCGAGCCTCAAGCCGCTTGGAGAGGGCATCGGTAAAATCCTCCTCGTCATCCACCAGAAGTACTTTCGCGTGAAATTTTTTATCCACTTTCATCTCCTTTTATAGCCTATTTTTTGGGGTACCGTTTTTGCCGACAGCCGCAGCGGCTTTTTCACCGGCAGCCTTTATTGTGGCAGACAGCTCTTCGATGTCTACAGGTTTATTTATGTAGGCAAATGCACCTAGCTCCATACACTGCTGCATGTCGTCCATGGTGCCATGGCCTGTGAGAATGATTATTTCAACCTCCGGAGCAAGCTCTTTTGTCCGGCGCAGTACCTCAACTCCATTAAGACCGGGCATTTTAAGGTCAAGCACCATAATATCTGGTTGGTCCTCGTTGACCACTTCAAGTGCAGCCTCACCGTCGAACACACAATAGGTTCCAACATCACGGCTGATTAGTCGCTCGGATACTGTCTTTACAAATTCTTTTTCATCATCAACAAAGAGCACCTTGGACGGCAGTTCGAACTTTTGCCGTCGGTAAATAGAATTTTTCGCACTGGGGCTTTTCTTGACGGTGACCTTACCCACACCTTCCACTTGACGAGCCAGTTGAGAAAGCTCCTCTTCAAGTTTTCTAAAATTAAAAACATCTTCCTGAATGGTCAGAGTTGCATCTCCTTTTACGACAAGTATATCAACTTTATGGCCTTTTTCGAGGAGATTGTGTTCAATTTTTGTCTCCGTCAGCATGTCGCTGACTGCTTGCTGCGACGCATAGGTGCGTAATACAGAAGTTGTGTGAAAACACTTTATAATTGCCTCCACCAGCTCTACTTCAGTTTTCCGACCTACAGGAGTTACACTGTCGTGCACGTTGATTGCTTTATCTGATTCTTTTCCAGTGTTTTGCTCGACAGGGATGACCAGGTCGTACAGGGAGGTTTCATAGGCCTCCTTATTAAAGAGAAAATCTGTCCAGCTATAGGCCGATTTATCAAATTCTTTTCTGGATTTTTGTGCCTGTTTTTCGCTCATTCCACTAGCAACGGCGTAAAAAATGCGATCCGTTTGGGAAGCGACAATCAAAACTTTAAGAACGTGATTGATGCTGGAGGGGATGAGTGAAGTAAGAAACCCTTCAAATAGATACTGATCTGTACTGTCGAGTCTCTGGTGCAATGTTTGCTTGAACATATTGATCAGTTTCTCTCTTTCTAGTGTAAACTTGTTAAACACTGAAGTCTTGCCGAACATTGCGTTTCTTAGTTTGTCTTGGCTGACGCCGGATGTGGCGGCAGTGTCTGTTATCAGGTTCTCGTCAGTATATATTTTCAGGGTAAGCCTGCTGGCTAGTTCACTAGCAATATTTTCAGCAGGAGTGTGGCGACATGGGAATATGGCGATTGATGACATGACCTACCTCTTTGAAATTCCTTGAGCATATTAACTGATTGATAATGGGTTGATACAGCATCCTTTCCAGCTTAAAAGCACTAACCGTGCCATATCTGTCCTGTGTGGTAAAAGCAAGCAATATCAATTTGTTAAGCTATTCTTGTGAGTGATGGGTAAGTTCAGGGGGGGATGAAATGTTGCGATGTGTAACGATAAGTAACATTAAGTAACATTTTGCTCTAAAGCTTGAAGAATAGTTTTGTTCGTTGATTCAATAATTTCATATTATTAAGTATATAGAAGAGTAATCGTCCTGGCGTGACTAGACGTATTTTGTGAGGAGTTAACCCGTTGAGCAACGTAATGTAACAAAAAGTAACAGTGTTGTTTGTTGGAGGGCTGATATTTGCAAGTGAAAAAGATTTAGTGGTGAGTCTAAATAGTTAATATAGAAGCGTAAAAGTTTAAAAAAATCGGAATGGAATGCGTTTTGCTTTATGCAGGTTGATACTTTGTACAGAACGCTGAGCCTGATGGTGAGCAGATTATAAAGAGCAATGTAACCTACGGAGAAGTCATGCATAGTAAAAACCTCAATGTCCAAAAAATCATGATCCCAGTAGACGAGTACCCCAGCATTCGAGAGGACGAGCCTATTGGCAATGCTGTGGCCCTTATACTGGCTCATAGCTCCTCAGACAACCGGCACCTTCACTACAAGGAGCTACTGGTAATTGACAGTGATGATCAGTTGGTCGGTATGCTCGATGTTGCCAGTATACTGAGAAGTTTTTTTCCCTCGATCCTGGGCAATTCCACGAAGCAGGTTTTCGTCGGTAAAAAACAATCCCATACTGACCTGTCGATCCTGCTCGAAGATCATTTTCGTGTGGAGTGCAAAAGGCAAACAGCAGTAGCGGTCCGACAGTATATGCACAAACCACACCGATCCATTGATGCCTCCATGCATATACTGCATGCTCTTGAGATAATAATAAAGGACCAGGAAAGAACCTTACCCGTTACTGAAAACGGGATTCTGCTTGGTGCGGTCAGGGTGACTGACATCTTCCGGGCACTTGGCAGCTACTGCACCATGTGATTTGGATTAACAATATTATGATAGCGTAAAAAGGGTATTAATATGAGCGAGATAACTGTAACGGAAGCACGGGAAGTAAGTGGTCCGATTGACTACAAACGATTCTTTTTAATGTTTTTGGGGATTTTGTTTTTTTCAATAATTTACTGGTCGCCTCCATGGCCTGACGCCATTGACCCCTTGGGTGCCAATTTTGAGCTGAGTAGAGAGGCTAAAGGGGCACTGGCAATATTTGCTTTGGCTGCCACCTGGTGGGTCTTTGAGGTAGTGCCCATTGGTGTAACGAGTATCTTTATCGGCACTTTGCAGGCTCTCTTCCTGATTCGCTCACCAAGTGTCGCGTTTAAAGACTTTATGGACCCTTCAGTGCTGTTCATTTTTGGCTCCATAGTCATAGGGATGGTCTTTACCAAAACCGGCCTCACCAAGAGACTTGCCTACAAAATGTTGTCCATAGTAGGCGAGCGCACCAGCATGATATACCTGGGCTGTTTTGTTATGACTGCTGCTCTTGCTCATCTTATGGCCCATACAGCTGTCGCAGCAACCATGTTTCCTCTTTTGATGGCAATACACGCTCTGTATGCAGACAGCGATGAGCCGACACGTTTTGGGAAAGGGCTTTTTATTGGGATGGCATATGTAGCCGGAGCTGGAAGTATCGTCACCCTTCTGGGAGCAGCCAGAGGGGCGGTGGCTTTAGGGTTTTATAAGGACATCATGAATGTTGATATCAGCTTTTTTGAATTGTCGATGTATATGTTCCCCATAGGCTGGATCATGGTTTTTCTGCTGTGGGGCTTTTTCATGATTTTTTTCAAGCCGGAAAAAGCTGTAATCGAAGGCCTCAAGGAACGTTCAAAAATAATGTATGCGGAATTGGGAGCCTGGAGTCGTAAGGAAATCCTGACAGTAACCATCGTGCTTGCGACAATTATACTTATCGCTCTCAAGAACTTCATCCCTGCACTCTCCTCTCTTGACAAAACCGGGATCATGCTCTGCTCGACCGTGGCATTTTTCATGCTAAATATCCTCGACATAGATGATCTGGAAGAGATCCCGTGGAACATTATCCTGCTGTTTGCCGGTGCCATGTCAATTGGCTTCTGTCTCTGGGAGACCGGTGCAGCCAAGTGGCTGGCCGTAAATTGGCTGAAGCTGTTCACTGATGCACCAGCAATGCTTTTTATCTTGGGGATGGCCTTTTTTGTAATGATGATGACCAATTTCATCATGAACGTAGCTGCCATTGCTATTTCCCTGCCGGTTGCATTAGTTATTGCACCCTACCTCGGTGTGGCAGGCGAAGTAATCCTGTTTTCTTCACTGGTTGTAGCAGGAATGCCTTTTCTTTTTCTGGTGGGTGCTGCGCCCAACGCCATTGCTTATAACTCGAAACAATTTACCACTGGTGAGTTTGCCATGTATGGTATTCCAGCGTCAATCCTTTTGATGCTTGTAACCTGGCTCGCCGTGGCGGTTATCTGGCCTATGATGGGTATGGAAACGATCATCCCGTCTGTTAGCGGGTAAATTCAATATATCAGCTTAAACCAAGCCGGCGCCAGCCGGCTTATTTTACATGTAACCAAGAGGAGTAGAACATGCACAAAAAGTACCTTTTCAGCCTGTCGGCATTTATGTTGACGTTACTCATCACTCTGGGGCTGGCTTCAGCGGCCTCCTCTCCAGGTGGATCTCAGGAAATACTATCACTCACAAGCCATTGGGTTGGTTATATCGGGATAGTAGTTTTTGTTGTTGCCTATGCTTTTGTCATGATGGAAGAAGTAACCCATATGAGAAAATCAAAACCGGTAATGTTGGCAGCCGGTATCATATGGGGAATGATCGGCCTGATATACGCTATGAATGGTATTACTGGAGTGGCGGAGGTCGCCATCAGGCATAACATACTTGAATATGCCGAACTGTTCCTGTTCCTTCTGGTTGCAATGACCTTTATTAACGCCATGGAAGAACGGCTGGTATTTGAGACTCTGCGTGTAAAGCTCGTCAATGCAGGCTTCGGCTTTCGCAAACTGTTCTGGATTACAGGTCTACTTGCATTTTTTATCTCACCGATTGCAGACAACCTCACGACAGCCCTTCTGATGTGTGCGGTTGTTATGGCAATCGGTAAAGAGAATAATAAATTCATCCTCCTGGCCTGTATCAATATAGTTGTTGCAGCCAATGCAGGAGGTGCTTTCAGCCCCTTCGGAGACATAACCACCCTGATGGTTTGGCAAAAAGGTATAGTTCAATTCCAGGAATTTCTGGTGCTGTTCATCCCTTCCGTCGTGAACTGGCTTGTTCCTGCAGCGATAATGCACTTTGCTGTCCCCAACCTTCAGCCGGAAGCGAGCACCGAGCAAATTGAGCTCAAACGAGGCGCACTCATCATTATCGGACTCTTTCTTTGGACCATTGCTACAGCGGTGAGTTTTCATAATTTCCTGCACCTGCCACCTATGGTTGGTATGATGGCAGGATTATCGCTTCTCAAAATATTCGGCTACTATCTCAACAAAACGCATAAGCAAAATGCTGCGACCTATGATCCTCAAAAAGCCGAAGAGCGTATTGGCCAGATAGTGCCGTTCGATGTTTTTACCAAAGTTGCCCGCGCAGAGTGGGACACCTTGCTCTTTTTCTACGGTATAATACTGTGCGTTGGAGGCCTCGGCTTTATGGGGTACCTGGGACTTGTCTCGCAGTTTATGTACCTTGATCTCGGACCAACTACAGCTAATATCCTGGTTGGAGTTCTTTCAGCCATAGTCGATAATATTCCTGTAATGTTTGCAGTATTAACTATGATGCCTGATATGTCTCACGGCCAGTGGCTACTCGTTACCTTAACCGCAGGAGTCGGCGGTTCTATGCTGTCCATAGGTTCCGCTGCAGGCGTTGCCCTGATGGGGCAGGCTCGAGGGAAATACACCTTCTTTGGGCACCTTAAATGGGCACCGGCAATTGCCTTGGGATATGCGGCGAGTATCTGGGTCCATTTTCTGGTAAACGGCAAATTGATCTAATTTCGGGAGATCGGGGCGTTGTTTCCAGCATTGCCCGGAAAAAAGGTTTGGTCTTTTTTCCGGGCAAGTGGAACTGAAGAAAAAGCTGTTGTGCTTTAAAAATCCACATCCAGGCCGATGAGCATCCTAATAGAATACATCTCGGTGAGCGGGAGTGGTTTATCCAACGCCGTTACCAAAAGGTGAGAGAGGAACCGAGGCGTGAGTTTATGCCGTCAACCGGCATGAGCATCCGGTACTTTGCACCCCTTCTACGCACTGTTCGCGTAGGCAAAAGCTTCTTTTTGCATACCATTTAATAGAGATTAGCCTTTACCCCCGGTGGAACCCCTTTGCGATTAGGATTCGGCAGTAAAACTTCGCGTAACGCGCTGCCGAAATGGCTGAACAGTTGTCCCCAGCCAGCCTCCGGGCTTAGTTTTTCCTTACAATGGATTATGATTGAACAACCCAGCCCCCAGGAAAATCCATCAAAAAAATCATCCAGGTCCTCCGAATATAACCCGCCAAAAACCGTGTGTCCTAGAATGAAGTCTCTGTACAGCAGACTTTTGTCTGTCGTAAAGGGAACAAACAGGCAAGATTTTCTGCCTTCCACGCTGATGCCAACAGAAAGAGCTTGCTGCCGGATGTCGGATGGAACCTGCAAAGAAGAGCCCGCTCCGTTAATTCCCTGATCCATCATCCGTTGTACTAAGATTTCCCGCAGAACCCTGCCGAGCACCATGCCGGTATCTTCAAGCAGCACATGGCTTGAGCTCAACGCCTTGGCTGTGAATATAATACGGAGATGAAAGCCGCATTCTGTTGCAATACGTTTTAAGAGACTGTGTAGTCCATCAAGGGCGGCAGCATCGTAATGCTCAATGGGTGTGCCCAGGTAAGAAAAAGATGCTCCAGGTTGTGCATTGTAATCAATGGATACCAGTAATTTACTTTCTGCCGTTTCGCGCTCTATTTCAGCACCCTGGCATGAGCTCCAGTGTAGCTGCACCCCTTCATGTTTTTTTGCTTCATGGATGGTTGTGGAAAAAGCTACTTTTTCAGCAGGAACAACATAGAGCTTACTTAGCGCAGTGCCAAGCCCGCGAAAGATCCCTTCCCACGTATGATGCGGATCGTTGAGGCTGCCCACCAAAATCGTAATTCGGGCTCCAATACCTAGAGTAAGCCCTAGCAAGAGTTCTATGAGGGGTTGCCCAGAGGCAAGTTGCTCACAACGCAGGGAAAGGAAGTAGTCCAGGTCGATACCTTCCGCAGCATCCAGGTTGAGTTCGGCCGTTTCAACGAGCTCTACTCCCACCTCAGCGCTTCCATCATCAATCATGCCTAGTGTCGCGGCTTCTCGCTGCAATGGAACAAATTTTTTTATTTCTGCTGCCAGTGCTCGTCCCAGCTCTTGCCAGTTTTTGTTGTCCCACTCCAGTTGAATGCTGCATCCCATACGCCATGCGATATGTTCAAGCATGTGGCTTATAAAATCATTGGCAGTGTTTATGTGTTTGCTGGTTACCTGGCCGACCTGCAGCTCAATGTGATTCATGTTTTGCTAACCTATTTTGATTTCAGAAACAGTTCTAACCCCACCAGCTTGTCCAGCAGCAATACTGCAAGAAAGGCGATGACGATATACACTACCGAAACTGCTGCCAGATCAGGGGTTATCACACTGCGGATAGAATTATAGATGGAAACCGGCAGGGTCACTGTTCGGGCGTCAGTCAGAAAAAGGCTGACCAAAAATTCATTGAAGGCCAGGATGAACATAAGCAGCGCGCCGGTGATGACCCCCGGCATAACCCCGGGAAGGGTAACAGTGAAAAAAGCTTGAAGTGGAGGCGCGCCACAGTTTGCGGCCGCATTTTCCAACTGATCGTCGAGGCCGTTTACGGCAGCGCTGACAGCCCAGATCATAAAGGGGAGGTTGATAATGCAAAGAGCTAATCCCACCGGCCACAGCTGACCAAGAATGCGTATTTCACCGAAAAAAATCATCATACCCAGGCCGGATGCAACCAACGGGATGGTAAATGGAAGCAGGAGATAGACCTGGATGGTGGTATGGAATCGAATTCGATACCTTGCCAGGCCAATGGCAGCTAACGTTCCAGCCGGTATACTTACCAGGGTACAAATTATCGAGACGTACAGGGTTCTCAAAAAGGCTGACTTGAAATCGTCCAGCAGCCAGAGCTTGCTGTACCATTTCAGCGAAAAACCCTCTGGCGGGAACTGAACAATATCGCCTGAAGTAAAAGACGCACCAATGATAATCAGAGTCGGCAGGCTTAGCAGCAGCAGGTCGAACCAGACAATTGTCCACAATACCACTCCCTTACTGCGAGAACCGATCATTGTTCCCTCCCGTTAAACCCAAGCGTACCGGTGCCGGCAAGAAAAAACAGGATGACAACAAAAGCCGTTCCCAGTGTGACGAGAATCATGGCCAGGGCAGACCCCAGGCCAGAGTTGGAAAGCTGAAAAAAACCATCATAAATGGCATTGGCAATAAAATCCGTGGTGCCGCCACCAAGTATTTCCGGCATAGCAAAGTCCGTCAGCGTGAGGGTGAACACCACCACGGATGACCCTACAAGTCCTGGTTTTGCCATGGGAAGGACCACGTGAAGAAATGTTCTCATCCAGTTTGCACCCAAGCTTTCAGAGGCCAGTTCCACATCGCGGCCAATGGCTGTAATGGCAGGTGCCAGCAGGAGTACTGCAAAAGGGAGCATGTATTGTACCAGACCGAGGATCACTGCTGGGTAGTTATAGATAAGATCCATAGTAGGTAAGCCAAGACCGGTGAATAAGGTGTTGATCAATCCTTCCTGGCCGAGGATAATCAACCAGCCGTAAGCACGGACAATCTGGCCGATGAAAAACGGTAAAAAGAGACTAATCAATAAAAATTTTCTCGTCGCCGCCTGCCTGGCCCGCACCATCAGATAGGCATAGGGAAATGCCAGCAGCAAGGTGAAAAATGTTACCAGTATCGATGCTCCGATCGATCGTAAAACCACGGACTGGTAGGTGGTGCTGGTTAGCGCCGCACTATAGTTGGTTAGGCTGAAAGTTTCTTTTAACCTGTACGTGGCAAGATCCAGTTCGTGCAGACTATAGCCGCCAATATACACCAGGCCCAGCACCAGGACAAACACAAGCAAAATTGCCGGTACCAGCAGCAGGTAGCCGCTATACCTGTGCATTGTTTTTGGCCAGAGTGCAGCTGCGTTGCGCTCGGCGATATCAAACAGATGCCACCTGCGGGGCAGCTTTGAAGAAGAATTTGAAGCCAAAGCAATACCTTTTAAAAAATGTAACTACTCACACAGGTTGTAACCTACTGTTTTCATTAACTCGTAAGCTGTAACTGCTCACAGGCACCCCATCTTTGATCGATCGCGGTTTCCCGCATAGATGGGGTGCCTGTGAGCAGTTACTAAAAAATAAAACCCCGCTGCAACAGCATGCGGCGGGGCAAAAACAGTCAATCAGACCACATCAACCCTGGAAAATTTCATTAAATTTCGCAAACCATTTGGGTTGGTTTTCAACCAACACCTTGGACGGTACACGCACCAGTTTTGCAAAATCCTCAGGTTTGGTAGGGTAGGAAACATCTCCAGCCAAGTCGGCAGGAGGCTCGATTCCAGGGTAGACAGGAGGCAGGCCTAACAGTGAACACCATTTTTTCTGGGCTTCTTTGGTTAGTGCAAAGTTCACAAATTCCTTAGCCCAGTACTCCTCATTTGCAGGCAGACCTTTAGGTACCCATAAGCCGTCGGTATCCACTTTACAGCCTTCTTTGGGCACCGTCCATGCTACATCGATGCCGCTTTGCTTGGCTGCGCGTGCATTTACGCTGATTGTGCAGGCAAGATCGATTTCACCTTTCTGAAACCAGGTGGTGAAATCCGCATCTTCGCCAAGTAATGGCTTGTTTGCCTTCAATTTTTTGTAAAATGCATACCCGGGCTCCATGTTACCTGGAATATCTTTTAAGCTCCCGCCGCCTGCAATAACGGCTATTGGGTTAAAGCCGATTCCGTCGTCGTACAGCGCGACTCTGCCTTTGAACTTTGGATCAAGCAGTACATTCCATGATTGAGGGGGACCATCAGGAAAGGCTTCCGGACGGTAAGCGCAAACATAGACATAGGCATAGGTATTGACCAAAGGATATCCTTCCATTCCTACCGGTTTGGCGAGAGGGAGCAGCCCTTTCAGGTTGCTCAGATCACTTAGATCTACGGTGACACCGCGTAGAGCCGAAATAGTGGCGTTAGTGGTCGTATCCCAGTTGACGTGAATCGGTGGTATCCGGCCCTGATCAACCGCAGCCCATATTTTGGGTTTGATTTCATTGTCTTCTGTAAAGTCAAGGCGCACCTTTATGCCTGTTGCTTGAGTAAACCCATCAGCTACGCCGGTCTTGAGTGCTTCTCCCCAAGACCCGCCCCAGGCACGGACAATAATTTCCTTTGGTTTCTTTTGTTCGGCAAGGGCTATGGAAGGCCCCAGTGCAACACTACCGGCAACTACGGCTGATGTTTTTAAAAAGTCCCGCCTGTCCATCGTCAGGCTCTCCAATGGCTTGTTCTTCATGCAATTCCTCCTTGGGTTGAATTGTTCAAGGGTTTGAAACTCGATATTTTTGGCATGGGTACACCAACAGATCTCTCACTTTCCAGCTCACCACTACTCTATCCCCCTGTGCATGGGGCGTATGATGGCTAGGGTCATGATCAAATACGAACAGAGGAGCTGTGCCAAGCGCAGGACACGATATCTGGTAGACCATCCTGTCTCCTTCAAAAATCTGTTGTTCGACAACGCCATCAAGTATGTTATCCATACCCTCAGCCCCCTTAATATCCGTACTGATACGGACTTGTTCCGCGCGTATCGCTCCTTCAACGGTTTCACCAAATCGAAAACGTTCACTTGCCTGCCCCTGAAGAGTAGTATGAGTTGTACGAAAGGTAACCTTGCCTTCTCTGGCATCCTCTACTGTTCCTCTGATAAGGGAGGTGAGTCCGATAAACGAGGCAACGAATCGGTTGCTGGGTTGTCTGTACAGGGATACCGGATCGGCAATCTGCTGAATGGCGCCTTCAGACATGACGATAATCTCATCAGACATGACCAGAGCCTCCCGCTGATCATGGGTGACATTGATAGTGGTTACACCGAGTTGTTGTTGAATCCGTCTGAACTCAAGCTGCATTTCTTCACGCAGCTTTTTATCCAGTGCCGACAGAGGTTCGTCAAGCAGCAATAAATCCGGATTGAATGACAGGGCTCGGGCGATGGCAACTCGCTGTTGCTGCCCGCCTGATAATTGCTGAATTCTTCTCTCTCCCATACCAGACAAACGAACAATGTCAAGATAACGTTCAACAAGCCCGGGAATATCCTGAGGGGGAAATCGCCTCATCTTTAGAGGATAGGCAATATTTTCTCCTGCTGTCATATGGGGGAAAAGAGCAAGGTTCTGAAACACCATGCCTATGGAGCGTTTATACGGCGGAACAGCCTGAACAGGCTGCCCGTTTATACGAATATTGCCTGTTGTTGGTGATTCAAAGCCGGCGATCATCCTCAGCAGGGTGGTTTTACCACAACCGCTGGGGCCGAGGATGGTCAGAACCGATCCCTGGGAGAGGGAAAAGTTTGCATTGTCTACAGCGGTAACCTTGCCAAACCGTTTGCTTACGTTGCTTAGTTCGACAAGAGGAGAGGTTTGCGTCACGGGTTTTATCATCAATGAATATAATTATATAGAGGCAAGATAACCACCATCAATGGTCAGCATCTGCCCTGTTATGTATTCTGCGGCAGGGCTTGCAAAAAAGACCACCGCACCAATGAGGTCTTCGACTCGACCAAATCTTCCCGCAGGAATTTTAGCAAGCATAGCCTCTGCCCATTCATTGTCTTGAAAAAAGACATCGGTCATTGCCGTTCTGAAATATCCAGGAGCAATGCCGTTAACGCGGATGCCTTTAGGTGCCCATTCCGAAGACAGAGCCCGGGTCATGCCAAGTAATCCGCTTTTGGAGCTGGTATATGGTACTGCCGTGGGGATACCAACGCTGGAAGCGAGCGAGCAGACATTCACAATACTCCCACTACCGCTTTCAAGCATAACCTTGGCTGCAGCCTGTGCCATGAAAAAAGCACCTTTGAGATTGGTATCAACTATGGTATCCCAGGTTGACGGGGTGACTTGCAGGGAATCTTGTACCCGCTCAAAGCCGGCATTATTAACCAGGGTATCAAGGCCACCTATCTTGCTGCAGCAGGTTTCAACTGCGTCCGGCAGCGCCTCAACATCCGTCACATCTAAACAGAGGACTGTGGGGCGAGCATGTTCAGCACTGATCTCCGCTGCAACAGCGGAGAGGAGTTGTGTGTTTCTGCCGGCAAGAACAACCTCTGCCCCGGCCTGGGCAAGTCCAATCGCAAGTGCTCTGCCTATTCCCCTTGAAGCGCCGGTTATCAGGGCTTTCTTTCCTGAAAGGTCAAATTTTGGAGCTATAATGGGTGGAGCTTGATCGCCGTTCATTGTGTTTACCCTTTTTGTTGCTGGAGTGTGTCCCGCAGCTCGGAAACCGCAAGCGCATGACCGTCAAATCCCTCATAGACGGCAAGTGCATGGGTATGCTTGGCTAAGGTAGTGTATGCGTTTGAAGTGACGTAGCCGATACCGGTAGCCTTAAGGTAGTCATATACTCCAAGGGGAGAGTGAAGTTTAGCTGCCCCGGAAGTGGGCAGCACTGCATTGGGACCCAGCACATAATTGCCAAGGGAAATAGGGGTATGCTCGCCGAGTAGAATTTCGCCGGCATTGGTTATGGAGCCAAGGTGAGCAAAGGGTTCGCGGCTATGGATCATCAGGTGCTCTGGGGCATAATCATTAATGAAATCGATACAACTCCGGATGTCTTCAGCAATGATAATGCCACCACGCTCTCCACTCAGCACGGTTTTGGAAAAAGATCTCCTGGTCTCACCCAGTTGCTCCCAGTACCCAGGAATTGCCTGCAGTGCGGCTTGGGCCACCTGCTCACTATCGGTAATGAGATACGCTGAAGAGTCCGGACCGTGTTCAGACTCAATGATCAGGTCCAGAGCAGCCAGGGCCCCATCCGCTGAACTGTCTGCAAAAACTATTGATTCGCTGGGGCCTGCTGGTGTACCGGGATCGATGACATCAGCAAGCAATTGTTTGGCAGCTACAACCCAGGGGCTCCCCGGGCCAACGATTTTATCGACTTTGGGGACCGTTTCAGTGCCATAAGCAACTGCAGCTACTGCCTGGGCGCCGCCGCATTTATACACTTCGCTTACCCCAACCTCTTGGGCAGCAAAAAGAGTTGCATCGTCAACCCGACCATCAGGGCCTGCTGGGGTGAGTACACACACCTTCGGCACACCAGCAACAACAGCAGGAACAGCCGTCATCATCAATACACTGGGAAACGATCCCTTACCCCTGGGAACGTAGCAGGCAACAGAAGGGATTGGCGCATATTTTTCACCACAGAACACTCCCGGTCGCATTTCCTCCATCCGCATTCGTTCCGGCATCTGCTGTTGATGGAAAATACGGATACTCTCCGTGGCAAAACGAATTGCTTCCACCAGTTCTGCGGGAACTGCAGCTTCAGCACGAGCAAATTCTTCCTCTGTAACCTTGATGGTGCCCGGTTCAATTGCCGCCTTGTCAAAATCACGGCCAAAGCGAACCAGTGCAGCGTCGCCTTCCTCTTGTACTGCCTTGATGATTGTTTGTGCAGTATTCAGATAGTGCCCGAGGTCGCTTTCTGTGCGCAGAAGGAGTTTCTGACGCGCATCAGCAGAAAGGTTTTGTAATGTGAGCAGTCGAATTTCTTCCACCATTGTTTTCTCCTAGATTTTTTGGGAAATATTCAAAGCCTAGAAGCGGATCCAAACGGTACTACGAGTAACTGCGTATGTGACCAATGTAATGGAGATATGTTCCAGACATGCAATGTGATTTGGAGCTGCAGCTTGGGTTCGTTTTGCTGCAAACTATTCTCGTTCGGCAAATTGTCGAACAACCTATCTCTTTTTTCCGGCTCTTCCAAGCTTTTTTAAAATTCTGTTCATAACAAATGTGTTTCAGATACAACAACCTGTCCGGTTATCCCTCCAGGGAGGAAAGTCGAGTAGGTTCAGTGGGTAACAATCTACTGTGAACCAGGCAAAATATCTGGATATCTATTTTATACCCCCTCCCTGGCAGGGTAGTCTGCCTGGAAGAGATGTAGTGGACAGCGACTACCGAATTTTTCCATGCGGGTATTTTAAAGTCAACGGTGTCGTGTAAAAGTAGTTTGTATTGCCCACTCGTTCAGGTCAACGTTCTTTTTTGCTTCTTTCATTCCGATTTTCTCTCCCTAAAGGTTTTTCCTAAACTTGATCACTTCTTTTTCTCTAGAATAAAATTCCCGCAGCCCCCGGCACCACATGGAACATGTAATGGCTCCAAATCTATAGTGACCATGGACGTAACTCTTTAAAACTGGTTGTTACCAGTGTTGCATTACTGTCTTATTTTTTACAATTTTGTACGTTAATTCCAAAATGGTGAAAAGTCTTGTACAAAGTTGTTTGTTTTAGAGAGGGCTTATTTTTTTGTTAAGTGATTGAAATTAAGGTTTTATTTTTAATTTTGATTTTTGGCACAGGCCTTGCGATAGAAAAGCAAACACGAAAACAAAAGCACACTGCAGAAAGGTACTACTGCAGAACAGGTAATGTCAGCAATTATCATATCAACAACGTAGGAGAACAAAATGAGAAAGGTAGCAATCTACGGAAAAGGCGGTATCGGCAAATCTACAACAACACAGAATACCGTAGCTGGTCTGGCAGAAATGGGACGCAAAGTAATGGTAGTCGGTTGTGACCCCAAGGCTGATTCAACACGATTACTTTTAGGTGGTTTGGCCCAGAAATCAGTACTGGATACCTTGAGAGAAGAAGGTGAAGATGTTGAACTGGATGATATCCGTAAGCTTGGATACGGCGACACCTGGTGTGTTGAGTCTGGTGGACCTGAGCCGGGGGTAGGGTGTGCCGGTCGTGGAATTATCACCTCTATTAATATGCTTGAGTCCCTTGGTGCATACGAAGAGTCTGAAGGTCTGGATTTTGCTTTTTATGATGTACTTGGCGATGTTGTTTGCGGTGGGTTTGCAATGCCAATCAGGGACGGCAAGGCAGAGGAAATCTATATTGTCTGTTCGGGCGAGATGATGGCTATGTATGCTGCCAACAATATATGCAAAGGGATTGGGAAGTATGCGCAGTCAGGTTCTGTCCGTCTCGGCGGCCTTATCTGTAACTCCAGAACCGTTGACAATGAAAAAGAAATGATTGAAGAGTTGGCCAAAAAACTCGGCACCCAGATGATCTATTTTGTGCCTCGCGACAACGATGTTCAGCGAGCAGAGATCAACCGGAAAACTGTTATTGAATGGAATGGTGAATGTACGCAAGCAGGTGAATATCGTGGGCTTGCCAAGGCAATCGATGAAAATACAAATTTTGTAATACCAACACCGCTGGAGATTGAAGAACTCGAACAGTTGTTACTCGATTTTGGTTTGTTGGAAGCTTAATAAAATTGATAGTACAGGAGAAAAGCAATGATGATCATGATTAGAGCAATTGTTCGTCCGGAGAAATCTGATGAGGTGCTTGCAGCACTTATGGACGCAGGCTTTCCAGCTGTGACAAAGTATTCTGTTGCAGGGCGCGGAAAGCAACGGGGGATTAAGATTGGTGAAGTCACCTACGATGAAATCCCAAAAACTATGCTGATCAGTGTTGTGCCGGAAGCTGATAAGGAATTCGTCATTGATACGATTATGGATACTGCCAGATCGAGCAAAAAAGGTGCTTTTGGTGACGGTAAGATATTTGTATCGGAAGTTGAAGAAGTATACACCATCAGTTCCGGCGTTAAAGAGGGGGCCTCTGCCGAGGAGGTGGCCGCATGAAAGAAATAATCGCTATTGTTCGCATGAATATGATGAACAAAACTAAGACTGCACTGACTGATGCCGGTGTTGATGCCTTCTTTGCCCATGAAGTACAGGGCAGGGGGGTTGGGTTTGTCAATCGCAAGCTGATGGATGGCGTTGAAGAAGGGTATGAAGAGGCTGCAGCGCTGCTGGGAGAGAAGGGAAACCTGTATCCCAAGAGAATGGTAACTGTCGTTGTTGAGGACGATAAGGTTGATGATATCGTGGAAGCAATCATAACCATTAACAAGACAGGTAAAGCGGGTGACGGTAAAATATTTATCCTCCCCATGGCAGATGCTGCCAGAGTTCGGACGAACGAACGCGGCGCAAAGTCGATTCAGTAATTTCCTTTAAGGAGCAGAGGTTATGGGAAGAACAGAAAAAATGGTGCAGTGGGAGCCAAATGATATCAAGGGGAAACTCCTTGAAAAGTATCCGCCTAAGGTCGCCCGAAAACGTGCCAAGCAGATAATGATTAACGAGGCGCTTGAAAATACTACGCCGGAAATTACAGCAAATGTACGAACAATTCCAGGTATTATCACCATGCGCGGTTGTACCTACGCCGGTTGTAAAGGCGTTATCATGGGGCCGACCAGTGATATTATTAACCTGGTGCATGGCCCGGTGGGTTGCAGCTTTTATGCCTGGCTCACTCGACGCAATCAGCATGATGCCGGTGAAAAAGGAGAAGATAATTATATACCGTATTCTTTTACCACTGATATGCAGGATTCAGACATCATCTTTGGTGGTGAGAAAAAACTTGAGGCGGCTATTCAGGAAGCATACGACACCTTTCACCCTAAAGGGATTGCAGTTTTTGCAACCTGCCCAGTGGGGTTGATCGGTGATGATATCCATGCTGTTGCCAAGAAGATGAAAGAGAAGTTTGGTGACTGTAATGTTTTTGCCTTCAGTTGTGAAGGGTATAAGGGGGTATCCCAGTCGGCTGGTCACCATATCGCCAACAACCAGGTGTTTACCCATCTTGTTGGGACGAGTGAGAACGAAAAAACTGATAAATACAAGATTAACCTCCTTGGTGAATATAATATCGGTGGTGACGGTTTTGAGATCGACCGTGTCCTGAAGAAGTGCGGCATCACTAATATTGCCACATTTTCCGGTAATTCCACCTACGACCAATTTGCCTCGGCAAACCAGGCAGACCTCAGTTGCGTCATGTGTCATCGCTCCATTAACTATGTTGCGGACATGCTTGAGACAAAATACGGTATCCCGTGGATTAAAATCAATTTTATCGGGGCAAAGGCAACTGCAAAATCACTACGGAAAATCGCCCAGTATTTTGGCGATCAGGAGCTTATCGATAAGGTAGAGGAAGTAATTGCAGAAGAAATGCCGGCTGTAAAAGCCGCACAGGAATCAGTCCTTCCTCGAACAGAAGGCAAAACAGCGATGATTTTCGTCGGCGGCTCGCGTGCGCATCATTATCAGGAATTATTTGAAGAAATGGGCATGAAGACCCTTTCTGCAGGCTATGAGTTCGGACACCGGGATGATTATGAAGGTCGCCATGTAATTCCTAATCTTAAAGTTGATGCCGACAGCCGCAATATTGAAGAAATTGAGGTCGAGGCTGACCCTGAATTGTACAATCCTCGGAAGACAGCAGCAGAAATTGAGGCGTTGGAAAAGGCTGGATTGAAGTTTAAAGAGTACGAGGGCTTGAACCCAGCGATGGACGAGGGCACTCTGGTCATTGATGATTTGAATCAGTATGAAGCCGAAAAATTGGTTGAGTTGCTGAAGCCGGATCTCTTTTGTGCAGGAATTAAAGAGAAATATTCCATCCAGAAGTTGGGCGTGCCCATGAAGCAGTTGCACAGTTATGACTCGGGCGGTCCGTATGCCGGGTTTGTGGGAGCTGTTAATTTTTATAACGAGATAGACCGGCTGGTCAGCAGTAAAATCTGGAGCTACATGAAGGCTCCCTGGCAGAAAAATCCGGAACTTTCCGCAACATATGTGTGGGAATAACAAAGAATTTTAGGAAGGTACGATCATGTTACTACGACATACACCAAAAGAAATTGCTGATCGCAAAGCCTTGATGATCAATCCGGCCAAGACCTGTCAGCCTATTGGTGCCATGTATGCATCACTTGGCATAAAAGGGTGTCTGCCGCACAGTCACGGTTCACAGGGATGCTGTGCCTATCATCGAAGTACGTTGACCAGGCACTACAAAGAGCCCATCTCGGCTGCCACCAGTTCCTTTACCGAGGGAGCATCGGTGTTCGGCGGACAGGCAAACCTGATCCAGGCTATTAATAATATTTTTACCGTATATGAGCCTGAAGTAATAGCGGTTCATACAACCTGTTTGTCCGAAACAATCGGCGATGATTTACCGCAGATTTTTCACAAGGCGAACAAGGAAAAAAAGATACCTGAAGGAAAGACAGTCTTCGGAGCGCCCACCCCAAGCTATGTGGGATCGCATGTGACCGGTTTCTCCAACATGGTCAAGGCCATGGCTGCGCTTGCCGAACCGCAGGAAAAAAAGAACGGCAAAATAAATATAATTCCAGGCTGGGTTGAGCCTTCTGATATGGCTGAGCTTAAAAGGCTCGCGGATCTTATTGGAATTGATATCACCATGTTTCCAGATACCTCCGGCGTTCTTAATGGGGCCCTGACTGGTGAATATTCGATGTTTCCCGATGCTGGTACGCCTATAGAGGACATTAAAGCGAGCGGCGGGGCTATTGGGACACTGGCCCTTGGTGAATGGTGTTCTGCTGACGGCGCCAGGCTGCTTGATACGAAATGCAAGGTGCCTTGTTCGGTTCTTGATATGCCTTTTGGTTTGAACGCAACCGATAGATTTATTGATGCCCTTCGCACCTTGGCTGGAACAACCGTACCAGATGAAGTGGCGTCTGAACGTGGACGCCTGGTTGATTTTATTTCTGATATGCACCAATGGCTTTACGGCAAAAAAGTAGCCTTGGTTGGTGACCCTGATCAATTGATTGCCATGACTGAATTTCTTGTCTCCATTGATATGTGTCCGGTCCACATTGTGACTGGAACACCAGGGAAGAAGTTTGAAAAAAGGATTAAAGAACTGACCGCAGGCATGGATTGTGAGGTGAACGTCAAGGCCAAGGGAGATATGTTCCTGCTCCACCAGTGGATCAAAAATGATCCGGTTGATCTCATCATCGGCAACACCTATTGCAAGTATATAGCCCGTGATGAAGACTTACCGTTTGTTCGCTGGGGATTCCCGATTTTGGATCGTCAGGGGCATCAGCATTTCCCGACAGTTGGGTATATGGGCGGCCTGCGTCTGCTGGAAAAAATTACAGATGCGTTGCTGGATAGAAAAGATCGTGATGATACTCCAAGCAAGTTTGAACTTGTATTGTAATGCACACCCGGTGCAGCGGCGATCGGCAATGATCGCTGCTGCATGTATATCTGCCTGAGGACCAAGAGAGCATGAGCGTCTTATCGATGACAGCCTATAAAAATAATCAGACCCATGAAAAGTCGTATTTCGGCAATATGGTTATAAATCTGCCGGTTGCTCCAGTGGAAGTCTCCAGGACAAAATTTGCTTCTTCAGGTCAGGTGAGATCCAATTGTATGCTGCCTCATGAATCTCTTGCTTGGGTTGCTGAACAGGCCGACAGCTTTGAAGGGAAAGGGTTTATAATATCCATAGCCGGTCCCGGAGATCCTCTTGCAACACCCAAAGAGACACTCGAGACCATAGGAATTATACGGCAGAAATATCCAGAGGCGCGTTTTGCCCTTCGGACTCTAGGTATGGGGGGAGAGACGTATGCTCAGACGTTGGCGGAAGCTGGTGTAGAGTATGTTGAACTCGTAATGGATGCCGTAACTGTCGATACGCTTGAAAAAATTTATATGTGGATCCGGCCGGCGCGCAAGACACTCCCTATGGCAAAGGCTGCGCCCATAGTTTTTGAAGAGCAGCGTCGTGCGGCAGCAGCGTTCAAGCAGCATAATATGACCGTTTGCGGGAGTATCACCCTGTATCCGGAGTGCAATCTCGATCAGGTTATTCCTGTCTGCGAGGTGCTCAAAGAGCTTGGTGCCGATGCTGTAGCTGTACATTCTGCAAAAGAAGAATCTGATGATGCGGGGGTTGTGAGTTCGATTGGTGATGAAACAATAGCGAGTCTGGTGCTTCATGCTGCTGAGTTGTTACCGGTTATCAACTCTCTGCTTGTATATCAGCCCGAAGATGGCGTTGGAAATGGGCTGCCATCCTGCGGAAATGATTATCCTTCAGCAACAAAAGAGCGCCCTAATGTTGCTGTGGCAAGTTCTAATGGCATGGATGTGGATCTTCACCTGGGACATGCCACCAGAATTCTTATTTACGGGCCGCGGGGAACCGATGCTCTTCCCTGTCTCCTGGAAACAAGAGAAGCACCGGAACCAGGGGGAGGGAAAGGGCGATGGCAATCTTTGTCAAATGTTTTGGGAGATTGTTTCGTCCTCCTTGCAGCCAGTGCTGGTGAAAGTCCTCGGAAAATTTTAGGCGAAAACGGGCTGAGGGTAATGATGGTTGAAGATGCCATAGAAGGATGCGTGGATGTGCTCTACGGTGGTGGTAAAAAAGGCAAGTGTAAAAAGTGAAGACATTCGAGACCGATGCATCGGCAATGAACGTATCTGTCTCTGACAATAAAGAATTTAGAAACAGGAGGCGTAGCAATGGCTGTACCTGAAAAGCAGATTCTTGTCTGCCAAAGTTTTCGATTAAAAGGCGACCCCAAAGGCATTTGTCATAAACAGACAGACGGTTTCCTTCAATATATAGAGGAAGAAATTCTTGACCGTGGGCTTGATATGCAGGTTATTGCAACAGGCTGCCTGAAACAATGTGAATCCGGACCGATAATGGTTGTTCAGCCAGACAACTGGTGGTTTAAGGGCGTTAACAGCGAGGAAATCATTGATGAAATATTGGACGGTGTTGAAGATGGCGAGCCGCCGGCCGAATATCTCATTGGTTGAATGCCCATGAAGACTGTTACCTTTCGCCAGGCAGTGAGGAGTGATATTTCCTCACTGCTCCAGCTCCTTCATCAACTGTTTACGATTGAGGAAGATTTTACCTTTGACCCTGATCGTCAGAAAATGGGGCTTGAGCTACTGATGGACTCGCCTGAAGCCGCAATTATTGTCGCAGAGAAAGATGCTGAGGTAATCGGTATGGTAACGGGGCAGAAGGTTATTTCCACTGCCGAAGGCGGACCGGCCTTGCTTATTGAAGATGTTGTCGTTGCCGGCCCATGGCAAAGAATAGGTATTGGTAGCGCCCTTATCCGAGAAATAGGTTTTTGGGGTAAGCAACAGGGTGCTTCCAGAATGCAGTTGCTTGCCGATCGTAACAATGAACCGGCTCTCTGTTTTTATAGGGAGAATTATTGGAAGAAGACAGCACTTATCTGTCTTCGTAAAGAGTATACGGCGGATACCCATGAATATAATACAGATTGATTCTGCAGAAAATATAATATCCATTGATAATTGGCAG
Organism: Desulfogranum marinum; assembly: GCF_963675105.2. Classification (NCBI taxonomy): domain Bacteria; kingdom Pseudomonadati; phylum Thermodesulfobacteriota; class Desulfobulbia; order Desulfobulbales; family Desulfobulbaceae; genus Desulfogranum; species Desulfogranum marinum. The sequence continues at coordinate 566,071 of NZ_CAXXRO010000005.1, forward strand.
GAATACCGGCGGGACGGTGAACAATTCTTGAGAACTGCAAGTGCCGCTCACGAGCAGCAGAAAAAGGCATTTTCGCCGGATACCATCTATAATCTGACCTGCATGGGTATTGAAAAGATAGTCATGGCCTTTTTAATGCATCGGGGCGACCTTGCTGAAAACCATACAATGGGAGACTTACTTCGAGCCATTGAGCAACATCTGGGGCCAAATCCCGGGTTTGCGCAAAAAATGCAGTTTTTGGATTCTTTTCAAGAGATTTGCGATCTTGATACGTACAATGTGCAGACGCCAACGGCCACGGACATTGAGACTATTCTTGCCATTGGAGAAGAAGTGCGGGAGATGCTTACTCCATATCTGACGAATTGAAGAACATCAGACGTCTAAAACCATAAATAGAGATAAAGGATAGAGTGGATGAAAAAAGAAATAATGGAAAAAATATTTGAATACGCATCTATGCCGGTACATGGAACACTTTCCAGAAAACTGCGTAAAGGCGTAAAAATGCAGGTAAACGAGGGGCGTGTCTATGCGGATGCGGTGATGTTTCTCGGCGACGATTTTATCCGGATAACAGAAACCCTTCCCGGGGAAACGGTCAATACATATTACAGTTGGGACAGTGTTGCATCTGTTCGAACCCTTGGTGAAAAAACTGAATAACAAACATCCAAGCTGGAGAGAGAAAGTGACCACCCGGGAAACTATACCCTATCGTCCGCTCGGTTTGATTGTAACAATGTTGGAGAATATTGGTTTTCAGGTAAGTCATTGGCATGAGGACCTTGTTTTTATTGAACATAATGCCTTCCTTCTTCAAATGGGCGAAAAAGGAGAGGAGATCGGTGTATGGTTCAATGTTGATTGCGAGTCTGAAAAAAAAGATCAAATAATGGACGCCTTTAAAGGCCAGGAACCTCTTTTTAATTTTCAGGTAGATAAAAGCGGAGCGTATAAACTGGTTGCCAACCAGGAGGATGAAACGCTTCAGATTGAATTTATAACAGAGTAGAATGCCCTTGGCATAGAGAGATAAAGGAGTGAAATAATGTCAAAGAAAAATGTTGAAGAATTACTCATCGCAGGCGGCGAAAATGAGGACATTCGGAAAAAATACGATGCGATTAAAACAATGGAGGAATTCATTACCATAGCCGGCGAAGACGGTTACGAATTCAGCCAGGCTGAGCTTGAAGACGTACTGCGTGAATCAGGTGATTCTTTTGAGTCTTTTGGTAACCCGGCAAAGCGGATGATTTGGTGGTTTTAAAAAGATTCTGTTTGTATTGTGATGGGAAAGCGAAACATTCTTTGATGGCTTTTACAGGTTCACTCGTAGCAGTATTCAGGAAGATCAGCCCATTTCGCCTTTTTTTGAAATGGGCTGATAGCAAATATTCGTACAGATAAACTCACCCCAATCAGCGATCCCAACCGTAGATTCCCGTAGCGTCGTCCACAATACCATTTCGTATGCACACGTTCAGATCATGGCTCAAGACACCGGGCTATACCTTGGCAACTTGTTTACCGTTTAAATTCGATTTCCTTGCCAGGTTTGCCGTTATCATCCTGGAGAAGCTTGTGCTGCGGGTTAGGACATTTCCAGTAAAAAAAAGAGGCATTTTTTGCAGATTGGATGCGTCGTATCTGTTCTTTACAGTTTTCATGGGGGCAGGGTGCTTTCGGGGCATCCGGATCGATCATAAGTTTACCCGGTTTGCCGTTATTGTCGAGCAGGAGCGGACATCCCTTTTCTTTGCCTGTTGAACACGCCCAAAAATAATATCCCGGTCTGTTGTTACTTTCCAATCGCATCAAAAAACCTTCCTTGCAGGCCGGGCAGAGAGGGCCGGAGGTGGGGCGTTCTGCAAATGCGGCTCCTGGGGCGCCATTATTGTCGGACCTGGGGGGACAGTTTATTTCCCTGCCGTTGGAACATATCCAGAAGAATTTCCCTTTGGCTTTTTTGGACTCCATCCGAATCAGGTAGCCATCACAAAGAGGGCAGGCGTATCGTTTGCCGGTGATGATCTCAGAGAATTGCGTAGCTAAGGCATATTGAACCATTTTAGCCATACGTCGTGTGAGTTCCTCCAGGAAATCATCTTTGCCAAGGTTGCCTTCGCACACTCTATCCAGGGCATCCTCCCAAATTGCGGTCATGCCTGGAGATTTGAGGGTAGGGTGCATTTTGTCGATTATCTCACGCCCCCGCTCGGTGGAAATCAGAGATTTCCCTTTTTTGTCGAGATACTCTCGCTTTTGCAATTCTGCGATAATGTTTGTTCTGGTTGCGGGTGTGCCGATTCCGGAATTCTCTTTGAGGCGGGCTTTGATGACCGGATCATCAACATATTTATGAACTTCAGTCATTGCAACCTGGAGGGATGCTTCCGTAAATCGTGATGGTGGTTTCGTCGTTTTCTGTTCTTTTTCGATCTTCTCTATGGCTGCAGGATCTCCTTTTTTTACCGCTGGGAGGGGGCGGTCTTTTGTCTGTTGGTCGTTGAGTGTCATCCAGCCGGGATCTTTTACCGTAATTCCTTTTGCTCGCCAATGTTCATCAAGGCAATCAACTAAAATGTTGGTTGAGTAGTATTGGTAGTCTGGGAAAAACTGCTTCAAAAACCGGTTTGCAACCAGCGTGTAGATGTTGTGTTCTTCCTCGGTTAAATCTCTGGGAATAACTTCAGTCGGAATAATGCCGTGATGAGCTTCCGCACCCTGTTTTTTGGTGTTCCAGGCAGGGGATAACAGTGAAGGATCCGCTTTGTCGGCCCCTGTAAGACCTTGCTTGGCCAGTGCTGCGATAACCCGCGGTGCATCCTCATGCATCTCATCCGGCAGGTATCTGCACTCGGTTCGCATGTAGGTGAGACACTTCTTTTTTTCATAGAGGCCCTGACCAATCTCCAGGGTTCGCTTTGGGGCATACCCGAATTTATCCTCTGCTTTTTTTTGCAGATCAGACAGCATAAAGGGAAGCGGAGGACTTTTTTTCTTCAGTGTCTGTTTCCGATCTTTAATGACCCCGGTGCTACCTGTCAGTCGTTCCACCAGATCGTTTGCTGTTTGCTCCTCGACGAGCCGGCCTTCAGGGTCAACACCCTTTGCCAGCTCTCCAGGTTCCCACGTGGCAATAAAGTTGCCGTTGTGGTGGCTAACCGTGGCTTTGAGTTGCCAATACGGTTTTTTGATAAAATTTTCCACTTCCCGGTCCCGATCAACAACCAAAGAAAGGGTCGGCGTCTGGACTCTTCCAGCTGAGAGAACCGTGCCTCTGGTGCCGGCGGCAAGGGTGAGTCCCCGGGTAACATTTAACCCCACAAGCCAGTCTGCATTGGCCCTGCAGATAGCGGCATTTTTAATATTTAAAAATTCCTGGTTATCACGTAATTTTTGAAATCCTTTTGCAATGGTTCGTTCATCGAGAGCCGATATCCACAGTCTCTTTGCCGGACCGGTGTATTCAAGATAATCGAGGACCTCATCGACTATGAGTTGTCCCTCTCTTTCCGGGTCACCGGCATTGATGACGCCGGTTGCGTTTTTGAGCAGGTTTCGGATAATGGTTAACTGTTTTTGGGTTCTCGCAATGGGTTCTTTTATCCATTTCTCTGGGATTATGGGTAAATCTTCTGCTCGCCATTGCTTATATTTCTCGTCGTAAATATGCGGCTGTGCCTGTTCAAGGATATGGCCTACGCACCAGGTGCAGACAAAATCTTGCTTACAGGTGATAAAGCCGTCGCCTTGGCGGGCAATACCAAGATATTTGGCAAGGTCCCTGGCAACGGATGGTTTTTCAGCAATTAAGAGTGTGGTCATGAATAAAGCGAGTAACAAAGAATATTCTTGAAAAAAATAGAGAGAGGACTCTCCCCTATGGGCAAAGGTTTGATAAAGGCCCTAAAAGGTGCTGCTGCTATCGGCTCTCTGATTTTAAGAAAATGGTGGAATTGATTAAAGCAGCCTCAGGAAAATGTCCACTTTAATTTGACCATATTAGTAAGTAGGGTAGATAAGCGCAGCGCATCCACCAATGTCGGACAATGGATTCAGCGTGGATGCGCTACGCTTATCCACCCTACACGGTTACAGGATCCCCAGGCAACTACGTTAATAAGGTCGGTGGGTTAGAGCTTGAGCATTTTGTTTATCAATGGCCCCCGGTGAACGGATAGGAATGTATTACTCTCAGGGCCATTCTGTTGCTGAGATGAATCAGTTTATATGAAGAGTAGCTTTTAGCTGTCCATTTCCATTTTCAACCTGCAATAGGCTTCGCTGGGAAAATCAGCATTAATCCACTTTGTTTTGTATTGCTCAACGCCTGGTTCCCGGTCAATGTTGTTTAAAATCTGTAGAACCTGAAGGCTATAGGCATCTACAGTGGTAGACCCCTCGAAAACGACCGTGTACCCATTAGGTGGGTTTTGATCCACATCTTCCCCTTTTGCAAACCATCTCATTTCAAAAGTAAGCTCCCCTTCCTGTTCACGCTTGAAAACCAGTTGGTGCTCACCGCTATTCTCTATAAACACCACCGAGCTATTGTGAGCTCCTTTACGCAACTGAAGAGCGGATTCGGTTAAATCAAGGAGAGGGTCGGTGAAAAATAATGCCCTGACCGGTATTGTCCTTTCGTTGAAAGTAAAGACAATCTCAGCCTCTCCCCGGCGAATGAATGTATAGTCTATTGTAAAAGGTTGTTGAGCGGGCTTTTCACATGCAACATCTTTCTCCGCTTGCCTGCCATCATTGAATGTCTGACTGGTGCAATAATCAGAGTCAGCGTCCATCCCTGTGTGACTGCTCCAGTCATCTTCTGCCCAATCTTTTTCCTGAATATTATGCATAACTCATTTTTAGTTGATTTTGTGACATACCATTCTACAGAGACTCATGCTACCATGTGCGCCAATCCAGCTTTTATCATACAGCTATGGATATTTCTACTGGCATCGATTAGCAAAGTAAATCGTAACTGTGAAGCTGCCACTTACACCTGCAAGCTATTTCACTTCCTCTCACTCCAATTTATTGCAAATGGAGAAGTAAAAGATACTCCCTCTTTCAGGAGCTGGTTGTACCCAGACACTCCCCCTGTGTTGTTCAGATAATTCCTTGACAATGGCCAGGCCCAGACCCGATCCTTCAATGTCCTTTCTTTCCTCTTTGCGTTGAAACAAGTCAAAAATTTTCTTGCTGTCTTCACTCTCTATACCTATGCCGTCATCTCTAACCGAGATAATGTGGTGGGAAGAAGATTGCTCAAATCCGATGGTAATTTGGCTCAAATCGTCTCCGCCGTATTTCAAGGCATTGTCTACCAGATTTCTTAGAACCCTCAAAAGTGCAAGTCGATCGGCTTTGATCTCAGGCAATCCATTTTCTGGAACAGTCCACCTGATGGAGCGGATGCTGAATCGGGCGGAGAACTCATCTTTGATTATTTGAAGGACACGCTCCAAATTGACACTCTCCACAAGAAGAGAGACTTCTTTGGTGGAGATATAGAGGTTGATCGTTTCAACCAAGGCCACAATCTGTTCAGAAGACTTCAGGATCTGCTCAATGTAGCTTTTTCCCTTCTCGCCTAGAGTTTCCTTGTACTGCTTATGCAGAAGTTTGGTCAGTCCGTGTACACTTATGGCCGGGCTTTTAAGGTCATGGGACACAGAATAGGCAAAGAGTTTGATTTTTTCAGAACTCTTTTTCAGTGTCTCTTCCATCAGCTTTTGTTCTGTAATATCTCGTCCGACCGATTGAAATTCTTTCGGACGGTTGTGAGCATCAAAAATGAGGCGGTTGGTCCATTGCTGCCAGCGAATTGAACCATCGGGTTTCAGCACCTGAACTTCAATGGTTTCAACGGGATGGCGAGAGTGTAACGAGGCGAAGTGTTCCTTTACCTTTTTATGGTCCGCTTCGGCCAGAAAGGGAAAAAAGCTCGTGCCAATCAAATCCTCACCTTGCCGGTTGAAATAACGGCAAAAGGCCTCGTTCACAAAAGTAATGGTCTGGTCAGGCAGTGAGCGGAAGATGAGCTCTGTCTGATCCTCCACAATGGCTCGATAGCGGGCTTCACTTTCTTTTAAGGCTTGCTGCGCCTTTTTGTAATCCGTGATGTCTCTGAAAATGCCATGATATCCCAGGATGCTTCCATCCTGTGAATACTTGAGTGTCGAGGTGAGTACACAATCTATTTCCTGGCCGTTTTTTCTGACAAATCTCACAGCATAATCCCGCAAAACCCCTTCTCGTTCAATGTATGTCTGGTAAATTTTTCGATCACTTTTGTCAACATAGAGTTGAGAGACGTTTTTTGTCATCAATTCGCTGCGGGTATACCCGAACAGATCCAGCCCCGCCTGGTTGATATCGAGAAACTCTCCTGCGCGAGTGACGACGGCAATGGCATCTCTGGAGTCCTCAAACAGTTGGCGATATTTTTCCTCACTGAGCAAAATGGCTTCTTCCGCCTTGCGCCTTTCGGCAACTTCACAGCGTAATTCCTCGTTAGCTTTTTCAAGTTCCGAAGTGCGTTCCTGAACCCTGAGCTCTAGCTCGTCCCTGACCCTTCGAAGAGCTTCCTCAGTTCGCTTACGCTCAATAGCGTACCGTGTAGCTCGTGCCAACAGATGACGGCTCACATGGCCTTTGACCAAGTAGTCCTGGGCGCCATCCCTGACCGCTTTAATAGCAAGAGAATCATCATCGAATCCCGTCAGGATGATGATGGGGATTTCGGGAGTCTGGTCATGAACCCTTGTGAAGGTTTCAAACCCCTGGCTGTCGGGAAGAGACAGATCCAAAAGGATGATATCGATCTCCTCTCTGTCGAGAATTTCAAAACTATTGGCAAGCGATTCTGCAGAGCGCAAGTCAAAGGAACTGGGAACGCATTCCGAAAAGAGTTCTTTTATCAGGCGGATGTCACCTGGGTTGTCCTCGATCAAGAGGACTTTGATACATTGAGAGTTCATTCCTTAATGTCTCGTGGTAATTTCACAATCGAGAACCAGAAGTCTTCAATGGACTCCACTACGGAAATAAATTGGTCCAGGTCTACAGGTTTGGTGATGTAGCAGTTTGCATGAAGGCTGTAAGCTTTGAGGATGTCCTGTTCCGCTTTGGAGGTGGTGAGAACCACGACCGGAATGTTGCGTAAATTTTCGTCGGATTTGATTTCCGTAAGGACTTCACGGCCATCTTTTTTCGGCAGGTTCAAATCAAGGAGGATGAGGTCCGGGCGTACGGCATCAACATATTTTCCTTCTTTGCGCAAAAAAGCCAAGGCTTCGACGCCATCTTCCACTACAGAGAGCGTATTCCTGACTTTGCCTTCCTTCAGCCCTTCAATCGTCAAACGGACATCGCCGGGATTGTCCTCGACCAGAAGGATTTCTACTGGTGAACCTTGTTTTTCATAAAGCATTATTGATTTCCTTGTGTAACGGGAATGGTGAAATAGAATGTGGTGCCTTTTTCCAGTGCTGATTCAGCCCAAATTTTTCCACCGTGATATTCAACGATTTTTTTGCAGATGGCCAAGCCTATGCCGGTGCCGGGATACACTCCCACTCCATGGAGGCGTTGGAAAATGGTAAAGATGCGGTCGGTGTATTGCGGATCAAACCCAATGCCGTTGTCGCGGACAGCGAACAGCCACTCCTTTCCCTCCAGTTTCGCAGATATATGAATCTGAGGAGGCTCTTTGCCATGGAATTTGATGGCGTTGCCGATAAGGTTCTGGAACAGGAGTCCTATCAGGCCTCCACTGACAACCAGAGTAGGCAGTTTGCCATGTGTGATAGTGGCCTGGTTTTCTTCAATGGCTGTTCCCAGGTTTCCCAAAGCCCATTCAAGGATCTTTTGGCAATCCGTGGACTCCGCCTCTCCGTTGATTCTGCCAACGCGTGAGTAAGCCAGTAAATCGTTGATCATCGTCTGCATCCGTTTGGAACCGTCTACAGCATAGGCGATGAAATCATCCGCATCCTGATCAAGCTTACCCTTATAACGACGAGCTAAAAGCTGCACATAGCTGGCGATCATGCGCAATGGTTCCTGCATGTCGTGGGAGGCGACGTAAGCGAATTGCTCCAATTCCGCATTGGACCGTTCCAGTTCCTTAGCCTGTCGGGACAGGGCTTCCTCTGCCTGTTTGCGGTTGGTGATATCGGTGATGATGCCAAAGCTGCCTTTGAACGCTCCCTGGTCGTCGAAAATGGGCCGCGGAGACATGATCGTTGCAATCTTTCGACCATCTTTTGCTGTCCAGGTGATCTCGTAAGGGGTATGGTCGCCTTCTTGCCTTTTAATTCGTTGCTCTTTGAGTATAATTTGATTGTCTTCATCCAGGAAGTCTGTGGATGAGTGGTCGCAAATTTCATCTCTGGAATACCCCCACATCTGGCAGAGTCTTTGGTTCACATAGGTAATACGGTCTTTTTCATTTCGGATCAATACTCCCTCATTCATGGTTTCGACAAGCGTACGATAGCGTTGTTCGCTTGCCTTGAGAGCTTCCTCAGCACGTCTGGTTTCCGAGATGTCTTCAAAAAGGCCTACAGCCCCCAGGAACTTCCCCTCCTCGGAAGTGAGACAGTTGTAAATGGCCCGCAGTTGCGTACTCTTGTCGCCTGTGACAGAGCGATACTCTCCATCGTAAACACCCAGTTCTCCATCCAGTGCCGTCTGAACGGCTGAACGCATCGCCATATTTTGAGCCGAGGTGACCATGTTGAAGCCAAGAACCCTTTCCCTGGGTGCTCCCATAATCTCGAGAAAGTGGTCATTGCAGTCCAGGATGACACCCTCCTGGTCAAAATGGACAATTCCCAGCGGAGAATGATTGAAAATCATTCGGTATCGTTCTTCACTCTGCAGAAGGGCTTCCTCGGTGAGCAGCCACAAATGTTTTTCTTTTTCCAGTTGCTCAATCCTTTGTTCAAGTTCCTCGTAAGTTGGTTTTCGAGACATGCACAAGTTCCTTTCATGAGATGGTAAGAGGTTAATTTATGGAGACTAACGCCGGGAAAACACCATAAAGGCGGGCTCCATTAATTGAACAATTTGTAGCTTGTTGCAAGTGAAAATTTCAGATATTTCAGACATCTTTTGTCTTACATAATTACAGGGAGTGATGTGGCAGGGAATTAAGGGATACTTGCTTAAGGGGGGAACAGCAATTCTTGAGGGCGTTCTTTGTGCGTTAAATGAAAGGAAAAAGACGAGTTGCTGGAAAGGCCTGATCAGCATTATTCTCAACAGTGGTATTGCCGATCAAACCTGAAAGTGCCAAAATATTGATCTTTGAATTGCCTGGATTTCTACCAAGTACTTACTTCAGATACCCGCTGCCTATGGCGGAAAAAGGCAGTCGTAAACCCAGCTCCGGCACCTGTTTGCCAATCCACGCGACAAAGGTATTGCTGTTTGGCCCGGGGAAGGCCTTATAGGTTGTTTTCCACGGGTAATCCTTAGCCGCCTGATCAATAGCATCGATTAGTTTGTCTGTTCCGTCACCTTGATGGTATTTCAGAACCTGTGGCTTTTCCCCAAACCAATAACGGTCGGGAATGTCCCGGGCCACGCGCATTACCGGTTTATTACGATAACTGCGCCAACCGACAACATCATACACGGTGTAAAAGTCTTCGCCTGTTCTTTTAGCAGCTATCCATGTATGGATGGCAAACCAGCCGCGCCAACCCCACGCATCTGCACCATATACAAGCACTATTGCTTCCTCAGTACTTTTTGGGTCCGGCGCAATGCCGGCTGAGTCACGCCTGGCTGTCCTCCAGTCTTGATTCAGACCGCAAGATGTGAGCAAAAAACCGGTCAGGATAATTGCCGGTAAAAATTTCAGCGTCATTTGAGATGTAAGCAAGTTGCGTTAGCTGGAACTTGCCCAGCAGATCCATATTTCCAGATGATTGATTAGACTGAATTAAACAATAAAGATTATCAAATGTAATGCAAATTAATTCTCCACTGCGGTGAGTTGGGAGGATTCCAGACACTCTTAACAATGACCTGAATGTACCTCTTTTGCTGACGCGCAGAGAGAACTCACCATCCGGTAGGGGGGGGGGCTTTCTTCCGAAATTCTGTATATCAATTGACTTGAAATAGCGACAGGGGTATCTTGCAATATATTGAACTTACTATAAAAAATGAGTTTAGCCACAATGTAGCAGGACCTAGAGTAATCTATCCAAGGATAATATGTAGCATTGCAAGGCCTTGAATGAATCGAAGTTGTTTTTTCAGGAGAAAAAAACTTCAGGGGGCAGTGTACAAATAAGAAGAATTAAGCAAAACCTTGACCCCATGTATGTGTCCTCGACTAGAAACATGCGGTGGAATTGAGATCATCTGAGTGATAAGTAGGGGCTTTTTAACTCGTTTAAAATGAATGTTATGGCGCTATTTTGTATCGTAAGTCTCTGAATTTCTGTTTTTGATATTTCTCGTCAGGTGTAGAAAAAGAGAAACTATTAAATTACTTGTTCCCATTAATTGAATCAAGGAGTCGATTTTGAAAATCAAGGAAGTAAAAATAGAAAATTGGCGCTCGATTCAATCGGTCAATTTATCTTTCCAAGACTTAATGATATTTATAGGCCAAAACAATCATGGCAAATCTAACATACTTAGCGCACTACTTTTTTTCTTTGGAGAAATTAAGCCTCAAGAGTTAGATTTCTATAATGAATCAGAAGAACTACATGTCGAAATAGTTTTTTCCAATTTAGATGAAAATGACAAATCAACTTTCAATAAATACCTGACGTCTGATAATGAAATTAAAGTTCGGAAAACAGCATATTTTTCAGGAAATTTTGATTATAAAGGTTTTGTTCAAAATCCCACTACTGAATGGCTTCAGGAAAATAACGCTAGCGCCTACACCACAAGGGCTGTTGCAGAAGCACTACCCCTTGCAGAATTTTTACCTGAATCAGGTAGAATCACAAATGCAAATATTCTTTTCGCCCAAAGGCAGTATATCTCAAGAAACTCGGATTCTATTGAGTTTAGCTATGAATTAGAAAGTACAAATTTTTTGGGTTTGAAAAACGTTGCTAAAGGTATTTTTGGCCAAATATTCCATATACCTGCTGTCCGAAATGCTACAGATGATTATATAACGAAAGACTCAAGTCCCTTTGGTTCTCTGTATTCAAAATTGATAGAACAAATGTCTTCTTCGAACCCAGATTGGATTTCGGCCAAAGAAAACATTTCAGGCCTATTTGGCTTGCTTAACAAAACTGATGAGAATGGCAACCACAATGCACAAAGGCCTCAAGAACTTACACGGTTTGAAGCTAAACTTAGTTCACACCTCTCTTCTTGGGGCGCTGAAATAGATGTAGAAATTGTGGCCCCAAATATTGATGATGTTTTTAAAGCAAACACAAAGGTTTGGATTAATGATGGGGTTAAAACTGATATTAATCGAAAAGGACATGGGCTTCAAAGGGCACTAATATTCGCTTTAATCAAAACTATCGCTGAAACACTTCGGGAAGAACATTTAGCCGTACAGGAAAATGAAGAAGGCACAAGCTCTAGGAGAGCATCGAATTCCATGTTTTTCATTTTGGAAGAACCTGAATTATATCTACATCCACAAGCTCAGAGGGCTTTATTTGAAACCCTTACTACTTTAGCTGACAGTGGGGCTCAAGTTTCATTTAGCACCCATTCAAGCGCACTTGTAGATTTAGAGAGGTATAAATCAATCTGTATCGTACGAAAAGATTTTCCAACTACTGGAACTATAGTATGTCAGTGCACTGATGACATTTTTTCTGGTGACAGTAAAAAAGATTTTAACTTAAGTTATTGGGTGAATCCTGATCGAAGCGAACTGTTTTTTGCTCAAAAAGTTATCCTGGTCGAAGGTGCAACTGAAAAAACTGTAATCCCGTTTCTTGCTCAAAAAATTGAATGTTTTAAACATGAATATTCTGTAATTGATTGTGGCTCAAAAAATAACATTCCCGCATATTGTGGTCTTTTGAACAAGTTCAGTATTCCCTATGTCGCTGTATATGATATTGATCATCAAAACGGTAAATCACAACAAGCTATCGACTCTGCAAATATTGCAACAGATGCTATAACGGCTGCCATTGACTCTGATTTTGGCACTACTATAGCTTTGGTAAATGATATTGAAGAAGAACTACAAATGGCAAAGGGTACTGGCAGTAAACCCTATGTTGCCCTTGAAGAAATCAATAAAGAATCGTTTGAAATTACAACACAAATGAAGAGTAAGATTGAAAATATGTTTGAATAAAAATCTAACAAATCATTCCACTGGATTTCGCAAACAGCCGCGAAACCAGTGAACTCAACGTTATCCATACAAAAAATTTGATGAGACTCTCTGATACTATTTTTTTAGCTATTTCAAAAAAGATAGATGTGCATATTAATTTGAAATATTTCAGGTTTCAGACTGGAGGAAAGTCTTTAACTCTCAACACCTATTTATACATAGAAAAGAAAAAAGAGAATTGGTCAATAGACTCTGTTGGCAAAGCACCACATAAGCAAGGCCATACACAAAAAAATGAATTATTCAGAGGGCCGGCAGAGGTGTGTAAATTTCATGCTCTTGCGGCCTTCTTAGCATATGCTATTGCAGAGTTGACAGGTAAACGGGCTATGGTAAAGCCAACTATAAATTGTTATGGCTCCCAAAATCTTAATTCTGTTCTTAATGGATATGAGGAAGGGGTTCTAATCCGTGCTTTTGAAGACGCCGGTGCGCTGCAGGTAAACATAAAAGCAAATGTATAATCAGTTTAACCATCGCTCCATTGCGTTCCGCTTGACTCGCTGAGCCTCACCGGTGGACTCTCCGTTATGTTTTTCACATCATGACAAATAAGAAGAAAATATAAGATGAATCTGTTCCCTTGTATTCATTTAGGAAAATATCGGGCCTGAAATGGCCTTAAGCTGGCTATTCCCAGCCAGAAAATGTGTTTTTAACAGATTAAAGACCCAACTAAAATGTTATGCGGGCAAGCCGCATATGCTCACGTTCGGAGCAGAGGAAAATAGCTAATGCAAGGTGCAAGAGAGGACGTTTTTGTGGAGCAAAGAAATTGTTGTAAGCCCGGTACAAAATATTCGATAAGCTTGGCCATCTATTTTGTCTTCTTGTTTTTGACCATGGGAGCAATACAGGCTCAAGCCCAATGGCCTTATGTTGTTTCTTCCGAAGATGGTACACCGGTTTCCTATGAGGTCTATGGCGCTGGAGAGCCCACACTCGTGTTCGTGCATGGTTGGAGCTGCGATGCCCGCTACTGGCGTGCCCAACTGCCATACTTCTCTAAAAAACACCGCGTGGTCGTGCTTGATCTTGCAGGCCACGGCCATTCAGGTTCCACACGTTCGCACTACACCATGCGGTCGTTCGGAGAAGATGTACGAGCAGTGACAGCAGCAATCGGCAGCCGCAGCGTCATTTTGATAGGTCATAGCATGGGCGGCTCGGTGATTGCGGAGGCTGCCCGGCTCATGCCAGACCGTGTCATCGGGCTCATCGGTATAGATACACTTGAGAATATAGAATACCCTATGACCCGCGAGGAGCTTCAAAGAATGATCGGTCCGCTCGAAAAGGATTTTCGGACCGGAAGTCGGCAATTCATAGCGGAGATGATTTCACCTCACACTGATTTGCAGCTTCGTGAGTGGATTATCGCCGACATGTCTGCCGCACCACCTGCTGTTGCCATTAGTGCGATGAACGAAATGATGTCGCAGTACATAACAGGGGAAGCGGCTAGGGTATTTGATGAAATCCGAATTCCCGTCATAACCGTGAACGGAGACCTGTGGCCCATTAACTATGAAGCAAACCGGCGACATATGTTTTCCTACGATGCTATTGTTCTGAAAGAGGCGGACCATTTCTTAATGATGAATCGTTCAGAAGAGTTTAACGGTGCATTAAAGAAAGCAATCAATACGATTTCAAAAAAGCCGGTGAAATAAAAATACCGTACTGCACTCCGGTAGAAAATGGGTCAGACCCCTTGCGATGAAAAAACAAGCTTTCGATGAGAGCGACAATGCACCATAACGCTAAGGAGAAAAGCAGAGGGCAGGTCTTTGCTTGACTCTTGTGTACAATATCACCGATAGTTTGTTTTCCTAAAGGCAATGTCTCCTATACATCATGATTCTAGTTTCTGCTCCACCGCGAAAAACGGAGTCAGCCCACTTGTGAATAATCCGCTGTGGTGTCCAGAATAATACCCAATTTTTACTAACCACATCAGACAATAAACAAGGAACCCAGACTTCATTTATCCTCTTCTACGCTGCCAAACTACCCCTATTGAAAAACCACAATAGGGGATTACATTTTATTACATAAACTAACCTCCCTAAGAGGGTACTTGATTGAAAGTGAACAACCTCTTTGCCTAGCTACAATCGCATAGTGTGACGGATTATTACCGATCGGTTGAGGGGCTGGGTTAATGCAACTGAGGTGACAAACTATGTTTACAGAACACAACCGATTAAAGGTACTACTCCCTCTCCTGGTTCTGCCGGCGTCATTTGCAACGCCTGCCTTAGCAAAGCCGCCTTTTCTTTTTTATTCACTCCTGTAGCTCAACCACAGTCAGGCTATCTGCATGAAGCGGGCATATGCCAGTGTTGCGTCAGAGATCAGCGGTAAGATCAGCAAACGAACAGACAATATTTCCCTGGTCAATGAGGATTACAACATCGGGGTGCATTGCCGGAACACGGGCAAGAATAAGAGCTTTGTGACCATCGTGGTTGCCCACCGGACGAGCTTTAAGGAAGCCAAGGGCGTGGCACTGAACATCCGGGGAGGTATCAAGAGTGGAATCAATGAATGAATGGGGAAAACGAGAAAAAAAGAAGTGACTTGAAATGTTCTCGATATGGTCTAAAGTACTTGCTTTGTGAAAGAAAAAATGCGCAAGAGCGCAAAAAACACACCCCTTGATCGGAATACTAGCACTTCACAAAAGGATCATATATGCATCAAAAATTTCCCGAACGAGATTGGAAAAAATTAAGGTCTCTTAAAGACGCTGCTTGAGAGAAATTGAGCAACCGGATTATCGAAAAACTCAACACTTTAATTGAATCTCGTGAAGGTGGAAGCCATAAAACGTATTTGCGGCTATGGGAAACTATGCGCGCGGAAGATAAAATAGTAGCAGCGTTATTTGATGATCTATCAAGAAGCTCAGCTATAATCACATTAGCTGGCTGGAAGACTCACGGAATTCTTTCTGATGATGACTTTAATGATTTCACCGAGGATACACAAAATCGTATCAACACCCTAATGGAAATTATGCAATCTGAATAACGAAAGAAAAACCGGGGTCAGAAAAACGAAAAAACGGGTCCAGGCCTCTTGAGTTGCCATAAACAAGGAATCCTGACTCCAGTTGGTTGCTATTATGCGGTCAAGCTCCGGAAATGATCTCCCATTGCTTCATTTTGGAGCTTAAAGCCTACGAACTATGTCCATAGGCTTTGGCTATATTGGAGGTGAGGTGATACGTTCCGAGAGGAATTAATCAATAAATAATCCCTCTCGAATAATAAATTTTTTGACTTCCTCAACGCCTGTCTCTGAGCGCATATTGGTGAAGATAAACGGCCTGTCGCCGCGCATTTTTCGAGAATCTTGCTCCATTACTTCAAGTGAAGCACCTACCATGGGAGCAAGGTCGATTTTGTTGATAACCAGGAGGTCTGACCGGGTGATGCCTGGGCCGCCTTTGCGTGGTATCTTGTCTCCCCCGGAAACATCAATTACATAAATCATCAAGTCGGCAAGTTCAGGGCTGAAGGTCGCGCTGAGGTTGTCACCGCCTGATTCTATAAAAACGATATCAAGGTCCGGGAATTGAGCGGACAAATCTTCTACAGCCGCCAGGTTCATGGAGGCGTCTTCGCGTATGGCTGTATGCGGACAACCGCCGGTTTCGACTCCCACTATCCTGCCTGGTTCAAGAGCCTTGCTGTTGGTCAGGAACTTGGCATCTTCCTGGGTGTAGATGTCGTTGGTGACCACGGCCAGCGAAAATTCGTCTCGCATGTTTTTGCACAGTGCATCCAAGAGTGCTGTCTTACCGGAACCGACCGGGCCGCCGACTCCGATTCTCACCGGTTCTTTTGTCTTCATTGTATATCTTTCCTTTTATCTTGATGGGCACATATAAAGGCTGTCGTTTGCTCAAATTTAACATAGACGCGAGTAATAAATAGCTTCCGTCTTGCCCTCGTTCTGTAACTGTTTAGCAGTGCTCCAGATACGTACAAGCAGGCAGGATAACTATAGTAAAGCTATGTTTTCCTGCCTGATCGTGCGGTGCGTAGATGGGGTGCTGCTAACAGTTACTTACGATCTGAATAATCGCGTATATTGTGTTTCATGCAGGCATGAACCAATGGTAAACGCCGGGCACGAGCCTGCTATTTCTTCATCTTTTATTGCTAAACCTGCTTTCACCACCTCGGGGGTATGGGTGCTGAGGTAATGGAGTGCCTGTTGGCCGGAGGTTTGACCAAGTGGGATGAGCTTGACTGCCGCCATCACCATGTTTTCAAGCCAGCTCCAAGTGTAGCCAAGTGCGGCATTCTGCAGGTTGATATCCCACCTCAAGGCTGCAAGGGCAAATCCGGCTACCTGGCATTGGCGGACGGCCTCGAGCCACTGTGGATCAGTTGTGTGGTCGAGCTCTTGTACAATCTTGGCCATAGCACGGCCACGATTCATTTCTTCAAGCCGTAATTCTTTTGTTTCCCGGCAGGCTAGCGCGAATTCGCTCCAATGGAGAAAAGTGACTAGATCCTGCTTTTGGGCGGCGGCGTACAGTCTTTTGAGGAGCGGCAGTTCCAGTTCGACGAATCCGGAGTGGAGAATCGATTGCAGCCAGTCGATCAGACTCCGGTGGTCATGTACCCAGTCGCATTCAACCGCCCATTCAAGCCCTTGGGAATAGGTAAATCCCCCCGTGGGCAGAGAGGGACTCACCAGCTGCAGCAGCCGAAAGAGTGGCAACATTTCAGTGGCCATGGTGATGGCCTGTTGAGGCCCCCCCGTATGCCCCAGGTTCCGGCTCAAAAGGAACGGTGATTTGATTTACTTCGAGCCCAAGGCCACGCAGCATGTCGTCAAGCACATGGTCGTGCAGATAGCAAAGTCGGCCTGCCTCAATCTGGAGCGGCATGTGCCGATTGCCCAGGTGATAACATGCTTTGGCAATAAGTAAAGGATCGTTGGATTCGACCACGGAAAGCAGCTCGTCCGCTGCTCGAACCTGGGCAACGGTTTGCTGAGTGGAAAGCAGCAGGTCGTTATTATGTAGAACCGTCCCTCTTTTTAAAACAAGCACTGCTTCCTGTCCGTTGTCGAGTGTCACACGTTGTCTGCTTTTTTGTCTCAGGTCCAAAGGGAGAGTGAGGGTGGTGATCGGCTGCAGTCCGCAATCCGTAATTTTTTCGATAAATTCTATCATGGTGCGTCTTTGGGTAGGGTTAAAACAAAAAGTATCGCTGGGCCAACGGTAAGACGGCCGCAGGTTCACATACAAGTAACTGGCCGTCAGCCCTGACCTCGTATGTTTGCGGATCAACCTCTATGGTTGGCTGGTAATTATTGTGGATCATGTCTTTTTTAGTCAAGGATCGACATCCCTTACAATAGCTGAGCAGGCTTTGCAGCTGTAATTGATCCCCGATGCCCTGGTCATAAGCGGCTTTGGAGACAAAGCTAAGGGTCGTTGCATATCGGCTGCCGCCGAGGGCGCCGAACATGGGACGATAATGCACCGGTTGCGGGGTAGGGATCGATGCATTGGGGTCGCCCATGGGAGCAGCTGCAATCATGCCGCCTTTGATGATCAGCTGGGGCTTAGCGCCGAAAAATTGTGGCCTCCACAGAACCAGGTCGGCAAGCTTGCCCACCTCGACCGACCCGACTTCATGCGCTATGCCGTGGGCAATGGCAGGGTTGATGGTGTATTTAGCAATGTAACGCCGTATGCGCATATTGTCGTTTTTACCGGTGTCTTCGGCAAGGCTGCCTCGTTGTACCTTCATCTTGTGGGCTGTTTGCCAGGTTCTGCAAATAACTTCACCAACTCTGCCCATAGCCTGTGAGTCGGAAGCAATCATGGAAAATGCGCCCAGGTCGTGAAGAATATCTTCCGCGGCGATCGTCTCTCTGCGAATCCGTGATTCAGCAAAGGCGACATCTTCAGCAATTTTGGGATCGAGATGGTGGCAGACCATGAGCATGTCAAGGTGTTCCGCGATCGTGTTAACCGTGTATGGCCTGGTAGGATTGGTTGACGAAGGGAGCACATTTGCAAGGCCGCACGCCTTGATAATATCCGGAGCATGTCCACCGCCCGCACCTTCGGTATGGTAGGTATGGATCGTCCGGCTTTTAAATGCTTCAATGGTATTTTCGACAAAACCGGATTCGTTTAAGGTGTCTGTGTGGATAGCGACCTGCACGTCATGGTCCTCGGCAACCCTTAGGCACGCGTCAATGGCAGCCGGAGTGGTGCCCCAATCTTCGTGCAGCTTCAGGCCCATTGCTCCGGCAAGTATTTGTTCGTCCAGGGCAGGCGTGAGACTGGCATTTCCCTTGCCGAGGTAGCCGAGGTTCATCGGTAGCTCATCAGAGGCCTGGAGCATGCGGTGGATATTCCAGGGGCCGGGCGTACACGTGGTGGCGTTGGTGCCCGTTGCCGGTCCGGTTCCGCCGCCGAGCATGGTGGTAATGCCCGACATCAGTGCCTCTTCCACCTGCTGGGGGCAGATGAAGTGGATGTGGGAATCCACTCCTCCGGCGGTTATAATCGAACCTTCTCCGGCAATGGCTTCAGTTCCCGGGCCGACCAGAATGTCAACTCCCGGTTGAACATCAGGGTTGCCAGCCTTGCCGATGGCGGCAATTCGCCCATCCTTGATACCTATATCAGCCTTGAAAATGCCGGTATGATCAACGATAAGCGCGTTGGTGATGACAACATCAACAACCTTGTCTTGTACCTCCTGGCATTGTCCCATTCCGTCCCGGATTACCTTGCCGCCGCCGAATTTTACTTCATCGCCGTAAGTAGTGTAGTCCTTTTCCACTTCAGCAAACAACTCGGTGTCGCCAAGGCGGACCCTGTCGCCGGTGGTAGGGCCGAACATTTCAGCGTATGCCTTTCTTGAAATAGTCACCATCGCTTAATCCTCCAGTGCACCCATGATTTTTGCGTTAAAGCCGTAGACCTTTCTTTTACCGGCATAGGCAACAAGCTCGACAGTACGTTCCTGGCCGGGCTCAAAGCGGACAGCGGTCCCGGCTGGGATGTTGAGTCGATAGCCTTTGCTCTGCTCGCGTGGAAAATCAAGCGCTTCGTTAACTTCGTAAAAATGAAAATGCGAACCAACCTGAATCGGTCTGTCGCCGAGATTGGCAACCAGTAGACGTGTTGTTTCCCGGCCGGCATTTAATTCTATTTCCCCTTCTTTGCAGATTATTTCTCCAGGTGTCATCAATGTATCCCCCGTCTATGGGCCTGTTGATTTACTGTCTTTTCGCCCAATCTCTTTGTTGTAATGAAAAAATAATCCTCGGAATATCAGATATATGCCTGTGGTTGTTTTTTCATTATGCCTCGACCTTGAACGGAAATTCTAGTAAATCAACAGACTCAACTATAAATAGATATTGTTGTTAGGATTCTGTCGGGTGAGAGTCTTAAACTATAGGGTTGTGTACCGTAACCAGCTTGGTCCCGTCAGGAAATGTCGCCTCGACCTGTACGTCACCGATCATCTCCGCGACCCCCTCCATTACCTGCTCGCTGGTCAAAACTTCGCGGCCTTCATGCATCAGCTCTTCAACAGTCTTGCCGTCTCTTGCACCTTCAAGTATGGCCGCACTTATCAGAGCGATTGCCTCTGGATGATTGAGTTTTACTCCCCTTGCCAGCCGTCTTTCTGCAAGCAGGGCTGCGGTGAATAACAGGAGTTTGTCTTTTTCTCTTGGTGTCAGATGCATTATTTACCTCTCTCCATGATTTCGTTGTGTGAAAAAACAGGGATCACTCTCTTTGATACGATTAAAGACGTCGTGCAGGGTAACCTGGTCACGTCGCCCAGATCCTTGGCGGGGTTGCTTCCCGTCCCAGTATGTGAGGTCGCACATGTTTCCATGCCATTAGAAACAGTTCTCCGGCTTGAACGGTGCTGGTGCCAAGATAGCGGACAATCAGCATGTCATCAAGGAGGGTTGCAGCCCAAAGATCCTGTTGAGAGTGAGCCAAGCGCTCCCTGAGTGACTCTAAGAGTGAGTTGTCGGCACCAGTGGCCACAAACGATCCGACAACCGGCTTGTTCTGCAGGAAAGCAGCCTGGAATGGCTTTTTTTTCTTGGTAATATTGAGCGCTTCCAGCAGCAGCGGTTTTTTATTTCTGTATATGTTTAATCGTATTTCAGCCTGCCCCTGCTCAAAATCCTTCCCGTTCACCGGTAAGCCGAGACAGTGTATTTCCCAGCCGATAAAAGTTGCCGTATCTTCCAGGTGTACAGTGGTTTGCAAACGTGCTCTAGCGTCAGGGTAGTAGATTGTTTCTTGGGGCAGCCATTCAAGTGAAGTGCCTGCACATAGCTTGAAGTACTGGTTCTGCGCAGCCTGCCTGCCGTTGGTACGGTAAAACTTTGTTGCACCGGGGGTCGTGACCAGGAGTTGCCCTTTATTGTGGGTGGTTATGTTGAGTTCCAGGTGGTCACCACCGACAATCCCGGCAGGTGGATGTAGCAGATAAAGGTGGCAGAGTGATCCTTCGGGGTAGAAAGGGCTTTGTACTGTGAGCGGCCCTTTTTGCCTGCTTTTGCTGATGATGCTTTTTTTCCCTTTTTTGCTGATTTCAAGATTGAGAGAGGCGTGCCACCCGCTGTTATGGGTACCGTTCTGGCAAATCGGCACCTCTTTTTGCGTAGTAAGAAGCATCGTTTTATACCGTGAGGTATTCCTTGACCATATGCTCATTGAGCTGTGATATCGCTCCGGATTCTACGCAACGTCCCCTGTCCATGATGAAAAAATTATCTGCGACCATCCTCGCAAAAGGGAGTTTTTGCTCAACCAGCAGTACGGTCAAACCAAATTCCTTGTTAATTTTTTTTATGATCTGTCCTATTTCCTGAACAATATTTGGTTGAATCCCTTCGGTGGGCTCGTCGAGGATTAAGAGGTCTGGACGAAGAACCAGTGCTCGGCCGATGGCAAGTTGCTGTTGCTGTCCTCCGGAAAGATCCCCACCTCTTCTGCCAAGCATTTCTTGCAGCACGGGAAAGAGCTGGAAGACGAGTTCCGGTATTTCCTTGGTATCGCTTCTGGTTGCACCGAGTCCGATGCGGAGGTTTTCTTCAACCGTGAGTAGTGGGAATATCTGGCGGCCTTGGGGTACATAACCAATGCCGGAGCGAGCCCGGAGTTCAGCGGCCTGTTTGGTTAGTTCCTGTTCCTGGTAAAGGATTGATCCAGAGCAAATGGGAAGTAATCCCATTATGCATTCAAGCAACGTTGTTTTGCCGACACCATTTCTTCCCATGAGTACGGTGCAACTGCCGGATTCAATATCGACGGTCAAGTCCCAGAGTGTATGGCTTTCTCCGTAATACTGGTTGAGCTTGTTAATGGAAAGCATGTAGCTGTTATCCTCCAAGGTAGACTTCGATTACCTTTTGATTATTTTGAATGTCGTCCATGTTGCCTTCGGCCAGAACACTTCCCTGATGGAGTACTGTAACTTTTTGGGCAATGGAACGGATAAAATCCATATCATGCTCAACTACAACTACGGAATGCTCCCCGGCAAGATTATGAAGGAGTTCTGCCGTACGATCCATCTCCTGATGGGTCATGCCCGCGACCGGCTCATCGATGAGGACCAGCTTGGGATTCTGCATAAGGAGCATCCCGATCTCAAGCCATTGTTTCTGGCCGTGTGAGAGGGCTCCTGCTTGGATTTTTGCTTGCTCTACCAGACCAATCAACATCAGTGCTTCAGCTATTCTGTCTTGCTGCTCACTGGAAAGCTTTGCGCCAAGAGTAGCCATAATACCCTTGTTGCCGGCCATGGCAAGTTCAAGGTTTTCGTACGTCGTATGATTTTCAAAGACAGTTGGTTTTTGAAATTTTCGGCCAATACCGGCAGCGGCAATTTCCGGTTCATCAAGTTTCAGCAGGTTGATATTTTGACCAAACCATGCAGACCCGGTATCAGGGGTTGTTTTTCCGGTAATGATATCCATCATGGTGGTCTTGCCTGCACCATTCGGTCCGATAATACAGCGAAGTTCACCGTCGTCAATATAGAGATTCAAATCATTAATGGCTTTGAAGCCGTCAAAGCTGACACTGATTCCCTCAAGGTAGAGTATGACCCCTCGATCAAGATCAAGAGAAGGGGGGACTTCCGGCTTGAGGAATTCAAATACTTCGTTTCGGCTAAAAACAGGATGCATGGATTCAAGCGTGGCCATCATCTTGCCTCCTTCTTTTTGAAAAGTGCTGTGATCCCGCCGGAAATGCCTTGCGGAAGAAAAAGCGTGACAAGAATAAAAAGGGCACCTAAACCGAACAGCCAGGCATCCGGAAATGCAGCAGTAAGATAACTTTTAGCATAGTTGACCACCAGTGCTCCGGCAACAGCTCCGTAAAGCGTTGCGCGGCCGCCCACAGCCACCCATATAACAATCTCGATGGAATTAAGGGGGGAAAATTCGGTGGGGTTGATAATGCCTACCTGTGGTACATACAGTGCTCCAGCGATACCGGCAAGAACGGCGGAAAAGGTAAAGATAAAGAGCTTGGCATGTTCAACTCTGTAGCCGAGAAAGCGTACGCGCGATTCCTGGTCGCGAATAGCGGTGCAGACGCGGCCAAGCTTGGATTGGGTGATGTAGCGGCAACTGATATATCCTAAAATTAATGCGATTGCAGAGGCCATAAATAACCCGGCTTTGGTGGCATCGTTTTGCAGCGAAAAACCAAGAATGTCTTTGAAGTCGGTTAAGCCGTTGTTGCCGCCGAATCCCATTTCATTTCTGAAAAAAGCAAGGAGGAGCGCATAGGTCATGGCCTGGGTGATAATGGACAGATATACACCCGTAACTCTCGATTTAAAGGCAAACCAGCCGAAAATAAAGGCCAGCGCCGCCGGGGCCAGCATGACCATGAGCATGGCAAAGGCAAACCAGTTAAATCCATGCCAGAACCATGGCAGTTCCTGCCAATTCAAGAAGACCATAAAGTCAGGGAGCAGGGGGTTGCCGTAGACGCCTCGATCGCCAATCTGTCGCATCAGGTACATGCCCATTGCATAACCGCCAAGGCCGAAAAAAGCACCATGGCCGAGGCTGAGGATACCGAGGTATCCCCAAACCAGATCCACTGAGAGTGCCAGTAAGGCATAGCAGAGGTATTTTCCCAGCAAGGTCATGGTAAAGGTGGAAATATGGAAGGTGTGACCTTCCGGAAACACCTGATTGCATGCCGGTATGATCACGGCCATAAGCGTGAGCAAGGTAAGCATGACCATGCCGACTTTGTCTCTGTAGAGTGATTTGATTATCGACATGACTTACTCCGCAGCTCGGCCCTTTTGCGGGAAAAGACCCTGGGGACGTTTCTGGATAAAAAGGATAATGAAAATAAGAATGATAATTTTTGCGAGAACAGCACCGATCCACGGTTCCAGAAATTTATTGGCTATACCAAGGGATAAGCCGCCAACAAGTGTTCCCCACAGATTGCCAACACCGCCGAATACAACGACCATAAATGAGTCGATTATATATGCCTGACCGAGGTTTGGGCCGACATTGGTCAACTGAGAAAGTGCGACACCGGCGATACCTGCAATGCCGGACCCAAGGCCGAAGGTAAGGGCGTCAACCCGGGCTGCTTTAACGCCCATGGCCCGGGCCATGTTTCTATTTTGAGCGACTGCCCGTACATTAAGGCCAAGTGAGCTTTTTTTCAGGAGGACGAACAGACCTGCAAAAACAATCATGGCAAAGAGGAAAATGGTTACCCTGTTGGTTGTCAGCGAAAGGAGCGGGTTGATAACCAGCGAGCCGCTCATCCAGTCGGGAGTGGCGACGCTTCGGTTCAGCGGTGAAAATATTGAACGTACGGTTTGTTGCAGGACCAGGCTAATCCCAAAGGTGGCCAGCAGTGTTTCCAGGGGGCGTCCATAGAGAAAGCGAATCACAGACTTTTCGATCAGGATGCCTGTTAAGCCCGATACGCAAAAGGCTGCCGGTATGGAGAGGGCCAGGGCAAGACCAATGTAATTGGGCATGAGCTGTTGGAGTACGTAGGTGGTATAGGCACCCAGCATAATCAGTTCGCCATGGGCCATGTTGATCACGCCGATGACGCCGAAGGTTATGGCTAAACCTATGGCTGCTAACACTAGTACTGAGCCTAGGCTCAGGCCGAAAAATAATGTTTCCAGTCGCGCATACCATGTTGATTTGGCTTCGATTACCTTTAACGCGACTTCAGCCTTTTTGAGGACAATCGGATCATTCTCTTTTTCAATCAGCGCCTGGATAGCATTTTTAACAACCGGGTTCAGGTTGCCGGCAATCAACGCCAGGGAAGCCAGTCGTTGTTGAGGGTCCTGGTGGTGCAGCCCTGCTACCGCAAGAGTGGATGTCAGCGCTTCCCGTACTTCCGGGTCCTGCTCTGTTAGTAAGCTTTTTTTCAGTAAGGTTATCAGCTCAGGGTTTAATCCTGTCAGAATTTCCTCTGCTGCCGCCAATCGTTGTTTTGGATCAGGGTGCTGGAGGTTCAATCCTGCCAGAACACTTTTTAAAACCCCGCGCAGCTTATTGTTGATGGTGATCTTTTTGAGTTTTCTTTTTTTTATAAGCCCGAGGTCTTCTCCTGATATGAAATCGGTAACTGAATACGTTGATCCGTCGGGCTCGCCGTAGACAAGGGTTTTTTCTTTTTTTACAAAAAAAAGTTTGCCTGCATATACGGCCTGGAGGGTCTTGATGGCTAACGGGTCGCCGCTGTTACCGATCATGTGAATAGCCTGCTCTTTTTCAGTGAAACTCTTGCTTGCCAGGAGTTGAACTCCTTGCTCGAATTCCGCTGATTGAGTGGCACCAAAGGCAACTGACGTGGAGAGTATCGGTAGGCAGAAAAGTAAACCCGTTATGATAAATTGGAGGACCGTATTCATGGCTTATTTGGTGGTTGAGGATACTCAGAGTACTCCCCGGAAAGTATGTAAATTTCCGGGGAGAGGAGGGAAAATTTTAGTTTGTACCCGAGCACTTGGCGGTCACCACATTGTATGCACCGCAGGAAAGAGGCTTACGCCAGTCGGAGATCAGGTCTTTTGAACCTTCCAGGTAATCAGACCATGCGTCACCAACCTCAAGCCCGGAGGTTTGCCAGACAATCTCGAATTGCCCGTCATCTTGAATTTCACCGATAAGTACGGGCTTGGTGATATGGTGATTGGGCATCATTGCCGAGTAACCACCGGAGAGGTTGGGAACAGTGACGCCGATTATCGCGTCTTGAACGGCTTCAGCATCGGTTGTACCGGCCTTTTCTACTGCTTTCACCCACATGTTGAAACCGATATAATGTGCTTCCATGGGATCGTTGGTTACGCGGTTTTCACTTTTGATGAATTTTTGCCAGCTCTCAATGAATGCGTCGTTTACTTCGCTGTCAACGCTCATGAAGTAGTTCCAGGCCGCAAGATGGCCGACCAGAGGTTTGGTGTCGATACCTGAGAGTTCTTCTTCGCCGACGGAGAATGCGACAACCGGAATATTGTCGGCAGTGATGCCCTGATTGCCGAGTTCTTTGTAAAAGGGCACATTGGCATCACCATTAATGGTTGAAACCACTGCGGTTTTCTTGCCTTCGGAACCGAATTTTTTAATATCAGCAACGATAGACTGCCAATCAGAGTGTCCGAACGGAGTATAGTTGATCATGATATCGGCAGCTGCAACCCCTTTTGCCTTAAGGTAGGCTTCGAGGATCTTGTTGGTCGTTCGCGGATAAACATAGTCAGTGCCTGCAAGTACCCAGCGTTTGACACCGATCTCGGTCATCAAGTAATCCACCGCAGGGATAGCCTGTTGGTTCGGCGCAGCGCCTGTGTAAAAAACGTTTCTCGAGGACTCTTCACCTTCGTACTGTACCGGGTAAAACAGCAGACTGTTTTGTTCTTCGAAAACCGGAAGAACCGATTTTCTGGACACGGACGTCCAGCAACCGAATGTCGCTACGACCTTTTCCTTCTCGATAAGCTCTTTGGCTTTTTCAGCAAAAAGAGGCCAGTTGGATGCAGGATCGACAACAACGGCTTCAAGTTTTTTGCCCAGAACGCCACCTTTTTTGTTTTGCTCATCAATCAGCATGAGCATCGTGTCTTTGAGGGTAGTTTCACTAATAGCCATGGTGCCTGAAAGGGAATGCAGTATGCCGACTTTGATGGTGTCGGCAGCCATTGCTGAAGCTGAAATCGTCACGGCAAGAGCCGTCATGCCAAGCGCTGTGGTCACCTTTTTCTTGAGTTTCATTTTTGTCCTCTTGTGTAAAATTTTTTGTAGAGAAATCTTCAAGCCTATCAAGATTGTTGCAATTATCGTTTGTATACCAAGAAGCGTGCCATGCTGCTTGCGAGAGGGAAAAGTCTGCGTACTGCTGTACTTAAAAGGCTGATAGTCCGATTATTTGTTTTCTTTAAATGGGTTGGCGCTAAAAGGGTTGATCAGTGACGGATCGGCTTAATGTACATTTTTGTTATATAAAAATTAGTTATTTATAAAAATATGACTGTTATGTATTTTTTTAGAAAAGCATGCTTGGCCCGGATTTCTCATCAATAAAGTTTTTCGCAGGGCAAGGCACAAACCACGCAGTTGTAGTAAACTGCCGCAAGTGGTTTGTAACGTAGAGCCTGCTGAAAAATCTGTTGACCCGAAGGGGGAGCTTTTTGATTTAAAACGAAAAACAGACAGTTCATTGTGCAATTTGCTTTTAAGTAATAATATCAAGCAATTGATGTTGAAATCAAAAAGGTAATGAGAAGTTCGGGTTAGAGGCGGGGGTAACTTGGGTGGGTTCGTGCTGGTGATGAGTGGTTTTGTATATGGAGGCGTGTTTTTTGCCTAGAATTTATTATGCGGCATCTTGAATAAAAGCCATTAAGCCATTATTCAAGATGGCCTATAATCGTATTCGGTTCGGCTTTATGGTGCATCGGCGGGCGGGCCCCCGGCTATTTTCTCTCGTCACAGGATATAGACCGTAAGTTTGGACAGGTAATGACATCATCTTTCCCGTCCCATGCTCCGAGGTAAGGAGTAAGCCGTTCATCTGTAAATCCTTGGATCGACATGCCGTCAACCCGTATGAGTGGGCGTTTGATGAGTATCGGATTTTCGATCATGAGGGTAACCGCTTCATCGTGTTGTAAGTTTTCAGGGACTATTTCTCCTTTCTTAATCGCAGGTGCGGTATGGTTCATGATTAAAGATGGCTCCTTTTCAGTAATAAAAGGGGCTAATTCCTCTCGACTCCAGGGGTGTTCAAGTATATTTATACATTCAAGATCATTACCGGCCTCGATCAGAATATTTTTTTGTTTTTCGCCGTTAATGCAGCCGGGTTTTTCAAAAAATTGGATAAAAGTCATATGATTGCCTCTTGTTGTTACAGGTAGTACGATGGGGTTCCCATACTGTCAATCTGTGTGTGATTCAACCACTTCGTTCAAGCTCCCATGCCAGCTACAAGCACCGCAGTAAATTTTGTGTGTGTCAATAACCAGGTCGCTAATAGTGCCGGTGGCCAATTGGATAAACTCTACCGTACGCTCAAGTGTAACTTGAAAAATTATTTTCGGACCTGTTTTTGAGACCAGAAAATATTTTGATCCGCAACTGGGGCAGATATATTGAGCCATGATTATGTTCCTCAGATTACCCGTAATTGATTACAGTGATGGCTGGTGGTCTAGTTATGTTAAGCAAACCTTGATCCATCTTCGCCTGAAAAATATTTTGTTATGCAAAATCATTTGGTTATCTGTGGTGAGTCGACATCTGGTGGCCAGGAAAGAGGGCTGACTGCTTGGTGTGATTCCTACAAAAAAGAAGTAAAAGCGACAGAATCGGCACATTGAGTCGACAGTATTTTTTATGATAAAAGAAGTGTGTTAAGACTGCTAGCGTGGATGATGAACGCTTGATACTGTTAACAGATTGTTTTTGTTTATATATGTCTCTGTTTATGCGCATAATACGACCGGTATTGTCTTCCCTGGTTTCCAGTGTATATGTTGTTGCCATGTCGATTCTGCTGGTCTGTCCGGTGAGTGGTGGCCAAAATACAAGTTGGATTCTTATAGACACCAAAGCGCTTACCTTGAAAGTCATGCAAGGTGACAAGGAAGCGGTTACCTTTACAGATATCGCAATTGGTCGTTATGGGGCGGATACTGATAGAAGAAGAGGTGATAACACTACCCCTCTGGGGCATTTTACCATTGCCTGGATAACTGAGGATACGTCCTTCCATCGCTTTTTTGGCTTTCGCTATCCCAGTCAAGAATATGCAGAACGTGCCTTTCTTGCAGGGTATCTTGATAAAAAGACATGGAACGTAATCCGCCGGGCCTTTGCATCAGGGCGTCTTCCTCCTCAGGATACCATTCTTGGCGGCAACCTGGGAATACACGGTATAGGGAAGGGAGATATTCACGTCCATAGGCAATATAATTGGACCAATGGCTGTGTTGCCCTGACCAATGAACAGATTGATCGCCTTACGAAATGGATCAGCATCGGAACTTCGGTTGAAATACGATGAGTCCGCTTTTTTATCTTTCACATAGAAAAAGAATGGCCCGTCTAATCTGCCAGCATTATAGTTAATAGTGTTACGAGGTAAGGGGAACTGCCGGAAATACCATCCCATAAATCCTAACAAGGAGGCTATTCAATCATGAGACACACTATTGCAGTACTTGCGTTGTTCATCGCTATCGGGCTTACAGGTTGTGCTACGACCAAGGATTTAGATGCCGTCAGGCTCCAGGCCCAACAGGCGAACCAGACAGCCGATGCGGCTCTGAAAACTGCAGAAGAGGCGAAGGCTATTGCTCAAGAGGCAAAAACGATTGCGCAAAATGCCAACGCTATGGCCCAGGACGCCGATGCAACTTCTAAAACCACAGAAAGCAAAATCGACCGTATGTTTAAAAAGGCAATGTACAAATAATCTTCCACACTCTTTTTCATTGGAGCCCCTCCACGTAAAGATGGGGCTCTGTCTCGCTTCCGCGCAGAAACCTTTCGCCTTAACTGTAGTGGCCCGTATAATGCTTAAACCGGACACATGCTAAGTAAGCATAAGCCTATCCGGCGTTTTTTATCTGTTTTTAATCCAATTTCCGGTGGAGGCCTCCTCGCGGGTCTGCGATCGCGATACCTGGGCGCGTGTCAGGTTACGAATGGACCGTGACCGCTGCTGACCGATAATGTTGTATGTTCGGTCCGGACATATAGCGGCATTGCCGGAAGTCCATAAACCCTTTCTCCTCAACTGTTCGTTATTGCTTGAAAAATACTACGTGCAAAGTAAGCGTGGACTCCGATGTTAAGTATATGGCTGTGCTTATCTTTCCGACAATGCCTTGGTTTGAAGAAAAAATTACTCAAGCCGACAGGCTCCTGTAATTTGGCAATGTGTACAATAACTAGGGGCGATTTACTTCTTTGGATTTCGATTTCTGCAAATACATCTCACCGTCAGCCATGGCCATGATATCCTGGACATCCTCTCCGGGCTTAATGGTGACTATCCCACAGGCCATACTTACATCAAGAGGTTGCTTTTTCCAAAAAATAGGACGAGTATGCAGTCCTTCGGAAAGCCGGTTTATCAGAACAGATGATGCCTCTGGTTTCGTGTTTGATAAAATGAGGCCAAACTCGTCACCGCCGAGCCTGCCAACGACATCAGTTTCGCGGACCGACTCCACCAATCTTTTGGAAAACTCATGCAGAACATAGTCTCCAGCCTGGTGACCATAATTGTCATTTATCGTTTTGAAATTATTAAGGTCAATATAGACCAGGCTCGCTTTTCCATGATATCTTTCTATTGATGCTTGAATTTTTGTCAGTTCTCGCACAAATGCTCTGCGATTATAGATAGGCAGCAGCGGATCCTGGTCCGCTATCTGTTTTTCCGCAGCAAGACGTTTCTTTACATCATCTAGCTCTCTACGCAGATTGTCTACTTCCTGCATGAGAGCTAGAAGCGCTTCGCGAACTTTTGGCGTAAATTCGGCTTCAGGTATACCCATTATCGATGTGGTATCACTTACTGTTCGACGAGGGGTAGTCGCGGCGTCAGAATAGGCTTTCGCCGCATTAGCGGGAGATGTTTGGGGCGAAACGGTGCCGATGGGGCTGTGGATTGTAGATTTGGTTTTCATTGCTGAATTAGACTGATAGCTGGTTAACGGTTCTAAAGTCAGGGCTTTTTTTGAGGTGAAAAAACAGGATTTTGTCGGCAACCTGCATTGTTGTTCTTCATCAGGCTAGGAGCACTGGTTATGCCATCATGCAATGAATTAACAGACCACTACTTGATGCCAAGCAATTTTTTTAACCGGCTGAATATGCAGAAGCTTTTTCATCTGGAATCATCAGCTTAACTTGTAGTATATGTCAATTTTCATAATACAGTATAAAATTTTCTAACTGTAGCGGCTCGCAATTAAGGGGAGTAGAGGGAATCCTGCCCCTGACAGTTCTCCAGTTTATATTTTTCCTGTTCTCCATCTCAGCAAGTTCACAACCTTTTAGTTGTTGTTCTCGCTTAATGTGGGGCCAAATCAAACTTGATTACGGGCCTGCGCGCTTATCTTTGCGGACCGATCCACTTAACCTTGTTCAAAACTCATAACCACTTGAGACGAAAACGGTGATAGGAACCGGCATGCCGTTTTGCTCCTGCAATGCTTTTTTTATGGTTTTTACATCCAATATTGCGTCCATATTTTCGATTTCCGTCAGTATCATTTCATAGGCCATGCAGATCAGGTTCGTGTTTTTTTCCTGGTCTTCATCCATCAATGGGTGAACTTCCATAAACAGAGTATTGTTTTGCCAGCCGAGCTTGATTGGCTGGTTCACAATCTGCACCATGGTCTGGACTGGTATAATAGAAAAAAGTTCTTCAATGTCTTCCGGATACATCCGTACGCAGCCATGGGTCACCCGCATCCCCACTCCAAAGGGCTTGTTGGTACTGTGGATCAGGTAACCAGGGATGCTCAAGCGCAGTGCATAACTTCCAAGAGGGTTGTCAGGGCCGGGTAAAACCACATCCGGCAGCGGGTCTTCACCGTCAGCGATGGCCTCTAGCTTAAGAGATTCGGGTGGGCGCCAAACCGGATCTTTGTCCTTTTTTACAATCCAACCTTTTCCCAACGGGGTTGTCCAGTCCATCCGTCCCACACTTACCGGATAGGATGCCACCATTGGCTTTTTATCCTGTTCGCTTTTGTGATAATAATAGAGTCGCATCTCGGGCAGGTTGAGCACGATTCCTTTACGGGCGGCACGAGGTAAAATAAACATGCCTGGCAGGGTGACGTCTGTTCCTTCTCCCGGCATCCAGCGATCTACGTCCGGATTGGCAAGCAGGATTTCTTCCTGCCCCAGATCAAACTGACGGGCGATATCAAGCAAGGTCTCCTGAGCGAGCGATTTGACAGCAATCTTCGACCCAACAAGGTCGACACCTTCGGCCGGCAATGGAAAAGTCGTCGCCTGTGCAGAGAATACACTTGTCAAAACACCAAGCAGCAGTGCAAAAGGCATTTTATGTAACCATATAGCACTGTTTAAAGCTGAAAAAATAGCCATCGCTGAAAGGTTGTCGTGTGATAAATTTGATGAGATAATAAATAAATTTTTCGATAGGGAATAATCTGCAAAGAGAAAACAAAATGAACAAAAGAGTTAACTCTCCATTTCTCTTCTCCGGGCAGTCTATATTGTAAGAAAGGTAACAAGACTGGAATTTGGAAGTCAACAGCTTTAACATGTCGGAACCCAGGCCTTGCGGAGTAAATAGCTTGGGATATCCGCGTAATTTTATAGAAAATCAATGCTCGGAGGTAAATGCTGACTCCGATATCGGGCCTGTGGTGAGCGTGATGTCTTGAAAACAGCGTCAGAAGATAACATGAGAATAATAAATGACTTGTTTGTTAATAAAAATGATTAATTTAATGAAAACGAAGTGGCTGAAAGAGCAAATTCGTCAATCGAAGGTTTAGTACACAAAATGTTTAAGGAGGAATTGTGGAGTTGCAAAAAGAATTTGACAAGCTGGTCCAAAAGGTGAAGCAGGAGCGAGATCAAGTAAAAGTGAAGATGCATCTTGCCTCAATGGATGCC
Organism: Desulfogranum marinum; assembly: GCF_963675105.2. Classification (NCBI taxonomy): domain Bacteria; kingdom Pseudomonadati; phylum Thermodesulfobacteriota; class Desulfobulbia; order Desulfobulbales; family Desulfobulbaceae; genus Desulfogranum; species Desulfogranum marinum. The sequence goes on from NZ_CAXXRO010000005.1 coordinate 598,661, forward strand.
AAGAAAGAGTATGAGGAGGCAGAAAAAAAATGGGGTCAAGTGAAAGTCAAGGCCTCTGAAATAGCCGACGATACCATTGAAACTTCAGAAGAGGTAATCGCCAAAGCCAAGATTGTGGGTGAAGAGCTGAAGGAAACCTACCACCGTATTTCCAAACGCTTATCAAAATAGACGGTAGCTGGTATCGGGAGCGAAAAGTGTGCTTCCTTGCGGCAGGGGAGGCACCTTTTTAATCTGAAGCTATTTTGTGTGTGGTAGCTTCTTAACAGTGAAACCAGGACATTACGGAGTCTGCGCTTACCTTTTTCCCCTCGATCCGTCCGGTACAGGGTGGATAAGCACAGCGTATCAATGCGGCATACGGTCCCTGGAATTAGTGGATGTTCTATACGTGTCCACCCTCGCAGTGAAGGGTTCCCTTTTATCTTTCTAGGTTGAAAGACCGCATAAGAACTCTTTCAGTACACTGAAATTTTTAAGGTCCATTAGGGCAATGGGGGGCTCTTATTGGTCAAGTTCACGGATACGAATAGGGTATTTTTTAAACTTTTCCTTCCACCGTGCGCTTAAGAGTGATTTTAACTTGGTTTTGGCCGCATTCGCTTCTTCTTTGCTGCTGTAAAGAGAAAAAATTTCGTTTTGAGGATAGACTGTTTGGATATCCTCCCAAACATTGGGTGCTTTTTTTGCTTCAAGAATAAATAAAACCGTACTCATTGGAACTGTCCTGTACCTCCCTGGCGGCAGAATGAATATGCTTTATTGCCTATTGGTTATAAATGATGCTACTTTGTATGGGGGCGGGCGATATTATAAAAATTGAGGTGGAAAAAGCAAGTCACAGCAAGTGATTTGATGAGATTTAATGCTTTGTTGATGTCCTTTGTAGGTGTAGTTCTATGGTTGGTTGTGCTTCTGGACGGACACTGGATGGTTGCAATCTTTTTTGTGGTACTACCTAGCAGATATCCCTTTGCCTAGGCCATCGCTGCTTTTTGATATTTACTGGAGAGCTCTCCTGCCTTCTGCGCATGAAATTACTAAGGTGACTGAAGCTATTAACGGAAAGATCTGAACAAACTAATCTGCCAGCTTTGAATGTAACCAATGAGTCTGCCTGGGCTGGTGAGGCTGGTAAAGGCTTTGCCGTTGTTGCCGACGAGATTAAGGAGTCGGCTAATCAGACTCGCAGGCCGCCCAGGATATCCGCAGCAGGATTGATGGCATCCAGTCAGCAAACAGATAGGTCGGTGGCTGAAGGGGGAAGACGAGAGGGTGTTCCACTTAGGGTGTTTTGGTAGAAAAGTGAATCTTATGTATATTTCTACCAAAACACTTTAGCTGTACCATCGTTTTGACTACGGAAAAACAGGCGTTTACTGGGGGTATTTCAGCCGCAGCCGGTACCTGTCCCCGCGCACGAACCATCGGCACATGGATTTCTCCCTTTCAGCCTCTCGGTAGCTTTGCCCTCGTAAACAACCCGCAACCCTTCTTCAATAAATCCAGATGCTTCAACCGGTTTTATTCCGGCCTTACTCATGATTTCTGCAGGTGTATCGCCAACCCCGCTGACCAATACCGCGCGACAATCACCAAGTATTTTCGCGAGTTGGTGCCAGCGTTTTATACCGCCGCCAGCCTCCGCAGCAGGACGGTCTTCCACCTTCTTGTACTGCTTACCATCTGTCTCCCATATCTGAAACGATTTTGCTTCGCCCAGGTGTTGGTTAATGAGAATGCCTTCAAGGGTGCCGACCGCAACATAAGGGCGCTTGTGAGCAGGCATTGGCTTTAAGGTTGAGCAGGCTGAGAGGCAGCTCCTGAACTCTTCGGTTTTGTCATCATCTAAAAGGCCTACCGCGTCTGCTCGGCACCTGGTGCAATGGCGCATCTGTGGGAGGTACTGCTCTGCCATGGAGCGAATCGATGCCATGGTTTTTTTGTCAGGCTGTGGCAGATGCCCAAAAGGGGTGTTTACATTGGGGAACATGGCGATGCAGTTGAGCAGGTCAACCCCTAGTTCCTCCATTTTTTGCGCTATCTCCTCAATGTGATGGTCGTTGACACTGGGGATAACAATGGAGTTTACTTTTACTGTTATATCATGCGCTTTCAATTTTTTTATTGCTTCGATCTGCCGAGAAAGAAGCACTTCGGCAGCCTGTTTGCCGCGGTATACAATATTTCCGTCCTTGACCCATGAATATACTTCTTTTCCTACCTCCGGGTCGACCGCACAAACGGTAATGGTAACATGGCTGACCCCTATTACTGCCAACTCTTCAATGTAGGGGCCTATATTCATGCCGTTTGATGACAGGCAGAGAATCATGTCCGGATGATTTTTTCTTATCATTCGCATGGTTCCCATGGTTTCCTCAGGATTGGCAAAAGGGTCGCCTGGGCCGGCGATACCGGCCACCGTAATCCGTGGCTCCTTTTCGAGGACCTGCTGCATGTACACTCCAGCTTGCTCCGGAGAGAGGACACTACTGGTAACTCCTGGGCGGGACTCGTTGACGCAGTCGTACTTGCGATCACAAAAATTGCATTTAATATTGCACTTTGGGGCAACAGGAAGATGTACTCGACCAAATTGCCCTTTTACCTCTGCATTGAAACAGGGGTGGCGATGATAATCTTTGGTTATAATCTTTTTCATGTCTTCTCCCTTTGTAAGCGGGAAACACCTTTTACATGTAGCTATAGCCTACAGGTGAATCGCTTTGTTTTTTTGCAATAATGGTGTTGGTGATGGTGTCAAACAGACTCTGGGCACCGTGATAGCCAAGGTGGAGAATACGCTGACCGCCCACCCGGTCATGGACCGGAAATCCTACTCTGATAATTGGGATTTCAAATTTTCTGGCAAAGGCATATCCTTTGGAATGGCCTATGACTAAATCAATATCCAGCTCAGCGGCCTCGGACTCGATATCGTAAAAATCCACATTGTCCTTTACGATCGGCATCTCGCAGTCCATGCCTTCCATCACTTTCTCTATGGCTTTTTTCATCTTTTTACTGTTTCCGCCCGAGGCACAGAGTACCGGCTTGATTCCTATTTCTGCTAGAAATGAGGTCAGTCCAACTACCAGATCTTCTTCGCCAAAGACAACCGCACGTTTGCCAAAGATGTATTTGTGCCCGTCAACCATGCTGTCAATCAGCCGACCACGGGCAGAACTGTATTTTGTTGGGATCGTTTTGCCGCTTATGGTGGTAAGTGTCTCGAAAAATGCATCGGTCTCTCTGATGCCTATGGGTAAGCCGAGCTGGTACAATTTGGTTGAAAAACGTTCTTCCAGCACCTTTCCTGCTGTCCTGCCAGGTAAAGTCGCTCCCAGCTCAATGGTTGCTTTTGCCCCACCCATTTGTTTGATCTCTACCAGCGGAGTTCCGCCTTTGGGCATCAGCGGATATTCATTGAGGGCTTGCCCGTCCAGGGTTTCTGAGTAATCGGGCATGAGTGTGATCGGCATTTCCCAATCTTCGCAAATTTCTTTGAGATGCCTGATGTCCGCCGTTGAGATAAACCCACTGAATAGGTTTGTTTTGTCGTGCATGGCGGTGGGCATGGTGAGCTGGTCAACGATAGCAGTGGTAGCTGCATGGAATCCTTCCATGTGGGTGCCTGCATAGCTTGGCGTGGAAACTGTTACCACCGCAGGCGAATCGTCTGTTCCGAATTCTTCATGATATTCGTGAAGGATCATCGGCACATTGTCGCCGATGGTTTCGGTGAGACAGGTAGTGGCTACTCCGATTAACTCTGGTGTGTATTTGGACGTTACGTTTTTCAGGCCGAGTTTCAGGTTAGCTGCTCCGCCATACACTGCGTGTTTTTCTCCCAGGGACGAGGATGCGATATCAATTGGTTCGTTGAAGTGGCTGATGATGTAGCGACGCATGTAGGTCGCGCACCCCTGAGATCCATGGAGAAAAGGGACGCAACCTTCTATGCCTCGAAAAGCCAGGGAGGCTCCTAGAGGTTTACAGAGTTTACAGGCATTGGTGGTTGAAGTGTAATTAGGCATTTTGCTCATGACGCACTCTCCTCTGCTCGGCGGGGGACAAATTTCCAGACCGGGCTCATGACCGATCCATAGACTTCACGGACAAAGTTGAGCATACCTTCGAAGCCGGCCAGCATTTCTTTTCTTTCATGGTTATGGTCACAAAAAGCGACTCCCAGCTTATAAGCAATGGGGCGTTCTTTGACCCCGCCCACAAACAGATCCACATCCTTTTCTTTTATAAAGGCGGAGAGTTCCAGTGGGTTGGAATCGTCGACAATGATCGTACCCTCGTCGGTGATCTGTTCAAGTTCATCGTAATCCTGCTTGGTCCCTGTCTGGGAACCGACCATGACCACATCCATGCCGACCAGTCGGAAAGCCTTGACCAGGGAAAAGGCCTTGAAAGCACCGCCAACATAGATGGCGGCCTTCTTTCCCTTAAGTGCCTTTTTGTATCGGTTGAGTTCCGGCAGTAGTTTTTCAAGTTCGCTTCGTACTACTTCCACTGCCTTTTCCATGAGCTCTGGGTCCTTGAAATACCTGGCTACCTCGTAAAGCGCTTCCGCCATATCTTCGACGCCGAAATAAGAAACGCGAATTGACGGAATGTTGTAGCGCTCCTCCATCATGTTGGCGAGTTCCATGGTTGCTCCGGAACATTGCACCACATTAAGTGCTGCTCCATGTGAACGTTGAATATCTGCGACCCGACCATCGCCGGTGATATTGGCAACTACTTCAACGCCGATTCGCTCGAAATATTCACGGATCAGCCAGATTTCCCCAGCCAGGTTGAAGTCGCCCAGGATATTAATGGAATATTTGGAGATACCGCTAATGTTACCTGTGCCGACCAGGCGACCCATGGCATCGCAAGCTGCCTCGTATCCGGCACGCTTGTTGCCTTTAAAGCCTTCAGACTGAACCGGCAGCACAGGGATGCCCTTGTCGGCGGCAGCCTTGCTGCATACTGCTTCCAGGTCATCACCGATCAAGCCGACGATACAGGTCGAGTAGACAAAGGCGGCTGCCGGCTTGTGGCGGTCGATGAGCTCGTCAAGGGCGGCTGCAAGTTTTTTTTCGCCACCAAAAATGACGTCCATCTCTTGGAGGTCGGTTGAAAATGAGAGACGGTGCAGCTCTGGACCGGAGGAAAGGGCACCTCGAATGTCCCAGGTGTACACTGCACATCCGATAGGGCCATGGACAAGGTGTATAGCATCGGCAATAGGGTAGAGTACAACCCGCGATCCGCAAAATACACAAGCCCTCTGGCTGACAGCGCCGGCAAGGCTGTCTTTGTCGCAGTCAATAGTAAAAGGCGCAGTTCCTTTCCGGTGGATCTGTCCTTGTCGTTCGTCAAGTACTTTTGCAGCTTTCATCGCTGATCACCCTTTTTGTAAATGAGTTGCATTACATGGTTTCCTTTTGACTAGCAAGCGTTGTGCCAAATAAATTAATTGTTAAAGTATAATGAATTCAATCTGATAGGGGCAATGGCCGATTCTTTTTTGAAATAGTTGGCAAGTAAGAGAAGTAGACATTGTGACACAAATGAAAAAAAGAATACATTTTTGAGATGTTTTGTTGGTGGTACGTTGATGTGTGTAACGTTTTAAGTGAGAGCTTCGATTAGATTGATATGCTTTGTCACAAAATGACGATGAGGGGAAAAGTTGATAGAGGTAATCAAAGATTTTTCATTATTGTGCAAAAATGTGTGAGCCTATGCCGCTTTTATGGTGATGCTTATTGTGAAATGTATGTTGTTTCAGTGTGTTGGGTTCTTCGTTGTGCTGGTGGAATAAAAATTGCTATAATTTCGGTGGTGTGGATTTATTTTTTGAAATTTCAGGCAAAGGTGTAGGTCATGACAACCGAAAGATATACTTCAGATTCTCTTCCGACCGATAGTGCCACGGCAAGGCTGGAGGTCGAAGCCTTTTACAAAATAGCCAATCTTATTAGTGAAGTTGTTCATTTGGATTCAACCCTTTCTGCAGTGCTGCAGGTTCTGCATGATACCTTGAGAATGGAAAGGGCGACTCTGCTTCTTTTGGATGAAGGTGGCAAGAATTTGATTATCAGAGCCTCGTACGGGTTGTCTGTCAAAGAAGAGCAGCGCGGTGTGTATAAAATTGATGAAGGTGTTGTGGGGCAGGTGTTTAAAAGTGGGTCTCCGTTTATTGTTCCGGATATCAACAGTGAACCTCTCTTTCTCAATCGGACCGGCTCGCGTAAGCCGATTAAGAAGTCGACCATTTCCTTTATCGGGGTCCCTGTTGTGCTTCAGGGAGTGGTCGTTGGTGTGCTGAGTGTGGATCGACTTTTCAGTTCGGAAATTTCATTTGAAGAGGACGTCCGGTTTTTAACTGTTTTGTCTACCTTGATTGCCCAGTTTCTTAATTTGCAACAGGTCGTCAAGAATGAGCGCGCCGAACTTGTTGAAGAAAACAAAAACTTAAAAGCAGAGCTTCATGGAAAGTTCAGCAGGCATTTTATTATTGGGCATTCAAAGCCGATGCAGGAGGTGTTTTGGGTTATAGAGAAGGTTGCTAAAAGTGCAGCTACCGTTCTTATGACCGGCGAATCAGGTACGGGAAAGGAGCTTGTGGCTCGAGCTATTCATGAGTCAAGTAAGAGGAAGCAGCAGCCTTTTATTAAGGTGAACTGTGCAGCCATTCCGGAAAATTTGCTTGAAAGCGAGCTTTTTGGTCACGAAAAGGGAGCATTTACCGACGCGATTGTTTCTAAGCCCGGAAAGTTTGAGATTGCTGACAAGGGGACCCTGTTTTTGGATGAGATAGGGGAGTTGCCCCTCGGCCTTCAGGCGAAAATATTGAGGGTGCTCCAGGAAAAACAGTTTGAACGTGTTGGCGGTAATCGTACCATGAGTGCAAATGTTCGAATCCTTGCGGCAACCAATGTTGACCTGGAAGAGGCTGCAAAAAAGAAACTTTTTCGTATTGATTTGTTTTATCGGCTCAACGTTGTGCCGATTGTTCTTCCGCCTCTTCGTGAGCGAAAAGAGGATATCCCGCTCCTGCTGGAGTATTTTCTCAAGGCTAGTAACAAGAGGAATGACAAGAACATGAGGATGAGCCAGGAGTTTCTTGATTTTATGATAGATTACTATTGGCCTGGTAATGTAAGGGAGCTGCAGAACTTGGTCGAGCGAATGGTTATTCTTGCTGATGGGAACATCCTCAGGGTGTCGGATCTCCCGGAGTCAATTCGTTTTGCAGAGTTAGATCAGGTGTCTGCTGAGACTGCAAGACAACCTGAAACCGCTCCTGATCTTTTTCAAAATCAAACGTATAAAGATCTTTCTCCCCGTTCTTTGGAAGAAATTGAAAAGCAGGAGGTGGAGAAAGCCTTGAGGCGGCATGGGTGGGTTCAGGCAAGAGCTGCCAGGGAGCTGGGGCTTACCCAGCGACAGATAGGGTATAAAGTAAAGAAATACGGTCTTTCTCGACCCACGTTTTAGCCTGAATTTCTTGTCATTTCAGGCGGCGTCAGGTTCAAAATTTTGGGTAATGAGTAGGTAAGCGTAGACTCCGGGTAAGCGTAGGCTCCGGGTAAGTGTAGACTCCGATAGTGACCTGTGCTCATTACCAAGGTGCTGAAGAAAATTATGCCGGATGGACTGGTCTCAGGTGAATATTGGTAAGCTTGTAACCGCCTTTGAGCTTGCCTTGTATAAAGAAATTGTTTGCAATTAAGAAGTTAGCGCAATGCTTGTGAGCAATCCGGTCTAGGCTGAGTGTAATCGTTGTTGGGCAAGACGGATAAGTTCATTCTCAACCAAAGGCTTTGCTCCGGATTTGGCAAGAGATCTGATTTTTTGGACAAGATCTTCCGCCTGTTCGCTGGAAAAGGTCATGCCTGCCGAGCGTAATGTATGTTGGATGGCCCTTTTTCCAGTTTTACTACCAAAGAGAAGTGTCCTGTCGCGTCCCAGCTTGAGTGGGTCATACGGCTCATATGTTTTCGGATTTACCGCCAAACCGTGTACGTGCAGTCCTGATTCGCAAGTGAATATTTCTTTTCCTATGACCGGATGGTGAGGATGGATATATGTCTGCGCTGCTGCTGCAACAGTATCGCAAAGCGTTTTCAGGTTGTCGGCCTGGTAGCGCCTCATTTCTTTTTGCAGAGACAAAAAACCTACAATTTCTTCGAGTCGGCAATTACCGGTTCGTTCGCCAAGCCCTAGAACTGTTGCGTCAATCCACTGTGCTCCTGCTTCCAGTGCAGCTATGGCATTGGCTGTGGCCATGCCGAAGTCGTTATGGGTGTGGACTCCAACTTCAAGCGATGTTGCCTCTGTTACTCTGTTTACCAGTGCTGTTATACTTCCGGGAGATCCGATCCCTATTGTATCGGCAAGACGTAATCGTGATGCGCCTGAACTGTTGATAAGTTGAGCGACGCGAACAAGGAATTCAGGCTCAGCTCTGGTTGCATCTTCAAGCCCGACAGATACTTTTTCGAAGCCCAGCTCAAGAGCTTTTGTGATGGAGCGGTCGAGTTTCTCTAGTACCCATGAACGAGTATGAGCAAGTTTTTCCCTGATCAGTATATCTGAAACAGGTATGGAAAGTGAGAGTGTGTCAGGTTTGCATTGGCCGGCAAAGTGTATATCTTCCTCGTTGCATCGCGACCAAAGGGCAATCTTCACTTTTCTTTTTGCTATTTGTAAGGCGTCCGGCACAAGGGTTAGTAGTTCTGGTGACCTGGGCGTGGCAACGCCCAGTTCAATTTCTTCGACACCAAGTGCGGTGAGCTTCTCTATTATATCGAGTTTCTGGTGATGCTCAAAGAATACTCCGGCACGCTGTTCTCCTTCTCTTAATGTAGAATCAACAATACCCTTCAGGGAAAAATCCGACATGATTACTAACCTCTTTTTATTAGAACGTCGCTCGATTGGATGCGATTGTCTGTTGTGGTGCCTTAAGTGATGCAAAAAACGTGCGCTGGAAAACCATAAATAAACGTGTTTTTGATGGAGGAATAGTTCGTTTATGTGAAGATATGGAAAATAGTGTTACGGAAATGTAATGTTTTGCAGATATGTACTCTTTGTCGGTGGGCTGTTCTGTTGTGGACATCCTCTTGGTGTGCTCAATAGAACACGCATTTTGACGCGATAAAGTTCGGGAGGTATGGTAGGAGTATTTTACATGTTATCAACCCAGTGAGTTGCACTGCCGCTTAGGTGTAATAAAAAAAGACTCTTCAACAGTTAGTTTGGATATGTACTCTATGGCCTTGGAGTAAAAGTATGGAATTTTCACATGGACTTTTTGTTATCACGATCGTACATCTTTTGGCTGCCGCCTCTCCAGGTCCTGACTTTGTGATGGTATCGCAACAGTCCCTTTCAAACGGGAGAAGTTCCGGTATCTTATGTAGCCTGGGCATAGCCTGCGGGCTGTCTGTGCATATTATCTATTCCGCTTTAGGGCTTGCCGCTGTTATTGCGAATTCCGTATCACTGCTGTTTGTCATTAAACTGCTTGGCGGGAGTTATTTAATGTATCTTGGTATTAAGGGGATACGATCACAACCCAAGGTGCTTGAGCAGGGTGAAGGGAGCCGCATTATATATCGTTCTCCACTGAAAACCGTGGGCAAAGGTTTTCTGTGCAATGTTTTAAACCCCAAGGCACCGATCTATTTTGTCTCTCTTTTTACGATTGTACTTTCTCCGGATATACCGCTCCGGTTTTTGGCTATCTATGGTGTGTGGATCATGTTACTTCAATTTTTGTGGTTTTCTCTGGTTGCTCTGCTTCTCTCAAGCCCTCCGGTTTCGAGGCGTTTTAATAAATGTGGGCACTACGTAGACCGTGTTTTTGGTGGAGCAATGGTCGCCCTGGGGTTGAAAGTGATTACATCGCAAACGAGCTGATCCTGAAATGAACGCCTGCTACATTAACTATTTTTTTTTATTGACTTTACTCGGTAGCGTACTAGTCTTTTGACTGTAAATCCGTAGGGGATGGAGTTCCCCGTATAACTGCCGTAATCGGCTGATGACTCCTACTGGAAGAACTCTCTGGTGGGGGGAATCCGTTCAAAGTTTTCAAGCTCCTGCCGGATAATAATTTGGCTGGGGCTTTTTTGTTTGCAAGTGACAAAAGTGGGTAAATGTATCAGGCATATTTTTGTTGGCCTCGCCAAGGTATAATGAGAAAATAGCTATGCTTTCAGCTGGGAATGGCAAAGGTTGCAGAGAAGGTCACGATCCAGAGATTTTGCTGAGCTATTTGCCCGGTTTTCCCTTGAAGGAAAGGGTAGTTGTGGAGTGGTTAAAAAGGATATGGAAAGTTTAGCTCAAATAATAATCCAGTTAAAAGGTGCCTTGTCGGATAGTCTTTTTTTTATAGGCCCGGTAGTGAAAAAAATTGCCCTGGTAATGTGTGGGGGCAGTCTGGGGGCGGCAAGTCGCTACGGTATCAGTTTGCTCTCGGTGAGGATTTGGGGTACCGGTTTTCCATGGGGTACCCTGATTGTCAATTTGATTGGCTGTTTTTTAATCGGGGTGCTGTTTACCCTTGCTGCCAGGGCCAGATTATTAACTCCAGATATGCGATTATTACTCATCACCGGATACATGGGGGCTTTAACTACATTTTCGACCTTTGCTCTGGAAACCGTCAGCGCCGGTCGCGCAGGAATGGTACTTCAGTCCCTGGTCAATGTATTGGCTAACAATGTCGGTGGTCTTGCCTGCACTTTTCTGGGTATATGGGTGGCTAGTCTCATCAGGTAGTGTTCTTTCCGAGAGGTATCATTTTTCGGACAGACGCCGGATAGTTATAGAGGATCAAGCAATGTTGAAATATAAAGCGGTCGAAATTTTCACCAATGAAGAGGCACGATACCGGAATAAACCGGTTGCGGATGCTGCCATGCAGTATATTCGAAAGTTGAAAATAGCTGCGCGTTGTACGGTCAGTCGAGGGGTTGCCGGTTGTTCTGAAAGTGGAGAGATAACGACTGATAGGCTGGAAGTGCTTTCTGTAAGTATGCCGATTAGAATTTATATTATCTTCCCTGCCGCAGAGATGGAGCGGGTGCTGGATGGTTTGGAGCCTATGGTCAATGATGGGATCATGGTGCTGCACGATCTTGATGTTGTCTGTCACCGGGTGCGCAATGCCTTTTTTCCGCGTCAGCTGAAGGTCCGCGATGTAATGACAGCAGATGTTGCAAGTATTACCACGACCACCCGGCTAAGTGATGTGGTGCAACTGCTGTTGCCGTCTATCTTTAACGGTGTGCCGGTTCTGGATCCAAAAGGTCGCCCTGTCGGCATGGTTACCCAGGGCGATTTGATCAGGAAAGGTGGGCTGTCGCTCAGATTGGGACTGTTGACAGAGTGCGATGAGCAGTGTCGAAAAGAGGTTCTTAACCCGATGTCTACCCGGCAAGCCGAGGAGATCATGACAAGACCAGTTACTTTCATCGCTGAAAGCAAACCGCTGGCAGAGGCTGTGGATTTGATGTTGCGCGTAGGAGTGAAGCGTTTACCGGTAGTCGATGAGCAAGGGAAACTCTCGGGAATGCTGTCGCGACTGGATATTTTTAATACGGTCATGCGCGAAACTCCTGATTGGAAAGCCTTTGCTGAGCAGAAAGTGGAAGTGGGAGATTTAAAGCGGGTGGGAGATATCCTGCGTCGGGATACCCATACTGTTTCTCCTGAAACAACCTTGGACGAGGTTATGCGCATCATTGACAGCGATGACATGCAAGGGGTAGCTGTGGTTGACCCGCAAGGCAAATTGCTGGGGCTGATTGCTGATCAGGACTTGCTTGGTTATTTTCAATCCGGGCAGGAAGGATTCTGGCAACGTTTGGCAAAAGGAATACATTCCACTCAACATAATATTTGTCATGGAGACCTGCAACAGTGCTTGCTTGAAACGACTGTCGGCAAGGTTATGCAAACGGATTTTGTAGCGGTCCGTGAAGATATGTTGATCGAAAACGCTATCAGCCAGATGGTGGAAAAGGGAATCAAGCGCTTGCCGGTGGTTGATGAGGCGGGCTGTTTTCAAGGGATGATCAGCCGGGATTCATTGCTCCGCACAGGCTTTAATGCTGCCATGTAGTTATGGCGATATACGCGACAGAGGAAAAATGTAATTGAGTTAAGGTGATTTTATGAAAATTCTTGCCTCAGAAAAAATTGCTGCTTACTCCCATTGTGCAACAATTCCAATTATAGCAATCGGTTCTCTTGCGCTGGTTATACTGGCAAAGGGAGATCTTTCGATCCAGCTTGTCTCTATTATCTATGGATTGTCAGGTATTTTTCTTTTTAGTGCGAGTTTTTTGTACCACTCGAAAAAACAAATGGAAAATGACAAAACAATCTGGAGAAAGCTTGATCACACGGCCATTTTTTTTCTCATCGCTGGAACTTACACTCCTCTCTGTTTCCTTTATCTTGAGGGAAAAATGAAGTGGGGCATTCTTATTGCTCAGTGGTCGCTGGTGATGCTGGGAACGCTTTTTAAATTCCTGTTTATCAATGCGCCAAGAGTGTTCGGGACCATTGTTTATCTCGTTATGGGGTGGCTCGTATTGGTTCCGATGGTGAGCCTGGTGGAAAACATGCCAAGGGTTGCCCTTATTTTCTTGGTAGCAGGTGGGCTCTCGTATACAATCGGTGCGGTCATTTATGCCTGTAAGAGACCGAACCCGCGACCAGGTTTTTTTGGGTTTCATGAGATTTTCCATCTTTTTATTTCAGGCGGAGCAATTTTGCACCTTGTGATGCTCATTGATGGGGTGAAACATCATTTTCATTCTTGATTTACCTGTTGTTTACGACCAAAAAAATTGCTCCCACCTCCTGAACGATGGCTAAATGCTCTCTCTATTCGACCGCGGTAATCGATTGGTCGAGCAGGAATGTACAGGGGACCAAATTAGCCACCATCCTGGAAACCTGACATGCTGCCGACGGTTGAACCGGCAGTTTAATAGGAGTAGGGGTTCCACCTTAAAGGCAAATTATACTGTCCAAACAAATAGAACCACCTCTACCTCGTGAATAATTGTTTTTCCTTCCAACTTCTGCATTACAGGTAAAATTTGAATTTTAACCTCGAAGGTAAGCGCAGATTTCGATATTAACTCTATGCCGGAGGTACAATTTTGGATGTGCTGCGAATTTGAGCGGACTTTCTAATTTTTCAAGACGCCCTAAAATTTTAAGGTCTTCTTCAATGCGGAAAAAGATGAAGATGTGTTTGTTTTGGTTGACGGTTTAAAGAGAATATCTTGCTGCAGATAAAAAAAGTAGGATTCTGCATGAAAAAAGGCTAGAAATGGAGTGCGGTTGGCTCTGATTGCCTGGATCAGGCCTCATCGTTGATTTTTTATGGAGCGTATCATTGTTCATTGATGCTCTATTTATGGGAGATTTTTTTTGAACGATTTCGACGTTATTCTATAAAAAAAACAATAAGTTAGCAGGTTGAAAGGGATCATAATAATAATCATCGAATCAAAAAGGAGATGAAATGAGGGGGGAGATTAATCGAACAGGATTTTCTTGTCGGCAGGGCATTGTATGCCTTGGAATTATGCTCTTGCTCACTGCTGGCATACTCCAGCCGGGGAATGCTGTCGCAGATGACATGATGGATTGTATGAGTAAAAGCATGCAGTCGGCAGATCCGAACATGACCATTGGCGAACTTCGACTGCAGTGCGAGAAAGAAATTCAGGATGGAGGGGATGATAAGGTCCAAGAGGAAAAGCAGGTAGCTGTGGTCACCGATCGTGTTCACAAGGACCGCCAGCATGTGCTGCAGCCTTTCACTCTCATGGCACATAAACCAAACTATATACTTCTTGCCGCATACAATGCCAGCGGTTTCAATTCAGCCCCATGGAAAGAAACGTTTGGTGATCCAACGCTTGAAGACTGGGAAGACACAGAGGCCCAGTTTCAGCTCAGTGTCAAGTTTCCTCTGCTTGTTAATATGTGGGATGATACGTTTGATATTTATGCGGCCTATACCAATCGTTCTTTCTGGCAGATATACTACGAAGACTCTGCTCCCTTCCGTGAAACCAATCATGAACCTGAGGCCTGGGTACAGTTCCACCCTGATTGGGAATTATTCGGCTTTAAAAATACCTGGAATTCATTTGGCATCAATCATCAGTCCAATGGCCGTGGTGGATCGCTTTCCCGTAGCTGGAATCGCCTTTTTGCCTGGATTACGGTTGAGCGCGGCAACCTTGCCATGTCCTTTAAGCCGTGGTACCGAATTCCAGAAGATGATGACGACGATGATAATCCGGATATCACCGATTATCTCGGTCATTATGAACTCTCTGCCTCGTATAAGTGGGGAGAGCATGTATTCAGTGTGATGTCACGTAACAACCTGGAATCAGGCTTTGAGAAAGGTGCGGTTGAGCTCAGTTGGAGTTTTCCGCTCTGGGATTGGCCTTACTTGAAAGGATATGTGCAATACTTTAACGGTTACGGGCGTAGTCTTATTGATTACAATCAGCACTCCAATGTCATTGGTATTGGTTTTTCAGTAACAGACTGGCTGTAGGCAGCTAACCCATATTTTTTCGAAACATTTTTCAATAATGTAATGCATCAGGCAACCTGTCTTTGGTTCAGGTTGCCTGGTGATCCCCTAATACCCCTCTAGATACTGCGTTTTAGGTTCTTCTAAGACGTTCCACCACGATCCATATTTTGGATTTGGCAGCATGTACCAAACTTTGCCCCATTTTTTTTCATTCGCAGTAACCAGGTCTGCTCGTTGCTCAGAGGTGATATTCTTTTTTACATTTGGCAGGAAATCCCCTAAATCATCGCCAAACAGCATCATAATCCGATATTTTTTGGCCACAAGTTTCCTTCTACTTTCTTTTTCGGATAACCATCCTGTTTGTTCGTTTTTAAGCAAGATGTTAGCAGGCTTGATCCCCTCAATGCCAACGTTCTTCAAATTATTAATAGTGTCGGCTTTTTGTGGACACATATCCTTTGTGCCTGCACGCTCTTTACATGTACGATTTGTGATGTATATGATTTCTACACCGGCAGCGGTTGCATGATTAATGAAACTGACCGCCCCCGGCGTCGCTGTTGCCTGCTGCAGAGAAAGCCAATGGTCCCAGGTTTGAGGGTTGTATTCGGCATTTTCGACGATAATCTTGGCATGGTACTTCGTGTTGTCCAATACTGTTTCATCAACATCCAATACAACTGCCGGGGGTAATGATGCAGCCTGCTTGACCTGACCGGGGATTGCAGTCCATGCGGAATCCTTGACTGCTTTTTCTAGATTGTTAGTTGCTGTATTATACGTTTGAAGTGATGTTGCATGGAAGTTAGAGGACTGTTGCATCCAGAGTACGCTGTTAAAGCTGTTATGAACCAATGCCGTTGAGCTGCTGGCTGCTCGCTGGGAGCAACCAGTAGATAAAATTACTACTCCAACTATTACGATAAATTTCAGGAAAATTACTGCCATCAGTGGCGTTGAAGAATGGACAGAAAAACGTGGTGATTTTGGCATTGGCGCAAGGAGTGTTGACGTTTGTAAAAAGATATGGACAGATAAAACGTATCATATCCCTATAACTTGCTCTACAGGTATCTCGCAGGTGTGAGTTATCCGTAAACATATTAGTGTGTTAAGGCGTATGTGAAATTAACTCTATAGAGAAAGACATGCGAAAAAGGACTCTGATATGTGTTTGTACTGCGTTTTTTTATGACAAGTTGAGCCTGCCCAGAAGATGCTGTCGCATGGATTTCACCAGTGATGCGTAAGAGAGCAACAATAAAGCACGGATAATACATCATGAAGGACTTTCGTTTCACGGAACAGCATCGTCCACGATTCCCAGACATCCCGGAATGCGCTATTAATTGTCGCCTGGAACCATTCAACGATTCGGGAGGAACGGTCCCGTATATTTAGCATCTGTCCAATTGAAACAGATTGTTCTGCCAGCACCTCGCCAACAATCGCTACAGCTGCTTCATGCTATAACGATTGTGTAATTGGCCTTTTCAAGGCAGCAATCAAGGCAAGGTCACGACCATATATGTCTGGTACGAAACCAAGCCTCCCTTCTGTATCGGGTTGTACAGTCCAGTACATCAGAAAGACGTCAATCGGCCTTTTCAATGAAATATTAGTCAACTTTCCGCTGTTGACCGTTGCGTCAATTGTCCTCCTGTTCCAACCGTCCTGACCTTTGAGGAGCAATTCGGCAAACTTCAGGGGATCTTTTACCCGTATGCAGCCATGGCTAAATGCTCGTTGTGCTTTGACAAAAAGACTTTTGTGCGGAGTATCGTGCAGGTAAATAGCATGCTGGTTAGGGAACATGAACTTAACCCGACCAAGGGCGTTGTTTTCACCAGGCATCTGGACCAGGGTGTAGGGAAAGGAACGTTGCGTTAAAGTGTCCCAATTCAGACTTTCCGGATCGACCCGCCTACCGTCAGCACCAATTAATTGATAGTTGTTTCGAGTAAGATAGGAGGGATTTTGGCTGAAGCGGGGAAACATTTCCCTGATAATACTTCTCGGTGCGGTCCAGGTTGGGTTAAGGACCAGATAGGTCATCGTCGACTTGAAGATAGGGGTTTGGTTGCTGATCGTTCCGGTCATCACATCGGTGGACCACGTTACCTCATTATTTTTCCCTAACCACAGCCTGTAACCGGCTATGTTAACTAGAATAAATTCCGGTGAGATATCATTAACAACCCACCGGATGCGATCCATATTGACCCGAATTTGGTCTGCCCGATGAGAAAACGGTACATTCAACTCATTGAATGTTGTCTGCCCGACAATGCCATCTGCTTCCAGGCCATAACGTTGTTGAAATCGCTGTACACTTTTTTCCAATTGGTCATCAAAAAGGGTGGTATGTATATTACCGGCGGGAAACCCTAAAACCTGCAATCGCTTGCGTAATTGCGCAACAACAGTGTCCTCCATACCGATTTTCAATACTGTGTCCGCTAGTATTTCTACGAATTCTTCCTTTGCTGTAAGGTCGGAGAAAAAAGACAATCCCTGGCGGAGTTGCCTGTAAACCGGGAGATTTGGCTTTAACCTTTCAAAAGCACTGGTGATGGTCTTGTTGTCCACATGGGTATTGAGCGCGAGAACAATGTCTTCGTCTAAAAGTTCGACTCTGTTGTAATTCCATGTCTTTTCAAATCTTGCAGGTGAGATTTTTCCGTTAACCAGGTGAGCGGCATACAGCAAAACCCCATCTGTCAGTAGCACGTCCATCTCTGCCAACTTTCGAGCGTGTTGAGGACCTTTCACCTGTAATTGCTTGAGAAGACCTGTAAGGGCGATGTAATGGTAATCTTTTGGATACAGTCCTTCCTGGTCGCTGCTACCAAGCAAGGCAACAATGCTTTTTGCGTAATCAAGATCGCTCCATGCCGGTTCAAAATTCCGGCTTTGGTAAAAGAGGGAGAGGATACCTGTTGCTATGATAGGTTCTCCCTGGATGACAAGAGGTTCCCCAAGTACAAACGCATCGTGGAGTAATTCGATGGGGCCGCTTCCTTCTGCGGCCTGCAGATGAATGAAACTGAAAGGAAAAAAGAAAAGGAGCATAAAAAATATTTTTGTATTCATCGATCTGTTCAATATGTTGGTTGAAATGGGCAGGCTTCGAAGAAGCCTACAAAAGATGCAGGCGGTATTGATACGGATGTCAATTCAGCATGAGCATCATTTTCACGGGTCATTGTCAGTAAACTCAAAAAGTTGTATATGCTGAAAATGCAGGCTACCTGATACAATATCAATTCCACCTGAGTGGTATCTCATCAATGCAGCGTGAAAACAGGTTGCAAGAAGAGCAGGCGTTGAGGTCGTCGTGCCGATTGATTGTTGGATTGAGTTGTTTGCAGGGCAAGGGGTGCTTAAAAAAATAAGATCACGCTTCCGGCAATAGTAAGCAAAACATTGGCAAAGGCGTATGCCCCGGTATAGCCAAGAGATGGCATTGCGCTGTCGGCCTCTTTGGTGACGACACTGAGCGAAGCCCCACTGGTCATTGATCCACAGATGCCGCCAAACAGGAAAACCGGGTGAATTTTGAGTATTTTTCTGCCAAAAAAATAACCAACCAAAATAGGTATCGTCGTTACCATAACCCCTGCAATGATCAAAAGGGGGCCAGCTGCCATGAAGGTCTCTATGATATCGCCGCCTGCCCTGAGACCAACTCCAGCCATGAAAAGCAGCAATCCCAATTCCATTAGGATCCAGCGGGCTGCATCTGGAAGTCGGCCAAAAGTTGGGGAAACGCTCCGCAAGTAGCCAATGACCAACCCAGCTGAAAGAAGGCCCCCGGCAGACCCAAGCCCAATGGAGAGTTGGCCGACGTTAATGGCCAACAAGCCGATAAGGACGCCGAAGCAGATTCCAAAACAGAAAGTTACCATATCGGTTTCGGCAATCTCCTTTTCAACATGACCAAGTTTTTTTCCAAGTTTTTCGATGTTTTGGCTTGAGCCAACCACATTGAGGATATCGCCTTTTTTTATCTTCAGGGTAGGTGAGTGGGGCATTTCCATCCGCATGCGAACCACACTTTTAATCAGAACACCGTAGGTGGCAGGAATATTAAGATCCTCCGGAGACATGCCGATAATGTCTTTATTGATCACAACAATTTGAGCGGGTTGCATGTAGTCGCTCAGATTCACCGAAGGGTTGATCTCTTCACAGTAGGTTGCGAACTCGCTTAAGACATCTGTAAAATATCGGGTACCTGCTAATATGTATATCTCATCTCCCATCTGGAACTGATGGCCACCATCATAATCGCCACTGAGAAGCTTTCCATCCCTGACGACGCGGACGACTGCTGTTTTGTCCCAGAATCTCTCCTTAAGCTCATTTGCTGACAGAAGAGTTGCCTTTTCGTCTATCACCCTGAACGCCCGTGTGGAGTAATTTCGATCTATAGGCTCATCATTTTCAGAACTTTTGCTTTCCAAGGCTGTTGACTGTTTTTTTAAATCAATTCCCACGAGACCTGGCAAGAGTTTGATGATCGCAATCAACCCAGCAAGACCGAATATGTAGGTAATGGCGTAGCCGGTCGCAACGTTACCGATCATTTCATCTGCGGTTATCCCGCCAGGTGGGATGACCTGTCCGCTCCGGATGGCTTCCTGCGCAGCTGCCAGGGTGGGTGAGCTTGTCAGACCACCGGCGAGTAATCCAGCAGAGGTGCCTGGTGCCAGCGAGAGGAGCTTTGTCGCCAGCACGGCTACTGAAAATCCGGTGGCAGCGATAACCGCAGCAAGGGTGAAATACTTCAAGCCATCTGTTCGCAGTACATCAAAAAATCTCGGTCCTGCTTGGTAACCAACAGAGAAGATGAAGAGTGCGAAGCCGACAGATTGGGCTCCAGGGGTGATGCGAAAATCAAAATAGCCAAAAAACAAGCCTGCAAACAGAACCCCTGCTACAGGGCCAAGAGAAAAGCTACCAACTCGGATATTTCCAATGAGATATCCCAGGCCTAAAATAAAAAACAGCATCAACGTATGCTGTTGCTGCATAAGTTCGATCAAGCGCATAAAGAGGTTAAGATCTTCCACTGGTTCCTCGTTAGGTGCAGGTTATATGGGATGCTGTTTTTTGTCCCTTGTAAACATGTCAAAACTACACATTAACTGAAAATTATCAATATGTTTTAAAAAGTCATGCACCCTACCACATTTTTCTTTACTCACCGGTCGCAATGGGTTGAAAAAAACATGTGAACAAGAAGGCTCTCTAGGTTTGAGGTGCTGATGATTTTTCAACTCAAATACGCCAAGGCATGCTCGGCATGAAAAAAAGTTTCCAATCAAGGTGTTCATCAAATTGAGCAGCATTGATACAACGCTCAGAGACAAGCACGGAAACTAATGTTCAAGTCGTCTGTTAGATCCATGGCGTTGTGGATAGCTTTTCCGCCAAGGGGAAATCATCAATACTTCAAGTTTTTAAATGGCTGCCTATTCGTTGATCTTCAATAACTCTTTGTCAATATCGACACCATGTCGGCGAAAGAAGGAATCTCATTGATTATTGAGCTGTTTTTACATCGAGCTTTTCTTCTAATTTTTTGTACACACGTTCACACCGTTTTGCGGGGACAATAAGCAGCATTGGACGAGAAACATAGATAGTGACCAGTGTGTCTTTTGGTCGAGGTTCTTTGAGGTACACTTTGATTCTCGATGCACCCAGTCCTCCCAGCCATCCCTTTTGTTTCCATTCAATAACACCTTTGTGCTCGTCTGAGCTGACGCTTTCCCATGAGGGGATTTCGTTCCCGCTTTCCACGACCATTTGAAAGCTTTTTTTCAATTCAAATGGGATTTTATATTCGAAACTTTTAATCATTTTTTAGAAGCCTTTATCGTTTGTTGAGACTCTACCCGGGAATCATGACCGATCTGGGAAATAGAATCCTGCAAAGATCATAGTCTGTCCGTAAATATTGCTCAATCATTTCATTGGTGCGTGGGGGGGGAGACCAAATAGAAAATTTAATTTTTTATACTTTAAATTAGTAAGTTATGGTTGTAATAGTAGTTATGTGTAAATGCACACAATCGTTATGGATTCATTACCCTGAAGCAGGTTGAACAAGTGATAAAAAAAATTGACGGCAGGCCCAGCAAATTCTCTAATTTCATTATAGGTTATGGAATAGTACAGAGTGCTGAGGTAACTGACTGAAAAAATGTACACTTTTCAGGTGCATTCAGGTCTTTAAAAAACTGTGCGAACAGGAAAAATACAAGGAGCATTTATTATGCAACAGTTAGACGAAGTTTATCGTTCTTGCACACTGGATTATTTTGAAAGCGGCGCGTACCGTATTACAATGGAAGAATTTCTGGCCCTCAAAAAAGAGAATAAGGCTATGATGCTGGATCTACGTTCCAAAGAAGAAGCTGAGCTGATAGGGCTGTCCTTTGCGCATAACATTCCCATTGAAGAGTTGCCGGACCGGTTGGCTGAACTGCCTAGAGACAAAACCATAGCCGCTTTTTGCGCCAGCTGTGTCCGTGCCGTGATGGCATTTGTCTATCTGAAGGCAGCTGGTTTTGAAGATGTAAAAATTGTCCCTGACAAATTGCAGGAACTGACAGCAAACTTTATGCCTCCATTTGCTGCCAAGCATTACGAAACGCTTAAAAAGTAATTTTTTCTCTTCTCAAACCGTCGGTTTTTTTCATTGAAGCCGGCGGTTTTTGGGCTTTGAGAAGGGGTTTAACCGATTTTGCATCACAACCTCTTTTTTCGTTTGAGAGAATTGAGTGCCTTGACCCATAAAAACAGTCAAGGCTATAATGGTGTAATCAACAACTGCTTGAATAAACTTCCCATAACTGATTATAACAACAGGTACATCACCGAAAGCTTCTTGAACGGTAAATACCGGGTTGGAGAAATTAACGACTCTCAATAGAACACGCTTAGAGGCATGATCACCTCGCCTGCAGCAGGTGAAATTATTTAGTTGGTAGATAATGAGGTATGTTTATTTGCAACAATGACAAAGACCAAAGATTTGGAGGGATGTATGGGGAAGATGTTTAAATCAACAGTATTGTTAGTGATATTAGGTTGTTGCCCTGTGGTTGCTGTTTGTGAGGCGGAACTGATGGTCTTTCCCGCTAAAGGACAAACACCTCAGCAACAGAGTGCCGACGAGCAGGAGTGTCGAAACTGGGCTATAAATCAAAGCGGTGTTGACCCTGCAAGACTGTCTGCCCCTGCGTCAAGTGCGAATCAACAAAATAGTAGGCCTGTATTGCGAGGTGCCGCTAAGGGGGCCGCTGTTGGTGGACTTGGAGGCTCATTGGGTGGAGAATTCGGTAAAGGCGCTGCCGCTGGAGCCGCTGTTGGCGGTCTGGTAGGAGGAATGCAAAACCGCCGACAGCAGCAGGCGACCGCAACAACCGACCAACAGGCTCAGCAGATCTACAATCAGCAAATTGACAGCTATAACCGTGCCTATTCTGCCTGTCTTGAAGGCAAAGGGTACACTGTCAAATAGTAAACTCCGAGCCAATTTTGTTTTTTTTTGATAGCTTGCTCGACTACTATTAATAGATGGGATATGTGTTGGCTGCTTTTTTTTTTGCAAAAATGATAAAGAATCACAACTTTTTCAGTATGTTGACAGTAAAAATAATCTACTTTCGGAGTCTATGCTTATCTCGTCATAGCCAAAAAAATGAACCTGACGCCGCCTGAACTGATGAGAAATCCGGGTAAAGTTAGATTATTCAGTCTCTCGTACCTAAAACTATCTCGTTAAGCTTGGGGTGGCGCGGGACAGTGACTTTTTAGATATTTGCATATGTTTTTCACGAAAAAAATCCGCTGGCAAATAATAGAACAATGTAACCGTACAGAAGGGCTTACTATTACCGATGGTGCTCTTGCCATGAGTAGCGAACGTTACGTTCTTCTTTAAAACGATTGTAAGAAAGCACCATTGGCGTAATAGTATCACTTGCTCTGCTCATACATTTCTAACGATCTCCGGTGGAGCGGTTATCTTTGCAAGCCTTCTGGTGAGAGTGTATGCCCGTGTCATTTTATCTATTAATGAAATTTCAATTCTTGCTGTTTCCAACTCATCGCCAGCCTGATCTCGTCCTAACACTTCTGCTTTACGCGCCATCAGCCTCTCGACGAGTTGCGCGATGTTTTCTTTCTTATTGATAACAGCCAGGGCTGCATGTTGGTCATTGTTCTGTATTGATTGAACAGCGAGTTCAACCGATTGGTATACCTCTTGGTACAACTCTTTGAAAACCAACCGTGTTGTTTCGCTCACCTGCCGCTCTTTTTTTATGAATCTGAGCAACAGCCCTGAAAGTTCCGTTTCAACCAGGTCGGCAAGGTTTTCCAAACTTACTGTAGCGGTCATCAAGTCCTGGTGTGCTTTACTTTCTTCTGCAGTAAGAAGGCGCTGCCGTATTTTTCCAAGAAAACCAAAGATTGCCGCTTCGAGGATATCGACCTTGTCATCGAGCTCTATTATTCTATTTACCTGTTCTTTGCTTTTGTTGAGCACAGCATCAGGGAGTCCACCAAACATTTCACAGGTAATCTTCCCCATCCTGCCAAATTCCTGACGAACTTGCTCAAGAGCAATAGACGGAACTTCCACAGCCGCCTCGTCGAGATATTTTGGCTCAATAATAACACCAGCTTTTTCCTTCTTTTCAGGGAAAAGTATTTCAGCGAGCCTGGCAAATATTCCGGTAAAACCGATGAAGGCTATAGTATTAAATACATTAAAAAGAGTGTTTGCATTTGCTATTTGTCTTGGAACGTCGCTTGCCATTTTTGCGGCTCCTTCCAAAGCCTCTTGTGCAGGAGAAATGGCAGTCGCTATGTCAGCAAGAAACCCTATAAAAGGCAGCCACACAAGCACTCCAACAATGTTAAAAAGGACGTGAACAATTGCTGCCCTGACAGCTTCAACCGGTTTACCCATAGCCGCAAGTAGTGCAGTCACGCAGGTTCCAATATTTGCACCCAATGCCAAACCAATCCCTGCTTCCAACGAAAGCAATCCTTCTGTGGCCATTGCAATGGCAATTCCCACCGTTGCAGCAGATGACTGGACAAGGCTGGTAAATAAGGCACCTGCTAAAATGCCAAGCAGGGGGCGCTTCATACTTTCCAGAAAAACCATGAACGGTTCATAGGTACGCAACGGTGTCATGGCTTCACTCATGATGCCCATGCCGTAAAAAACCAGACCGATGCCTAGCAGCATCATCCCAGCATGTTTTACATTTTCTCTTTTCGCGACAAAGGTCATGAAAAAACCGATGGCGACCGGAAGTAAAGCGTAGGCAGCAATATTAAACGCCAGCAATTGTGCCGTCATCGTCGAACCAATATTGGCCCCCATAATAACACCAACTGACTGGGCGAGAGTCATCACCCCGGCAGTGATAAAGCTCACCACTAATACTGTGGTTACAGAAGATGAGTTGAGGACAGCCGTAACAAAGGCACCGGTAATGGCGCCAAGAAAGCGGTTGGTGGTCATTTTGGAAAGCAGCGTCTTCAGCGTTTCACCAGCTGCTTTTTTGAGTCCTTCAGAGAGGAGATCTAGCCCTCCAAGAAACAGAGCCAGACCACCAAACAGTCCCATGGCCAGCTGCAGTACATCAAGATTGTTTCCTGGGAGGTCCGCCCCAAATGCACCTGGAGCAACAAGGAGGAATAATATTCCGAAAATGAAAATCAAAGCCGGTCGAGTAAGAAGTGTTTTCAGATATGTCATATTAAACACCTGTCTTTGCTCCAGTAATTTTACCTTTTCAGTGCCAAAATGAACAATGGCCGTGAAGAAATACCCAGAATCAATGCCAACGTTATGTCTCGCACAAAACTTTGTTGTTTGTAATTTTTTTTTAATGCCACGTGACGACGAGCAAGTAACACAGAAAAGAAGTGATAAAAAGTCACGTTAACCAATGTGGTTAGCGATGCGTTTTAAGTGTTGTTTAACAAGAACGGTTACAGAACGATTTTCATTTTGGACCTGCATCACACTGATTGTAAAAAAATAGCGTGATGCAGGGTGTCGCATGCTGTGCAGCTACAAGAATTTATCTCGGTGAGGTACTACTTCAATTCAACTTTCAGTCCTTCAGGCGCCAGTTTGAGCTGAACCCCTGCTTTTCTGGAAGTGAGCTTCATAACAACTCCATTTTGGTTTTTCATAACCTGGGCTCCTGCTCCACCTCCAACAGCTACTCCTGCTTCAGCCGCAGAAAAAGTTCCAGCAAAATCTGGAATGTTTTTAAGGTGATAGACCTCTCCTTGAGCTGAAATAGAGGAAATGCCCAGATCTATTACGGAAAGTCCTTTGATCTTGAATGGATATTCCTTTCCCTGAAAGGTGAGTACCCCTTCGCCCCAGCTAAAACCGACACCAACAGCAACCGCTTTAGTTTCTATGGATACGGTTCCCGAAGGTTTTTCTTCTTCAGCTATTGCAGCAGTTCCAACAACCGAGAGTAGAAGAATCATTAAAGCCGCGACATAGTTTTTTGGTGCCCTAATCATTACAAATCTCCTCATTTAAGGTTTTGAGCTATCTGTCAATTGCACTTAGAACGCCTGGCGCAAAGACAGGTTATGAAAAAAACATCATATTTTATCTTAAGATCTTTTTCTCGACATTCAACTTTTTAAATTCCAAATATAGTCAAATGTTTAAATCGTATTCACTCATCTGCCTTTCTAGGCCTTCTACCTATTGAATAAACCGATACATTTGCTAGTCTAAAAGTATCACATAAGTGGTACGGCCTTGATTTTATCTAAATGGGAATAACAAGAAAATAACATTGATAAGATGATATTTCCTTGGAGGTGACCTTTATATTTGGTTTTTAAAATTACTTCTGGGTAGCACTCTTAGCCATATTTTTAGCCGGGTGTTCGGGTAAGAGCAGGTTGAAACCGACGCCATACAGCACAATGCTTTTATATTGTAGTGTGGTGCACCATTTAAAATATTGGCTAATGCGCGTATTGGTACCGTATCTGTAGCATTGATCGTGTTGTAAATCACTATATAGGGTAATCTTTGAGAATGACGGTTTGGTAAAGGGATGTAGCTTGTGGCAGTCATTGTTACCAATAACATTATTTTTACTCCGAGGAGGGATAAAATGTATAACTTTGTTAATGCCGCTTCTCAGAAGACTGGAATGCCCCCTGGTTCTCTTGTCCACGTAGGGGAGGATCAGGCAATAGAATCACGAGTGTCCATTGTTCAGTATAACAAGCAGCGCCTTGAAGAAAAGGTAGTTACCTCCATAGAGAAGGTTGATCAGTTTCAAGAAGCAGAGGCTATCACCTGGGTAACCATCGAAGGATTAAAAAACGTCGGGCTCATCGAATCAATCGGGCGTGTTTTTGATATTCACCCACTCGTTCTTGAAGATATACTGAATACACAGCAACGACCTAAATTTGAAGAATTTGACGACTACCTCTATATCGTTCTTAAAGATCTTTCCCTGGCGGAAGGGGATTCATTTGTTAGGTATCAACAGATTAGTATATTAGTTCTCAAAAATGTAGTTTTTATTTTTAAAGAGTACCAAGACGATATATTTCTTCCTCTTCACAAGCGACTTCATAACAATAAGGGAAAGCTCAGAACATTGGGGGCAGATTATTTAACCTATGTAATCCTAGACACAATTGTGGATAAAACCTTTATTATCATCGATTCTTTAGATGAAGTCGTCAGCTCAATTGAAGAGGATCTATCCATTAACGCTACCCCGGAAGTACTCACTACTATTCAGCGAATCAAACATGAATTGATTTATATTCGAAAATATATCTCACCTTTGAGAGATTTGCTCTTGGAGTTATTGAGAAGCGATACAGTCTTAATCGATGAAAAAAATCATATATACTTCAGAGATGTGCTTGATCATGTGCTCCGTGTAACAGAAAGTTTGGAAACGTATAGAGATATGCTGTCCAGCTTGCTGGATATCTACATGTTAAGTGTGAGTAATAAAATGAATGAAGTGATGAAAGTATTAACAATTTTTGCCGCTATTTTCATCCCACTCACTTTTGTAGCTGGAATTTATGGAATGAATTTTGAGTATATGCCGGAACTTAAATTGAAATGGGGATATCCGACTGTATGGCTCGTATTTATAATAACTCCCATTGGGTTAATTGCCTATTTTAAGAAAAAGAAATGGTTGTGATAGGGCTAGCAGCTATAGACCAATGCGGTAAAACACACCTTAACAAATTGAACATTAAATTATGAAGTTACCGACAACAACCAGCAGAATCATTACCAGCAGCGTACTCTGCATATTCTTTCTCTTGGTTTCGATACCTTGCTCGGGAGAGGAAGAATCGACTAAAACCGAACCTGAGGTAGCACAGGCACTCTCGCTTATTGAAATTTATTCATGGAGTAACAAGATTCCAAATGATCTGGTTGATTTGCAAAATCAGATGGAGGGAATTACCAATGTTGCAGAACATTTGTCGCGCTTAACTAATATAGCCGCAGAGGTAGATGATCTTGAATGGGAAATAATAATGGCCAAATCAGATCCCAATATCAGTTATCACCAGCTTTCTTCCCTTGAATCCCGGCTAGCTAAAATTAATCAACAGCTCGAAGTGTTGGATACACCGGTCAAGTCGAACGTCATGCTTCTGGAAAGGCTTTATAAAGAGTGGCTGGAAAGACAAAATGTTTTGCATGCATTACGCATAGAAGCAGAAAAACAAGGGAAAATTGATGACGTAGCAGAAATTCTTGATACGCTCGACACTCTCGTACGTAATGGGCAGCAAACTATTGAAGAACAGATTAAACCAAATCTACAGGCTGGGAAGGAGATTGGTGAAATTTTGACACAGGTCTACGTGCTCAGTGATACCGTCTCTGACGTGATCAAGGATATGAATGGATTTAGCCTCCAGCAGACCTCGCCATCAATGCTCTCGCCCACTTTTTACCAACGTCTTGAGAAAAAACTCCTGCAGAAGGGGTGGGAAGACCTTCGTCTGTTTAGCCAATACCAGCTTCGCTATCTCAACCAGAATAAGCAGGGCGTTGCGATGAGCCTGCTTGCAATATGTCTGCTTGTTTTTGTTGTGCATGCCAGCAAAAAACTGGTCAAAGCTTCTTCTAAGTGGCACCCTTTTGCCTCCAGGCCGGTTGCCACGGCAGTTTTTATTGCCAGTGCATCTTTTGGCATTATAAACACCACCCCAATTCGTCCTGACCTTCCCCCGGAGTGGGAGGCATTGTCACAGCTGCCGTTAATCGTCGTTGTGGCTATTTTAGCCAAAAATGTATGTCATACCCCCTGGCAAAGTACACTCTTAAGAAGGGTAGTCCTTTTGTTGGCTGTTTCTCATTTATTCAGTATTATTGGATTGCCGCAACTCTTTACCTATCTCTTTGTCTTCTATATATCAGTATTGGGGCTTGCCTATTATCTGTACCTGTTGAGACGTCGCTGGAAAAATTCGTCGAGTACAAAAATTACCTGGGCAATCTGGCTGTGGTGTTGTTTGCCGTTGACTATAATCATCTCCGGTATCTTAGGTTATGATCAGTTTGCCGTCTATATTTTTGGAATAGTGCTTGCTGAAATACTCGTCAGTCTGATGATCTTGCTTATGTTGGAGATGGCTTCAGGTTTACTGGAATGCATGCTGCTGAATGCGCCGGTTGCCACTGTCCGCCAAAATGCGACGAGGATTGTTAACCAAATTACTCCGGCGCTGATTCTCGCTCTTGGGCTTCTCTGGTTGGCGATCACTCTCATGGTGCTGAGAATACGCCCAACTGTCGAAGCTGCATTTATTGCCATGACATCAATTGAGCTGTCTCTTTTTGGGCTGAAGATTACTCCGGGTTCAGTGCTTATTGTCGTTTTTATCTGTTATGCTACTTTTGTTTTCTCAAGGGGGCTCAGGGCTTTTCTCCAACAGACCATTCTTCCGCGTTATGGTGTTGAGTTAGGAGTTCAGGTATCAATCTCAAGACTTGTCCATTATGCAATATTGACCATTGGTTTTTTTGTACTGTTAAAGATGCTCGGTTTCGGCCTGAGTCAAATAACTATCCTTGGTGGTGCGCTTGGTGTTGGAATCGGGTTTGGTTTACAGGCAATTGTTAATAATTTTGTGAGTGGACTTATTCTCCTTTTTGAACGGCCGATAAAAGTCGGTGATATGATAGAGATCGGGATGGAAGTTGGTGAAGTAAAGGAGCTAGGGCTCAGGGCAACCATAGTCCAGACTTTTGATAATGCAGAGGTTGTTATACCAAACTCGGAACTTATTACCGGTAGAGTAACCAACTGGACGCTTTCAGAAAAACGGGTACGGGTGAAATTGCCGGTTGGTGTTGCTTATGGAACCGACATCTCTGCAGTACTCAAAATTTTGCTTTCTTGTGCCGGTGCCAACCCGATGGTGCTTACCAAACCAGAACCAAAAGCACTTTTTCTGGCTTTTGGCGCAAGTTCGTTGGACTTTGAGTTGCGGGTATGGATACCAGACTTTGCCGAGGGACTTGTTGTACGTAGCGAGCTCAATCAGGATATTGAAGCTGAGTTTGATTTAGCGGGCATTGAAATCCCCTTTCCACAAACCGACCTTCACCTGCGCAGTATCGATGAAAAAGCGATAAAAGTGTTAAACCGAACCCATGAGCAGAGCAAAGAGGTCGAGCAAAACAGTTGACCGTCTTGCAGGATTATTTTTTGTCAATCTCTCGGATTCCACCGCTGATCTCTTTATACAGAAAAATTATCCTCGGGGTGGGGAAGTGAAGACTCCGATATTAAGTATATGCCTGCGATAAGTTTTGTCCCTGACATTGCACATAACTTCCCATTTTCAGAGCAGTAGTATCATGTTTGGGTAGGATGTCGGCAGGCTGGACCACCCAACGGAGAAATCAACCCGGATTTTTCATCGGTTCAAGCGGTGACAGGTTCAAAGTTATGTCAATAAAAAGAAGAGTACATATCTCCATGAAGGACACATCAAAGCAGTGGGAAATACTTAGCGAACTGATAAAGAGCGGTACTGAGTCTGCAATCGTTAGTTTTTTGGATGAACTGGGAGCATCAGAAAAGGCGCGAATAATTTCCCGACTTACCGAGGAAGAACAGCATCTTTTGTTTGATAAGCTGACTCCGGAGGATGCTGCAGAGCTTATTGAAGGTATTTCGGAAAAACAGGCTGCCGATTTAGTTGAGAATATGTCATCCCAACAGGCGGCATCCATCCTGGAAGAATTGCCAAGCGACCATGCTGCGGATGTTCTGGGAGAGATGGATGATGGCAGGAGTGAGTCGATCCTCGCCAGCATGGAAAAGGAAGATGCGGCTGATGCAAGAAGACTTCTGAGGTATCCTGCAGATTGTGCCGGTGGCCTTATGATTTCAGAATTTTTGGTGTTTAGCACTGAGGACACCATTCGGGATGTATTTAATGACCTTCGAGAAAATCAGGAAAAGTATGCGGACTACAATGTCCAGTACTTCTATGTTGTAGATTCGGAAAACAAATTGAAAGGGGTCTTGCGTATGCACAACCTCCTTTTTCCCTCACGTAAAACCCGGCTCGGCGACATCATGATTCCTTCGCCGTTATCAGTGGCAGACACTACTCCTCTGAGTGTGTTAAAGGATTTTTTCGAAGACCATAAGTTTTTCGGTGTACCGGTTATTGATGATCGCGGGCAACTTGTCGGTGTCGTTCTGCCTGGTGCTGTTGAAGAAGAGTATAGCAAACAAAAAACAAAAGCTTTTTTGCGAATAAGCGGAATCATTGGTGGTGAAGAATTTCGAACAATGCCGTTATTGCAGCGATCAGGACGCCGATTGTCTTGGTTGAGTATGAACATTGTCCTTAATATCATTGCCGCCAGTGTGATAGCTCTTTATCAGGATACTCTTGCCGCTGCTATCACACTTGCTGTGTTTCTGCCAATGGTCAGTGATATGAGCGGCTGTTCCGGGAATCAGGCTGTTGCTATTTCAATGCGGGAGCTTTCTCTTGGCCTTGTAAAACCAGGCGAAATAGTATGGGTTGTGCTCAAAGAAACAAAAGTGGGCATTCTTAACGGACTCGTGCTTGGCGCTTTGCTTGGATTAGTGGCCTTTATGTGGCAAAGCAATATTTGGCTCGGGGTAGTGGTGGGGGGCGCATTGGCCGCAAATACACTTGTATCTGTTATTTTAGGGGGGATTTTGCCGCTTTTGCTCAAGCGGATGAAAATGGATCCTGCATTAGTCTCGAGCCCACTCTTGACGACAGTTACTGATATGTGTGGATTCTTTTTTGTTCTCAGTTTCGCGTCTGCAGTTTTACCGAAACTGTAGGCCATCTTGCATAATTGCTTTTTCGCCCAGGCCCTCGGTGTCCGGCGCTTACCTTGTCATGCCGTAAAAAGTATGCTTTAAGGTAAGCGAAGACTCCGAAAGTAGTTAACTGCCTGTGGTGATTTCTTAAGCATGCCTCAATCGTGGGCGACAAAGTTATTTATTCAAGATACCCTTTAACCTGTGATAGGGGTTGATTTGAATTTTATTCTGTCTCTTCCGATGGTTCTACGACAAGTACACTTGACCCAAGCTCCTCCACCACCCTTTGTTCAAGGCCGTTTTTGTCCTCTCGTAATTGGCTGAGTTTTGCAGGGCTGTTTTTTTTAGGCAGTTTACCCAGATTACAGATAGGTTCACCAGGGCTGACTGCCGGCAGACTGGTCATTCCCATGACGACCGCATCAAATGGGGCGAGGAGAGTTCCCTGGGCTTCACCGAGAATAGTAGTGTTGGTGGCAAGAGGCTGCCCTTTTTCTATAAGGTCACCCGGCTGGATATGGAAATCAAGAAATCCACCATGCTCTGCACGCATCCATTTAGATTTATCAATTATAATTTGATATGGAGGATTTTTAATATCTCCTTCAATCATATCAAAATTGCGGAGTACATTTTTCACCCCACGAACAGCAGTTTCAACAATGCCGGGTTCTACTTTCCATACTTCTCCGCCCTCCATTATAATCGTTGGGCAGCCTGCAGCACAGGCTTCCCTGCGAAATGAGTTTTTAGGTCCCTTTGAGTTTATAATAATTTCCGAACCAAAGGCTTTCGCAAGCTTACGAACCTGAGGGTCACCCAAGTCAGCTCGGACTGTAGGATAGTTTGTTCGGCGCACCGCAGCAGTGTGCAGATCAATCCCATACTCACATCGAGCGACAAGCTCATTAAAAATAGTATAGGCCATTCGACTTGCAAGACTGCCGTCTTTCGATCCTGGAAAGGATCGATTGAGATCGCGACGGTCTGGTAGATATCTAGAATGACGATCAAATGCCGGCAGGTTGAGCACCGGCACAAGGACAAGGGTTCCTCTCAGAAGCGCAAAGTCAGCATCTTGTATGAGTTGACGAATGGCTCCGCAGCCATTTATCTCATCGCCATGCAGCGCAGCTGTTACGAAAAAGACAGGGCCGTCCTCGATCGCCCGTTGAATGTGGATTTGAATGTTGACGGTCATTCCACTGTAGCTTTCACCTACTGCGAGATTGACGTTTTTTGCCTCTCCTGCAGCAATTTGTTCGCCAAACCAATCGTCGGTAATTTTTTTAGCATGTTTTTTTTCCATTATATAGCATCGTTATCAGGTGGAATTGATATTGAGTCTATCGCACCAGACTCTTTAAAGACCTCTTCGGCAACAGGTAACTCTGGAAGGTCTTTCACTATTGGCCGCCTTTTTTTCCGCACCTTTAACGGCGTCATGTTACGCATTAATTCAAGCTTTCCGAAACAAAGCAAACGATCGCCGTTTTCCAATTCTCTGTGCGACCGTGGGTTGGGAATAACCTTTGTGCCGCGATGGAGTGTGAGTACAACAATATCTTTTTCTCTTAATTGCGATTCCTGGATGGTTTTACCGACATATTCAGATCCCTCTGGAATGTATATTTCAGCAACACCATAACCGCTGCTCACTGTCAGGCGCTGACGAAGGTCAATGTCGGGAAAGTTGACCTGGGCAGCAATATAGTCAATGATTGAACCTGCAATATCAAGCTGGGTACACCCCTCAATACCTTCCAGCCCTGGTGATGAATTGACCTCGACAATTTGCGGCCCATCCTTTCCTTCAAGCAGGTCGACACCAGCAACACGCAGCCCCATAATCTGAGCAGCTCTTACGGCTGTTTCCCGGTATGATTCATCAAGGACAACCGGTTCCGTGACGCCTCCCCGGTGAACATTGCTGCGAAATTCCTGGCCTTGGGCAACGCGCCGCATTGACGCAACAACTTGATCACCAACCACAAACGCTCTAATGTCACGACCTTTGCTCTCTTTGACGAATTTTTGAATTAACACACTTTGTTTCTGGCTTTGCAACAGCTCAATAATAGCCGCAGCAGTACTTATTGAATTTGCCAACAGCACTCCAATACCTTGCGTGCCCTCAATTAATTTTATGATTACCGGTGCTCCGCCGACGCGTTCAATGGCGGGCAGCACATCTTTCTTATCGCGCACAAAGGTCGTCTTAGGTATGCCGATATGGTGTCGACTCAATATCTGCAAGCTTCGCAGCTTGTCTCTTGAATTAGCAATACTGCTGGACGAGTTTGCACAAAATACGTCCATTTGTTCAAATTGTCTCACCACAGCGTTCCCAAAATAGGTGATTGATGATCCAATTCGGGGAAGGACGGCATCATAATGAGAGAGTCGTTTTGTCCGAAAATAGAGATCAGGCATACCTTGCTCAAGGTCAATCGCGAATTTAAGGGTATTAAGTACTTTCACATTGTGGCCGCGCTGCTGAGCGGCTTCTCGGAGCCGACGAGTACTGTAGCAATTTGGGCTGCATGAGAGAATAGCGAGTTTCATGTGTATACTTTAACCTCTATATTATGTTCGATTGTTTGTGTTGGTTTTCTTCTGTTTTTCGGGCTTGCCGCCATAATACGACCTACCGCAATCAACAAGAAATCGGTTCCTGAAGGCTTCGCGTCCCAAGAGCATCCTAAATCCCATATTATCACGACTCGCAAGAGTTAATTCCACTTCCCAAATTTTCCCCAGCAACTCAATTTTCGTCAGGATGACCGGCCGTATTTTTGCTATTCCGTTTGAACTTTTGATCGATCTGGATTCCAGCACTTTGGCTTCCACGTCGAGAGCGTCCATTTTCGAGCGTTGGATGGGATGAATGCTAAAGCGTACCCATTGTTCGCCATCTTTATGAAATTTTTTGATATTGAAAGCGTGTATGGATGAAGAGCGTGCTCCTGAATCAACTTTTGCTTTAATTTTATCAATCCCAAGGTCAGGAAGCTTGACCCACTCCCGCCAACCGATGATCGGTAACTCAACTCTTTTTTTAGCAGCCATTATTTTCCGTAAAAGAATGTAAGTTTGATTTTGTTAAAATATTCAACCGTGTGTGCCGGAACATGTAAGCATTTATTGTTACCATAGTGTGATTTTGTGAATATCATTTATGAGTCTGTTGATTTACTAGGGTTTTCGGTCAAGGTCAAGGCATGCTTGAAAAAAATCACAGGTATATGCTTGATATTCCATGGATTATTTTTCCAGCATAACGAGGTAAGCGCTAGACTCCGAGAGATTGGGCGAGAAGACAGTAAATCAACGGGCTCATTTATAGAATATTCAATTTTGATACTGTTATCATAGAGCATTTGATGGTTGGCTTGATACTACAAAAGACGGGAAAGTGAATAAAAAAAATCGAGCTGAAATTGGTAATTACGCACGGAGGTAACTCACGGTGCTGCTCACTCTTTGATTGATTACACCTCAAACCTGCACCATGCTTACTATTGAGGCTTTCTTCTTACTTCTTCCAGGTTTATTGCATGCTTGTTAATTTTATCATAAAGACTTTTTCTTGAAATACCCATTGCTTTACAAGCTGTTGTGACCTTGCCGGCTACTGCATGTAAAACGGTTTCCAGATAGTGCTTTTCCTGTTGTTCCATGAACTCTTTCCATGGAGGGCAGTCATGTTCAAATACGATTGGCTGGGAAAAAAAGGGGGGCCGCCCCTTGTCAGTTTTTTGTTGCGCACACCCAAGCCCGAGTACGCAGTGGCGGCGCACTACGTTGCGTAATTCTCTGATATTTCCAGGCCAGTCATTTTCACAGAACTCCTTGATCAGATTTTTGGGGAGGGCTGCAGGTTTTTCTGGATGGGAATCACAATATTCCCGCCGGAAATAATCGACAAGCAAAGGGATGTCTTCTTTCCTTTTACGCAACGGTGGAAGGTGGATGGGTAAAACGTTGAGGCGAAAAAACAAATCCTGCCGAAACCGACCCTTGGCAACCTCTTTTTCCAGGTTTTTATTGGTTGCTGCAACGATCCGTGCGGTCATGGGGATGAGCTCATTGCTACCCAGGCGACAGAAATTTCTTTCTTCCAGTACGCGGAGGAGTTTTGACTGGAGCTGAGCAGGCATGGAGCAGATTTCATCAAGAAAGATTGTTCCGCCTCCGGCAAATTCAAATCTGCCGATTTTACGCTGTACTGCACCTGTAAAAGCACCTTTTTCATAGCCGAAAAGTTCCGATTCTATCATTTCTGCAGGAATTGCTCCCATATTAACGGCCACATAAGGGGCTTTATCCTGTTTGATTTCGTGTAGCGCTCGTGCAACAAGCTCTTTGCCGGTACCTGTTTCGCCTATAATGAGTACCGGATCGCTTTCCACCGCAAAGGTTTCGATAATGGTATACAGTTCATGCATTGCCGGATGATTACCGACAAGCCCATAGAAACGCGTTCTGTTTGCGTTGCTTGCCTGGAGCTTTTTTTCGAGCTGCAGATTTTCTAAAACCAACTGCCTCCGTTCTATAGCTCTTTCAAGGGTGGCAATTATCAGATCCTCATCTACCGGTTTTTGCAGAAAATGGTATGCACCTTTTTTCATGGCCTCCACGGCCAGGCTGATATCACCGTGGCCTGTGATTAATATGACGGGGAGGTCCTTGTCTTTTTGGACTATATTTTCCAGTAACGTGATTCCGTTCATCTCGGGCATACGGATATCAGCCAGTACAGCACCAAATGTTTGTTCCTCGATCCGCTGCAAGGACTCAAGAGGGCTGCTGCAGGTTTGAACCTGGTAACCATTGAGCGATAAGGTCTGGCTGATGGCAGCCAGGAGAAAAATATCATCGTCAACAACTAGAACGAGAGGGGCGGAAGGTTGAGTGGCTGTTTTTATCATATTTTCTCTTCCTGTGCAGCCTCGTCTGTTTCGTATTCCGGTATGGCCACAGTAAAGCAGGTCCCTTCACCCAAGGTGCTTTCTACTTGTATTAACCCAGAAAAACTGTTGAGAATTCTTTCAACAATGGACAGGCCGAGGCCCATCCCCGTCCCTACAGTACGGGTTGTAAAAAAAGGATCAAATATTTTTTCCAACTGCTCGTCATGGATACCGACACCATTATCTTTTACCTGGATAATAACATGCGATTCTTTGCGCATGGTTCTGGGGTTCACCCAGGGTGCAATATGCGTTGTCAGGGTAAGAACCGGGTTTGGCTCACAGCCCATGGCTTGGATGGCATTTTGAATAAGATTGAGCAACACCTGCTCTATACGTACATCAACACCCAAAAAGTAACAGGGTGTATCTGAGAGGTGGAGATCAATCTCTATTTCGTTGAGTTGCAAATGCGGTTCAAGAAAACGAAGGGTTTTGCGAGTTAACTGGTTAATTTCTATGGGAACCAGGTCTTCCTCAACCTTACAGCCGAAACTACGCATGGTATTGATGATAGAGGAGGCCTTGTTAACCCTGTCGATGATTATATCAATATTTTCCTTCAGCATTTCCTTATGCTGCTCAGGGTGCTCCATTGCTCTGCTGCAGTTGCGGGCTAAAAGCAGAATCGCATTCAACGGCTGGGTCAATTCATGGCCTATGCCTGCAGTCATCTCACCAAGACTTGCCAGGCGGCTTGAATGGATGAGTTGCTTTTGCCCTTCCTGCAGGCGATTAATGAGCTCATAAAATTCACTGCAGTCCGAACAGATAAGCATGTGCAGGGATAGTCCTTCCGGATTGGTGAGGGTTGATCCCCTGGCCTTCACTGGAAGACTGCCTTCTTTTGTTTGCAGATTGAATTCCAGCTCTTCAATTTCTCCGTTGCCAAATGCACTTCGGATATGTTTTGCGACTTCCGGCTCAGCAAGATCCTCTACGCTAAGGGTTGCCTCATGAGTAGGCTGCAGCCCTGTTTTTTTAAAAAATTCCTGGTTAACCTGCAACACCTTGAAAGTGTGATCAAAGACCACTAACAACTCGGAAATACTCGAAAGAACCCTTTCCGTAAACGAACGATTCGCCTCAATTTCCTCATGCTTTTTCAGTACGCGAACAACAAGGTCTTCCCGCTGTCGTTCAAGTATCTTGATTGTATCTTTTGTCATTTGTGTCCCCTTTGCATGTCACCACATGTACACAGACGTTATCAAAAAAAGCAGTGTTTGTCACTTATTCTATACGTTTAGTAAAAATCTCTAAATATCAAGTTGTTACTGCGGGTGTGGGGCTGACTGTTACCGTAGCTTTACATAAGGGCAGCTCTTGATTAATTCACATTTTTCAGCACCGATGTCTGCTTACTAATTGGAATTAATGTGAAAAATGGCAGAAAGTTTTTTTTGTACTATTTGGCCCCTCTCTTGCGATGAAAAAAATAACAGCAACCAATGGATAAACATCTGGGATGTAATGGGTAGGGGATCAACAAATGCCATATCACAGTACATGGGAATATTTGACGATCAAAAAAGCGGCTTTGGTCAGTTGTGTTTCTGAGCAGCGTTTTAAACGGTGGATAGACAAAGGGTTGATTCCGGTCATCACCAAAGAAGAGGATACATTTGTACGTTCCCGTGATCTTGTCCAACACTTGATTCAACACAATATTCCTATCCCCGATGGGTTGTTGCAGGGCAATGCAAAAAAAATCCTCTTTATTTTTTTGCAACGCATCATGCCCGAAGGCTTTTCTGCTGAAATCATCCAGGTCCTTTACAAGCTCAGATCGAAAACATCCTTTATCTTGGATTTTATTGAGGAGGATTCATGCACCTCTTTGAAAATAATGACCTTTAATCCAGATATCATTTTTCTGCTTTTTGGCCAGTGCAATGAGTGTCTTACTAAAAGCAGCATCAAAGCAACATTGATGAAAGATGTGCCTGTCTACAGCTTTCATGGAGACAGGAATATCGATTTCACAACGTTTATCTCCAACTGTGTGCAGAGGCAGATATGAGGCAGCATAAAGAAAAATATTATAAGAAACTGCAAAAGTTACTTGCTGGAGGATTCTTTATTTGCGGTATCATCCCGATTTTGATCATCGCTATCACCTCTGTCTACAATTCCAGGCAGGTCGCCATCCAGGATATTCAAGGAAATGCGAGCCAAATCATTGTCCATCAACGCGACGTGATCAATAATTTCTTGAAACATCAAATTGACTTGCTAAACACCCTGATCAATCTTTTTCCACCTGACGATTTCAGTAATATCGATACGTTGGACCGGTTGTTTCTTGCGGCCAGCAAATCCGGAGCCATTGTTGATCTGCAGACCATTGCTGCAAGTGGCAGGCAGTTAGCCTATGTGGGACCGTACCGTGAACAGGTAACCGGCAAACAGTATACCGATCAACCATGGTTTAGGGAGGTGTTGGAGCGGAGCGTCTACGTCAGTGATATCTTCAGTGGCTATCGTAACCTACCTCATTTTGTTGTTGCCTTGACCGACCCTCTTAAAAGCTACGTACTACGAGCCACTATAAATTCGAGTGCTTTTAATTCATTACTGCATAGGGCCCAGGTGGGGACACATGGAGACGCCTTTATTGTTAATACAACGGGAGCTCTACAGACGCCCAGTCTTCAGAGAGCAGAAGCAATCACGGAACCTGAAAGAAAACTCATTCGTCACCACAGCGGTGCTGAAGTTGTACAGCTAGGCAACACCATATATGCAACCACTTGGCTGGACAATGGCAAATGGTTGCTCATGTTCAAGGTGTACATCCCGGACATGTTGACAGCCTACTACGACCATCGGCAGCATACATTGTTGATCATTCTTGCTACCGCCTCTTTTTTTCTTGCCATTGCCTATTATTTCAGCCGTCTCTTTGTGGCGCGAATAGCGGGCACGGATAGAGAAACAGCAGTAATGGATCAACAGATGGCACATATTGAAAAAATGGCAAATGTCGGTCGCCTTGCTGCTGGGGTAGCGCATGAAATCAACAATCCCTTGCAGATGATTATGGCACAGATTGGCTGGCTGGAAGAACTGCTTCCAGAGGAAGAGCCTGAGGCATTAAAAAATTATGATGAGTATGTGACCACCATTAACAAAATGAAACATCATGTTGAGCGGGCTGCAGTCATTACCCATCGGCTTTTAGGATTTTCCCGAAAGATACGTGCCGAACAGGAACCGGTAGAGACTAATGCACTGGTTGAAGAAACCCTTTCCTTTCTCCAGAAAGAGGCTGAACACAACAATATCAAAGTCAACCTCCACCTTGACCCGGACCTTCCAGCAACCATTACCGAAGGGCATCGACTGCAACAGGTGTTGCTTAATCTTATTGATAATGCCCTCGATGCTGTGGGGCATGACGGTCAGGTGGACATTACAACCTCAAGTACGGAACAAAGCATCAATATTCAAGTCGTCGATAACGGTCCGGGGATCAGTTCGGAAGTGATGAAACAGATTTGGAATCCCTTTTTTACCACCAAGGAGCAGGGCAAAGGGACCGGACTCGGATTGTCTATCAGTCAAAATATTATTCAATCACTGGGAGGAAACATTGAAGCTGCAAACAGAACAGAAGGGGGGAGTGTTTTTACCATAACTATCCCTTTACGGCAATTAACCCATCACGATTAAAAGGAGATAAAAATGAGTAATTACAGCGTTTTGGTAGTTGATGATGAAGCTGACTTTCGCGACATTATGATTAAGAAATTACACAAACGAGGGCTGGAGTGCGAGGGGGCAGGGGATGGTGACACTGCCTTGGATATGTTGAACCCAAACAAGCATGATGTAGTTTTACTTGATGTAAAGATGCCGGGAAAGGGCGGCATCCAGACCCTTAAAGAGGCCAAACAAAAAGCACCTATGACCGAGGTTGTCATGCTCACCGGGCACGCTTCGGTAGAATCAGGCATTGATGGCATCAAGCATGGTGCTTTTGACTACCTGATGAAGCCCATGGATGTGGAACGTCTGATTGAGGTTCTGGATGCTGCATATGAACGAAAACGAACTCAGATGGAAAAGATAGAACTGGCGCAAGTTAAAAAGCATATGGCTATGCCAAGCTAAAAAGTACTGCTGAACAGTTGCAGATCGAAGTTATTAATTATTCGCTGGATAGTTACAGGTTTTGATGCGTAAGCAAACAACAATGAGGAGGAAATTATGTCTTTTTTTCGTAACTTGTACCAATTCATGATGGTGGGGGCCAGGGCACAGGCTAATTGGGAGTTGGAAGTATCAAATACCATTTTGCGCAGTCGAAAGCGGCTGTTCATTCTCGGCCTACTGCTGATCCCCGTAATTTTAGGCGGGATTGCCTTTGCTGATAGTGTGAGCGGTGCTCTGCCGTCGTTTATAGGTGGCAAATCAGCTTACGGCCCATCGCATTATACAAATCTTATTTTCGGAGCATCAATTCTGGTTGGGCTTTGCGCTGGTTTGATAACAGGATGCATAGGGGCCGGCGGTGGTTTTATTATTGCTCCGGCACTTATGAGTGTGGGCGTGAAAGGTATACTTGCCGTTGGTACGGATCTTTTTCACATCTTTGCCAAGGCAATCATGGGTTCTGTGCTGCACCGTAAAATGGGGAATATCTCTGTATCTCTGGCTGTCACCTTTTTGATCGGAGCAATCAGCGGCACCACTGTGGGCGGTTATATAAACCGGGCCCTTTACGATTTAAATCCCGTACTCAGTGATATGTTTATCACCTTGATTTATGTCTTTATGCTAGGCTTCCTTGCATTTTATGCACTGACAGACTGGTATAAAACAGTACGCAGAAAAAATATCTCCATGGATGCAGACCTTGTTCAACCAAGTGGGGTTGATGATGTTCCTCCTCTTGGTAAAAAAGTACAATCCGTAAAGATTCCGCCGATGCTGACTTTTGATAAAGGTGTGACTCCTGGTGGGCGTAAGATCTCTGCTGTTTTTTTGATTGCCGCAGGTTTTATTGTCGGCCTGGCTGCTGCTATCATGGGCGTCGGCGGTGGTTTCCTCACCTTCCCCATCTTTGTTTACGGGCTGGGGGTTTCTTCCATGACCACTGTCGGCACAGATATTTTTCAGATTGTTTTTACCGCAGGCTATGGCTCAATCACCCAGTACGCTATTTATGGCTTTATTTTTTATACACTGGCGATGGGCATGTTGCTTGGCTCTTTGGTCGGCATCCAGATCGGTTCTATTGTGACTAAAGTAGTGTCCGGTACTACTATCTGTGCTTTTTATGCAATTACGGTAAGTGCCGGCTTTTTTAACCGTGCCTGCGCTTTGCCTGCAAAAATGGTCAAGATGGGGTATGTGGATGTATCTCCGCAAGTACTCAACATTTTATATCTTGTTGGTACTGTTGGTTTCTTTGTCATTATTAGCGCATTTGCTGTTTGGGTTTTCTGGAGTTTTTTCACAAATCTCAAAGTGTTGAAATCTGAGAAGGAGGTCTACGTATCATGAACGATAATGCACATCTCAAACGACGTGGCATAATTATGGTTTTCAGTTTTATCGCAGTACTTGCGATAATTTTTACGCCAATTTTTCCAGGAACAAATGGACATAAGGTTAATGGATTAAATTATTTAGATAATTTTTTTAATCAATTGGCCAAGGGCTCTGCGTATTACATTGAGGAGCAGATGCAGGAGGCACAGTCGTATGCCGGCACCACGTATTCTGCCAGTTTGGTTATGGGTTCTCCGCAGCAGGCAGAGAGAGTGGCCAGCCTGCTTACAGTCAACCGCATCTCTGCCAATGCTGTGGGGGTGGAGCTTGATGTGAAGGGCGATTTTGCAGATATTATCACCATCATTCTTGAGGATGCCGACCTGATGTATGCTAATGTCGGCAATGTTATTGCTGCCAAATACGACATGAACGAATTGGCTGTGCTACATGGTTGGTATCTGGTTCTCCAGGCCATGGAAAGAGACCTGAACCAGGCTAAAAAATTTAGCCAGGCAAAGTTTTTGAAAAAATCCATGAGCAAAGCAGTCGAACCGGCGTATAATTTTTATAAGGTAGAGGTAAAGCCTGTGAAAGAAGGAATGGTGCTCTTGGCCGGTGCCCTTATTTTTTATGTCCTCTATACAGTATGGTATGGATTTGGTTTGTTGTATATTTTTGAAGGGATGGGAATCAAACTGGAGCATTGACACTAGAGATTTATCCACGTACCTACTGCGGAAAATACCGCAGTAGGTATGAGCGAGGTAACCTGACTGATGACGAATTCTCTTCTTGGCCGCATCAAGAGCCTACTAGGCTTTTCAACGGTTCCTCAGTTGTCCCTTGAGGAGCTGCAACGACTCTTTACCGAAAAATATTGCAATTTTCGTGAATTGCTCACTGCCAATAACAATGCCCTGGAAGCCATGGCACAAATGGAAAATGCCTTGCATGACGGTAGGGCTTTTTCCATGGCTTTTATCAGGTCAAATGCCACTGTTATCTCGGTGAATATTTACAAAATGATTCAATGCCTGGTGACTATGGCGGATGGTCGTTATGGTATGCTGGAAGAAAGGTTTGCAGACATCCAGCAGCAACTCGATAACATCATCAATCATGACGTCATCAAGGTAGAAGGTCGATGGTTTTTGCCTCTCCATGAGGCAACAAGAGAGTTGGTGGACTTAGCCGGTGAAAAAATGGCGAATCTCGGCGAAGCAGGCTCGCTTGCCGGCATCCGAATTCCCCCGGGCTTTGTTGTCACTGGTTCTGCAACCAGGTATTTTTTTCAGCAAAATAATCTTTATCCGGCAATCAACAGGATTTTTCAGCAAACAGATCCCAGCAATATGGAAGATCTGCATGAACGAAGCAATGAGGTGCAATCACTGATTAAGAGGGCTCCTTTACCCATAGACCTTGAAAAACAGCTTTATAACCAGTTTGATCAACTCGTACAGAAAAGCAAAACGCCTGTAAAGCTGGCAGTACGTTCAAGTGCTCTGGGGGAAGATACCCGTCAGGCTTCTTTTGCAGGGCTTTATCATACCGAACTGCATGTTGATAGGGATGATTTGATATACTCTTATAAATCTGTCCTGGCCTC
The DNA here is from genome assembly GCF_963675105.2 of Desulfogranum marinum. Taxonomy (NCBI): domain Bacteria; kingdom Pseudomonadati; phylum Thermodesulfobacteriota; class Desulfobulbia; order Desulfobulbales; family Desulfobulbaceae; genus Desulfogranum; species Desulfogranum marinum. Next base: position 641,747 of record NZ_CAXXRO010000005.1, read on the forward strand.
AACGTATTCTTCCAGGGCTATGATTTATCGTTTGACAAAAGGGTTCATCCATGAAGAAACAATTATGTGTGTGGGCTGCCTGGCGATGATCGACGCCGTAATGAGTGGCGTGTGCTATTCGCAATCCATAAGCGGAAGGCCTGGGGCAATGGATATTTTCTTTTCCGCAGGCAGTGCTAAAGGCATAGTTGACGGCACCAAAGACACGCAGCACTATCTCGTAGCACGGCGTGCTCCTTACGGCACCATCCGCCAAACAGCGGAGAGTTCGCCGGCGGATGCTCGTTTAATGGATGAATGGGCAAAGGATATTGCTACTGCAGCAATGATATTGGAGAACCATTTTGGTACTCCTCAGGATATTGAATGGTCGATCAATAAAGAGGGCCTGCTTTATATTCTGCAAAGTCGGCCCATTTCCGTGGCCGGTAAAAAAGAGAGAGACGAGGTCGGCAAACGTGCAGTAAACGAGCATTGTCTACTGCAGGGTGAGGTGACAGGTTGTGCTGGAACCGCCAGTGGTCCGGTTTTTGTCGTTCGTTCAAATCTTGATGTCCTACGTATCCCAAAGCACTCGGTCTTGGTGGTTGAGCATCCCCTACCGCAGTGGGCGCCGTTACTGAGAAAGGCAACTGCATTGGTTGCCGAAACAGGAAGTGAAGCCGGGCATCTGGCTACCATTGCCAGGGAGTTTGGCGTGCCTGCAATTTTATCTGCCAAAGGGGCTACCAAATTAGTCAATGGCCAAATTGTGACCATTGATGCAACAAATCAAACTATTTACAAAGGGCGCGTTGAAGCATTACTCCAGCACGATCAGCCAAAAAATAATCCCATGGATGGCAGTCCGGTCCAGAAAGCGATGATTGATGCACTGCAGTTGATTAGCCCTTTGCATCTTACCGATCCCACTTCTCCTTATTTTCGTTCTTCCTGCTGTCAGTCTCTGCATGACATTACCCGTTTCTGCCATGAAAAATCGGTTGTCGAGATGTTTGATTTCGGTAAACGCTACACCTTTAAGAAGGGGGCTGCAAAACGACTGGTGGATAACATGCCGCTTGAATGGTGGGTGATTAACCTTGCCGATGGTTTTATTGAGGGCTTTGATTCCGGTAGCAACTATATCAATATATCCGAAATTATTTCCTCTCCTATGCTGGCAATTTGGGAAGGTATGCACGCCTATGGCTGGGCAGGCCCACCTCAGGCAAGCATGCGTGGAATGGGGTCTCTTTTTTTTCAATCAACCCGTCAACCAGGAATAGATCCTGCCGTCCCTTCAGCTATGGTGCAAAAAAATTATTTTCTTGTTTCAAGGAATTATTGCAACTTAAGTGTACGATTGGGGTATCATTATGCCATGGTTGAAGCGTATATCAGCAGCCTCCGAACGGAACGATATGTAACATTTCGTTTTAAAGGAGGGGCTGCAGATGAGAGCAAACGCGTTGGGAGGGTAGAACTGCTTGCTGCAGTCTTAGAACACTATGATTTTCGAATCGAAAAAGCCGGAGACGCTCTCACCGCCAGAGTGGAAAAACGTTCGCAGGCTTTTTTGTTTAACCGGTTGAAAATTCTTGGTTATCTGACCATTCATACTCGTCAGATTGATATGGTGATGGATGCACCGGGTCAGTATAAACGCTACCTTGATAAATTCTTACTGGATATTGAGGAGATGATTGCCAATGAAAAGTGATCATAATCCGGTCTTGGAGGCTGCATTGAAAATTAAGTTGCTTCTTGTGGACGATGAACCGGAATTTTTGGAAACCCTGGAAAAACATCTGAGGAGAAGGAAGATTAATACCAGTGTGGCTGAGGGCTGTAAAGTTGCCCTGGACATATTGGAGGAGCAGGCAATAGATGTCATTGTTATGGATGTGAGTATGCCGGAGATCGATGGTCTGCAATGTTTAAAAAAGGTCAAAGAGAAGTGGCCGTTGATAGAGGTGGTGATCCTTACTGGACATGCCTCTGTCAAGTCCGGGATTGAAGGGATGCAGGGCGGAGCCTTTGATTACTGCATTAAACCCATAGAAACCCAGGAACTGGTGGAAAAAATAGAGCTTGCCGGCCAAAAGGCACTTATCAACAAACAAAAAGCGGACGCCGAATCGTAAAGAGAGCAACCACGAAACGTTATTTTACTGCATAGGCGAGATCCACTCCTTTCTTGCAACGTATAACTACTCAGATACTTCATGGGGAACCTGTAAGCACTTTCAACCCTTACCCTCCATGTGCAGGTTGCTGTAGAAACGGTGGTTTGCTTGACGGTGTGCTTTTTGCCGCGAGCTTGTACTATGGAATATCTGACAGTCAGCCAACTGATAATCGACAGCAGTCTTTTGATTTTGATCTGGCTTGTCCAGCTGATCATTTATCCTTCATTTCGATATACCGCAGATGAATATTTTATCATTTGGCATGCCAGGTATACCCGCTTGATAGCATTGGTCGTCACCCCGTTGATGCTTTTTCAGGTCGGAATTGAAATAATGCACGTTTTATTTCTGACCCCAAGATGGCTGCGTATCGGCATAATTGCTGCAATTTGGATTTCGACGTTCAGCTTTTCTGTCCCCTGTCATAACCGTTTACACGCCGAGGGCAAAAAAGGAGCACTTGTGCAACGTCTTATAGAAACCAATTGGATACGCACAGTGCTCTGGAGCATTTTGTTTCTTGAAACCACTAGCCAATCTTACGGGTGATTTGCATAAATGGAGTGCATAGAGCTCCTTCAGATTTTGCCTGTCATTTTCTGTGGTTGATAATTGACATGCCATTTATTTTGAGCATCACCATATCTAACAAAACGAGGTCGATTTTTTCTTGCTCTCTACTCTGAAAAATCAGAACTTCTTTCCCCTCCTCAGCAATCCCATCTATAACGTGACTGAGTGAAGCACACTCATGTGACTGATATCAGACGACAGGAAAAATCAAAGCGTTGAGTATATTGTGACCTATCGCAATAATCCGTTTGACTTGTAGCAACTCAAGATCATATCATATTTACAGTGCGTTGATGCATGCCGCCCTTAAATAAAGAACAAAGGTAGATCGACAGTTTTTAGATCTTCGCTGAAGTTACATAATACATTTGATTATAAAAAAAAAAGAGGAGCTGAAATGAATTTTAAATCAATAAGCTTCAAGTTGGTTTTCACCGGATGTTTGGCGGTATTGATTCCCTTAACAATTAACGGTGTCCTTTCAGTTGCAAAATCCTCGAAATCTCTGGCAGAGATAGCAAAAGAAAACAGTACGGCTACAGCGATAGATATAGCGAATTTGGTCAGTAAAGCACTTGAAGATGAAAAGAAAATCGTCGCTGCTTTTGCGTCGGGACAACTCGTCAAAGACACAACAGCAAAGGTCAATAGAGTCGGCATTGAACAAGCGCAATCAGAGATTGCTCCACTTCGCCTCCAGATGAAAAGTAAATACAAGCTATTAGGTGATAAATACCTAGGCATTTTTGTAACCAACGATGAAGGGATTCTATATACAGGTGAGCTTGCGAGCGGAAAAGAATATAAAGGCTCGGATATCTCTTCACGAGGATATTTCCAACAAGCAAAAACAACAAAGCAACCAGTCGTCGGTGAGGTCGTGAAATCCAAATCAACGGGTAAACTTATTGTCGTTGCGTGTGCCCCTATTTTGTCGGAAAACGGTGTCTTCTTAGGGACGTTCGGTATGTCGTTAAAAGCATCTGCTTTAACGGATTTAGTTCAAACCAGAAAAATTGGAACTACCGGTTATGCTTTTATGGCAAATAAAGAAGGGATAATTATCGCACATCCAAAGGGTGATCTTGTTTTGACGTTAGATCTTAAAACTCTTGATGGAATGAAGAGTATCACCAGTGAGATGTTGGCCAGCACAACCGGTGTGCAGGAATATACTTTTAACGGGATAGATAAAATCGCTGGTTATGCCCCTGTTCAAGCAAAGCAATGGAGCATCGCCACCACCCAGGACAGATCAGAATTTCTTGCTGCAGCGACTTCAATTAGGAACAACACTATTATTGTTACTTTGTTATCTGTAATAGTCGCAGGTGTTGCGATTTTTATTACTGCAAAGGCAATAACCAGACCAATAAATCAAGCGGTCACAAACCTGAAGGATATCGCAGAGGGTGAAGGTGACCTGACAATGCGTCTCAACGTAACATCAAAAGATGAAGTCGGCGAGCTTGCAAAATGGTTCAATATTTTTATAGATAAGCTACAGAATATCATTAAACAGATTGCCGAAAATACTCTTAACGTCACCACCAGTTCCGGCACCCTATCCGATATTTCCAAAGATCTCCTTCGCAATGCTGATGATACGTCGAGCAGGGCTACAAATGTAGCCGCTTCATCTGAAGAAATGAGCACAAATCTTTCCAGTGTAGCGGCGGCGATGGAAGAATCAGCCACAAATGCCAATATGGTTGCTGTGGCTGCTGAGGAGATGAGTGCGACCATTAACGAAATAGCAGAAAGCGCTGAGAAGGCTCGTGGTGTTTCTTTAGATGCCGTAAAACAGGCAGAAGAAGCCTCGGAAAATATGAATGAACTCGGTTCTGCTGCAAACAAAATAGGCAGAATGACAGAAACAATAACCGATATTTCTGAGCAGACGAATCTGTTAGCCCTAAACGCAACTATCGAAGCTGCAAGAGCGGGTGAGGCTGGAAAAGGATTCGCAGTCGTCGCTAATGAGATTAAAGAATTGGCGAAGCAGACTGCAGAGGCGACCCTTGAGATTAAAAATCTGGTCGAAGCGGTTCAATCTACATCTGATAAAACAGAGAAGGGTATCAGTAGTATTTCTGAGGTTATCGTTGACGTTAATGAGACCGTCGGTTCGATTGCGACAGCTGTTGAAGAGCAAACTGCCACTACCCGTGAAATAGCAGAGAACATCGCTCAGGCCAGTCAGGGAATTCAGGAAGTCAACGAGAATGTGTCTCAAAGTTCATCTGTTGCCTCTGAAATTACCCAAGACATCGCAGAGGTATCTACAGCCGCACGGAATATTTCTGAGAGTAGTCAACAGGTCGAGGATAATGCCCGTGAATTGCAGGAAAGTGCGACGCATTTGAATCATATCGTCGGCAATTTCAAGGTTTGATTTCTACGTTATTGATCGCTGATAAATAGCTTTATCCGCTAGTCAACGAAACGTAACTCACGGGGCTGCTAACTCTTTGATGTATTATACCTGAAATCTGTGTCTGCTTACATTTACCTTACATATTTGGGCAGGCACGTTTTTTTTTGTTTAGCAGAGTGGTCATCAATTTTCTGTTTACATGAGGCGATCAATGAACAATTGGCTACGAGTATTAGCAAGATACAGTTTAAGTCTGCTTTTCTTGGTGGTGGCAACAAATGTTTCTGCCGCCCCCCAAAAGCGTGTTTTAGTTGTTCATAGTTACCATCAATCTCAGCAAGGACATGTCGTTGAGATGACCGAAGGAATTGAAGAGGCACTATCGGGGCTTGGTATACAGGTTAAATATTATCATATGGACACCAAAAGAAAGACGTCTGAGGAGTGGAAGCGTGAAGCTGGAGCACAAGCTAAAGCGATAGTAACCAATTTCAAGCCGGAATTAGTCATAACAATGGATGACAATGCCCAGAAGTATTTTGCAAAAGATTATGCCGCAATCCCTGGAGCTCCTGTGTTTGTTTTTAGTGGTGTGAACAAAGATCCGAAAATTTATGGATTTCCAGCGAAAAACGTAACGGGAGTCCTCGAGCGGCCGAATATAATTGAATCATTGGAGTTTTTAAAAAAGATTGTCCCCGATGCAAAGAACATATTGATGCTATCCGATAAATCACCAACAACCGATGGGTTTATTGAATACGCCAAGTCACTCGTCATGCCTCTAAATGTAGTTGCCTATGAGCAAGTCGAGACATTTGAACAATGGAGGGCTGTAGCAGAAAAGTACAAAGACAAGGTTGATGCAATAGGTTTATATGTTATTCGTACGATAGCCAGACATGAAGGAATGCCGGAAAAAGTGCCTGAAACAGAACTTATAGCATACATAAACAAACACACCAAACTCCCCACTGTAGGTTTCTTTGATTCAAGCGCTCAGGCAGGTATTTTGTGTGGTATCAGTGTTTCAATGAAAGAACAAGGCTATGCTGCTGGTGAACTGGCCAAGGGCATACTTGCTGGCAACTCTCCAGATTCATTTGCTGTAAAACCAACCTCCAAAGGAAGAATCCAGCTTAACCTGAACACCGCAGAATATTTAAACATTAATCTCAAGCACAGTTTGATAAAACGTGCCGATATCTTAGTTCGCTAATAATGTTTTCAGGGCTCAACAGAAAGGTTCTTTATCCACTTATCCTTTTATTCTCCATTATTTTTGGCATAAGTCTTTTCTTCTCGCAGTTTAAGGCAAGAGCTGTTCTTCAAAATGAACTGACAGAACGTCTTGAGCAGGAAGTCGCGATGACCGCAAAGATGATTGATAATTGGTTGGCAGACAGGACAATAGATATAAAAACCTGGAGCTTACAGGAAGTTTTTGTCGAGGCTTTAACTGAAACCGGATATTACGGCAGAAGTGCCGGAAAAGGTGCTCAAGATATGTTAGCCTTGTTGGAGAAGGGTTACCCATACTACTCAATCCTTTTTCTTGCAGATACAAGTGGCAACATGCTTGTCAGTTCAAAATCAACTGATCAGCAGGAGATAAATGTTTCCAATCGACGATATTTCCAAGAAGCTATGAAAGGCGAATCTGCAATTTCTGATATCATCCTTGGTATGGTCACAGGGAGCTCCGTCATCACTATTAATTCTCCGGTTATCGTTAATAATAATGTCGTCGGAGTACTTACAGGAGTAATTCCGACTATTCGTATCAGCTCTCTTTTTGTTGATGACTTTAACCTAAAAGAGAAAAGCTATGCCTACCTTCTTAACCATAGGGGAAAAATAGTTGCGAATTCAAACGAGCCTCAGCACAAAAAAAATTCAACCATAACAGATGATTTTTTTCGTAACTTTTCATTACGTTCTTCTGGAAAGTTTATATATGAAAAAAATAATGATAGTTTTTTGAATGTTTTCAAACGATTAAATCAAAAAGGATGGTATTTTGGCATCAGCCAGTCCCTTGATGTCACCCTGCTCCCTCTTTCGCAACTTGCCGGGGGAATCATCATGGCCACAGTAATAAGCCTTATCCTAAGCTCAATTATTTTGATCGTAATGTTTAGGGTAGTAGTCCTTAATCGGCTTAGGGTGATCCTTGATGGTATGAGAGAGGTTACCAAAGGAAATTACAAAGATCTTATACCAACATCACATAACTCAAAAGATGAAATAACTGATTTGAGTAACAGCTTTAATTCAATGATAAAACAGCTCGATACTTTGGTCGGAAGTTTAAACGTTGAAAATGCTGCCCGCAAAGCCGTGGAAAAAAAACTAGCTGCCCATCAGGAAAATTTGGAGGAGACAGTTCGCATACGGACAAAAGAACTCGAACAAGAGATTAACCAAAGGAAGGAGGCAGAGTTAAAACTTGCCAGAGCTGAGAAAATGGAAATGATGGGAGCTCTCGCAGGTGGTGTTGCGCATGATCTAAATAATATTTTAACCGGAATAGTGAGTTATCCTGATTTTCTTCTTACCCAAATAGATAAAAATGATTTTTTTTACAATCCACTGCAGACGATCAAAAAGTCAGGAGTTAATGCAGCTGCTATTGTCCAGGATCTATTAACCTTAGCTCGACGCGGGCTGGTGTCAAAAGAGTATGTGAATTGGAACAAGTTGATCAATGATTACCTCGAAAGCCCTGAATTCTTAAAATTACAGCAAGACCACCCTGGTATCAGCTTAAAAGTAACACTGGATGAAAATCTATTACCAATTTCAGGGTCGCCTGTTCATCTAAACAAAACATTGATGAATCTTATCATTAACGGATTTGAATCAATGTCCGACAAAGGCACCCTAAGCATTACGTCAGAGAATATTTATATTGATAACGCAATTGCAACATCTCAAGAGATGAAAGAAGGGGGCTATACGCTAATAAAAATATGTGATCAAGGCGAAGGCATTTCGGCAGAAGATAAAAACAAAATTTTTGAGCCCTTTTATACTACCAAAAAAATGGGAAAAAGTGGCACCGGTCTAGGTATGGCCGTTGTCGAGGCGACCGTTAAAGATCATGGTGGGTTCATTGATTGCGAATCCGTGGTATCAGAGGGAACAACATTTTTTCTATTTTTCCCCGTTGACAGAGCATTGACTCAGGAAAAACAAACGATCTCCGACCAGGACCATCTTTTACGAGGAACCGGTGAGCAAATCTTGGTCGTCGATGACGTACAAGAGCAGAGAGAAATAGCCTCATACATTCTCGATGATCTAGGATATCAGGTATCAACCGCTGAGAGTGGAGAGGAAGCTGTGATGCTATGCAGGCACTTCAATTACGACCTCCTGCTTTTAGATATGATGTTAGGAGCTGGTATGGATGGCCTGGAAACATACGAGCAGGTTGTCAAATTTAAACCGGATCAACGTGCTGTTATTGCAAGCGGATTTTCTGAAAGTGCTAGAGTAAAAAAAGCTATGGCTTTAGGTGCGGGGAGTTACATTAAAAAGCCATATATCATAAAGACCATTTCCAAAGCTATAAGAAATGAAATTGACAGGTAACGTACCCACATCAGGGATCTCATTTAAAACTTGGAGAGTAAGTCTCACAGGCACTCCAGGAGGCTGCCGTTGGTCGCTTACCTCTTCGGACGATCACGGTTTCCCGCATAGGTAGACTACCGGAGTCTTCGCTTACCTGCGGCAAATCGCGCTTGTCCAAATAGAGAGCACCTGAGAGCAATTACATTTCATAAGTAAGCAAAATCATATCGTTATAAACTTAGTGAGTTACCTTCGAGAAAGTAAAAGCATTTCTTGAATAAGTGCGAAACTTTCAGGATATGAAAAATAATTCATCCTGATATCCAAGAGTCCGGCAGGCAATGATCAGAAATTTGTTTAGCAAAATGTCATTGAGGACTAAAATATCCTCCATTATCCTTCCCACGGTAATGTGCTGCTTACTGTTACTAAGTTTCACCTCCTATTATTATATTGTCAATGTTATTGAGCAGGAATTGGCTGACAGCATGTTGAACTCGGTCGGTAAGAGTGCTGAAAGTATAAATCGCTGGCTTGAAACAATTATGATAGAGCCGGAAAGTATTGCCTCAACACCCGATGCTAAAAATATCAATAACGATTTTAAGAAATTTGACGCTTTAAATATCAATCGGCACAAGATGCTTCACACCCGATATTCAGATATTTTTCAGGATATTTACGCTGCCAACAAAAAGGGAGTGTATCATACGGTTCAGTATTCTCAGAATGAGTATTCCATCTTTATCGGCGACATTGCAAACAGGCCTTACTTCCTTTCGATCATGGCTGGCGGGCCAACACAGATTACTCCCCCGCTTATATCTAGGACCACCGGCATTCCGACTATTTTTATTGTAGCACCCATAAAAGATGATGATAACCAACCACAAGGTTTGATTGGAGCTGGTATTTCCTTGAAATATATCCAAGAGATCGCTCGGGCCTTAAAGGCAGGAAAAACCGGATATGGTTTTATCATCGCTCGCGACGGTTCCTATATTTACCATCCAAATTCGGACCTCATCATGCAAGCGAAGATTACCGATCATCCCTCGCCATCGGAAAAACAACTCGGCATGCTTATGATTGAGGGAAAATTTGGAGTCTATCGCTACACTTTTAACGAAACAAAAATGGTGGCATTTTATCAGCCGGTGCCCATTTCCGGCTGGTCGGTAGCCACTGTCCTGCCTGAAAGCGAGTTATTGGCTCCGGCAATACGGATGATGCGAATTTTAGTCGTTATCACCTGCATAAGTGTTATTTTCACAGGTTGCATAATCATGTTCGTTATGCGCCGTTTATTTTTACCATTACAAATTCTGGCAACTAGAACAAAAGAAATTGCCAGGGGGAATATGGACGGCGAGGCTATTGATGTGACGTCTACAGATGAAATTGGCATCCTGTCACAGTCATTCAATACCATGACTGGAAATCTTAAAAGAACGCTGGAGGGATTGAAAAAGAGCGAAGACAACTATCGAAGCATATATGAAAATGCTATTGAAGGGATCATGCTCACCAAATTCGACGGTACAATCCTTGCCGCTAACCCAGCCATGGCAAATATACTGGGGTACGATTCTGCACCGGAACTTATCAAGGTACATTCACAAGTCACCTCCTTTTATGTAAACCCTGAGGAAAGAAATGAACTTCTAGCCCTGCTTTTGGAAAAGAGGGTTGTCCGTAATTACGAAATGCAGATATACAATCGTGATGGTGATACTATATGGATCTCCATCAGTTGCTTCCTCGTACTGGATGCAGACGATACCCCTGATAAAATTGAAAGCCTGGTGACGGATATCACCGAAAGAAAGCAGGCAGAGAAGGAGAAAGAAGAGCTTTCAAAACAGTTGGCCCAAGCCAATAAACTTGAAGCCGTCGGCAAACTTGCCGGTGGAGTGGCTCATGATTTCAATAATATGCTGTTCGTTATTCTTGGTCATACCGAATTGGCCTTACTCAAAATCAACTCCAAAGATCCTCTTTATAAAACTTTTAAAGATATCCAAAATGCTGCAGTACACTCCTCTAATTTAACCAAGCAGTTGCTTGCCTTTGCTAGAAAGCAAACGAGTGTGCCCGCAGTTGTTGACCTGAACCTGGCTATAGAGAACACACTTTCATTGCTTCGCAGGCTTATCACTGAAAATATTCGTCTAAACGTAACAAGCGGGGAAGCCGTTTGGCCTATTTATATAGATCCTGACCAGATTAGTCAGATCCTTACAAATCTCTGTGTAAATGCAAGGGATGCTATTTCCGGTGTTGGTAGAATAGACATAGAAACCCATAATATTTCTTTTGATGAGGAATATTGCGATCGCAACATAGATTTTCTTCCTGGTGATTATGTCTGTCTTGTCGTAAGCGACAATGGTTGTGGTATGGACGAAGAAATTCGACAGCACATATTCGAGCCTTTTTTTTCAACCAAGGAAATCTATGAGGGAACCGGGCTGGGGCTTGCGACAGTATATGGCATCATCAAGCAGAATAAAGGATTTATCAATATTTATAGCGAACCTGGGCTTGGAACCACGTTCAGAATATATTTTCCTAGATATTCAGGGGGAAAAGACGATTTAAAAAATTTACAGGACTCAAGATTAGAGCCGCTTAAGCCTATGAACATTCTCTTGGTCGAAGACGATGTTCAACTGCTAAACGTATGCAAGGAGATTCTGGAAGGGTTGAACTGCCGTGTAACCGCTATAAACTCACCTACCGAAGCAGTCAGCTATATTAAAAACGAAACTGACAATATAGATCTTCTGTTGACGGATGTGGTCATGCCGGAAATGACGGGGAAGGAGCTTGCCTCTCATATAACAGTAGTAAAACCAAATATTAAGGTGCTGTTCATGTCCGGCTATACTGCAGATGTGATTGCACATAAAGGTGTGTTGGAGGCAGGAATAAATTTCATCCATAAACCTTTTACCTCGCAAAGTATTGCAGATAAAATTCGTGAAGTAATGAATCCGTAAACCAAGGCGGATAGAGATGATTTTGCAGCACATTGAGAACACCTTAGTTCAAGGTTTAGCCTGTTGCCTCCCACGCCCCTTGAAAAAAGTAGTTTCTATATGGATATCATTTGGTTACCAGGATAAAGGGTGTGTGGCTGATAAAGGGGTTCCTGGTCAGGTAATGTGAGTAAATGATCCTTGCGGGGTAGGGTAATACTGCCAAGTCGAAGGTAACCCGTCCTGTCCTTTCCTTTGGCTTGAGGTGTTAGCCCGAGTTGCTCATAAACTTTTTTATTTTGAACTCAATTAATTGATATTATTGCTCAAAGAATAATTGCACAATGAACAGTCTGTTTTTCGTTTTCAATCAAAAAGTTCCCCCTTCGGTTTAGGCTCAAGCTAAAGGTTATATCAGGCAAACGCCTCTGGTCACAGCCTGCCCGGAAAAGAAAATCTTCTATGGTGAATCAGAATATCTTTATATTGAATCCGTAAAGAACCGCGCAGCTTCTGCATAGTAATCGGTAAAAATGCCATCAACGCCCATCTGGGAAAGCATCTGCCAGGCATCGGGAGTATTCGCAGTATAGACCAACACCGTGAGCTCTCTTTTATGTGCTTTTTCAATAAATTGAGCTGAGACTGTGTGATACCAGAGATTGACCGACCCGGCATTCATGTCACATGCCGTATTGAGCAGCTCATCGGTGTAATATTGACCAGTCAAACAGGCTTCGATTTCTTCGGCAAGCAGCCGATGTAGTTGCGGGGAAGAACATTCTTGATCGAGTAATTTGAGGTTTTCGCCAACAGAGGTAAAGCGAGGCAGCATATATTGCTCACCGCCATAGGCAAAGATGCGTTTGCAATAGGGCTCCATCGCTTGCCCTGCTTTTTTGAGGAGCTGCTTGCGACGGATGGCACCGTCAAGCAGAGCTATTTGAAGGTTAGGACAGACCTTGCGGATATTGGTAAGTTCCTTCCAGTTAAAGGAGCTCACCAATACATCAGAGTAATTGAGCCTTCCGGAGCCAACATAATCATTTAATAATGCACCAGTCGGGATGCCGGTATTCTCACCTTTGAGTTCCAGATGCATTGTCGGTCGAATTTTTGTGTTCAGAGATGCAAAAAAATCAAAAACCTCAGGTAAGAAAGGAATACGATCCTTGCCTCGTGTCGGGTCCCCTGCATAGAGGGTTTTCAATGTAGCTGAATTGGTGGTGGAGACAGCACCTTTGCCTGTGGATACCTGCTCAAGATCGAGGTTATGGATTACCACCAGATAACCGTCAGCGCATAGCTGGACATCAAACTCGATAGCGGAAACGCCCTCACTTGCCACTTTTTCAAAAGCGCGGATGGTATTCTGATTATATCCGGGATAGTAACAACCTCTGTGTCCTATAAGTAGCATTTGTTCATTCTGCCTCTATGGTGCCTTTGTTTTTTTTCTAAAGAAGTCCGCCAATTCTTTATCCACAACATCGTAATCTGTTTGTAACTGTTTAGCATCTTTCCGCTGAATCTGCATATATCTCAGAGGTTAAAATTTTGTCCCAGAAGTAAAACGACGGTTACACATAGGGGATTCCTTGTGAAAGACACAGTGGTGAATATTTTACTTATTTTCAAACGTAATATTTGCATTATCACTACGTAAAGCGGATCGAGCAGGCACGCAACCACGGTCCCGCCTGGGCGTTACTTTTTTGCAACGTCTTTTTTGGTGTAGCAAGCTGCAAATATATGCTTGACAATAACATTTGGTCAAATTACCATATGTCAAAATATAAAACAATGAGACATGGATGGATAAAAAACAAAAGGCGATCATAGAAGCAAAAGCAAATGTTCTGAAAGCTCTGGCTCATCCAACCCGGTTGTGGATGGCTGAGCAGCTTGAGCATGGAGAAAAATGTGTTTGCGAGTTGGCGGAATCCATTGATGCCGATTTTTCTACTATTTCAAAACATCTTTCTGTTTTGAAACAAGCAGGCGTTGTAGCAGATGAAAAACGTGGAAAGCAGGTGTACTACAGGCTCAAAGTACCTTGTATTCTTAAATATATGACCTGCATTGAAGCGGTTATCAAAAATCAAGCAGAAGAACAGGTAAACCTGTTGTAATTTTTTTTTGCGTTGTCATTTGGTCATTTTGCCAAATGGCATAGTATAGGGACATTGGTCATGAATTGGAAAACTGAGTGGAAGTATCTTACATGGGTAGTAGTAATATTTTTAAGCTGTTTCTATTTGCCGGTCGGTACGGCGCGTTTTGATAATGCCGTATTGGAGGCGTTTCACCTTGTGAAGTGGTATGCGGAGGAGCATGTCCTCCTCTGTCTTGTCCCGGCTTTCTTTATAGCCGGAGCTATCGGCGTTTTCATCAGCCAGGCTTCGGTGATGAAATATCTCGGAGCAGGTGCTAACAAAATTCTGGCCTACGGGGTCGCGTCCGTCTCCGGAACCATTCTGGCAGTCTGTTCTTGTACCATCCTTCCTCTTTTTGCGGGGATCTATCGAATGGGGGCGGGGTTAGGACCTGCAACTGCTTTTCTTTATTCCGGTCCGGCAATCAACGTATTGGCAATTGTACTGACCGCAAGTGTATTAGGGCCTGAGCTTGGTATTGCACGAGGATTGGGGGCTATTATCTTCAGCGTGGTCATAGGTGCCTCCATGGCGTTTATTTTCAGAAAAGATGAACAAGCCGATGCAGCCGCTGCCATAGTAATGCCCGAGGATGAAGTCAGTCGTCCATTGTGGCAAAATGGTCTTTATTTTTTCTCCATGGTCGGAATCCTTGTTTTTGCAAACTGGGGCCAACCCCAGGATCCAAATGGTGTCTGGGCATCGATTTATGGTGCAAAGTGGTTGATCACTTCCGGTTTTGCTATTCTCTTTGCCGTCATTCTTGTCGGTTGGTTCAATGTTAAAGCCTGGAAGGTTGGCCTTGTCTCACTGCTCGTCGCTGTAGCCGGCTTTGTTCTGCCGGAGCATCCGGCACTTGCTTTCACTATCGGCTTTATCGGTCTTTCCGTTATTACCAGTCTGGATACGGGGGAGACAGGCAGGTGGTTCTCTTCTTCCTGGGATTTTGCTAAACAGATTCTGCCGTTACTTCTGATAGGCGTCTTTATAGCTGGCATTCTTCTCGGACGGGTTGGCCATGAGGGGCTTATTCCCTCGGAGTGGGTGGCAAAAGCGGTTGGGGGCAACTCTTTACGTGCTAATTTCTTTGCTTCATTTGCCGGTGCATTTATGTACTTTGCCACACTCACAGAAGTGCCGATACTTCAGGGACTGATTGGTAGCGGCATGGGAAAAGGGCCTGCACTGGCCCTGCTCCTTGCCGGGCCGGCACTGAGTCTTCCCAACATGTTGGTAATCCGGAGTGTAGTTGGAACCCAAAAAACTGTTGTTTTTGTCTGTCTTGTTGTTGTCATGGCCACAATTAGCGGCGTGATATTCGGAACATTTTTTTAAAATAAAAGAGGTGAAATGATGATCTTTCAAGTTATGGGCCCAGGATGTGCGAAGTGTAATCAAGTTGCAGAGAATGCTGCCGCAGCAGCAGCCGAGTTAGGTGTTGAATATGAAATTGTGAAGATTTCTGATTTCAATGAGATGATGAAATTCGGGGTAATGATGACACCCGCGCTCGCTATTGACGGTGACGTTAAAGCGGTCGGCAAGGTACCCACGGTTGAAGAAATTAAAGGGATGCTGAGTTGAAGAAAAGAAGACATGATATAAATGAGTCTGTTGATTTGCGGCTGATAATACAATGAAAATATATAACAATACGAGCCTGATCCTTGTGCAGATTGTTCTGTTGGTGTCCCTGGTTGCAGGAAGTGCATATGCATCTACAGATACACAAGAAATCCCGGTCCCCGGAATGGTAACCATGGTTGACCTGGGGGCAAAGAAGTGTATTCCCTGCAAGATGATGGCTCCAGTTATGGAAGAGCTTGAAAAAGAGTATGCAGGTCGAGCTGCGATCGTTTTTATCGATGTCTGGGAGAAGCCGAATGCCGGCAAAAAGTTTGGAATCAGAGCGATCCCAACTCAAATTTTTTACGACTCAGCAGGAATAGAAGTCCTGCGGCATGAAGGCTTCTTTGATAAAGCCTCCATTGTGGCAGAATTACAGAAACTTGGGGTTAAATAGTCTATGGATCAGATATTTCTGACTATTAACTCCTGGATGGGACAGGGCCTTCTCTTAGGAGGCCTTGGCTGTTTTCTTTGGGGCATGGTGAGTGTCCTTTTCAGTCCCTGCCACCTTGCCTCAATCCCCCTGATTGTAAGCTACGTTGCAGCCCAGGATCAGAGTGTTGAGGAGCGAAGAGCGGCTCTCTATTCGTTTGTTTTTACAATAGGTTTATTTATCACCATCGCCATCATCGGAGTTATCTGTACCATCCTGGGCAGGATGCTTGGTGATGTGGGCCCTTACATGAGTATTCTCGTTGGGGTAGTACTTGTCTGGGTAGCACTCGATTTTCTTGGTCTTGCCAAATGTTCTTTTTCCAGTGGATTGATGGCGAAGATAAAGGTTAGAGGAATGTTTGGAGCCTTTGTCTTGGGACTAGCATACGGGGTTCTATCAGGTTCATGCACTTTTGGCTTTATTGCTCCAATACTGGCTATCATAACTCTTCAACAAAAAGTCATGACGGGAATCATATTTATTACCCTGTTTGGCGTGGGGCATTGTATTCCTATTGCCGTGGCAGGAAGTTCCACAGCTTTTGTTAAGAAAATTCTCGATAACAGCAACTGGTCTACAGGCAGTATGCTTTTTAGAAAACTGGCGGGGGTGTGCATTGGTGGCCTCGGGCTATATTTTGTCGGCAAGCCGGTGGTGGCCATGATTTCATGATCTCGACATCCTCGCGTCCTTAAGGATAAGGTTTTGCCGCTGGAATTGATAAGCCATGAAAACACAATAGCAGGAACAAGTATTACAAAAGTGTCCATTTTGAATTGGCCACCTTATACGTTCGGCGGCTCATAACTGCGGAGTCTCGCAAGCTCGTTAGCCAAAATTCCAGCTTCCTCCAGACGCACCCTTAAGCGAGATCGGCGTTGCTTTCGTCTCGTATTTATGAGTCTGTTAATTTGCTAGGATTTTCGTTCAAGGTCGAGGCATAATGAAAAAATAACCACAGGCATATATCTGATATTCCGAGGATTATTTTTTCATTATAACAAAGAGATTGGGCGAAAAGACAGTAAATCAACAGGCTCATTTATGTTCCTGCTATTAATCAGGAACAGGGCCTACATACAGGGCACTTCCCCAAGTAGATTGCGCCCATAGGCTGACGCATTGGTCATAGTTGTAGAAGATATCGTGTAACAAACGCAAGGAGGGGGACGCGTATTCCGCACTCTCCATGCGCTCTCCTCATGCTCGGCGTTGCACTCGTCGCTCCTATTATTTTGAAATTATTATAAATTTTTAATTGTTTGATTAACCTTACCATTGAGAAGTTAGCTTTTTCACTTAGAGAGTATTTTCGCGCGAATCTGGACCGTGCCCTGGAAACTATCGCAATCCATTTACAGGAATTCCAACCGAGTACCTCTTTGGCTTTCTTTATATTGCCAATGCAAACATCTTTTCACATAAAAGATGCCGATAATGTCTTTCCTGTCTACCATCCTGACATTTTATTTCTTTTTTGTAGGAAACTACACAAAACAATGCCTAGGCCTTGAAATCGCCTAAATCGGCTTTCAGTAAGTAACTATCTAAATTTAAACAATTTTATATGATGGTAGTATGAAAAGTAGAGAATGGCTCAAGTCTTGTAATACACAATTCAATGTAAGTGGTCACAGGTAGCCTACGGAGTCTCCCGTTGGTCGCTTAGCTCTTTGAATGATCATGATTATACGCATAGACGGGTTACCGGAGTCTTCGCTTGCTTCCGAGGATATTTTTTTACGCATAACGAAAAGAGTGAGCGAAAAGGCAATTATGCTGCAAGATGGTCTCAAGGTTTGATGAATGAACGGCTCCCTCCTTACCTTGGTACTTGGGATAGAAAGAATGTTGTTTGAACCTACTTTCTACGTCCTGTGATGATCATAAACAATGAGTTTATGGCAAAACCTTCATTGAAATGTTTGGACGGAATAAAAGAATGGAATTGAACAGATTACAAATTCAAATTTTTAAAAAACTCAGTAAAGAACTCAATTTGGAAATTGAAGACTATCTGCTCAGATTCTCCGAAGAATATATCTGTCGAGCTACCCAAACGCTGGATGACCTGACTGAAGAAGAGGGTGATACCTGGATTACAAAAGCCTATCTGGATTCGCTTGGCTAACTATAAAAATGGATCGTGTTGTACTGTCTCATCCCTATGCAATATTTATCCTGATTACGTACAATACTCAGCCAATTATCTGAATTATCTGCCTAAGCAGACAAGGGACTGATTTTATTTCTCTTTCAAACCCGGGAGACAGATCGAAGTCTACGCTATCTAATTTTCATAAAAAACCATGAAAAAAAAATCAGTCCCCTACCTCTGTACTGAGAAATTCAATCTGTCTCCCGAGGCCCAGCATATCGATGTATCCAAGTCGGAGCTTATCTGCTACATCGGTCGGCTTGTGAACATTTGGAGCACTGCTGAACCGTTACAGTTCGGGGTGAATTGACAGTTTTTAGATATTTGCTGAATGGTACTATTTACTGAATGGTACTATTTATTTAGCTCGTCTTACCAAGGAGCATTCTTATGAAACCCGCTTTATCCGCCAATCTGAAAGTTGCAGATGTTATCACATATTATCCCTCGACAAAGGCGGTATTTATTGCCCATGGACTTGATATTCTTGTCTCCGAAGACGGAATGAGAGCTTTGTCTCCGTTTCTGACAGTGAGGACTGCTTTGCGAAATCGCTTCATTGGCGAGACTGGTTTTATGAAAATACTCGAAAAATCCGCCGAGGCAGATGATATGTTGGAAGCGCCTGGGTTGCAAGATGTGAAGAGGCAGGGAGACCTGACCCTGTTAGCGCTGATGCCGTGCGGATTGAAGATGCCATTCAGCAGAGCCATAACCTCCTTTCTCGAAAGCTTAAAACGTGAACAGAATATTGAGGTGAAATACGCTGTTGAAGGAAACCTTAACCAGGAGCTCTCGTACTACTCCTATGTTGAGCGAATCGAGTCTGTAGACGAGTTGCCCGACATAATAATATCAGCTGATTTCAATACGTTTTACGGTCGCAGGTTCTATGATAAATTTGTTTCCGGAGGGCAGATGTGCGGGTATGGCAATTTTTTGCCCAACTCTTATTATACCGATGCCGGCATCGTCGAACCGAATGGAGAATATTCAATTCTTGGCGTCAATCCACTGGTGATGGTAGCCAATCTCGACGAAGTGGGTGATCGATCGCTGCCGCATTGCTGGAAAGATCTTTTAGATCCCATGTGGAAAGAGAGTGTAACTCTTCGTGGTGGCAACGGCTTCTTCTGTCATGCGGTACTGTTGCCGACATATCAACGTTATGGAAAAGAAGGCTTGGAACAACTGGGTGACAACGTCCTGCAAGGGTTGCACCCGGCACAAATGATCAAACGTATCGACAGCGGTGCGCCGGGTGCGATTTACGTGATGCCTGAGTTTTTTGCCCACAGGGCCAGGAGAAAAGACAGGATTCGCATCATATGGCCGGAAGACGGGGCACTGGCCAGTCCAGTAACCTTACAGGTAAAATCGTCTAAAGTGGAAGAACTGCGTCCGATACTTGACTACCTCACCGGTAAGGAACTGGGCCAAGTGCTGGTGGGTGCCAGGTTTCCTGTGCCCCATGGTGATATTACAGGAGAGGTTCAGGATAAACCGCTCATGTGGCTTGGCTGGGATTATTTACGCCGCGATGATCTGCTGGAACTCAATAACGAGATAGATACGATATTTATGCCGCAGGTAAAATCGGAAGTATGAGTAAACCTGCACGGAAATCCATCAAGCTCATTACTGTAGCAGGACCACCCTCCAGCGGGAAAACATCGGTGATTCTGCGAACTATCGAGCCAATGATCGCAAGAGGGTTCACGATTGGGGTGGTGAAGTTCGACTGTCTCACCAGCGAAGATCATCACCGTTATAACGAAGCCGGAATTTCGGTTAAAAAAGGGCTTGCCGGCGGGTTATGTCCGGATCACTTCTTTATCGCAAATATAGATCAAGCTCTCCAATGGGGAAAGAAGAGCGGTTTTGATCTGCTGGTCATCGAAAGTGCTGGTTTGTGCAACCGTTGTTCTCCACATATTCGTGAGGTGCTTGCCGTCTGTGTTATTGACCAGTTAAGCGGTGTGCATACTCCGAGGAAAATCGGACCAATGCTTAAAAGCGCCGACGTGGTTGTACTGACCAAAGGTGATATTGTCTCCCAGGCCGAGCGTGAGGTTTTTGCATTCCGTGTTCGTCAGGTTAATGCAAGGGCAGCAGTGCTGCCGGTAAACGGGCTCACCGGGCAGGGCAATCTGCTGCTCCAGAAGCATTTTCAAAATGCGCCGACAACTTCAAGCCTC
Source organism: Desulfogranum marinum (assembly GCF_963675105.2). Classification (NCBI taxonomy): domain Bacteria; kingdom Pseudomonadati; phylum Thermodesulfobacteriota; class Desulfobulbia; order Desulfobulbales; family Desulfobulbaceae; genus Desulfogranum; species Desulfogranum marinum. The sequence continues at coordinate 662,005 of NZ_CAXXRO010000005.1, forward strand.
GAGAACTACAAGCTTCGATTTACCATGCCGGCCGCCCTTTGCTCCTACTGTCTGGGAGAGACACGGATCGGTCAGGATTGCCAGATTGGCAACGTCAAGACAATGGATTTCTCATGACAAAAACACGCATGCTGGATCAAAAGGTGTCGACACTGGTCAAAGAACGTCCGTATCTCCTCGATTTTTTCACCGCGATGGCAATTACAGTGCCACGGGACCAGACGAGTCTGAAAGAATTTTTGCAAGCAATCCCAAGCGCTCATCTTACGGAGTTTTCACTCGATCATCAGTCATTAACAGACCAATGTTTTGATTTTATAGAACAAATGGAGATATTCAGCTCGCAAGGCCAACGTTCAATTACTGAAGTCACCATAAAAGCAGGTCATGATAAAAATGGCGATCCCGAACAGCATGAGGTGGTCCTGAGGGTCGGTGAGGTCGTTGCTGTTGTAGGCCCGACAGGATCGGGAAAAAGCAGATTATTGGCTGATATTGAGTGTCTTGCTCAAAAGGATACTCCTTCCGGACGACAGGTGCTACTCGATGGAGAGGTGCCGGATGAAAAAAAACGGTTGTCCGGGGACCAGCAATTGGTCGCACAGTTGTCACAAAACATGAATTTTGTCATTGATCTTAGCGTTGGTGCTTTTGTCCGCATGCATGCCGAGAGCCGACTTGTGTCTGACGTAGATTCGCGTATCGAACAGATATTTAGAACGGCGGTTGAACTTGCTGGAGAACCGTTTACCCTTGAAACGCCTGTAACCGCATTATCCGGAGGGCAGTCGAGAGCGCTTATGATAGCTGATGTTGCTTGCCTCAGTGCCTCGCCCATAGTTCTTATTGATGAAATTGAAAACGCCGGTGTAGATAGGCGTCGCGCCCTGGAGCTTCTGGTCAAGGAGGAAAAAATAGTGTTGATGGCCACCCATGATCCGCTGCTTGCGCTTTCTGCAGATCGTCGACTCGTTATAGGTAACGGTGGTATTGTGGCTGTTCTGGAGACCGACAATAAGGAGAGACAAACTATCTTGGAGCTCCTCGGAATTGATAAAAGGCTTGCCCGAATGCGAGACCTGATAAGGAAAGGCAACAGAGTATCCTCTTTAACAAAAGAGGGCGCATCTTTGCTCGGCTTTTCTCAAGTGTAAAATGTCAGCGCACGTCAATTGTGCCAAATGCAATATCTCCCATTAACTCTCCGCATGATCTATTGCTGAATTATCACGTCAACTCTCCAGCGCCTCACGCACCTTCCCTCCCAGCTCTTTCATTGAAAAAGGCTTCTGGATGAAGTGCACGCCTTCGTCCAGCACGCCCTTGTGGGCGATGACGTTAGCCGTGTAGCCTGACATAAACAGCCGTCGGATGTCCGGATAAATAACCAGCAGGTTTTTGGCCAGGTCGCGTCCGTTCATTTCGGGCATAACCACATCGGTTAAAAGCAGATCGATGCGACCTGGGTGTTCTTGAGCCACACGGACGGCCTCGCCGGGGGTGCTGGCCGCCAGCACGCTGTACCCCAGTTTTTCAAGCATTATTGTAGTCATCTGCAGGATCGTCGGTTCGTCCTCCACCAGGAGAACGGTCTCGTGGCCGCCCTCGGCCGGACGGTTCAGCCCTTTTTCTATCATACCTGCCAATTTTGCGGTGAATCTTGGCAGATAGATTCTAAAGGTTGTCCCATGGCCCGGCTCGCTGTAAACGTTGATAAAGCCGTTGTTCTGCTTGACGGCCCCGTATACCGAAGCCAGCCCCAGACCAGTGCCCTTGCCCTGCTCCTTGGTGGTGTAAAAAGGTTCAAAGATATGATCGAGTGTCTCCCGGTCCATGCCGCAGCCATCGTCACTGACCGCCAGGAGGATGTACCCGCCGGGTACAAACCCAGCATGCTCGGCGCAATAAGCTTCATCAAACGAAATAACGCCTGTCTCGATAGTGATTTTGCCCACGTCGACAATGGCGTCCCGGGAGTTAATGCACAAATTGACAAGGATCTGGTCAATCTGGGAGGGGTCAACCTTTACCGGTGCGAGGTTCTTGCCGGGCAGCCAGGTCAGGTAGATATCTTCACCAACGAGCCGGCGCAGCATCTTTAACATTCCTTCCACGGTTTCGTTCAGATCGATAACCTTCGGGGCTATAGGCTGCTTGCGGGCAAAGGTCAACAATTGTCGGGTCAGAGTGGCCGAATGTTTGGCCGCCTGTTGCACCGCTTGCAGGTCGGCAAAGAGTGGTGCTGCAGAATCCAATTCCTCAAGGATCATCTCGGTATGGCCAAGAATCACGCTCAGCATGTTGTTGAAGTCGTGGGCTACCCCACCGGCGAGGCGGCCTATGGATTCCATCTTCTGGGCTTGAGTGAGCTGGTTTTTGAGCTTTTCCTGTTCCGCTTCTGCCTCTTTAAGTGCACTCATATCAACATCAAGGCAAAAGAGCTCTTGCGCACGTCCCGGCACTTTAACAATGGTATGGTGGGATATAACCGGCACACGTGAACCATCTTTGTGCATCAATAACAGTTCTCCCGAAGGAATGGGCTGACCAGACTCAGCCATTTCACTCATCTCTTTGGCAACAGCAGCTTTCATTTCAGGTGGGATAATCAAATCAAGAAGATTACGCCCAATAGCCTCCTGTTGACTATATCCATAAAGCCTTTCGGATGCTGCGTTCCAGTACTGAGTAGTTCCATCAGGTCCATAGCCCTGAACAGCTATGGTATCAATATTCTCCATTATGGTTCTGAACCTTTCTTCGCTTTCCTGCATTGCTATTTCAGCATGCTTACGCTCGGTGATGTCCAGAGCGGTAAAGGTCACTCCTTTTGATTTGTCCTGCAGGTCCACTGGTGAAGAGCTAAGAAGGATATCAATGATGGTGCCGTCTTTTCTCTGCCATCGGATTTCCACCATGCCCGTGCCGTGGTGAGCTATCTGAGCATATTTTTCCGTGCCCACAAATTCAAAATCTTCATCACTGGGATAAAGCATCCGGGCACTCCGGCCTATCAGCTCTGTTTCATCGTATCCTGTCATTTCGCATAGACGATTGTTGACTTTGATCAGCACTCGATTTAAAACAGATCCAATACCAACGGGTGCGCTTCTGAAAAGACTGCTGATCAGATTTTCACTTTCTCGCATTGCTTCTTCCATACGCTTGCGATCGGTGATGTCATGCAGACTGCCATACAGGCGGTTGACAGCGCCATCGGAACCTTGCTCTGGAATTCCCCGCACGACGCAGTGGCGTAATTGTCCGTCTGTGCGCATGATACGCACTTCTAAATCATAAGGGACATTGTTGCGCAAGCATTCTTCAACCGCCTCAATCATGCGCACTCGGTCTTCGGGGACATAGAAAGCCTGGTGCTCATTGAATGAAGGGGCTTCTTTCATAGGTTCGAGCCCGAAGATGCGGAACAATTCTTCCGACCAGGTGACCTTGTCATTTTCTATTTCCCACTCCCAACTGCCCACATGCGCTACAGCCTCTGTTCGGGCCAGCATCATGTGCTCCTGATACAACTCTTCCTCAGTCTTTTTTTGGTCGGTGATATCGTGGAATATACAGTGGGTCTGCTGAAAATTGCCTTTTTCATCCCTACTAATTTTCCCGGAAAAAGAAGTCAGAATGTGGTCGCCGTTTTTTTTGACCATTTCAAACTCAACACCCAGAACTTCACCAATGGACTTGAACCGGGGAAAATTTTCTTTGAAATGCTCCTGCCAGTCAGGATGCAGAAAATCTGCAAAGGATTTACCAATGACCTCTTCTTTGGCATACCCTAGGACCTCAAGCCAGGTTTTGTTGACAACTATGAAATGGCCATTTTCATCCAGTGATTGATAACTGAGAGGGGCTTTTTCATAAAGCAGCTTGAACAGGTTTTCACTTTTTTGCAATGCTTCCTTGGAAGAGTTATACTTGGATTCAATCTTTTCCAATTCCTGAACCCGTCTTTCCAGTTCTTCATAGGTGATTTTTGCTTTCATTATCATGCAAATCCCGTGTTAATCTCAGAGAAGTGAGGCGAGGTGATAAGTAACCATTTTCTTCGGAACACATAAAAAAGCCAATTGCAACAAAGAGTCGTCTATACAATGCACTAACGCTACCTTTTTCCACCACTTTTCGCAAATGCTTTACCCTGAGACTAATAACTGCTGATGGACCAAGCACGCTGGTTCCTTTTCTGCAAAAACCGGCAATATTTATTAATTTTCGCAACAGTTTCTCGCAGCAGGCGTTTTTCATGCCTGCACATCGATGAAAGTCTCCATATTCCATGGCCAACCTTTATCAAAGGATTTGACAACTAATGCCGAACAGTTCTTTGGAGGCGTTGGGGGTTCCCTTTTTTGTTCTGCTCCATCAGCAAGAAAGATATCCATCGGCAAGCCTGAGAGTGGAGGCAACCGGGAGAGTAACATAATAACTGTTTGGGTAATTTCAGCACTCGAGCTTTGAAGTTATTAGTGCCACGTCCAGGATATCGATTTCATACCTTTTTCGATAATTAATACCCTGTCTTTCCTCGGTTTTCTGGCTGCTGATCGTGCCATCCTTGCCGATCAATACGTGTACATGAATTATGTTGCGAGTTCTGTTTCAATTTTTAGTTTTGCCACGCGCCATTTTTGGCCCTTAGGCAAATCAAGTTCAAAGTATAAATTTTAAGACAATAACAGTGGGGTATACAAGAATAGATGAGTGAAATCCGTCCTTCTGTGTCCTTGCAATTCTTTGCAACACACTGTATGCGTTACTAACGAATTTAATACATTTTTTTTATAATATAACAGGAGCTAGCCAGGAATGAGACCCGCTTTAAATCCACTAGTATTAAGCCTGAAAGAATCGGCCACCCTGGCCATAAACCTCAAGGCTTTGAAACTCCGCCAACAGGGCGAGAATATTGTTCACTTTGGTTTTGGCCAATCGCCGTTTCCTGTTCCTGAGATTATCCAGGAGGCACTTCGAAATAATGCAGATAAAAAAGATTATCTCCCCACTCAGGGGTTGCCCGAACTGTGTGAAGCGGTTGCCACTTTTTACAGGGAGCAGTTTGGGTACGATTTCAAACCGCATGAAGTGTGCATCGGCCCAGGAAGCAAGGAACTGATCTTTCAGATTTTTTACTTGATGGAGGGCCCCCTGCTTGTACCTGTTCCAAGCTGGGTTAGTTATGGGCCACAAGCGGCTCTGCGAGGAAAGGAAATTATTCCCATACAAACGAGTCGGGAAAATAATTATCGAATTACCCCGGAACTCCTGGACAAAGCCTGCTATAGTGCCGGACAATCACAGAAGTTATTGATCTTCAATAACCCTAACAATCCAACAGGTTCTCTCTATCATGAAAAAGAAATTCGAGAGATTGCCGAAATCTGTCGGGCCTATAACGTTATAGTCATCTCCGACGAAATATATGCCATGATTGATTTTGACCAGTGGCCTATGGGGAGTCTGGCAAAGTACTATCCAGAGGGGACCATTGTTTCCGGAGGGCTTTCAAAAGCCTTTGGTGCCGGTGGATACCGCCTGGGTGTGATGCTGATACCTGATTCCCTGGAGTTGATGATGTCGGCATTGAAATCCGTGGTCAGTGAAACATTCAGTGCTGTAAGTGCTCCTATTCAATATGCAGCCTTAAAGGCTTATGGTGATTTTGAACAGGTCCGACCGTTTGTGGAAACAACCTGTGATATTTATCGGTATATTCTTTCGTATCTCCATACGCAGTTTATCGACATGGGCTTGAATTGCCCCAAACCGGCCGGCTCTTTTTATCTCTTTCCTGATTTTGAAAATTACTCCAGGCAGCTGCACGATGCCGGCATTCTCACATCCCGCAAAATGGCGGATGTCTTGCTTGAGGAATATAACTTAGCGGTTTTACCTGGTTCTGATTTCTATATGCCTGTGACCAGTTTCAGTTGTCGCGTGGCTGGAGTCGATTTTGACGGTCAACAGGTGCTACGCACGTGGCCCGGAGCAGAAAATGTTGATGACAAATATTTCACAACCCATTTCTCTAAAATCGAGCAGGGCTGTGGATGCATTAAGTCTTTTTTAGACAGCTTAGGTTGAGTGATTTTTGACTACCGGCCGGTTATGCTCGACGCTTTACATCCCTTTTTTATCGACCTGGCCGCACTGTGATCGGCACAATCTCATACATTGATGCATGTGTTGATGGGTGCGGCTATTTCCTCTTGGCTAAAGTTAACATATTTCCACTGAACCGGAAGAACTGACAACAGTTGTGAGCCTACCCCTGATCAGGTGATTTTTGAAAATGAGCCACGAACGTAATATCCTGTATTCTTACTTTAATAGCTGACACATGGTGTTTTTGATATCAACAAGCAACTTCGAGAAATGTCAGGTGAATTTATCGTCTAGTGGGCGTAAATCGATTTTTGCTGTTGTTTAGTCTGAAGTTCCCAGGCGAAATCGATCAGATACCGAATGATTTCGAAGTGTAAGACAAAACTATTGTGCGACGGGCCTGTCTACATTAACTATCTGGAGTTATTGTAATCATAAAAAAAAGATTACTGGAGTGGCGCAAGCATTACATGGTTACGTAGACATTAGAGTTGCATGGGAAAACTGCACTTATCCAAGAAAAAACAGATACTTATGGGTGCAAGCAGGCGTGAAAAAATCAGGGACTTCAGTTTAATGAAAGACTTATTTTACAGGTCGGTAGCTTTGTGTTAAAGAGGGAGTGCTCTTAATCCATTTCAATAGAACCGTTTTCCTAACCGCCGAAACCTGAGGCTATGGGAGTCATCTTTGTCCAGCAGCGAGCTCATCAATACGCTTCAAGCCTTCTTTCCTCAGACAGAATATAGCAGCGAAGCAGTAGTTGAAGGTATTACCAATGGTGATATCGTCGTCAATTCGACGCAGATGGCAAACTATCTGCAAGGAGCACTCCACGACGAGAGCTTACTGGAAGTTGAATTGAACAACGACAAACGCGTCTTTTTTTGCCGTATTCTGGACCATCCCCCCGAGGAAGATACCCCTGATGAGGATGTGCTGTACACCAAAGGGGAATACCTTGAGGATACAGATCACATCATACTTACCCCTTTAGAGCCCGCTGAAGGAAATTATCTTATCAATGCAAGCTCACGTATCCTGATACGTGTGCTCACCTCCCAGGCTGCTGTGGAATTTTGCTGTAACTTTGATGGAAAGATAAAAATTGATACAATGCCCGTACTGCAAACCACTTTCCCCGTAGTAGCTCGGCAAGTTAAGGGAGCGAGAGAATATAGAGTCAAGGTCCCCGGTGATATGGACTTAACCATCATCGCCTACAGGAAACGAGATAAGCTCAAGTTTACTACCCGGCCTATGGATATGAGCATAAACGGCATGAGCCTGTATGACCCAAAAGGCAAGCACTCCACATTACAAACTGACGACAAGCTATCTTTACAAATAACCTCGGATGATATGCTGCTCATGACTCTGGACGCAGTTGTAAGACATGTGACAAGGCTGCGCGATAATCAGGGCCTGCAATATGTGTTTGGGGTTAAGTTCAACCTGGAATCCCGTGCGTCAAGGGCTGAAGTGGAAAAATTAGTGGCAAGCATCCAACGAGCAAGGCTGCGCAAACTTGCAGAGATCGAAGGCGCGTTTGGTGTAAACTTCAGCGACTGGTAAGCCCACCCCTTTGGATAAATCTGATGCCGTGCTTTTGCACCGTAGACCCGTTGCGAGTCGTCTGTAGAAAGACTTTTTCAGAGAAATATTTTTTTAAGCTGTGGCCGGCAGATAGATAAAAACAGATGTGCCGACATTGTCTTTCGATTTGAGGACGAGATGACCACCATGCTGTTGCACAATAGACAATGCAACAGTGAGACCCTTTTTGAGCCTGCTAAACAATTACATTGGCAATATGGATCATAAAACTGCGCGCTATTGTGAGGGCTTATCGATCAGCATCATGTAGATTGGAGAGTAGATTTTTTGTGATTCCCTTGCAGCACAGCAAGATCTGTCGCAACGTGTCAATACGTTGCTTGTGCATATTATGGCTTGGTTTTAAAACGCTTGACCCTTTGCCGGACTCACTGCAAATGCTGTTGTTGGGTTACGTTCCAAGGCTGTCAAAATTTTTTATCTGAGAACAACCGCCATTGTTGATACTTGAGGATGCCTACTGCTTGTCAGCCATATAATCAGCGAATTTTTTATCTGAATCAAGAATATGATTGATTAGCCATTCCCGCAAAAAATGATACAAGTCCTCTCTGCCATCCGGAAAGTTATTGAGCAGACGGTCTTGGAAGACAGCAACTTCATCTATCAGATTTTGATGCTCCGTTTTATGGGCATCAAGTTCTGGGTACTGCGCATTTTGCATCAGCGATTCTTCGTTGGTAAAGTGATTTTGCGTGTAGTCTACAATTTCCTTCATCACCTTCTCAACGGCTTCTTTAGGCTTTTTATCCCGGACGTTTATGTACATCGCTTCAATAAGCTCGACTAGTTTGCGATGTTCCAAATCAACAGCCTCAATTCCTGTGTTATAGGAATCACGCCACTTTATAACTGCCATCATCAGTCTCCATTAACCCTGGTGTAATGTTACGGGCATCTTGTATGATTATCTTTTAGCCCAATTTATGGGAGTTTACACTTGCCTTGTTATGGCCAATAAATATCGTATGATCATCTTGGCCCACTTGACCCCGTAGGCGTAGCCTGGTGAAATGGGTAGAGCAGCTTGCTTGCCCAGTTTATTTTAGCGCGGGAAATGATTTTTTTTCATGTAGGGCAGGCCTGCCGCTATCACAATCAGGGTGAGCAGAAAGAAATGCAAAAACATGTCCTTTTGCACAGCTCCCCAAATAATATAACACGAACCAACGCCGGCAAACAACGGCATGAGATATCTGATAAAGAAGCTGCAATCTGTAAATGTTCGCATTACCCAGAAATAAAGAGAAATGTAAATGACATAAAGAAACGCGATGGGCAGTTCGGAGATATCCATGAACCTCCCCCACCAGCCTGCAAAATTTCCGTACCAGACCATGAGCCAGAAGCAGGACATGGTAAAACCGACGAGTGCGGAGAGAATCGTACTGTTGGTGCGTGGGTCTACGCGACTGAAGAATGCCGGCTTCGGCCCTTGCCCTCGTGAGGAGATAGCATACATTCCGCGGCTCGAGCCCATGATAAGGCCGTTTAAGGTACCGAGGCACGAGATTATCACAAATACGGACAGGAGGGTTCCACCCAGCTTTCCGAAAATAATTGCCAGAACTTTTACGGGTGCATCGTTTCCTGCGACGATGACCTCATCGTTGGACAGGATTCCTGAAATACCGAGGTAATAGAGCATATAAATGACAACCACCAGGCAAGCACCGAAGAAAAGCGCCTTGGGTAGCGTTTTTTTGGCATCTTTTAATTCAGCATTGATCGAGGTTGCAATAATCCACCCCTCATAAGCAAAAGCTGTGGCAAGTGTTGCTACAGCAAGACCACCCCCGGAGGTGACGTTTTGTGCTGCATTGGCAAAACTCGAAAACGTCTGCCCGCTTACAAGTCCTGAAACGCAGCCCACCGCAGCCACCAGTGCTAAAGGAATAAGTTTGATAATTGTGGTCGAGACCTGCCATTTACCTGCCAATATCGGAGAATAAATATTTAAGAGGAAAAAAAGTACCATGTAAAAACTCGCCACGAGCCACACTTGTTTTTCGATGCCCATGAGGCTGACGGTATAGTTTGCCGATACCCAGGCCAGTACGGCTACCAGTGTCGGGTAATAGACAAAGGTCATAAACCAGGCCACCAAATATCCGGCTTTTGGACCGTACGCCTCTTCAAAATAATCGACAACACCATTGACCTTCTCTACTCTGGTTGCAATCCTGGCAAAGACCGAAGCGGTGATGACCATGATCGTCCCTCCAATGGCCCAGGCAAGCAATGCTGTTGGTAAGCTTCCACCCGAGGCGACCAGAACATCGTCTGCCTTAAAGAATACTCCGGAACCGATGACAATGCCCACCACCATGGCGGTAGCTGTCCAAATCCCATATTTCCGTTCCAACTTTTGCATGTTTTGTACCTTGAATTGTGTCGTTGAATACTTTGCAATTCATTATTTTGGCAAGGTGATCATTTTTGCAGGGGATATTTCGACGCTAGTGTTTTTTCCGGCGCATTGGTCACTCTGCTTTTTTGTTAATTTTCGGGCGAAGATAGTACTGGGTTCAAAGCATTAATGCGATACCTTTAGAGTAATTGGAGTGAAAAAGAAAGGTGTGTGGCTATGGGGTTGTATAAGAGGGATAGCTTTCTTGACCAGGGATAAGGGCGTAGCCATATAAAGCTGAGCAGCTCTTTTGGTCAGGATTCCTCCACATCTCTCTGCTGATACTGCTGGTAGTACCCTCTAATTGTCGGCAACAGATTGCCTGAATTTGGCAGTGGCTGTAATAAAAAAGATCAAACCAATGATAGCCAGTACAATAAATTGTGGCCACACTGTCTCCAGCCCCGCTCCCCGATAGAGAATCGCCTGCGCAAAAGAGACAAAATGGGTACTGGGTGATGCCAGCATAATATGTTGCACGATATCAGGCATGCTTTCACGGGGAGTAATGCTGCCGGAGAGCAGTTGCAGGGGGAGAATGGTCAGGATCAGGAGCAGGCCCAGTTGCGGCATGGAGCGGACCAGGGTGCCAAGAAAAATACCCAGCGAGGTGGTGGCAAAGAGATGCAGGGCCGTTCCTGCCACAAATAAAGCAATCGAGCCATGGATCGGCACTCCCAAGACCGCGCGAACCATAATAAACAGTGATAACACCACCGCAACCAAAACTACCACCCCGTTGGCAATAACCTTTGAGGCCACGATTTCCATCGGGCTTACCGGCATGGCCAGTAAATGTTCCAATGTTCCATGCTCACGTTCCCGAAGCACTGCTGCCCCAGTAAGAATAATAGAGAGAAAAGTAACATTGCTGAGGATTTCCATGATGCTGCCGAACCAGTCGCTGCTCAGGTTGGGGTTGTATTTATAGTGAGGGACCAGTGTGAAGGGGAGCTCTGTCCCGCTGTCTATACTCCCCGTAAAGTTCGTTAATTCGCCTTGAATGATACTCTGGATATAGCTGTTGCCGATGAATGATTGGGTCATTCTGGTTGCATCAATATTAATTTGCAACTCAGGTTGTTTGCCGGCTGTAACATCACGTTGAAAATTGCATGGAATAATAAGGACAAAACAAAAGCTACCAGAGTCCAATACCGGATCGACCTCAGGGAAAGTAATGGAGACAGGTTTGTTAAAATAAGGCGCATAAAAAGCATCACCAATTTGTTTGGAGAGCGGCGATTGATCTTCATCAACGATGGCAATGGGGGCTTTGTGCAATTGGGTTGAGGTTGCTGTTGCTGCAACATAAATTGCTCCTGAAAACGCCCATATGATCAGCGCCAGCAATATCTTATCATGCCGGATGCTGCTTATTTCTTTGAGAAAGAGGTTGTAAACCGTTTTTACGGAGATGTGCTGTACGTTCATTTTTCCTGTTTCTCCAGGAGCAGCAAACTCAAAAGAGTGAATGCCGGTGCAAAAATAACCAGATGCCTGAATTCGCGTGCCAGGTCGCCATATCCCAGGCCTTTGGTAAAAACGCCTCGGACAATAATGATGAAAGAGGAGGCCGGCCAGTTGTCGCCAATAATCCTTCCCATGCCCTCAAGGGAGCTTACCGGTTCGGTCATGCCTGAAAAATTAACGGTTGCCAGTAAGGTTATAATGGCAGTGCCTGCCAGAGCTGCTATCTGCGTTCGGGTAAAGGAAGATAATAAAAGGCCAAATCCAGTGGAAGCGCTTACATACAAGAGTCCTGTAAGGCACAGAAAAAATATATCCCCTTTAAGCGGTACCGAAAAAACAAAAACTGCCACCAGGATAAGGCAGAGAAAACCAGCCATACTCAGGGCAATGTATGGCATTTGTTTGCCTAGTAAGAACTCCAACCGACAAGAGGGGCTAACGTGGAGATTAACAATGGAGCCGAGTTCTTTTTCCCTGACAACGGAAAGGGCGGTAAGGATTGCCGGGATAAACATCATCAGCAGGGGAATAACTGCGGGCACAATAGCATGAATACTTTTAAAATCCTGGTTATAGCGATAGCGAGGTTGAAGTGTAGCCGGGAGTAACGTTATATCTTCTCCTGTTTTACGTTTGGCAAGATCAGTCAGGTAGCTGAGATGCATTCCCTGGACATAGCCATTAATGGTTTCGGCGCGAAAGGGCATGGCGCCGTCAATCCATACACCTATCTCTGCCATTCGCCCCCTTTTCAGAGCAGCGCTGAAGCCCGGCTGAATTTCAAGGGCCAGGCTGAGCTCACCGCTACGCATTCTTTTATCTAATTCCTCCTCACTGTAAAGAGGAGGGCGTTCAATAAAGTACCTGGAACCTGCAATATTTTGGATATAGTCACGGCTGAGCGGACTCTGATCCCGGTCCAGGACCGCAAAGGTTAAATTCTCCACATCCAGTGAAATACCGTATCCTAAAACCAGCATCAGCAAAGCGGAGCCCAGCAAGGCAAAGGCGAGCAATACCGGATCTCGAAGGATTTCCAATGACTCTCGTATGCTGTAGCCCAGGAGGCGTCGAATATCAAATGTGTTGTTGTGTGTACTCTCGATGCGTTGACCGCTGAGTTGCGTGTTCTGAGGAAAGGGTATTTCCGGGTCCTGTTCATCTTCCAGGTAGGCGATAAAGGCATCTTCCATATTTGACGTTCCTCGCGATCGGCGAATAGCCTCTGGCGCGTCGGTGACCAGTACCCGGCCGGCATGCATCAGGGAAATACGGTCACAGCGTTCAGCCTCGTTCATGAAATGAGTGGAGATAAAGATGGTGACTCCCTGGTTTCGAGAAAGCTCAATCAACAGTTCCCAGAAGCTATCTCTGGCAATGGGATCAACACCAGAGGTCGGCTCATCAAGAATAAGGAGATCCGGGGTATGGATTACAGCGACAGCCAGGGAAAGGCGTTGCCGTATTCCAAGGGGGAGGGTGCCTGCATTTTCATCAGCATACGACACAAGATTAAATCTTTGTAAAAGGGAATTGATACGCTGCCTGGCATCGTCTTCCTGAAGATTGAAGAGTCGTGCATGGAGGTGCAGGTTCTGCATCACTGTCAGTTCTTCATAGAGTGAAAAACCCTGGGACATGTATCCCACTCGGTGCTTGGTTGCCATTGAATCGGCCTGCACCGGGTTGTCAAACAGGCGGGCACTCCCACTGGTGGCCGGCAGTAAACCAGTGAGCATTTTCATAGTGGTTGTTTTGCCACAGCCATTGGAGCCGAGAAAACCAAATATTTCGCCCTGCCTGATCTCCAGGTCTACCTTGTCCACTGCTGTAAAATGGCCAAAGTTTTTGCTTAATCCTTGAGCAGAGATGGCAATTTTATCGGTCTTGCCTTGCAAGGGGGGGATGGTTAGCGCTCTTTTTTTATACCCTTTGTTGTGCAGGAGCAGAGCAATAAAGGCTGCTTCCAGAGTCTCGGTTGTAGTCAGTTGTTTGAGTTCTGCTGATGTGCCGGTCTGTAATACTTTGCCGTCATTCATGGGGATCAACCAGTCAAATCCTTCAGCTTCGTCCATGTATGCGGTGGCAATAAGTATGCTCATGCCTGGGCGCCGATCACGTATTTGCTTTACCAACTCCCAGAATTGGCGACGGGAAAGCGGATCAACTCCAGTGGTGGGTTCATCAAGAATGAGCAGGTCGGGATCATGGATCAGTGCACAACACAGTCCCAGTTTCTGTTTCATTCCTCCTGATAATTTTCCTGCCTGTCTATCTTGGAAAGGGGCAAGTCCGGTTGCCTCGACGAGTCTTTTGATCTGCCGGTGCCGTTGTGTAGTTTTTATACCGAATAAGCGTCCGAAAAAGTTTATATTCTCAAACACTGAAAGGGTGGCATGGAGATTTTTGCCAAGTCCTTGTGGCATAAAGGCTATGCGCGGAGAAATGGTGTTGCGAAAGTGCTGATTGCGTATATCGCCGTTAAAAACCATAATGCTGCCATGTTGTATTTTACGGGCACCGGCAATGAGGCCTAGCAGGGTAGATTTCCCCACTCCGTCCGGCCCTATCAAACCAACCATTTTACCGGCAGGGATAGTCAGCGATGTCTCGTGCAGAGCCTGGTTTTTTCCATAGCGGTGCCTGAGCTCGGAAAGAATAATGGGTGCGTTAGTTTTCATTGTGGCAGGGCAACGCGCAGGTTTTCCGGCCAGGCTGCATGTGCATCCATGAGGATAAAGGCTTCTCCCGGCAAACCGGTTTTGACAACGTCTACATATTTTTTTAACAGGGTGGAATCTATTTTGACTTTGACCCTGAACATAAGCTTTTCTCTCTCTGTTCTGGTTTCAACGGCCTTGGGGGTAAATTGGGTGCGGGGAGCAACAAAAGAAACCTTGGCCGGAATGACAAATTGTGGAAAAGCATCAAAAATAATGCGGGACTCACTGCCGATAAAGATTTTTCCAGCCTGTGCCGTGGGGAGAAAAATGGTCATGTATACATCCGTTAAATCAAGCACGGATAAAACGTTGCCGCCCCCGGCAAGCACCTCTCCGCTTTGGGCTATTTTGTAGAGAATGCGTCCGTTAATCGGCGATACAAGTTCCATTTCCGCAAGTTCGGCGTTCAGTCGCTCAATACGCGCTGCGGCAGCTTCGGTGCCCGATGCAGCTCGGGTAATCTGAATTTTGGCAGCTTGCAATTCTGCTTTCGCACTTTCATAATCGGTAATGGCCTGATCCAGTTTTTTTTGGGAGATGTTGTTGAAATGGGAAAGTTTGATCGCACGCTCTTTTTCCCGGAAGGCAAAGTTGAGTTCACTCTCACGTACAGCCGCCATGGCTTTGGCATATTCATTTTTATCCTTTGCCTCAACCAGGTAAGCTTTGGCTTCTCGCAGCTGGGTTTCCAGAGTATAGGTATCCATTTTGGCAAGGAGCTGTCCTTTTTTTACCATATCGCCTTCTTCGGCCATTACCTCGTCAAGGCGGCCGGCATATTTGGTGGCGATATCGTATTCTGTTGCTTCTATCCTACCGTTACCGGAAGCTATATATTGCGGCAGACTCTTGTTATTTTGGCCTTTATAGTAGTACCAGGTGCCCATAGCCATACCTGCAAGCAGGAGAAAAAAAATAATCTTAAAAATAGATGCAGCTTTTTTCATATCCAGCACTCATTGTTTTATGTGAAGACGTTCTCTGTCGATTAAACATGTCTTTGGTTTGCTCTGGTTAGATTGTTGCAAGTCCGATACCATGATTGTAGAAGGAGAGAGGTTACTTTTGTTAAGGTAGCTTATTGTTGCAAAGAGAGAAGAGGAGTGATGAACATCAGCCTGAGAACCAAGCTCATTTGTATATTTGCCGCCATGACTATGATGGTAGTGGGGTGCAGTCTGGTTATGGTGTGGAATACCCGGCAGGTTACGGGTATGTTTGGCAGGGTTGTGCAGAAAGACCTGGTCCAGTATAGAACCGCACAGGAGATGGAAATGGCTCTGGCTGATCAGAAAGGATTGCTGACCTACTACTTTGTTGATGGAAACAAAGAGTGGTTGGAAGCTGTTGACCGGTTCCATTCTATGTTTCAACGAAAATTGAAAAAGGCGCAGTCATTACATTTTGCTCCGAAACAGAAAGATATTTTGGAGCAGATTGTTGTTGAGTACGAAAAGTACGGGCAGATCAAAGAACGTGCCATTCACGACTACCAGGCAGGAAAATCCATGGAAGGGATCTCCAATTCCCACGCACAGCAGCGTGATGTTTTTTTCAGCCTGCTTACACTGTGTAAAACACTTCGTGAGCAACAATGGATAGTTATCCAGGAAACGGAAAAAACAGCGACCCATGGAGCTGCAAAAATCACCTTTTTGGCTTATTGGTGCATAGGTGTTTTTGTTGTTTTGTGTTTGCTGTTTTTTTCCGTGCTCTATAAGCAGATACTTCAGCCAATACGGGATTTGGCCATTGAAACCGGCAGTACTCCCCAAGACAGCTATATGAATGAGGTGGGATCATTAAGCCACTCCCTGAAAGGGATGATGCGCGAGTTTGACCGGACCCACGACGAGTTGAAAAAAAGTAAAAGAAACTTGCTCCATGCTGAAAGGATGGCCGTTGTGGGAGAGCTTGCCGCCAGCGTGGCCCACTCAATGCGGAACCCTTTTACTTCTATCAAAATGAGAATGTTTTCCCTGTCCCGCTCTCTTGATTTAAACGATGCCCAAAATGAAGATTTGCACGTTATCTCAGACGAAATTGACCGGATAGACAAGATAGTAACGGCTTTTCTAGAGTTTGCCCGTCCCCCCAAACTCCAGTTTAAAGAATATCGTCTTGGCGATTTGATCAGTTCTGTGGCAAATCTGCTCAAATACAGGCTTGAACAGTATGATACAGTTCTTGTTGTTGAAAGTGTCGACAATGAAGCAACCATATGGATGGATCGCGACCGGATAAGGGAAGTGTTGGTTAATTTGATCACCAACAGTTGTGAGGCCATGAAGGACGGCGGAGAGATTTATATCAGGCAGACACGTGAGCAAGACCCGTTGCTAGGCGAATTGGCAGTTCTGCGTATTACAGACACTGGTCCTGGAATTCCGGAACCTATTATCCATAAGATCACAACACCCTTTTTTACTACAAAAGAGCATGGCTCCGGCCTTGGGCTGAGTATAGTTGCAAGAATTGTTGATGAACACAAGGGGAGATTGCTGGTTTCATCCACAGAGAACGGAGCGGAAGTTATAATAAAAATACCTGTCTCAAGGAGTGTCCATGAGCTTGATTCTCATCATTGACGATGACAGGCAACTGTGCAGCAGTTTTTCAAAAATTCTTATCCAGGAAGGCTACACAACAGAAGTTGCTTTGAGTGGAAAGGAAGGTATCGCCACGGCACAAGCGTCCCAGCCTGATGTGGCTGTCCTGGATGTGCGCCTGCCGGACATGACCGGTCTGGAGGTTTTTGACATCCTGCATCAACAGTTTCCCAAGCTGCCGGTTCTCATTGTTACTGCCTTTGAAAGTACCGAAACTGCTATTGAGGTGATTCGAAAAGGAGCCTATGACTTTATCTATAAGCCTTTTGATGTCCTTGATATGCTTCAACTTATAGAGAAAGCCGTATTCACCGGGCGTTGTATGTCTTCTCCTGTGGATGTTAATCCGCAGAAAATGGATTTCTCCAGTCGAGATGCCCTGGTTGGTAACTGTAGGCAAATGCTTGAGGTATACAAGGGGATAGGCAGGGTAGCCTCCACCGATGCCACGGTATTGATTCGTGGAGAATCCGGTACAGGCAAAGAGCTGGCCACCAGGGCAATTTATAATTATTCCAATCGGGCGGATAAGCCTTTTATGGTGGTCAACTGTGTGGCTATTCCGGAAACACTTTTGGAAAGCGAACTGTTCGGCTATGAAAAAGGTTCCTTTACCGGGGCTGCCCACCGTCGTCTGGGCAAGATAGAACAGGCACAAGGCGGCACTGTTTTTCTTGATGAAGTTGGTGATATGCCGCTCAGTATTCAGGCAAAATTGCTCCGCCTGCTGCAGGAAAAAAGCATTGAAAGATTGGGTGGCAAAGAACCCGTTGATGTCGATGTTCGAATTATTGCTGCGACCAATAAAAATTTGGAAGCTGCGGTAAAGAATGGCAGCTTTCGTGAAGATCTGTATTACCGTCTGCGCGTTGTTACCATAACCATGCCGCCGCTGCGCGAACGAAAAGACGACATCGCTACTTTGGTTAATTATCTGTTGCTTCGTCTTTCGCATAAAATGTCTGGTGCAAGCCCTGGGATAACCGATGAGGCCATGGTGAAATTACAGCAATACGATTGGCCGGGTAATATTCGTGAGTTATCCAACACCTTAAAAAAGACGCTAATTTTCAACCGTGGTGCACCTATTGCGCCCGAAGATATCAGCTTTCCCCACCTTGTTGAGGAGTCGGATACCAGAAAAAAAGTCGGGACAGAGCAGGTTAGACAGTGGGTTCGGGCGGTACTCACAAATGGTGAGCAGGAAAAGGCCTATGAATTTTGTCTGCAACAGGTTGCCACACTCCTGATTAAGGAAGCACTTGAGCTGACGGCAAACAATAAATCCCAGGCCGCAAAAGTGTTGGGAATCACCAGGCCGACTCTACATGCAAAAATGGAAAAATATTGTATTGGCGAACAGGGATTCCGCAAAGACTGAGTTTCTTTTGTCAGCATTTTTTACAGACTGTAAAAAATGCTGACACTTCTTAGAAAAATTTCAATGACCAATATGTTTTTCATGAACCTTTTTAAGGCAACTATGAACCCTATTTTTGATAGCCACAATACTTGCCTCATTTTTCTCGATCAGGACAATATTCTCCCTCTCAGGCAAGGGGGCGAGTATTCCCTGGTAGGTGTGCAGTATAATTTCCTTTGCACAATAGGTCTTGAGTACGGTGTTGAGCAGGGGAGTGCCATAGGGGTGGAAAAGTTCAGGATCAAGAATGATCAGATCACACATAAGGGGGTGCTCAACTAAGGCATGAACGTCATCTTCACAATGTACACAGAACGCAGAGTAGGCCTCTTGGGTGAGTTCCCGCTGAATCAAAGTTCGTATATGGCTGTTTACATCCGTTACTGCGATGCGAAAAGATGTGGCCCTCTGCATGGCTTTTTCAATCTGGTTGAACTCGGAATTCTCATAGGTTATCTATCAGCTTTGTTACGTGAAAAAAGGTGCAGCGTCTGATTTGTTATGTTGAACCCGCTCTTCTTGAAGCATGAAAATATAGGCGATCACATCAAGTAGATCCTGGCCTTCATATCGAATAACCGTGTCATATAAATCCGGGCTGTAAGGGGATTTGTTAAAAAGGAATTGGGTCCAGCAAGCAGCCTTTTGGTCGTATTCTTTGATTAATTTTCGTGCACTTTCCTTGTTTATTTTCTCTTGACGGATTGCTCGTCGAATTCGGCTTTTTTCATCTGATAAAATCAATATTTTTTGGATCAAATGGTCGTTGGATTCCAGTAATGAACTGAAAAAACCGTAGTAGATATAGTTTGTAGAGTCGGCCAGAAGACCTGTACAGCGTTGCCGGAGGAGATCAATCAGGATCCCCTTTTCCATGCTGCGCCGATGTGTTAGCTGGTCATCGGAAAATAGTTTTTCTTGCAGCGTCTTAATCGGGATACCTTCTTTTTTACTCATTTCTTCAAGCAACATGCTATCAGTATAAACAGGCTGGCAAAGGGTGTAGGATAACTCACCTATTATCCGTGCAGCATCGGTGAACCTACAAGGGAAAAGGGCAATTGATATCATATATTTTCTCCTAAAAAGATTGCATCCTTTTGTTGCATAGTTCGGGCCATTATGTTGAGAAACTCTGCTCCATTTCAGCCGGTTAAAAAAGGCCTCTACAGATAACGTTGGTGCTTTAATAAATGCATCCTTTTTTTAGTCTGCCTCAACCACGTGCAGGGGGGGAACAATTGAAAAGGAGAGAAGAGATGTGAAACCAAGTGGTTGTCAGTTTTATCTTGGAATAACTTACTAATATGTTGCATTTAATGGGAGCAGAGCCTTTAATGAAAGATGGTGTCGGTGCTGTGAACCAGAGAACAAAATAAGTAAAATCCTGGCCGGGATATGCCTGGGCATGATGGCGAATATATTCAATTCTCCTCGTAGGCAGAGAAAAAACACATGAGCAGGCAAGGAGTGTTTTTATGAACAATCAGTTGTGTCCCATATGCGAGCAAACAGATTATGTGAAAGTGCATTCTTTTATGGACTACCGAGTAGAAATATGCGGGGAATGCGGCCATGGAATAACGCTTCCCAGACTAGCGCCGGGAGAGCTTGATCGTCTGTATGATGAAGAATATTTTACTGATCAGTACGAGGCTTGTCTTCCGGGAGAAAAAGAACTCCAGCGCAAAAAACGGCAGGAAGACCATCGCATTAAGGTAGTCAAAAAACAAATAGCACACGGCAAAGTGTTGGATGTCGGCTGTGGTCTCGGTTTTTTTCTGTATGCCTGCAAAGATCGATACACCCCATATGGTTTTGATGTCTCTTCTTCCAACAAGGCGTATATCGAGCAACAATTAGGAATAGAATTATTTACAGATGAAAGGGAAGTGCAGGAGTTTACAGAGCAACAAGGGCCCTTTGATGCGGTTACCTTTTGGCACAGCTTGGAGCATTTTATAGAGCCGACGGCAACATTGGAGCACTTTTGTTCTTTACTCCATGATGACGGTGTCGTCGTTATTGATGTGCCGGTACATGACTCTATCGATTGCAGCATGAATGAACGTAAATGGGAAGGGTGGCAGATTCCCTATCATCAACACCATTTTTCTTCTACTTCACTGCGACAATTGATTAGCAATATGGGGCTTAGCATAGTGGATGAGCACACGTATCGTTCGGGACATGTTTATCAACGATTGAAGTCAAAATGGTACTTGCGACCGTTTGCCCGATCAATTGCCAAGCTCTTTCGCGGAGGGAGCATGGTTGTTGTCTGCAAGAAAAATCGGTGACTGTTCAGCTCGAGATGAAGGCGAGAGTGTTTATGGTGCGCTGAAGAGTTGCAAAAAATGATTTAACTTGGTGATTGTTCGCCGCCGCTTATTTTTTGCAGGCGACTCACCTACACAGCTGTAGCACCTCTAAATGGTTACACTTTTTGAACAGGTACCCTGTCTGCCACATGCACATTACACATTGCTAAAAAGAGCTTTTCTTTTTTCAAGAAAAGCGGACATCCCTTCTTTTTGATCGAAAGTAGAAAAAAGACCGCCAAAAATGGAACTTTCGTGGAGGATGGCCTCGTTTTTGGGCATATTCAATCCACTGCGGATCGTTTCTTTGGCAAAGCCAATGGCTGTTAGTCCGTTTTTCAGCATTGTTGTCGCTATATTTTTTGCTTCTGCCAGCAAAGTATCCTGTTCGACCACTTTGTTGACAATACCCCATATTTCTGCCTGTTCGGCACTCAGCATTTTTCCGCTGAAAATGAGCTCCCGCGACCTGTTTGGGCCAATAAGCCGCGGCAGGTTTTGCGTACCCCCAAACCCAGGTATGATTCCAAGGGTGACTTCGGGTAGACCAAACTGGGCATTGCTTGATGCATAAATAAAGTCACAGGCGAGGGCGAGTTCAAATCCACCGCCCAATGCATAACCATTTACTGCAGCGATACAAACTTTCTCCATTGACTCAATTTTGCCGAGAAGTCCTTGTCCTTTACGTGAGAAATGGAGCGCCTGGACAGGATTCATTTCCGTCATTTCAGAAATATCTGCTCCAGCAACAAAAGCTTTGTCGCCCGACCCCGTGATAATAACAATTTTAATTTCGTTGTCAGTGCTGATCTCTTCAATGCTCTTTGCCAATGCGTCGAGCAGTTCGCTGTTGAGAGCATTTAAATTTTCAGGCCTGTTAATGGTTACAGTACATATTTCATTTTTAGTGTTTGTTTTCACAATCGGTTCATTCATATCTGCTCCAGTAGTCGTCTGCTGCATCAATGTAGAAAAAACTGAAAATACATGATACCGAATTGAAAACCTGGCGGCACCTGATTTTTTGAAAAATAAAGTGTACCGCTGTGTTTACATGTGCAGTGAAAAAAAGGGAAGAGGGCGGGTGTTGATTGTTGCCTTGAATTTTTA
Source organism: Desulfogranum marinum (assembly GCF_963675105.2). NCBI lineage: Bacteria > Pseudomonadati > Thermodesulfobacteriota > Desulfobulbia > Desulfobulbales > Desulfobulbaceae > Desulfogranum > Desulfogranum marinum. The sequence goes on from NZ_CAXXRO010000005.1 coordinate 683,814, forward strand.
TCAGGAGGAGAGGTGAAAACAGTTAGTTTACAGTGTGGATCGTTTCTGCTCATTTTACTCATTTTATTTTGCTGCAGATTGAATGAGCGTTGTTGCGAAGGGCGCCCACAAAGCGTAGAACATGGGCTTAGCTGCTAACAGAGAAGTTCTGTTATTTTTTATATTGCAGGCGGTGGAGAAAAGGCGACAGGGAGGGTTCATTCACCAAATGAATAGGTCAAAAAGCAGCAAGCCATCTTAACAAGTATGCCCAGCTTGTAAAGGCTATGACTTGCTGCCGGTCTATTATCCTGAATATGAGAGTGATTTTTTGAGTTATTGTCCCAGATGTTTTCCCCCGGCAACCCGTCTTGTAAAACTGAATTTCTGGCCGCCGACACTGGCCTCATACATCAAACCACCCTTGGTAATGGTATAGGTTGCTATCCCCTTGTTGTACCCGGAGCTTGCTATTTTAGCGTTGTTTTTGCCGCCACTTGCTGCTGCTGACCCTCCAGCCGTATTTGCCGAAGCACCTACTGCTGCTGTCAATGCGGTTGCCTGTGCCTCGGCACCGAACTCAAAGTTGCCGGTGGTAAATTCATCCAGTGCTCGTTTATCCTGGAAAAAAACTACTTGGCTGAAGCCGGTGCCGCCCAACTGAAATCCAATGCTCGCCTGGGTCATTGCAGTATCGCCTATATATTTGTTCTGCTCATAGACCCTGCCTTTACCGTACGCACCACCAACGACGAAACCAGCTTTGCCGATGGTCGGGAAGAGGGCATACCCGTAAGCGGTTTGAAACATTTTTGAGATTCCCGCATCTGTAAACATTTTTTTGGTATCTGCATAATTGTCAGCCCAACAAGGGGAGGAAAGAAGGGCAAAAGACAAAGTAAGTACCACAAAACGTATAATTGGATTCATCGTAATTCTCCTTGCATTATTTTGTATTGAATCAAAAGATAAACAACGATTTAAAAAGTATCTCCTGCTATCCCAATATGAGTGAACGAGGAAGCTGGAAGATACTTGGGGCCAAACCTAGCATATACGACGTGGTTGCACAAGGAGTTGGCTTCCATCTTATAGTAATAACTGTCAAAATGGAGCGGTTATCCTGACCACGATGATTGGTTTTCTTCGCAGCTTCTAGTTTTTTTCAGCCTGAATTGTTCACTGAAGATCAGTCTATGCTGCGCTGTTTTTTCAGTGTTTCGGCAAGAATAGGTAAGCGCAGACTCCGATAGCTTACCCGGAGTCTTCGCTTACCCGGAGTCTTCGCTTACCTATTTAATACCAAAAATCTTTGAGCCTGCCACCGCCTCAACTGATGAGACATTTGGGTTGGATTGATTACGAAACGTGATGTTTGTATACATTGCGGGGGAAAACCTGCGTGACTGGATCGACTTCGTTGCCGATTTTGTAGCACTTTGTGTGTAATAAGGTTTGGTGGTATTGAGTTAGATTGTTTATACAGCGTATTTGAATCTATGGTCCACTTTACAAAACATTCTTTCCGATATTCGCCAGGAGAAACATGCGTAACACGCAGATACGTCATTCCCACATTTATGCTGGTTCTGTAAGCGATCGGCTTGAGGTGAGCAAAAGGATTCTGTCGATGGTTGGCAAAGAGTTGACGCAGGATGCTGATTTTCGACACCAGTTTTCCTTGTTGCAGGAGTATGCAGAGGCGTTGAACCTGCACATGGCGAACATGGAGCTTGGCGCACTTTGCGGGACGTGTGCGACCAGCCCTTCGGGTGGCTGTTGCAGCCGTTTTATGAGTGGTGAGGTGGATGCTGTTCAGCTTTGTTTCAATAGCCTGGCCGGTATTGAGGTAAAGGTTGTCCAGCTCAATGGACAGGAATGCTTATTTCTAGGTGAGCGGGGCTGTATTTTTCTTTTTAAGCCTATGTTCTGTCTCAATTATACCTGCAAACACATTTATGATACCTGCACACCTGCAGACTTGCATGCGCTGGAAAAATTGACAGGGCAGCTCCTGAGCAAACAATACCAGCTTGAACAGCATGTCTTGCATCTTTTACAGAAGGGTGCTTGAGTGCACCCTTTGTATTTAGATCTTCTCCTGGTGTTGGATAGTTTTGCTCAAAAGCGATAATTTATAAAACCACCAATTGTGACAGCCTCGGTATCAAAGAAGTCGATATTGCTATCCCCTTTGCTCAGACTCACCAGAGCTGTGGTGGACCAATTCTTGAAGTTAAATGGCGCCATATACGTTGTCATCAGGCTTATTCCATAGCCGTCATTTTCCCTGGTTTGATCGAATACCGGATGTTCTTCGTCATAGTCACTATGGCTGTAGTACACTCTTGGGACGATCATTACTTTATCTAGAGTGTACCTGGCTTCCAGGCTGAGTTTGTATTTGGTGTACGAGTTGGCCTGGCCGTCATAATCGCCAAAATGGACGCCCACACGGGGGCGAATCTCCAGGGTATCAGTCGGGTAAAAAGAGTAGTTCATATTCAGCACGTACACGGAACCGTCTCTTGCCAGAGTCGGTTCGAGTGCGCCAATGACATCGTCGTCGACATCATCGTTGAGATAGATGAATTTTACGCGGAGTCCAGAGCCCATAATCCTATTCAGGCCAACCTGAGCACCGAATTTTGTAGTATCTGTTTCAATGCGATTAACGCCGACGAGGTAAGGATTTTCATAAACCTTTGCAAAAGGGGAGACAAAGAACGAACCCTCAAAAATTCCTACCTCTGGTAAGCGATAGGAACCACCCATATCGATTGTGAAACCGCCTACTTCGTCAATGGGGGGAGTGGTTGAGAGATACAGCTTCATTCCCTCTGCTTCTCCCACGTCCCACACGGCATTAACAAGTATGGGGGGGATAACGGTTGTTTCACGGTCAGCACCTGATTGGAGATTGTCGAGTCGTTCTTCTGAACCTTTTGGGTTAAGGTTGTTGCCGCTGTTTATTATGAGTGCTCCTAAACCAATAGTGCCGGAAACGGAACTCGATTCTTGTGCTTGTTCTTGCGCTGAAACGAGTGCGCCGGAGAAAAGGAGGCTGCATGAAAGGAGGGAGCTGATAGCTTTTTTCTTCATGGTAGGTCTGTCTTTTTATATTGGTTTATGTGATAAATCGAAAACAAACGCCAACTCATAATGCTTTATAATAAAAAATGAAATATTGGAAATCATTTGTAAAAAATATTGGTTGTTGGCTGCGTTGGCTGGAATCCAGCAGTTACCGTTGAAGTTGCTTTTGTACCGATAGAAGATACACAAATAATGGTGGTACCATGTTGATGGATTTGCGATATGTACTCAAAGGTTTATTGCTTCCCCCATTTACGCAGGTAGTTGTTCTTTTGATGGTCTGGAAAATTCGCAAACGCGCCCCTGCAATAGCAAAAGCTCTGTTCCTGATTGCTGTTTGCAGCCTCTGGTTGTTGGGAACCCCGGTGGTGGCGACGTTTCTTGCTCGGAGTCTGGAAAAATATTCTGCGCTGGGTACGGAGCAACTTGGCATTATCAAGGCCGATGCGATTGTTATTTTATCTGCCGGTCAAAACGTCTACGCGCCTGAGTTTGGCGAACCTGTGAGTGGTGCAGAACAACTTGTCAGGATTAGATATGGTGCTTTTTTACAAAAAAAGACAGGTCTGCCGGTACTGGTCAGCGGAGGTTCTGTTCAGGGAGGTGAACCGCGCAGTCTTGCCGAGACCATGGCGTTTGATTTGCTTAAAGGCTACGATGTGCAGGTGCGATGGCTGGAAAAGGAAAGCAGAACCACGGCCGAAAATAGCCGTTACAGTTATGCTCTTCTTGCTCAAGAAAACAAGACCACTGTTCTCCTTGTAACCAGTGCAATCCATATGATGCGGGCAAAATGGAGCTTTGAGCAGGCTGGGTTTAAGGTGCTGCCTGCACCAACAAATTTCAGAGATCGCAGATCCTTAAATATTAACTCGTTTATGCCCAACGCCGGTGCACTTATGTTGAGCAGTGAGGCGTTGCATGAGTGGCTCGGTTACTGGGCGTATCAGTTGCTGGAGGATGAGTAAAAAATACCTCAAAAATGGTTTTGTTTTTCCATCCTCTTAAACGTCACTTTACCTGCTTTTCAGCAAAAAAATCATCCGGCAAAATACGTTGTCATACATCTCGTTTTTTTGCCGGTTCCATACTTTTCCTCTTCGCGTACAGTCTTTTCCGTCTCTCCTCTTTTTCTCTTTGCTGATTCTGTTTTTGAACAGTTTGTTGTTTTTTGAGCAACATGTTGTCACATAAACAACGATTATAGTGTTGTGTTTTTTGCAACTAAAAATGTATATCACTAATATTTGGTTATTTTTAAAATGGCATAGCTGTTGCTTTATCCTAAGGAAATATGAAAGGGAATTATTCTTCACTGCAACAGCAGTCTTAAATGGGATTTACAGGAGCACACAATGCAAATTATCCATCTCGATGACACCAATGAATTTACCCCTGGCCAAATGAAACGATTTTTTTTGGTAGAAAATTCACCGAATTTTAAAATTATAAATTTTAACCTGGATGCTGGAGTCACCTTTCCTGTCCACTCCCATGATCTGGATGGTGAATTATCGATCCTGGTCCTTGCTGGAGAGGGCTTCTTCCTTGGCGCAAATGATGCGGAGATTCCGGCAAACAGCGGTGATCTGCTTGTCTCGCAAATCAGTGAACCTCATGGGGTAAGAGCGAAAACCAAAATGAGAATTCTGGTAACCATCACACCACCGATTTGAGAGGGGAGTGGATTACTTACCGGAACAGTAGATAATAGCGAGAAAGCGGAAAAACAAATGTTGAAACTTGATACAGGTCAAAGAGTTGTTTCTTAAAAGAGTATATAAAGTTGCACATAATGTATCGCGTGCAGGGTCTCGGACGATTGCGCATGCAAGACCTTTTCGGTTCAATACCTAGCCCATGCAAGCATCGTTTCAACGCTACAGAAAACGGGCTCAATAAATACAAAGAGGAACGAGTATAATGAATATGTTTTGTTTTCAATGCCAGGAAGCTGCGAAAGGCACGGGGTGCACTGTTAAAGGCGTTTGCGGCAAGCAGGATACGACTGCCAACCTGCAGGATCTGTTGATTTATGATCTCAAAGGTATTGCTGTTTTGGCAAAAAGCTTAAAAGAAGCGGGGGTAGCGGTCGACAACAGTGTTGGTTTGTTTATCTGTCAGGGCTTGTTTACCACCATCACTAATGCCAACTTTGATGATCAAAGTCTGGAGAATTGGATCAAACGTTCTCAGGTTATCAAGACCAAGCTCAAAGATCAATTTGACAGCATTTCCTCACCCGCACGGAAAGCATCAATCTGGACCAAACTGATGCGTTTCCTGAGCCCTGGTGAAGAGCGTTCACCGGCGGCTCAGCTGGATGCTTCTGCGCTTTGGTTTTCAAGCGATCCTGCCATGTTCCAGGAAAAAGCGAAAACAGTAGGTGTACTGGCAACAGAAAATGAAGATGTACGCTCGCTTCGGGAGTTACTCATTTTAGGCCTTAAAGGTATCAGCGCGTATGCTGACCATGCGGCAGTGCTTGGGCTTGAAAAAGACGAAATATATGATTTTGTCATCGAAGGGATGGCATCTACCACTGAAAATCATTCAGTGGACGAAATGGTTGCGCTGGTGATGAAGGCCGGGGAGTGTGCGGTCACAACCATGGCCACACTTGATGCGGCCAATACCGGTGCGTATGGTAACCCGGAAATTACCGAAGTGAATCTTGGTGTTGGCGACAAACCTGGTATTCTCATCAGCGGGCATGATCTCAAGGATATGGAAGAACTGCTAGAGCAAACTCAGGGGACTGGTGTAGATGTATATACCCATGGGGAAATGCTGCCTGCCAATTATTACCCTGCATTTAAAAAATACGACAATCTCAAGGGCAATTACGGTAGTTCGTGGTGGCACCAGAATAGCGATTTTGAATCGTTTAACGGTCCGATCCTGATGACCACCAACTGTATTATTCCTATCAAAAAATCTAACTCGTACCAAGAACGTATTTATACGACAGGCACAGCAGGGTACCCTGGTGTAACCCACATCACTGATCGGGTGGATGGCCAGGCCAAAGATTTCTCGGCGATTATTGAACAGGCAAAGACATGCAGTGCTCCACAAGAGATAGAAACCGGAACCATTGTCGGTGGTTTTGCGCACAATCAGGTATTGGCCCTTGCGGACAAAGTCGTTGAAGCTGTAAAATCAGGCGCGATTAAACGATTTGTGGTTATGGCCGGCTGTGATGGCAGACAAAAAGGCCGCGCCTATTTTACCGAGGTTGCGGAGAATCTCCCTCAGGATACGGTGATCTTAACTGCCGGGTGTGCTAAATATCGTTATAACAAGCTCAACCTTGGTGATATTGACGGGATTCCAAGGGTGTTGGATGCCGGACAGTGTAATGATTCTTATTCGCTGGCAGTTATCGCTCTTAAACTGAAAGAGGTATTTGAACTTGATGATATTAATGAGCTTCCCATCTCCTTTGATATCGGCTGGTATGAGCAGAAAGCGGTCGCGGTACTCCTTGCCTTGCTCCACCTGGGAGTAAAAGGGATTCGCCTTGGACCAACCTTGCCGGCCTTTATTTCTCCTGCTGTTTTGGATGTATTGGTTGAAAATTTTAATATCAAACCCATCGGTACAGTTGAGGATGATATTGCAGCTATGATGGCTGGCGAATAAGCTTTATTTATAAAGCATTCTGAAAAATAGGCGGCAGAGGGGATACCTTCTGCCGTTTTTTTTTGTTCTCGAGAACGAGTGTCGATCCATGAAAAATAGTAAGCATGGCTTATAATAATTCTTGCTTGTAAGTGCAGGACAAATTAGGGTGGCGGCATGAAAAAAATAGACCCCAACGATTCCATTATCTTGTTAATGCATGATGTCTCTATTCTACTGAGGAAGTTCATTGATCGACAGACTTCGGAGCTGAGCCTTACCCAGACGCAGTGGAGAGCCTTGGTGCATATAGCCAGGCATGAAGGTTGTAACCAAAAGGTTCTTGCAGACAGGCTGGAGATAAAACCGATCAGTCTTTCTCGTTTGCTCGATCGGCTGGAAACTGCAGGTTGGGTAGAGCGTCGGCCTGATCCCAATGACCGGAGGGCCGCTTGTTTGTATCTTGCTGAAAAAGCCCATCCTTTTCTTGATCAGGTCAAAGGGTTTGCGTTTGCAGCAAGAGCACAAGCGTTGCAGGGGATCAGTGATGAAGAAACTGCCGTTTTTCTGGATATATTGCGCAAGATGAAGACTAACCTCAGCCGGAATTAAGTAATGACTAACGTGCCAACGACAACCGAAGCTGCAGAGCCCTGTTCTGCTAAAAGGACAAAAAGCTCTCGATTTCGTCTGCTGTTATTGGTTTGTGTGCCTTGCCTGATAGTTTTTATGGGCCTCGTTATTTACTCCACAGGCGGGCGATATGTGGCAACGGATAATGCGTATGTCCAGTCGGATATGATAACTGTCAGGCCAGAGGTGTCTGGTCCGATTGAGGTTGTTCATGTGCGGGAAAATGATCATGTCACAACGGGAACGCCGCTTATCACCATAGAAAATACCAATTATCAGATTCAGCTTAACCAGGCTCGCGCTAATTTGCAGGGAGTTTGTGCAGATATCAAGAGACAAAAAGCAGCATACCTGCAAAAGGTTGATGAACTTGAACTGGCTCAAAAAAACATTGCATATGCAGCAAAGGAACTGCGCAGGGTTTCTGCCTTGGCTGAGAGGAAGGTGGTTTCAGGAGCCAAGCTCGATGATGCCAGGCATGTGATGGACGTCAATCAACAGAAATATCGAATCATTGAGGCTGCAATTGGGCAAATTTTAACCAGGCTTGAGGGCGACCCCGACAACTCGCCGGAAAATCTGGCAGAATATCGTTTGGCCAAGGCAAAGTTTGAAAAAGCAGAACTGGATTTGAGCAAGACTATTGTCCGTGCTCCCTTTAGCGGACGGGTCAGCAAGATACCTGCAATCGGACAGCTTGTCCGATCCGGCACATCAGTGATGAGCCTTGTTGATGATTCCAGCTTCTGGGTAGAAGCAAATGTAAAAGAAACCGATCTCACCCATATTTTGGCTGGGCAGAAGGTGCAGATTGAAATTGATGCTTATCCGGACCAGGAGTGGACCGGTAGTGTTGAAAGCATTAGTCCTGCTACGGGCAGTAAATACGCCATTATTCCTTCTCAAAATGCGACCGGAAACTGGGTGAAAGTTGTACAGCGGGTTCCTGTGAAGATAGTTTTCGAGCATACAAATGAAAATCGAGAGTTGCGAGCGGGGATGAGTACCACTGTCCGTATTGATACCGAGCATCGTCGCTTTATCCTTGCGAGCCTGCACAAACGTTTTCCTGCTGTAGCTACGGCAGCACAAGCGAGGTAAGCATTATCTATGTGTTTATCAAAAGTTTTTTTTTATTCAAAAGAAACAGGCCTGCATGCAAGCCGTTAGTGTGAAGAAGAAAACGCCTCAGCACACTTTGCCTAGAGGATTGATTACTGTGTCCGTCATGCTGGCAACCATCATGCAGGCATTGGATATGACCATTGCCAATGTGGCGTTGCCGAACATGCAGGGCGGGATGTCTTCAACCCAGGACCAGATATCCTGGGTATTAACATCCTATATTGTGGCCTCTGCCATTATGACCCCGCCCACAGGAATACTGGCGGCTCGTTATGGTCGTAAACGTCTTTTTCTCGCTTCTGTAATTGGGTTTACCATAAGTTCCATCCTTTGCGGAGCCGCAAACTCGCTGATAGAAATAGTGATTTTTCGGTTTCTGCAAGGCGCCTTTGGTGCTGCTCTTGTGCCCCTTTCTCAGGCAACCCTTTTGGATATTTATCCAAAGGAAAAGCACGGTTCAGCAATGGCTATCTGGGGATTTGGGATCATGGTCGGGCCAATACTCGGCCCTTCCCTCGGAGGCTACCTTACAGAGTACTACAGTTGGCGCTGGGTTTTTTATATCAATGTTCCTATTGGGCTTGTTGCGGCATTGGGCATTTGGTTTTCTATTCCGGAAACCCGGCGTGATCATCAGCGTAAATTTGATCTGTTAGGTTTTTTGCTGCTTAGCGTATCTCTGGGAGCCTTGCAGCTCATGCTGGATCGTGGCCATTCGCTCGATTGGTTTGCAAGCCGAGAAATTATTATTGAAGCACTTGTGACCTCGCTGTGTCTGTACATGTTCATCGTCCACATCTTGACTACAGACACCCCCTTTATTTCCCCACAGCTCTTCAGTGATCGCAACTTTGTTGTTGGCTTGGTGCTGATTTTCACTGTTGGGGTGACACTGCTGGCCACCTTGGCTCTCCTACCGCCTTTTTTGCAGAATTTACTTGGGTTCCCAGTTGTCACAACCGGCTATGTCCTTGCCCCAAGAGGGATGGGAACGATGGTGGCGTTAGTATTGGTTGGCCGTCTGGTCAATAAGGTTGATACCCGTTTGCTTATTTTCAGCGGGCTCTGTCTTACTGCCCTGGCACTGAGGATTATGGGCGGTTTTAACCTCGATGTAAGTGCCTTTACTATAGTTTGGACTGGAATGATCCAGGGGTTTGGGTTTGGGCTGGTTTTTGTACCCCTTAGCACCGTGACCTTTGCAACTCTGCCCCAGCATTTTCGAACCGAGGGGACTGCTCTTTATAGTTTGATGCGAAATGTTGGCAGCAGTATCGGTATATCCGTAGTGGTGACGTTGTTGATGAGAAACAGCCAGGTCAATCAGACGAATTTTGCTGCGCTGCTCCATCCTTTCAGGGATGTTTTTATTACTGATCAAGCACCCCTTGAACAAAGCCTATCAAGTATTGAAGGTGTGGTTACTTTCTACTCCCAGGTAATCAAGCAGTCGGTGACCATTGCCTATTTAAATGATTTCAGGCTCATCATGTGGATGGTTATTTGTTCCATGTTGCTTTTGTTGCTGATGAAGCACTCTCGGCAATCGGTAGCTTGAAAGGTGCTTCAATGATAATGGTAGGCAATGGAAGGAGAGTGTATGGGGATGGGTGAAAATGCTAATGCCGTGAAAGCTCATAAGAGCAGAGGCGCGCCATTTTCCAATCTCGAAAAAATCGTGTATCCATTTTTAGTGTGTATGGTGATTTTTCTGTTAGTGGTTGCGTTCTGGAATGCCGGCATATTGGTAGGGGACATTGAAGGTGGCGGAGGACCTTTACAGTATGTAATGGAACCCCTGCTGATCGAGTGCCTGAATTAGAAAGAGTGTCGGTTGTGGTAGAGTCTGGAATGACACAATACCTATTTAGTCCGTAAACACCAGTCGGATACCGAGAAAGATCATCATGGAGCCTGTTAATCCATCGAATGTTCGGCTGCATCTTGGATTTTTCAGCCACGCTTTTGCCCGGTCCACCATAGAGGCAAGTAAACATTGCCATATCATCGCAACCATGAAGTGAATGGCTGCAACAGTGAGTGACTGCCAAAGTGCTCCTTTGTTTGGATCAATAAATTGGGGGAGAAAAGCCATATAGAAAACAATGGTCTTGGGATTAAGGACATTGGAGAGAAAGCCTTCACGAAAAGATCGCAAGCCATTAAATTTGAGTGGGGTAACCGAAAGGTCGGCAAACACAGAGTTTTTTTTATTGAAGAGCAATCTGCTCCAATTAGTCAGCCCCAGCCAGAGAAGATAGGCAGCACCCAGTATTTTCAACCCGTTATACGCCCATGCTGTCTGTAAGAGCATAATTGATATTCCACAGGCGGAAACAGAAGCATGCACAAAAAGTCCTGAGCAAATCCCGAGACTACTCAGCGCTCCATCGTACCATCCTCCGCGAGCACTGTTACGCACGACTAAGAGGGTGTCAATTCCGGGCGTAAGTGTCAGTAGCGTTACGGCAATTAAACAGGTGAAAAGAGTGTTGGGATCCATTGGTATTATGTCATTTCTAGTTGCGCCTGAAAGCCGGCGTCCATGTTGGTTACGTATTTATTAAGGTGTGTACAGTGGCTTCCGGGCTATGAGCATTTGCGGTTTTTTCAAAAGGTGTGAAATAATTCCTATGCAGTTGCTATGGCGGGTGGGGATGCTGGAGAGTGACCAGGTCGTTGATGATCACGTCTATCATACTGAACAGGTAGCGTTTATTTTCTGCGGCGCGTGTGGTATAGGAGCCCTTCGGACGGGATAGCAGGCAAAGGGTGACGCCGTTCATGTCTTAACGCTGCTGATTGAATTTTACCAAGCAGGCTTTGGGCTGCTTGAAGGTCTCCGGCAGGGAGGAAAGCAATCCAGGCAGTTTTTCCTGCATGGTGGTATCCATAAGAATGTCTCTCCCGGTTCTAAGTGGGCAGCCATGTTGTTGGCTGCTGGTTGAAAATTTTTTCAACATTATGTTAGGCGTTGCCGACCGCTTTGGCTTGAATATCGGCGACAAAGTTTTCCAGAAAAGTAGCCATTTCCTGCGCTTTTTCCATGGTGATGGTCGGGACTTCCTTGGCCAGCTCTTCCACTTTTTCCAGGGTAACTCCTGTGGCCTTGTGAACGATGAAGCTTTCCACTTCTTCGCCTTCAGGGAGGCGACCGCATCCGCCTATAATACCAACGAATTCATCGTTTATAAACAAAGGGGTGCAAATTTTGAGCAGCCCTGCGTCGCACGGTTCGATGATGGTTGCCCCCTTATCTTTGGCTTGTTTAGCCATGTGTTGGTGGGCTACCGAACAGATGGCCTGGATGCCCTCTGGGTGAGCTTTAATTTCCTTACACAGGGGGGTGACGAAGTTTTTAAACCCTGTGAACGTGGCTCCAGCCTCGTTATAGGCACAGGCATTAACGCCCCAGTTGTTGTGCAGGTTTTTTTCAAAATCGGTCCATTGCTCCTTGGTGAGCAGATCCAGCATTTTCATGATGTACTCCTTGTTGAGGCGGCCACGTAACTGACGCAGTTGCCGGGTTTTTTGGGACATGTCCCTTCAGTTGAAACAGCTAAAATCACAGTACAGATGAGCGCGTTAAATGTCAATATTCAGTCAGACGTAGCCGTGGTTCCTGTGGCGTAGTCTCTTTCGAAAATATATAATGAAGTAGAGATGATATTAATGATAAAAAACAGTGGGGCGGCCATGTGGTCAACGAATTAGCCCTTATGCCCTGCTGAAGGGGCGAATATGTTGATGATGCGTAACGAATTGCTGGGTTGGTAACTCTTTGATTTATTCTACCTATAACCTGCAGCTGTTTACAGGTGCCTCATGTTTGGACAGGCGCGATTTTTTTTGCAGGTAAGCAAAGACTCCGGTAGCCTATTTATGCGGAAGATCGTGTCCCTCTGAAAAGGTAAGCAACCAGTGGAAGACTTCGTGGGGGACCTGTGAGTTGCGATGGTGCATCAGGTGAGTGAATGGCTAAGCAAGATAGACTATCGGAACCAAAAACGGAGGAAGACCATGGCACTTTTTCTTGTGCAGCACGGTGTGAGCGAGTCAAAAGATGTTGATCCGGAAAAAGGTTTGAGACGCAAGGGGAGAGCAGAAACAGAAAGGATTGGTCAGGTTGCTGCTGGATATGCGATAAACGTAAACCGGATCGTCCATTCGGGAAAAAAACGGGCAGAGCAGACTGCATTAATTTTTCATGACCTACTGTCCGTGCAAGCCCCTTTAGAAATGATTTCAGGTATTAAGCCGCTGGATGATGTGCGTAAATATGCCGAAACGCTTGATCCACATTCGAATCTGATGGTGGTCGGGCACTTACCTTTTTTGCAGCGCTTGGTTTCCTTTATGCTCACAGGCGGCGAAGATAACCTTGTTTATAAGTTCCAGAATTCAGGGATTGTCTGTCTTGATGCCGAAACAGGGGAAGATGGGGCAGCTGACTGGTTCATTAAATGGACGCTCAATCCCAATATTACATGATAACGCAGAGCCTGTCTTACTTCCCGCATTGGAGGAATAAAGCAGTGCGGGGGAGACTGGTCTGGAGCTATTTGGAAAAGTCGTGCTTGCGTTAAATGAAATTGTTTTTGGCAAAATTACCTATCACGGTTCAAATATATGTCTTGGTTCATGTAACCATCCAACAAGCAGTGCGTAAAATGTTCACAAGCTGACCGATTGAGCAGATAAGCTCCGACTTCGATACATTTGTATGCTGAACGGGCAGATCATAGAGAGTTGGAATGCCACTGAGCAGTTACGTTTTCATTACATTGAAATGTAACCCTAACCGCATGATAATATATTAAGTTTAAACACGTCGTCGTGTTCTGTGCATGAGATTTTCATAGTTTTTGTGCCTGGTAAATAGCCATCAGGGGCTGACCTGAAGCCTGCTGACCGATTAATGCCTTTTAAGGCATAGCCCAGGTGTTTTTAACGATGTGTTGTCCTGATTTGGCAATGAGCGATTCAGGCTTAATCTCTGGGTACATTTTCTAAAACCAATCCAAAAATGGAGGGAGTAAGAATGACGGGTAAGGGTATAGTGTGTATCACGACGATAATGTTTGTCGCTCTGGCTGGTTTTACCGGCGTGGGGGATGCTTCCGCAGCACAAGTAACAAAGCAAAAACAAGGTGGTGTGATAAGCATGCCGGTTCAAGTAGGGCCACGCCCCTTCTTTCTGGTAAACGAAATGGAGCAAAGTCCACTAAAGGAAGAATTGCAAAAATGCTCTAACCGTTCATTTATCCGTAGCGATTTCTCCATAGGTCATCGCGGGGCGGCTATGCAGTTTCCCGAGCATACGAAAGAATCTTATGAGGCTGCCGCCCGTATGGGGGCAGGTATTGTTGAATGTGATGTGACCTTTACCAAGGATACAGAACTTGTATGCCGTCATTCACAGTGTGATTTGCACACCACAACCAATATTCTTGCCATTCCTGAGCTGGCAGCAAAGTGCAGCGAACCATTTACCCCCGCAGAGTTCGATGCCGGCACGGGTGAATTACTGAAGCCGGCTACTGCCAATTGTTGTGCCAGTGATATAACCCTGGAGGAATTTAAAACGCTTTGTGGCAAGATGGATGCGGCGAATCCGGAGGCAACAACCGTTGAAGAATATATGGGCGGCACTGCTAACTGGAGAACCGACCTCTATGCAACATGTGGAACCGTGGTGTCCCACAAGGAAAGTATAGCATTGTTTCAGGAGCTGGGAGTGAAGATGACTCCTGAACTAAAGGAACCCCTTGTTGTCATGCCTTTTGGGGGAACATATACCCAGCAACAATATGCGCAGCAGATGATCGATGAGTATAAACAAGCAGGGGTGAAACCAGATCAGGTTTTTGCCCAATCTTTTAGTGTGGAGGATGTGCAGTATTGGATCAAAAATGAGCCTAAGTTCGGTAAGCAGGGTGTTTATCTGGACGGAAGATACGATGATGAAAATTTTGACCATACCAACCCTGCAACATGGTCACCTACCATGGACGAATTGGTTGGCAATGGTGTCCGGATTATTGCGCCGCCAATGTGGATGCTGCTGGCAGTTGATGGCAGCGGCAAAGTAGTCCCTTCTGTTTATGCTCAAAAAGCAAAAGAGGCAGGTTTGGATATCATTACCTGGACACTTGAGCGCTCAGGTCTTTTGGTTTCAGGCGGGGGGTGGTATTACCAGACGACAAAAGGAGCAATCGATAATGACGGAGATATGATGACTGTGCTTGACGTGCTTGCCCAGGATGTCGGCGTTATCGGTATTTTTTCAGATTGGCCGGCGACGGTCACTTATTATGCCAATTGCAAAGGGTTGTAATACCATTTACACACATAGACCTGTCCTCCGCAAATCCAGAGCTGTGGCTTTTGCGGAGGATAACGCAGTGTTTACCTGTTACAATGCTGCTTCACGGGTGCTTGCTTTTAGCTGGGATACAGCAACGGTAAAGACTACACAGGTATGGCCGGCGAAGATATTTGGATACTGCCATGGGAACACCTTTTTGGCTCCCTCTCACTTTAAGAGTATCGTGCAATTACTTAAACCATTTTAAATTTCGTAATGCTTCGACCAGCTCGCGGTGCATGACAAGTTGGTAGTGCTCGTTTTCAGAGCGGTACGGGTTTCCAGAACCGATGGCACTGCTATAAAAGGGTTCGCCCGGCCTGGCAACGCTCTCCAAATAGGCCATATGTAATGTGTCACCAAGCATGCGACCGAGTTTTTCGTATTCATCTATAACCACTGAATAGTCATCAGTTCCAACAGCATCTGCAAGCTTGGTAAAGGGAGCTGATTGGTTGGCGGACCTGAAGTGGGATTCCAGCATTTGACGTTGCTCGTCGCTGATGGTTTTTTTTAATTTCTTTAAAGCCTTGGTATACTCTTTGGCTGATGGCACTGCAAAATCACAACTGCTGTTCATTTTGGGACTCCTTTATTTTGTTTCAATCATTTTAGGAGAATATGTTGTAATGCGCTTGCGGGGGTGTTTTCAAGTGTTATACGGAAAACTGAAGTTTTTTTCGTTGAAGGGTAGGGGAGCAGGTGGAGAAAATACCATCCTGACCCAAGGTGAGTCAGGATGAAGCGTTTTCTTGTTGAGCGATCAGGTACCCTGCAGAGCAGGGTGAGGAAATGCAGGCTGCTGTTCTTTCTTTCCCGTGAAAAGAAGGTGAAGAGTTTTGCCTGTAACGATTTGGCGGTTCATTTTTCTTCGACCCCTTTTGCAACTAAGGCCAGGAAGAGGTGGATAAGAGACGCTCCGGCAAGAGCTGTAATGCCTGCGTTATCATTGGCCGGCAAAACTTCTACTAGGTCCATTCCCTTAAGATTCATACCCAGGCAGGAGCCCACCATGAGCTGCAGTGCCTGGTGAGTGGTAAAACCCCCGATTTCCGGAGTTCCTGTTCCCGGAGCGTAGGCTGCATCAAGAAAATCGATATCAAAGGTAACGTACACAGGCTGGTCGTTGATGCGGCTTCTGATAGCTTTTACTGCCTCTGTCACTCCCATAGCATGTAGCTGGGGACCTGTGATTATCTCCAGCCCTTTGTTTTTTGGGTAATCCAGAGCGTCTTTACTGTACAATGGACCTCGGATACCTACTTGAATTGAGTGCTCCGGCTTTATCAACCCTTCTTCAATGGCCCAGTAAAAAGGGGTGCCATGGTTGTACTTTCGGCCAAAGTATTCTGGGATAGTGTCACTGTGGGCATCAAAATGCAACAATGCAACAGGTTCTCCCAGCTCTTTGGTCAGCCCTCGTAATAAGGGCAGGCTGATGGAATGGTCACCACCCATGCAGACTGGAATAACCCCGGCTCGACAAATTTCCGCAATCATCGCTTCCATTTTGTCGTAGCTGTCTTCAATATATCCGGGAACCGTGTCAACGTCCCCATAGTCAAGCACTGATATATTTTCAACGATATTGACATCTGTAAGCGGACAATATGGCTTGAGAATAACAGATTCATCCCGGATTGCAGCAGGCCCGAATCTGGTACCGGGGCGGAAGGACACACCGGTATCAAACGGTGCACCGAAGATCGCCACATCGGCACCTTCAAGCCCTTGCCCATGCGGCAATCGCATATATGTCCTTACCCCACTAAAACGTGGAGATTGCAAGGAATCAACGGGTTGGTATACAATGTTTTTATCAGACATCATTTCTCCTTACTGCATAAAATATCTAATTTGTTGATGCGTATCTAAAAAATGTTGGTTTTGGTGCAGGAATTCATTCATTTCCGGAAGCTGTATCAACCAATCATTATTGAGCAGCATGTGTACAAAATCAGGGCTGTTGAGCAGAAATGTTTGAAAGTTCCGGTTCTCAAAGAGAAGAGTAGCCACTGGGGTGTTGCTTACAATGTTGGTCATATTTCCCGCATCAAAAAGCATATGTGGATTACTTATTAACACCTTGTACAGGCTGGGGTATTGAACAATCGCATCCAATTTACTGAAGAGCAGGTCGGGATGGATCATCATTTGGAAATAATCAAACAGTAAACTTGGCAGCCACAGGGCGATGTTGGGGAATATCAGCAGCAGTGTGAGGGCAATGGCCTGGAGAAATAAAAAAGGGACAATCGAACGATAGATATCACTCAGGGTAACCTCTTTAGGGGCAACCGCCTTCATGTAAAACAGGTTAAGGCCATATGGCGGTGTTATGTATGCCATCTGCATGTTCATGACATAGAGGACCGCGAACCATACCGGATCAAGCCCCAATGCCTTGATGATTGGGACATAGATGGGCATGCAGAGAAAAAGGATGGCAATATCGTCTAAAAACATGCCGAGCAGAAAGAAACTGAGCTGCATCATGACCACAACCACCCAGGGGCTAACGTCCATGCCGGTTAGGGCCTCCCTGATCATGTTGGATGCTCCCAGGCCACTGTAAACAGCACTGAAGACAATTGCTCCCAGGATTATATAGGCATTGAACCCTGAAAGGCTCAGAGTCCGCATCAGGCTTTCTTTGAAGTTTTTAAAAGTGAGATTACGGCGAATGGCAGCGCTTATTATGGCTCCGGCAGCACCGAGAGCAGCAGCTTCGGTGGGCGAGGTGATGCCAGTAAAGATACAGCCCAGCACACCGAAAATGATGCAGGAGGGCAGTACCAGGTACTTGAGAGCGACAATTTTATCTCTGATTGTACCGCGCTCTTCAAGTGGTAGCGCCGGTGCCAGTTCTGGTTGGGAATACGCTTTAAAGCCTATGTAGAGCATGTACATGGTTGCCAGCATTACCCCCGGGACAAGGCCGGCTGCAAAGAGTCTTCCCACTGATTCCTGGGCCACAAAGGCATACATGATC